>JAEWIS010000043.1 GCA_023386955.1 Bacillota bacterium
TACGTGCGTTTCTAGCTTGCCACCGCTCTCCTTGACGAAGGCATACCATGTGGTACCCAACCCACGGATAGCAGCGTGCCGACCGTCGCTCGTTTATTTGCTCCCGCGCCACGTGCTCCGACCCTGCAAAACCGGAGGGCTTGACAAAAACGTTCATAGCAACGAATCTCACACACGCTACTTTGCCAATATCGGACATAATAAAAATCTAACGAACCTGTAACATGCTATTCGCCCGTTTGGAAGGGTTTCCGCCCAAATTCGGACAAATAGCGTGGCTAGGATTCGTTAGATTCTTGAAATGCCCTCATGTGATCAAATAGCGTTGCACAGATTCGTTAGAGCTACTCCCATTAGCTTTTTCACACAGCCCTTAGAAGTGGACGGTTACAGCCCTAAATTCTCAATACGGTTCACTAAGCCGGTTACATCCTGGATGGTGTTTACGATTTCGGAGTTCTGAAGCTTATCCAGAGCAAGGTGGCCATTCTCCAAAGCTTGATTCACTTCGTCCAACAACAGCTTGTTTTTTTCGGTGAGCTGCTGGTGCAGATCCTTGGCAATAGCCGGAGCGTTGGCTGCATTAAATTGAAGAATATCTTCCTTCACCTTGATTACCCGGTCCTCCAGCTTCTGAAAGGTTTCCGGATTGGTAGCGGCCTCCTTCATCATCTGTGGCGCCTGCTCGGCAAATTCGGCCAAGGAATTCATGTAGGCTTGAGTCTGCTCCACGTATTGGACAGATTGGTTGGCACCTTCAATTACCGAGCATGCTCCTAACAGCATAGTGGAAAGGATCAATAAGAGTATCGGTGGTTTTTTCATACCATTATCTCTTCCCTTCTGTTCTATGTTGGTGTTTGTTCACTAATACGCCACAATTGAGAATTGGTTTCATTTAAAAGCTAATTCAGCTATTTTGGGCCATAAACTGCCGCATACGCTCCACAATCCGCTGGTTACCCATTACTTTCATGAGGTCATAAAGATCAGGCGTTTGGTTCCTGTTCGTCAGCGCAACTCTGATTACCATGGCGATGTCCCCTACATGACCCTTATATTGCTCAGGGTTAGCTTTATATTGCTTCATATCCTTGGCATAGCCCAAGTCCGCGGCAAGACTTTGTATTTCGCTGAACCAAACCTCCCTACCGCACTCCAATGAGAACAAATCGCTGTATCTTTGGATAATTGTTTGCGCTTGATCCATACGTATGGAATCCAGATGTAAATAGCCGCTTGATGCATCCTCCTCAAACCACCCATCATAAAAGTAGGCAATCATGGGTTTGATCTCGGACCATTTAGCATAATCCTTCCTTGGTTTGGCGCTATTTCTCCCTATACTTAAAATCTTCAAGGTGTATTCTTTGTCCTTTTGAAGGGTTTCGAATAATTCAGAATCAAACTCCTTAGACCACTTGTACAATGATTCATAAACATCTTCGCTTGTGAGCCTTGAGATGACCTCCTTGCTGGTATCATTCAATTTATTCATGTCCAACAAAGCACCGCTGGAGTTCATTTTATCTGTCGAAATCAAATATTCATGGTAAGCCTTTTGCGGATTCACTGTTCTCCACTCTTCGAATCCGGAATTGATAAGATTCATGAAATATTCACCTAAAGCAAAACCAGGATAACCCTGTGTTTTGTAATATTCCGCAGCTCCATCAAGATCCTTCCTTTTGCTGAATTTGCGCTTAGAGGTTCCCTCCAGCTTCATAATTGGGGCGATATGCCCGTACTTCGGCAACGGAAAACCAAGGAGTTCAAACAGTTGAATATGGATGGGCAATGAAGAAAGCCATTCATCTGCTCTAATCACGTGGGTGGTTCCCATTAACCGGTCATCGATGGCATGGGCAAAATGATATGTCGGCAGGCCATTTGTTTTCATGATCACAATGTCCTGGTCATTCTCGGGGAACGCAATCCTGCCCTTCACCAGGTCATAATGAATGACTTTTTTGTTGGGACTGCCGGAAGATCTCAGTCTGATCACAAAAGGCTTGCCTAGAGCAATTTCTTCCTGCGTTTGTTCGAATGTTATGCCTCGGTGTTTAGCCCACTCGCCGTAATAACCCGGTGTCACCTTCGAATTCTGTTGGCTTTGCCTGATCTGGTTTAAATCCTCGTCATTACAGAAGCAGGGATAAGCCAAACCTTCCCTGATCAAGTGCTTCAGAAATACACGGTAAATTCCATCACGTAAACTTTGTTTATAAGGTCCGTAGCTACCAACATCTTCACCCGATAAGAACGGTCCTTCATCCCATTGGACTCCAAAATAAACCAAGGATTGAAGGATATTTTCCACACCCCCAGGTACTTCGCGCTTTTTGTCCGTATCCTCGATTCTCAAATAGAAAACACCGTTGCTTTGATGAGCCAGTCTTTCCGAAATTAATGTCGCGTAAAGTCCGCCTATATTCAATGCGCCTGTTGGGCTTGGGGCGAAACGTGTAACCCTTGCTTCTGGAGGCAATTCCCTTGCGGGATACAATGAAAATATATCCTCCGGTACCAGAGCAACATCCGGAAACAACAATTCTGCCATCTGTTGGTGTGACATCTCAACTTTCTCCTCCCAGTTAAAATCAAAAAAGCCCTTCATCCTTCTGTTGAAGGACGAAAGGCTATGCTTCCGCGTTACCACCTAAATTGGTTTAAAAACCCGCTTTGTGCGCAGCACGAAGTACAATGGCTGCTGCAATCTTTAACGGGAAACTCCCGGCAGACTTACTCCTGCTTTCAGTCCGCTGCTCCAAGGCTTCATTCATTAATGCCGGATACCCACTTTCACCGTTATGGGCTCTCTGCGATCCGGAGGATTAATTACTCTTCCTTTTCCCTGCATTTAACAATATGTGGATGTTATAAGATACTATAATCCATAAATTCCCTGTATGTCAATACACATTCCTCAAGTAATCGACGCCTGATAGATGGACTGAATGGAACGGGTCAAGGTGTTATTAAATTGTTCATCCGTTTGCGGATCGGACAAGCCTTCTGCCAAGGCGCGGGAGAAGCTGGCGATCAGGCCGTGATTGCGGGCCAACAGCTCATTGGCTTCCTCGCGGCTGTAGCCGCCGGACAGTGCCACGATTCGGGCCACATGCGGATCGGCCATCAGATCCCGGTAGAAATTATCCTCTGTGGGAATAGACAGCTTCAGCATGACGGTTACATCCGGAGCAAGGGCAGACAGCTGCTTCTGGATCACCCGCTTTAGGATCCGTTCCGCTTCCTGTTTTTCCGGGCTGTTGATATCCACCTCCGGTTCGATAATCGGAACAAGACCGGCCGACCAGATCTGCTGCCCCAGAGCAAATTGCTGTTCCACCACCTGGCCAATGCCCTCTTCATTCGCCTCGTGAATAACGGAGCGCATTTTCGTTCCGAAAATATGCCGCTCCACCGCACGCCGGAGCAGATCATCAAAGCCGGGAATTGGCTTCAACAACTGAACCCCATTGCTTGTCTCCGCCAATCCCTTATCCACCTTCAGAAAAGGCACGATGCCTCTTTTTTCCCAAAGATAATCGGCTGTGTACAATCCGTCAATCTTGCGGTCCATAGTATTTTCGAAGAGGATGGCGCCCAATATGTATGCCGCGTCGAAAGCCGGGCTTTTGATGATGCGTGTCCTCATTTCATGAACCAGCGCAAACATCTCCTCATCACCGGAATAACGCTCCGACCCGATGCCATAGAACTGAAGAGCCTTGGGCGTACTTCCCCCGCTTTGATCCAGTGCTGCGATGAATCCTTTACCTGTACGGATCCGTTCCATTTGCGTTTGATTCATATTAGACGTTCCTCCCTGGTGGTTTGGTTTTATGTTGTCCATCGCCATACTGTATTTAAACCGGAATCGACGGAATGAAGCAGTAGAATACATCGAAATTATATATAATGAATCGTTCCCTTTCCTCTTCAGGGACAACCGAGTACAATATGGGAAAACAAGGAATGGAAACTGGTGATTCATATGACCCGTCTGGAAGTTTTGGAAATGCTGGCCGATTTGAAAATATCCCATCAAATAATAGACCATCCCGCGGCCTATACGGTTGAAGAAATGGATGATCTTGCTCTGCCTGATTCGCATCAAATTGCCAAAAACCTGTTTCTCCGCGACGATAAAAAGCAGCACTACTATTTGGTGTCCATCCAAAAGGATAAAACGGTAAATCTCAAGACGCTGCGTAGCTTGCTTGGCACCAGACCCCTAAGCTTCGCTTCGGAAGAGGAGCTTTCTGCCTATTTGGGTCTAAAGAAGGGTGCCGTTACTCCATTTGGACTGCTGAATGATGTGGAGCAGAAGACCTGCTTTGTGCTGGATCAGGATTTACTGATGCTCCCCCGAATCGGTGTACACCCCAATGAAAATACGGCTACCGTATGGCTTCCTCCGGAAGACTTAGTGACGATCATGGAATCCAGGGGGAAACTGGTCCGGACCGTACACGTATAAATAAAACAGCCGCGCCAACAGAAAAATCTGTTTGGACACGGCTGTTTTTCTTCTATTCGGCGCTTGGGTTCAAACGCCCCGTTAGCCAATCCTGCAGGGACAGGCCCTCCTGTTCCGCTCTCATAAGCAGTTCCTTCCTCTCTTGCTCCGAGACAAAAAAGGTAACGGGAACCAGCCCGGTATCGATAAGCGTACCGTCATACTTGGATATAACCTCACCCGATTTGATGAACAGCTTCAGCTTATCGATGAGATCCGGGTGTGTGGCAGGCATTATCCCCAACAGGACAGATTTTCTTACTTCAAGGAGAATATGTCCGTTATTCAGTGACAGCTTCATATTGGCAGGGCCGGTTTGCTTGAAAAACTCCTCTATAATAGTGTAAATAATCGAGTCTTGTGACTGGGGCCTCGGGAATTCGAATCGGGCATAGCCGTATCCGTTAACGGCCTTGCGTTCGGTGATTTCGATCAGGGGCTTCCAGCCATGGCGGCGCGCATCTTCATAGCTGAGGGTTTCCCCGTCCCCTGTTCTCAGCTTGGCTTCGATTTTCTTATTGTTCAGCCGCTTTAACTCCATCACCCTGGCCACAGCGCCATCCTTTCCGAAGGGCTGGTACAGGAAGACCCCGCTTTTTTTATCGTAAATGGCATCCGACTTCCCGGAGTCCGGATGTTCGTTTTGGTAACGCTCCAGTTCCTCCTCTTTAATGAAGAAAGTCCGTTTGCCCCTGTATTCCTCCTCATAATAACCAATCAAACCATCACGGATCAGCTTATGGATGAAGGTAGGGGATCTACCCAGACGGCGTCCTGCCTCCACTGAGGTCAGATCCTGTTTTACGTAGTTTTTCTTAAACGCCTCTACATCCGTTGCCCGGAACCGGTAACCTCCATCTCCACGATGGGTAGTTCGGTTCACGGGCTCCAGCCGTTTCTCCGTCTGCTCATGATTGATGATCTTGTAAAGAGAGGTGGTGGTGATACCAAGAAATTTCGCCGCTTCTGTCAAGCTTATGTATGTTTCCATTATCGTTCCTCGCATGATTTTGTTTTATATTACTATAAACAATTACGAGAAATTTTTCAATTGACTGTTTCAATTGAACATAACCTTTTAATTTTAGTAACATTTTAATTATGAATGCATACTTTATGTATAAACTAAAAGAATGTACCGTTATTTTCGATTGGGCTATAGAAGTCACTTTTTATACATGAGTTTCCCTTTTGAAGATAAGGTTTGGTATAATAGAAAAGTTATTTTATGTTCAGGCGGTGATGGATTTTGAATGAATTAACTATACAAGGTAAACCAGCATTTTTTTCCTCAGATCATATGATATCTGGTGAATCGGCTGTTGACCTGGTTGCAACTTTGATGAACAGCCATTATTACCTTCACCTTCGTGAAAGTATATCTGCGTATGAGGATGAAGATGGGAATTACGATTACTCCGGGATCTCGAACCTAGGGATGGTCTATCTGTATGTCCATAACCGGGAGAAAAAGAGGAAGGACAAAACAAAAGAGGATTATGTGCGCACCCTAACCACTTTCCTGGTGGATATGTCTGAATCGGGTAAAGGGGATATCCGGGAGCTATCCCGTTTTGATATGGAGATGTTTCAGGCACGATTGGAGCAGCGTTACCCGAAATCCAACACTCAGGCGAAGAAGATCGTCATTATTCACTCTTTCCTGACCTGGTGTTATGAGGAGGGTTACCTTCAGAAGAATATTGCACGGGGCCTGCGGCAGGTGGCAAAAATCAAGGAGGAGATTCCCGAACGGGATATAGAGGAAGCGGATCTCCGGTTAGCCATTGAATCTCATAAGGAAAACCCCAAGGTGCAGTCCCTCCTCCTCATTTTGGCCACCAGTGGTATGCGGCTAAACGAGGTGATCCTGCCCCGTTGGGGGGATTTGTACTACGATCGGAGCCGGAAGCGGCATTATCTGATCACACGGACCAAAGGGGACAAGCTTCGGCATGTGCATATAAAAGACTACGCCTTGGAGGTTCTGATGGAATATCGGCGGCGGGTCGGGTTACCGGTGGTGTTGAGCAGCGGGGATGATTCCCCCTTTTATCCCAACCGTCACGGCAAACGGTACAGTTTGACCAGCCTGTCGACCTTCTTATCGGAGAAGATGGCTGCCGCCGGGCTTACCACGGTACATGGGAATCGGGTCACTCCTCACTTCATGAGGCATTATTTCGCCCAAACCTCCTATGCCAACGGTGCTCCGCTGGATTGGATTTCGGAGACTGTGGGCCACTCCTCTACCAAAATCACGAAGGACAACTATCTCAGCCGCCAACTGAAAAAAGAGCGGGATGTCAGCGATTATGTGGACTTGTCGTAAAGCGCCGGGCGAACCGAACTGTTTCGCAATTTTTGCTGGCGGTAAGCCAATTCTATAGAAAGCTTTTTTTGCTTGGCGCTGGTTAGAACCGCATCAAGCAGACTGAACCCGGCCAAACCTCCCAGCGTGTTATGCAGAAGGTCGTCCAGATCAAAAATTCCTCTGGCGGTCAGGAGCTGTGCCGTTTCCACACCAAGAGATAATAGAAGTGAAACCAGCAAAACCGGAACTGCCCGCTGAAACGATTTTCCCAGCAACGGCAGCAAAAATCCCAACGGCATAAACATGATCAGATTAAATACGATCTGCTGGAACTCACCGAAAGAGCGGTTGTTCCATGCAGCCACATACCCGCTGAACAGCCAATAATTGATCCGCCCTCCGTAATGGGCACCGCGGTCAAGCAATGTTAAGCCAACTACCAGTGTCAACCAGGCTGCCAGCAGGAAAACTGTTATACCCTGCACGTTGGTTATGGTGTAAAGGCCACCTTTTTTGCGATAAAAATAATACCCTAATAATAGAATACCGACTGTTATAACCCCTGCACATCCCGCAAGGGAAGCATAAGGCAAGATCGTCGTAATAATGCTGTTGAGGTCCATTATACTCCCTCCTTCTGTTCTGGTTTATTTAGTCTAGCGCATAAGCATTGCTTTCCTCTAAATAAACCATTAACAAACTATTAAGGTTGTTGTTCTGGAGAGCTCCTGTATAATTAAATGAGAATGGGATATATTTACTTAAGGTTTTCATTTCATTGAAAAGGAGCCGGGTAAAATGTCAACAATCAAATTAGCGGTGATTTATTACAGCTCCACCGGAACCAACTATCAGCTAGCCCAGTGGTCAGCCGAAGCCGGTAAACAAGCAGGTGCGGAAGTGAAGGTTCTGAAGGTCCAGGAGCTTGCCCCACAAACCGTCATCGATGGCAATCCTGCCTGGAAAGCACATGTGGAAGCGACCAAGGATATTCCTGTTGCTACCCCGGACGATATCGTTTGGGCCGATGCGATTATCTTCAGCACCCCTACCCGCTTCGGGAATGTGGCATCGCAAATGAAGCAGTTCCTGGACACCACCGGCGGCATCTGGTTCCAGGGTAAAACCGTCAATAAAGCGGTGAGCGCCATGACCTCCGCCCAAAATGCCCACGGGGGCCAGGAGCAAACCATTCTGCAGCTCTATACAACCATGTACCATTGGGGAGCCATTGTAGTAACGCCTGGATATACAGACGCCGCGGTATACGGCGCCGGCGGCAATCCGTATGGGACAAGCGTGGCGGTTGACCAAAATAACAAGATTGTAGGAGACACCGCGGCATATCAAACGGCTGTTGCCCATCAAACCAAACGTGTCCTCACCATAGCCGAATGGATCAAAAAGGGAAATCAATAAAAAATATGACCGGGTCATGGGACATGAACCCGGTCATTTTTATTGTTTAAGAATCAACAAAAAAAGCCTTAAGCCAACCAACGGCCAAAGCTAATACGGATGATCACAGGGAAGGCTGATCCGGAACAGGGTTGAATACCGGGTATCCTTATCCAGCTTGATGGTGCCTCCATGCAGTTCCATAATTTTCTTACAAATCGCCAACCCCAGACCGGAGCTGTCCTTTCCGGATCCTCCACTATGCACAAATTCCTCGAAGATATGCTCTTGAATGTCAGCCTTTACACCGGCACCGTCGTCCCCGACCCAGAGAATAGCCTGCCCTTCGGCTTTTTCACAGGATACGTACAGCGACGTCCCTGGCTGGTTGTGTTTCAGACTGTTGGTGATCAAGTTGGTTATCACGCGGGTTATATGGAGCTTGTCCATGAGCACAAATAACGGCTCCTCCGGAACCTGAACCTCCAACTGGAATCCCTTCTCTTCTATTTCTGGATAGAATTCCACAATCTGCTGCTGGAACCACTTGGTGATATTGACCTTCTCTTTATGAAGAGCAAGCAATCGGTCATCCAGCTTCGCAAGCTCGAACAAATCCTTAATTAAATGGGCCATGTATGCGGATTTATCATAGATGTATTGGATGTATTTGCGTTGTTGGGTTTCGTCTTGAATCTGGTTGTCCAGCAGAAGCTGTGAATAGCCGTAGATGGAGGTAATGGGTGTTTTCAGGTCATGGGATAAATGCAGAAGCAGGCTCTTCTTATTATCTTCCATAGCTTCCTTCTCCATAGAGGTGCGCTGCAGCCGCTCCGCCATACCGTTAAAGGCTTCTTGAATTTCAGCGAATTCTTTCTCCGCCGAGTAGTCCAGGCGTTTGGTATAGTTAAACTGCTCCATCTCTTTAATACCGTCCACAATTTGCCGAAGAGGCTTCTTAACCTGCCGGACCGAATAACGGGAATAGAAATAATTGGCTATGAAGAGAAGAACAGCAAACAATGCAAAGAAAATTCCCAGCGCCGCTGAGAGTTTCCCTAACGGCTCGGGGATCTTCCATAGCAGCGTGTAGGATTCACCATGAGGGCCTTCGCCCGGATAGGCATGATAGCTGATGGAATCATCATTTCGTTCCAGATCCATTTTTGCGAAAATTTGTCCAGCCGCATATTGTGTAATTGGATCCTTCTTATCCCCTTTTACGAAGATGACTTCCCCTTGCCCATTCACGACTTCAAACCATCCGCCATATTCGTCCAGCAGCTCGCCCCTGATGTTTTCGAACGGGTATTGGAAAATACTCTCATTATCCAATTTTTTAAGATCCAACGGATCAATATAACGGTCCATCACGAAATCAGCACCGAACAGTGACAGAATCATCGTCAAAAACAGCAGGCCGCTTATGACCATATAGTTGTGAAAGAACAGTTTTTTTAGCGGCCGCCTGTGCGGCAGTCCTCTATCCTTTTTCAAACCGGTAGCCTAACCCCCTTATGGTTATCAGAAACACTGGCTTTCTGGGATTATCCTCGATTTTTTCCCGCAGCTTGCTGATATAGACCATGATGATGTTCTCATCCCCCAGGTATTCCTCTCCCCAGACCTGCTCGTAAATATGGGCTTTGGTGAAAACTCGGCCCGGCTGTCCCATGAGCAGCGCAAGGATTTTGAATTCAAAGGACGTCAGTTCCTTGATCATTCCCGATTTATACAGCTTGCAGCTCTTTACATCCAGCTTGATATCGCCAATTTCGATTACCTCTTGATCCTGCTTTTCGATCCTGGAAAAAGCCTCCAAACGTCTGAATATGGCTTGAACCCGGCTTACAACCTCCAGCGGATTAAAGGGTTTTCCGATATAATCGTCTGCCCCAAGCTGCAGGCCGAAAATTTTGTCCATATCGTCCGATTTGGCGGATATAAATAGAAACGGGATATGCGAATGAGGACGTATTCGCTTCAGCAGCTCCAAACCGTCCATTCCCGGCATCATAATATCGGCAATCACCAGATCAATGCTTTCTTTCTGAAGTGCTTCCAGCCCCTCATGCCCATTGCTGGCCGTTAGGGTCTGATAGCCGTTATTAATCAGATAGATGGTCAATAACTCCTGAATTTCAGGTTCATCGTCAATGATGAGAATGGTCTTCAGCTTCATTCCTCCTCTACGTCAAAACAACCCCCTCCCGCCTTAAAATGCCAAGCAAGAGGGAGATTGAACGATTAGAATAGACGGTCAGCAAACAATGATAACAGTGCAGCAGCTTCTTCCTTCGTCATCGGCTGCGTAGAGGCATAATTGTAAGAACCGTTTGCATCTTCAACTGTTTTAGGACCGAACAGCTGCTTGCCTACTACAAAGCGGACACCTTCCTCTGCCCAGGAATCCGTTTCCCCGGAAAGGACAGCTTCTTGAGGCTCGGCATGCAGATAGCGGAATGCCATCCGCCATACAATAGCAGCTGCTTCCTGACGCGTCAACAGCGCCTGCGGGTGAAATTTGTCCGTTTCACTCCCTTGGATCAGCCCAAATTCATACGCCGCCTGAATTTCCTTGGTGTAGGGGCTGCCTTCAAGATCAGAAAACGCCGGCTTTTGCCGGGAAGGGGCAATGCCCGCCCACCGGATAAACCAGCCGATAAACTCCTCCCTGGTTATCGCCTGGTCAGGCTTGAAGCGATCTACAGAGCTTCCATCGGCAAGAACCTGCAATTGCTGCAGATGCGTAATGTATGGAGCATAAGCGCTATCCGCTGCAACATCTGCATAAGGATGTGGATTAGGCATTTTTTCGGCCCAGCTGTCGGATTTAATCTCATAATAAAAGGCATCGATTTCTCCGCTGCTGTCCAGCTTGAACGCGGCTCTGGCGCCTTGCTCATCCTGGAACAGAAGCGGCTCCATTTCCTGCAGGATATGCTCGCCCAGCGGGTCCTTCACAATCAGCTTACCGTCGTCAGCGCGGATGCGGCTGGTCCACATCCGGTTGCGCAGGTCGCTATACATGCCCTCCAGCTTCTTCAGATCTGTCCGGGTTTGGCTCTTAGGAGCCTCCGGTATGCTTTGCTGCGGGAAATAGTGCTTCATGAAGGCTTGAATAAAGGGCTGACGGATTTCAATATCCTTGTTTACGGTTAAGAACACGCCAACCTTCTCATCCGGGATCAGCCACATGCCGCTGTGATACCCTTCGATATCTCCGCCTTTTTCTACCACATCATATCCATTGTAATCCTGCTGGGCTGCATATTCAAAGCCGTACGCCATATTCGGCAGTTTAGGATGAATTGCAAGCTGGGGTTTATGCATGTCTGCCGCTGTTTCTTTATTCAATATCGTTTGATTTCCCAATGTCCCTCCGTTAAGATGAGCCAGCATGAATTGAGCCATGTCGGAGCCGGTAGTAAGCATTCCGCCCCCTGGAAGCTCTGTTGGCACCGTTGCATAATCAGGCATAGCTTCTCCCAGCTGGTTGTAGGGAACAGCCAGTCCTTTCGTAATGTCGGGTGTCAGACGGAAGCTGCTGTTTGTCATACCCAGCGGCTCAAAGATATGTTTTTGCACATATTGGCCGAAGGGCTGCCTTGTCACCTGCTCCACAATATAACCTTGAAGGGTGAAGCCCAGATTATCGTACCGGTAATAGTCCCCCGGCTTGCGGATAACAGTCGGGGTATTGTCCAGCATGTATTGCTTAATAGGAGCCTCTCGCTTCAGATCATTGGTTGAGGATTCGGATGTATCACCGTAATCGAAGCCGGAGGCATTCGTCAGCAAATGCTTCATGGTAAGCGGAGCGCCTGTCAGATTGGGAATATGAACATCCCCGGTATAGGCGGCAATGTCTTGGTTCAGATCCAGTTTTCCTTGCTCTGCCAGCTGCATAACGGCTGTTGCTGTAATCACCTTGGAAATGGACGCTACACGGAATACGGTCCGGTCAGGGTCAACAGGTATCTGCTGCTCCATATCTGCATACCCATACCCTTTCTTCATCAGGACCTTATCGCCCTTGACTACAACCAGCGCGGCGCCTGCCAAGCTCTCCTTAATTTCCGGCTGTTCAAAAAAACCATCGGCAAACTGCTCTACCTCCAAGGACGTCTGGGGTCCAATTGAGCCGGAGGCTGCCTGCACCTTGGCCCCGAAGGCTGTGTTAAAGAGGCTTGCTGCTACCGTTAAGGTTAATGCGGCAGCCGTCACCCTGGGAAGCCTGGATTTCTTCGTCATTCTTACTTCACTCCTCTGCTTGTTTCTCCCTTACATAATCAAGAATAAACAAACGGACTTAATCCGGATTCTATGTAACCTTAATGTAATGTGAAATTTAAACACAAACAAACGCCAACCGGACAGTTGGCGCTGTTTCTTAAATGACGATTTATATCTCCTGCATTCCTCGGCTCACGTTGCTTCCGAAGAAATCCGCCTCTTGGCGGAGGCGGAGCTTCCCTTCAATTGGGGATACGCAATACCCAACAGGATCACCACAATGCCGAACCATTGGAGTGTGGACACATGCTCGTGCAGCACCAGAACCGATGCGGTCACAGCTACCGGAAATTCCCCTGCGCTTAGAATACTGGCAAGACCCGGATTGATCTTGGGTGCGCCTAAACCAAATAGCAGCACAGGAATCACTGCTCCGAAGGCCCCTAGCAGAACGCCGTACGGCCATATGGCAGGAGTCTCAGCAAGAATCAGGACAACCTTGGGTGTAAAAATTGTCAGCAGCATCAGCAAGCTCCCGGTAGTGACGTAGAAGCTGCGGGCGATAATCGGCAGCTGAGTCTCCACTCTTCCGCTGCAATAGATGAACAATGCCATCATCAGCGCCGCACCCAAACCGTACAGCACACCGGCCACACTCAGATCAAACTGGCCGCCACCGAGTATTCCCCCTGCCAGAATAGTACCGGCAAACAAGATCAGGATGGAGATCAGCGTAGCCTTGGAGGGCCGCTTCCGGGACAGGAATGCTTCAAGCCCCACACCGATCCAGGTAAACTGAAACAAGAGCACAATGGCAATGGACGCAGGCAGTGTCTGCAGAGACATATAATAGAAGACACCCGTCAGGCATGTGCATGCTCCAACTCCCGCCAACCGGATAAATTGCTTGAGGGTTACCTTCGTTCTCGAAAAAATAAGCATGAGACCTAACATCAAAAGCCAGCCAAAGCCGTATTGGCCGCCCATCACATGCTGAATCGTAAAGCCTTCGTTATATGCTGTTTTTACAATGGTGGACAATATCCCAAATGAACATGCGCCCAAAAATACATACAATGAGTTCTTCCACACCTGAATCAATTCTTGCTGCCTCCTTTAAAAAAATATAAAACCACCCTATTGTTTTGGAATCCAAAAAACAATAAAGTGGTTAATTGCGTTCATCATTATTCAGTTGTTTTGACCCGTCTTATTATAAGCCGCGGGGGGCCAAATGTAAATACGAAAATGGCAGCACTAACTTTCCAAATAGCGGTAAAGGGTGGATTTACTGATTCCCGTTTCTTCACGGATCTGTGCTAAGTTGTAGGCTTTGCTTTCGTACATGCTGATCGCCCGTTTAATATTGGCATCCAGCTTGCGCGGCCGGCCTAATTTCAGCCCCTTTTCTTTGGCCTCATACATGCCCCGCCTGGTATTTTCACTGATGATGTCGCTTTGGAAATGGAGTAAGGCTTGTACATTCTGATGGAATAGCTTGCCTGATGGCTCCCGTGTGTCGATGTTCTCTTGTAACGATAAGAAAAACGCTCCTTGAGCATGCAGCTGGTCTAATGCCTCAGCAAGATGCCTCGTGGAGTCAGCAAGAGAAAATAACCTGCAAACAATGAAGGTGTCACCGGGCTTAAGCTGAAGGAACACTTGCTTTAGAACCACTCTTTTTTTGGGAGAAGAATGCTCCTCCGCATAATAGCTTTCGCAGGGGACCGCCTGCAATTGCTCAAGCTGGCTCCTGCATTCCAAATCATCATGAAACGGTCTGCTGTACCCAATAAGCATGATATAACCCCGATTCGTCAAGTATGTGCCAAAAAGCACGTTCATCCATTTTCCCAAAAAGGGTTTATTTTTGGGAATAATCATGGTACGATCTCTAATGATCATACACGAGAGATAAAAACATTAGGGAGTGAAGAGCAAAGCATGCTGCAGAAAGTAAAGAATGAATGGTTTTCCAATGTAAAAGGAGATATTTTGTCGGGTATTGTTGTTGCGCTGGCATTAATCCCGGAGGCGATCTCCTTCGCCATTATTGCCGGGGTAGACCCGATGGTAGGCCTCTATGCCTCTTTTTGCATTGCTGTGCTGATCTCGTTTATCGGCGGTCGGCCGGCTATGATTTCAGCTGCTACCGGGGCAATGGCGCTTCTGATGGTCCCTCTGGTGAAAGAACATGGTCTCCAATATTTACTGGCGGCAACAATCTTAACCGGGATCATCCAACTGCTGTTCGGTGTGCTCAAAATTGCCAAGCTTATGAAGTTTATCCCAAGACCCGTAATGATGGGTTTTGTCAATGCACTGGCCATTCTTATTTTTATGGCCCAGGTCCCCCACTTCTTCGGGATATCCGCGATGACGTATCTATTTGTTGCTGTGACACTGCTTATTGTATATGTTTTGCCGCGTTATTTCAAAGCAGTACCTGCTCCTCTCATTGCTATTATCCTTCTTACCGCAGTTGCTATTTGGGGCGGTTTGGACTTGGGCACAGTAGGTGATTTGGGAGTTATTACCCAAACTCTGCCTACCTTTCTGATTCCCGACATCCCGATGAATTGGGAAACCCTGCAGATTATTTTCCCTTATTCCCTTTCCCTGGCGGTTGTGGGTCTGGTTGAATCCCTGCTTACATCAACCATTGTTGATGATATGACCCAAACCGAGAGCGACAAAAACAAAGAAGCCCGCGGGCAAGGCATTGCCAATATTGTGAATGGATTCTTCGGCGGAATGGCCGGCTGCGCCATGATCGGACAGTCCGTCATCAACGTCAAATCAGGTGGCCAGACCAGATTGTCCACCTTCGTAGCAGGTATGTTCCTGATGTTCCTCATCCTTGTGCTGGGTGGGCTAGTTGTCCAGATTCCCATGCCTGTATTAGCAGGGATCATGATCATGGTTTCTGTTGGTACCTTCGATTGGTCTTCCTTCTCTTATCTCAAAAAAGCGCCCATAAGCGATTCTGTTGTGATGGTCGCTACCGTTCTGATGGTGGTGGCTACCGATAACCTTGCTGTGGGAGTAATTGTGGGTATCGTCTTGAGCGCCATCTTCTTCGCAGCCAAGATTTCCAAAGTTGCGGTAACGAAGCAGTTGAAGGGCAATCAAATTGTGTACAGGGTAAAAGGGCAGCTGTTCTTTGTTTCCGTTGAAGGATTTATCGATGCCTTCGATTTTAATGTGGCGGATCAGGATATCGTGCTTGACTTTACTGATGCACACATTTGGGATGATTCTGGAGTGGGTGCCTTGGATAAAGCTGTGTTACGGTTCCGGGCCGGCTCCAACCGTGTGAGTGTTAAGGGGGTTAATGCTTCCAGTGAGAAAATCATCCATAAGCTGGCAGTTTATCATCACCAGAATGCGCAGTTGAAATCACATTAATCTGCAAAAAATCAAAGCACCTTGATTACCGGGACATGCCTGGTAATCGAGGTGCTTTTTTATCCGCTTTGCAGTGACATTCACTCGAATGGGATGCTTACATAAGACAAAACGAATACATCAGCCAATTGCTTATCTGTCAGCGGATAACCAGGTTTGTCCTCGAACTCCATCACATAGGCTTTTAATGCTTCCTGGGCGTCCAGGGCCAAATCAGTGATGAACGTGACGACTTGTGTTCCTTCAATGGTGTTATCGATTTGTTCAACGGCATAAGCAGTGCCCTTTAGCTCCCCGTTAGCCTTAATAACTTGAACAATCCCCCGGCCGTAGCTGTTCAGATCCCCTTGTTTGGTCACGGACATGGAAACCACACGGTTATTGACATCTAATGCTACATGATTAATAGCCAACGGATAGGCGACCGGTGTGACATAAGGCTCGGGGTAAGCGCTGTTTGGTGCCGGGCCCAAGCTTGTAATGGTATCGGGAACCGTATATGGCGTTTCGTCTCTGGCTCCTGCCAGCACTTCGGCTAATACCTTTGCCTGAGGGGAATTCGGGTCGGCATCCACAATGGCTTTGGCAGCATCCATAAACATTCTGGCAAAATGATCCACACCCGCATCATTGGGATGGGTGCCGTCCACCTCTGTTCCCTGCATTCCTCTGAAATAATAGTCCGTACTCACCGCATTCCTGCCCAAACGTGCACATAATTCCGTGTACCAAGCCAGTGATGGCGCATTCAAATCAACAAAGGCGATATCGGTGGCTCCCGCGGCAAGCTTTTCCTCTACGTACCGCTTTCCTGCGGCAGAAAAAGCATCCAGGGTAGATGTCCATAGGTTACGGGAAGCATCATATTGGAATGCTCTATGCCGGTCGATGGGGCCGACAATGATGAAGTGGGCACCCTTAGCGTGAATGAAATCATAATAATAGGAGATTCCATTGTAATATCCGTCCGGCCCGTCCGTTTTATGGTTGTGCCCGAACTCAAAGAACACGATATCCCCCGGCTGAATCCGGTTTTTAAACTGATCAAAATGAGGTTTGCTGGTATACGTTTCCAATCCGCTTTCCGCATGGTTTGAAACGGCTAGATCCGCTCCAACGTACTTGGATAGGGCTTGCCCAACACCCGAATAATTTTGAAGCCGGAAATAAGGCAAAGGCGCTAATTGGTCATTCACGGTGGAATCTCCCAGCACCCACAGGGTTTTCCCCTTCTCCAGCTGCTCGATTTCCACAGACGACATCGCTGCATTAAGGCCGCTTACCGCAATATTAAGCATCGTATCCTCATAAGTCCCGGTCACCTTGGAGTACACGTTTTGCACATGGACATGAAATTCGTAAGTCAAACGGGTCCCGGCTGGAATGGTCGTTTCGGTTAAGTGGAGATGTCTCTTCTCAGAAAACAAATTTACTATGGCATCCGCACTTGGATGGGCACCTGTCAGCGTAACCTTCACCTTATAATAAGTGTTTGGAGCTACATACACGGCAAACCGGATGGGCATACCCGGATCGGTAACCGCGACAGCATCATCATCCACGTCTTTGGGCTCAGCCTTCGCGACCTCGTGAAGCTTGATCTCTTGCCCCTGCTTCATAACAAATCCGTCGCTCCGGTAATCCTCCTTGTATCCATCCGGTCCCAATCCTAAAAAACCATAGCCTCTTTCCTCCGTATAGGCCAAGTCGGCCGGAACTTTTATGTAACCGTTATGTTCATTCTCTATAGAGCCAAAATCGAATTTCCATCTTGCTTTAGTATCCATACGATTCATTCCCCCTCGATGCTCTATTGTGATAGATCGACCGATTTCCTGCAACAGCACATTTTTGACCCGATCCGCGGAAAACAAAAAAAGCAGCGCTCCCTGAGGTCAGGAGACGCTGCGATGCAAAATCTTTTGTGAATAATAGCCGTCTTATCCTTCGTTTGTGCTAAAGTCGCATTCTTCCAGGGGCACAAGCTTGCTCTTCCGGAAAAATCCGTAGCCCAGCCAGATCAGCAGGAACAGCGGAAGGCTGACATAAGAAACCAGAACGCCGTACCAGTCGATGGATCCCCCGGAGAAAGCCCCCATATTCTGGCCAAGCACGGCGATAACGCAGATTACGAAGGCGAATATCGGGCCAAAGGGAAACCACCTTGCCTTGTATGGCAGCTCGTCCAGGGAATGGCCCTGCTTGACGAAAGCGCGGCGGAACCGGTAGTGGCAGACCGCAATGCCCAGCCAATTGATAAAGCCGCACATGCCGGAGGCGTTCAGGAGCCAGTTATAGACAATACCGTCGCCGAAAAAGGAAGCCAGGAAAGCAAGCATGCCCACAGCAGTGGTTACCAGCAAGGCGCCAACCGGAACTCCGCGGCTGTTCAGCTTGGCAAGAGCGCGCGGGGCCATGCCGTCCTTGGCCATGGAGAACAATACCCGGGTAGCGGCATACATGCCGGAATTACCTGCAGACAGCACGGAGCTGAGAATGACGGCATTCATGACCGACGCAGCGAAGGCCAAGCCGGCTTTTTCGAAGATAATGGTAAAGGGGCTCACGCCGATATCGTCAATACCGCCCCGCAGCAGATCCGGGTTGGTGTAGGGAATCAGCAGGCCGATCACCAGAATGGCGAAAATGTAGAACACCAGAATCCGCCAGAACACCTGACGGATCGCCCGCGGCACATTCTGCCGCGGATTCTCGCTTTCGCCGGCTGCAACCCCTACCAGCTCTGTGCCCTGGAAGGAGAAACCGGCAGCCATAAATACGCCCAGGAAGGCAAAGAAACCGCCATGGAAGGAGCTTCCGCCAAGCTCGAAGTTGCTGAAGCCCACAGCCTCGCCGCCCAAAATGCCGAAAATCATCATAACGCCGACAACCAGGAAGATGATAACCGTTGTAATTTTGATGATGGCGAACCAATATTCGGACTCCCCATAACCCCGTGAGGACAAGATGTTCAGGCCGAACATCAGAAGCAGGAAAAGCAGGCTCCAGATTGTCGAATTGCTCTCCGGGAACCAGTATTTAATGATAACCGTGGCAGCCGCAAGCTCTGCGGCAATGGTAACCGCCCAGTTGTACCAGAAGTTCCAGCCTACGGCAAAGCCGAATGCCGGACTGATGAACCGGGTGCCATAGGTGCTGAAGGAACCGGAGTCGGGCATATACGTAGCCATCTCGCCCAAGCTGGTCATCAGGAAGTAGACCATGATGCCAACGGCCAGATAGGCCAGCAACGCGCCGCCCGGGCCCGAGGAGGCAATCGCTCCGCCGCTGGCCAGGAACAGCCCGGTGCCGATGGAGCCGCCCAGGGCAATCATGGTCAGATGCCGGGCTTTAAAGCTTTTGCGCAGTGTCTGGCCGCCGGTACTGCCGCCAGCCGTTACTGCTTGATTCACTTGCTTTTGCATGAATAGGGACACCCCTTTGTAGTGGTTGTCATGGAGTTCATGAATGGGAGTGCCTGAAGTGCTGGCTGCCGGATACGCAGTCCGAACGCAAAAAAACCGCCGGCGAATGCAGCGGTTCCATAAGTAAGCCTATGGCTGCCGCATCATACTCCCTGTCAAGATAGCGCAACACAAGTGGCGGACAATAAGCCCTGCGGCTTCCGGTCCGTTACAAGTGACAGTTCCGCCCCTTTCGGAAACGGCCCCAGTCCGCGCTGCTAGAAGGAGCAGCAGCACGGGCTTCGGCAGATATGCCTTTCCAGCAGGATCATAGACGGCTCTTTAACGTCTCCCCTGATGTACTCTTCACATCCGCGACCTCTACCTCATCTTCAGTATGATGAGGCTATCTTAATTTCATTATGAACACATGGACAGGGTTTAGTATAATGCATAAACACCGGAACAAGCAATAACAAATTGCGGAAGGTTGGTGTCAGTTTTACCAATGTTCAAATATGCGCCGTTTTTCCGGAATTCCGGCTATGCAGAGTCTTCATGGCCCATCTGGCGATAGGCTGAGCCACCAGCAGCTCAATCCAAAAGGCCACGGCAAAATTGCGGGGCCAGATATGCAGGTAATTTTCAAAGGGTGCCAGACTAATCTGTCTTGTGCCCACCCAGGTGCCGATTACGGACAGCAGCATGGATAATACGGTCACATTAAGCAGAATGGTCAGCAAAACCCGGGCATTAAAACCGTCGGTCTGACCGGCGAATTTCGGCAGGAGCCTCGCTACCAGCGGGCCGGCGATCAGCCGGACCAAACATATAACGATCACCCACATAACCGGGAGAATTTTCAGCGTATCGAAATATACCTCTTTGCTGAAGCCCAGCTCCAAGCCGGTAATGACGGGAGCGATGGTGTTGACGGAAATGATGGAGACGATCAGCATGAACAAAAAGCCTTCTTTTGCATTTTGAGGCAGTCTGGGTTCTTTGTAAGCGTGTGTTGTCAGTTTCATTAACCCCTCTCTTTTAAAGTACCTAGTCATTATAACGATTCTAAAAACCTCTACATAAGTGAACTTTCTGTGAACAAAAAAAGCCGCCAGCGTCCAAAACGCCAACCGGCTTCTTCTCTTGGGTTTCTATAGGATAACGGGCAGCTCCGCTTCAATCGCAGCCAGCACCTCATCGTAGCTGTTAAACCGGTAGTCTGCCAAAGCGTTAATTTCATCCCGTTCGCCATCGGAATATTTATCGTACATAGCCACTGCCTGTATCCCCGCATGATGCGCCGCTTCAACGCCTACCAGAGAATCCTCAAAAATCAGGCATTCTGAGGGTGCTGCACCCAGCTCACGCATAATCCGCAGATACACCTCCGGATTGGGCTTGATTTCCTTGGTATCCTCCCGTGTGTAGAGGATTGAGAAGCACTCATCCAGTCTGGCTTTGTCCATGATATTCCGGTTCACCGTCAGATAAAGCTCCAGATTTTTGCGTCTGGTGGCAGTGGCCACTGCCATCACAAATCCGTGGGCCTTCAGCCTCAGCAGCACCTTGTCCGCCCCGGGTTTGTAGTCAATGGTATTCGCCAGGTAATCATCGGCAATCTCATACCGCAGCTTCAATACCTCTTCTGCGGTGAAGGTGGGGTTATATGTGTCCTTCAAATACCGGCAGTATTCCAGATAAGGGTGCTCCGCCTTGCTATTTCGTCGCATCACCGCGTCCCGCTGCTTCTGAATCTCCGTTTCCGCAGGTTCTGTGCCGCCGATTTTCCGGATGACCAGCCGGTCCACTTCGTTCCACACCCCTACCGAATCCACCAGAGTGCCGTCCAGATCAAACATGATGACTTTTTTACCTGCAAACATGCCGTTCTCCTTCCTGTCCTGCCCTTTATCCGGCCAGCTCCTGCCAGTTCAGGATTCTGCCGCATAACCGTCCGGCCAGAGCCGCGTCATGGGTTACCGCCAGAATGCCCGCCTGATGCTGCTTGGCCCATTGTAGGACAGTATACCATATCTGTGCTTGGGTAATGGCATCCAGCATGGTGGTCATTTCGTCGGCAATCAAATAACGCGGTACGGCACCCAGAGCTCTGGCCACGCAAATCCGCTGCAGCTCCCCCCCAGATAGCTCATTGGGATACCGGTTCAACCATTGGTCCTCTACGGCAAGCTCCCGCAGCAAAGCCTTATCCGGCATTCCGGCCTCCTCCAGGGTGCGTCCTAGCTTCCATTTGGGATTCACCGCTTGCTCCGGATGCTGAAGCACCAGCTGCACCGGATTTGGCATTCCTTTTGCTGCCTGCACAGGGACGCCGTTTAGGAGGATACTTCCCTCCCGGGGAGCCTGATGTCCGGCCAGCAGCTTGCCCAGTGTGGATTTGCCGCAGCCGCTTGGGCCAACCAGCCCGACGACCTCCCCCGGTTTAACCCGGATGTCCAGCTTGCGGAATACCCAGTGTTCTTTGGTATAGCGGTATCCAAGCCCGGTTCCCTCAAGTGGCATGTAAACACCTCGTTTTTCCGTTTCTCACTCCGCGGAGGCCGGGAAATTGAATCCGGCACTCCCGTGTCGCCGCCTCACAGCGTGATGCGAAGGCACAGCCCTCTAGCTTCTCACCGGGAAGGGGCTGGGAACCAGCCGTGGCGGTAAAGTGCTGGGAGGGTAATGCCGACCACAGCGCCTTGGTATAGGGATGCCGCAAGCCGGACCCGTGATCTGCGAAGTCGCTTCGGCAAGCAATTTCCACCACTGTACCCGCATACAGAACGGCCACCCGGTCGGCGACAGTAAGCGCAGCCTCAATATCATGGGTGATCAGCATCACTGCCCCACCCTCCTCCGACAGCAGACGGAAGCGGCCCAACGTCTCCTTCATCGCCGGGGCATCCAGACCCGGGGTAGGTTCATCGGCAATAAACAACCTTGCTCCGCTAACCGTAGCTGTGGATACCAGAACCTTCCGTGCCATTCCCCCCGACAGCTGGAACGGAAAAAAATTCGCCACCTGCTGGGCCAGATGGAATCTCCGGAAGGCCCCCTGCTGCTTTTCCACCGGATCGCCTTGGCGGACTGCCTGCCTAACCTGTTCCCCAACGGACATAAGCGGGTCCAGATATTGGACGGATTGCGGAATCAGGGCAATCTCCCTGCCGCGCAGCTGTTTTTGCCTTTCCGGGGTGAGTGCTTCACCCTTAAACTCCATATGGCCGCTGACCCGGGCATTACCTGGCAGGATGCCCAGAATGGCATGGGCCAGCAGGCTTTTGCCCGAGCCGCTGGATCCCACCACAGCCACAATTTCCCCCGCATGGATAGACAAGGAAAGCTGATGCAGCACCTCAGTCTGCACCTGCTTCATCCCCCGTTGAAACCGGCTGAACCGGATGGACAGATCCTGGATCTCCAGCATCGCCTCACCTCCTCCAGATGATGTTTTATTCCTCATGGGCGTGACGCGGATCTACCCATTGCTTCAGATTTTCGCCAAGCACGGCAAACGTGCGGACCAAGACCAATAAGCATATTCCAGGAAACAACGCCAGCCACCACAGCCCGGAGGAGAGATAACGCATGGATTCCGACAAAATGATGCCGATGGCCGGTTCATGCGGGGATAATCCCATGCCGATGAAGGTGATGGATGCCTCATGCAGAATGGCATGGGGCACCACCAGAATCAGTCCCACCAACAGCTGAGGCAGCAGATGAGGTGTAATATGCCGGATTGCAATCCACCAGCGGGACTTGCCGAAGTTCCGGGACATGGCCACATAGGGCGCCGTCCGGAGCTGAAGCACCTCCGCCCGGATGACCCGGGACAGGCTGGGCCAGTGGGTCAGAGCCACACCGATAATGATTCCCTTGGCTCCGCCACCCAGTACGAAGGCGATAAGGAGCAGCGTTACGAGATGCGGAACACTTAGGAACAAATCGGTAATCCAGGCTACCACCCGGTCCACCACATTCCCCATTGCTGCGGCGGCAAGTCCCAGAATACCTGCGATAACCACGCTTGAGGCTCCGGCAGCTACACCCACCTGCAGGCTCAAGGCCAGCCCCTTGATGGTGCGTGTCAGCATATCTCTGCCCAGCCAGTCCGTCCCGAAGGGATGGGCCCAGGACGGTCCCAGGTTGCGCTGGTTGAGATTAGTCGCCAGTCCGGACGGATTGATGCCATAAGCAGTGAAATATAGCGTTAATAGAAGGAGGATCGCCGCTATTGAGGTGATCCACAAGCGATGCCGGTAATGTACCCGTTTTATCATGGGCGGGCACCCGCTTTCACTCTGGGATCAATCAAGCGGTAGCTGTTATCCGCCATCGTATTGCCGGTAAACACAAAAACCGCGCTGCACAGCACAACGCCCAATAAAAGCGGCACGTCACCGCGGAGCCCCGCCTCTACTGCTGCCTGGCCCAGGCCGGGATAGGAGAACACCTGCTCCGCCAGCACGGCTCCGCCGAACAGCTCGCTGAAGGAGGCGAACTGAAGGGTGATAGCCGGCAGCACCACATTGCGCAGTCCATGACGGCGGAAGATGGTCCAGCCCTGCTCCCCTCTCGCTCTGGCGAACAGCCAATATTCCGAATCCATCACATCCAGCAGCTTTTCCCGGGTATGCAGGGCAATGGCTGCAATTCCCGTCACGCTGAGAGTCAGGACGGGCAGCAGCATGTGCCGGATGCGGTCAACCAGATGAACCTGATCCGCCGTTACCCCCGCCGGGACCGCCAGCCCCACCGGCAGCCAGCCCAGCCATACGGCAAAAACCAGCATCAACAGCAGCCCCACCCAGAAGGTCGGAGTGGAGGACAGAATGTAGCAGTACCAGCGCACCAGCCTATCCATCCAGGAATTGCGGTTCATGGCCGCCGTCACCCCGCAGACAAAACCAATGATTCCGGACAGCACCCAGGCGGCGCCCATCAGAGCCAAGGAAGCGGCGAACCGCTCCCCGATTACCTCCAGAACAGGCTGGCGGTAAATCATGGAGGTTCCCCAATCGCCGCCTGCCAATGCGCCGAGCCAGCTCCAATATTGTGCAGGCGCAGGCTTATCCAGCCCCCAATACTCCACAATCGCCTGTCGCTGCTCCGGGCTGACCTTCATCATATCCGCGCCTACATACGCCTGGATGGGATCAATGGGGGAATAATGAACCAGAGCAAAGGACACACCGCTGACAGCCAGAAGCAGCAGGATAAGCCCTATGCATTTCCGCCCCAAAAAGATGAGCACGGCTTTCCCCCTGTCCCTTGACCAAAAAGAATGCTGCTTTACGGTTTCCATCGCCACTCCTCAATATTGTCGGTAACCGGCCAGCCATGTCCGTGGGGATGGACCTTCTGCTGCCCGATATCCAGACCCGACTTCACCAGGTAGAGATGATCGAGATTCACCAGCCATGCCCAAGGTGCGTCGCCCTTGGCGCTTAAGCCTGTGTTGCCGTCCCATTGCGCTTTTTTCCAAAGCTCCCATGCATCCTTTTCATTGGTGGCGCGCAGGGCCTGGTTCATATACCCTTCCACCTTCGGGTTGTTGTAAAAACCGGGATTGTAATATTCCACACCGCCGAACTTGGCGCTGTATACATTGTACATCTCCAGCGGATCGTGGCTGCCCCAGCCCAGAAGCACCGCATTGGAATGCATCTGCTTGCCGATTTCATCCCAGCTTTTGCCCTCTACCTTCACCTGGATCCCCAAGGGCTTCAGCATATCCGCAGCCGCAATCGCCAAGGATTGGCGGGTCACGTCACTGGATGGGTACAGGAGATTAAACTGCGCCTTTAAAGCGCCCTTTTCCAAAATGCCATCGTTATCCGTGTCCACCCAGCCGTTATCGGCAAGCAGCTTCTTGGCACCATCCATATCGGCGTCCTTGATTACCGCTTCGGGATTAAACCAGGGCAGCCCGTCGTTTAACGTGTAGGCCGGAGTACCATGGCCTTCCAGAACTCCCTGCACCAGCGCCTTCCGGTCCAGAGCGGTGTTGATGGCTTTGCGGATGGCCGGATCAGCGGTCACATCATTGCCGATGGGATTGCCCTCGGCGGTTTTGTTGCCAGCCTTCACAAAAGGAAACATGATGCCCCGGTTGTCTGCAGAGGGTAAAGCAACCAACTCCATTCCGGCAACGGTTTGTTTGCTGAAGGCCGCCGGAATGGCTGCCATATCCACCGTCCCCGCCTTGGCTGCGGCGAAAGCGGCATCTTCATTCAGAAACAGGAAGGTAATCCGCTGGAAAAACGGCTTGCTGCCGTAATAGTCCGGGTTGGCCTCCACGATTAGCTGCTGGCCTTTATCCCACTGCACCAGCTTGTATGGGCCGGACCCAACAGGCTTCAGGGCATAGTCCTTGCTGTGGGCGTGTTTGGGGACAATGCCCGTGGACACCAGCATCTGTGTGAAGGTGGACTGCGGCTCCTTCAATGTTAGCTTTACTGTAAGGTCACCGTCTGCTTCCACCTTGCTGAGGTTGCTCAGATCGATGGAGGAGCCGCTTTTAGCAGCAGTTTCATAGGTATACTGCACATCCGCAGCCGTTAAGGGCTGGCCGTCGCTGAACTTGACGCCGCTTTTCAGCTTTACAGTCCACAACAATCCGTCCGCGCTGACCGTGTAGCTCTCCGCTGCATCAGGCACCACATTCAGCTTGCTGTCCCGCTTCAGCAGTGTGCTCTGGAACAGCGGCGAGCCGTAGCGTCCCCAGCCTGTAGTAGGATCAAATCCGGCCTCCGGTTCCCCGCCAATAGCCAGGACCAGCTCCTTCTTTTCGCCAGGGACTGTGTTGGCGGCGTTAGGCTGGGGTTTGTCCTTCCCGCAGGCGCTGATGGCCAGAACCACCACCACTAACATCAATATGAAAGCAAAACGCTGCTTCCTCATTCCTCATCTCCCTTTCTTTCATCTTCATGGGAATGGCTATGGCTGTGGTGGTGATGGCCGTGCTCTGCGGACTCATCTATAAAGGTAACGGACAGCTCCGCATAAAACACTCCTTTTTGCACCTTGATCCGGTTGGTCAGCTCCCGCAGCCGTTTCACCTGGCCACGCACCACGATGATCTCCAGACATTGGTCGTGATTTAAATGGATGTGCATGGTGGAGATAATGTCGTGATGATACTGGTGCTGCAGCCCGGTCAAGGTGATGGACAGATCGTTTACGTGATGGTCGTAGACCATGACGATGGTACCGGCGGCAGACTGGTCCGGCGTGGCATGATCCGAATCCAGTATGGCCTTGCGCACCAAATCCCGGATGGCCTCGGAGCGGTTTTCGTAGCCTTGTTTGCCGATGAGCTTGTCGAAACGGCCCATCAGCTCCTCCGGCATGGATACCCCAAACCGGACAAGCGGAGATTCTTTTTCGGACATTGGATCAACCCCCGTCGTGATATTGGTAAAATTTATGTATGGTGTTACAAAACATATAAAACGTAACACGAAATCAGCGGCTTGTGAAGCAAAATTTGCTTGATGTTGGCGGGGGGCGGGACTTTTGGAGCTGTAGGGAGTTAGTAGCAGGATAGACATGTGGCGGCTATAGGAAGTCGGCTGCGGGGAACGCGAGAATTTTAACGGAACTGAGCGACTCTTAAACGGCAAAAATCCCCTTTGAGGTTTTTTAACGGAACTATCCGACTCTTAGAGGCATTTTTAAGGTCTTAATCCAGCTGAAAGTGACTCTAAGGGTCGCTGAGTTCCGTTAAAATTGAAATTTGTCCATTTTGATCCGCTAAGAGCTTCTCAGTTCCGCTAAAGATCGGCCCCCCGCTCCTCCAACGCAAAATAAGGCTGACATGCGGTAGATGCGCCTCCAACGCTACTCTTAGTTTCCGCATTTTACCACATTTACTTCCATATACCTCAAGCTACCTCAAGCTACCTCAAGCTACCCCTATCTACCTCAAGTTACCTCTGGCACCTCTAGCTACCTCTAGTTACTCCCTGGTTACTCCCTAGTTACTTCGAGTTTCCCATGGTTACTCCTAGTCCCTTTTAGTCACAACTAGTCACTTCTATTAAAAGTCGCACACCGTTCCCCCCTGCCGTAACGCTCCAACACAAAGGCTCTGAAGCGGGAGGCGGCGGGAGGCAGCCAGCCGTCCCGCCTCCATGCGATACCGATTTGCCGCACACACCCCGATCCGGCAATAGGACGCTTCACTACCTGATCTCCGTAAGGATTGCGAATATCCGGCAAGAGCGACACCCCGAGCCCCGCGGCCACCAGACCCAGCGCCGTCATCACCTCCTCCCCCTCGAATACAATCCGGGGAGTTGTCTGAAGCTGGCCGAACAGCTGGTCGGTTATCGTCCGCAAGCCGTAGCCCTGTTTCATGGCGATAAACGGAGTCTGGGCCAGCTCACTCACCTGGACTTCCTCTTGCTGAGCCAAGGGATGACTGTGAGGAAGATACGCAAACAGATGCTCCTCCCACAGCTCC
The DNA here is from genome assembly GCA_023386955.1 of Bacillota bacterium. Lineage (GTDB taxonomy): Bacteria > Bacillota > Bacilli > Paenibacillales > NBRC-103111 > Paenibacillus_AR > Paenibacillus_AR mesotrionivorans. The sequence goes on from JAEWIS010000043.1 coordinate 27,759, forward strand.
GCCCATTCGATGCCTTTTCTGGTTTCGGTCATGGAGGAAATGACCATATCCACCTCCCCCTGCTCCAGCCGGTCCAGCATCATCCGGGTGGAGTCCTGGAACAGCTGGAAAGTGATCCGCGGCCACACGGCCGTATAGGCGCTTAAGATATCCGGTACAGCCGTCAGCCCCAGGGATTTCAGGAAAGAGAGGGACACGGTGCCGCCTTCCGGGTCCAGGGCTTGATGGAGCTCCGCCTTCCCGGCTTCAATCTCGGCTAACACCCGTTCCACCCGCAGGGCGAACTGCGCTCCGTACCGGTTCAACCGCACCGTGCGCCCGTCCCGGTCCAGCAGCGGCACACCCAGCTCCGCCTCCAGCTTGGCGATGGACCGGCTGAGTGCCGGCTGGGACATCATTAGCGCCTCTGCCGCCCGTGTGAAATGCTGAACCTTGGCTATTGTGGCGAAGTGCTCCAGCTGCTGCCATTCCAACGTGACCGCCTCCATGTTTTTTATGCATGTATGTTATGATTATCCTGCATTAGACTTCTCCCGGCCGTGCTTTTACAATCGGTACTAGGCCGTATTTGTAAACACGGCTTCGATAAATCAGCCGGCTTACGTACAGGGAGGAAGTCTGTTTTGGAAACTGTAGCTCTAATCATGGTTATGTTATTAGTCGGCCTGCTTCTGGGCTTCGTAGGAGCAGGAGGCTCCGGTTTTATGATAGCTGTGCTTACCGTAGGCTTCGGCTATCCCATCCATGTCGCCATGGGGACTGCCATTGCAGCCATGATGTTCACATCCTTGTCCGGCATGCTCAGCCAGCTTCGCCAGCAGAACACGGACATCGCCACCGGCATTCTGGTGGGAATCACCGGGGCATTGGGCTCCTGGGTGGGGTCCGGCATCGCCTTCACTATTCCGGAGAGCGCCATGAAATGGTGCACCTCGGGAATGCTGGTGCTGTCTGGCCTGGCATTATGGCTGAAGCTCTCCATGTCTTCCCGGGACAAAGAGGGACAAAATCCCATCCACTCCCCTGCCCGCAGAAGGATAACCGCCGTTTGTGTCGGCTTAACGGTGGGGATGCTCACCGGCACCTTCGGCATCGGCTCCACCCCCTTCATCCAGTTGGGGTTGATGCTGCTCCTAGGACTCAGCATGCGCAGAGCCGCAGGCACCTCCATGCTGATCATCCTGTTCGTCGCAGCTGCGGGATCCGTAGGCTATTTTCAGGCGGGCAGTCTGAATGTGCCGCTTCTCTTCACCGTCTTGGCCGGCTCCATGACCGGCTCTTACATCGGCGCCCGGTTTACCAAACGCGCTCCTGCGGCACTGCTCAAAACCGGTATGGTGGCCACTCCTATTGCCGCCGCATTTTTGCTTCTTTTATAAACCAATTTCTTCCGATGGAGGATGCCATCATGCCTATAGAAAAACCGATGGACCAGAATCTGCGCATCGAAACCGCATATGGTTGGGTCCAGGGAATCCGGGACGGAAACGTCTGCGCTTTTTTAGGTCTGCCGTATGCGGCGACACCGGCAGGGGCCGACTCCCGGTTTAAGCCCCCTCTTCCACCCCAGCCGTGGAGCGGCGTACGGAAGGCCGATGCCTTCGGGTCAACAGCCCCCCAGCCCAATCCGCTGCCCTATAACTCCATCCAGTCGGAGGACTGCCTCACCCTGAATATCTGGACGGACAACACGGATAAGCCAGAACGTCCGGTATTGGTCTATATCCATGGCGGCGGCTTCACCTCCGGCTCAGGCTCCAATCCCTCCTTTAACGGCAGAACATTCGCGGAAAACGGTGGTGTGGTTGCCGTTACGCTGAATTACCGTCTGGGCATGCTGGGTTTTCTGGATTTGTCCTCCGTATGGGGTGGAGATTACCGGACCTCGGGCAATACAGGCTTGCTGGATATCATCGCCGCCCTGCAATGGATCCGCGAAAACATTGGCTCTTTCGGCGGCAACCCTAACCGGGTCACCGTCATGGGCCAATCGGCCGGTGCCAAATGCGTCGGCGCCCTGCTTTGCGCCCCGCCGGCGGAGGGGCTGTTCCACCGGGCCATTGCCATCAGCGGCTCCGTGCAGGCAGTGCGCGATCAGGGCACCTCGGCAGAGCTGACCGAGCGGTTTCTCCATCAAGCGGGCCTAAGCGCCTTGACAGCAAACCGCCTTCTCACCATGCCTGCTCAAGAGCTGATGGCGCTGCAGCAGGACTGGGTGAAGGATCTGCGCGGCGTCCATTATTTCGGCCCCGTTATCGACGGGCACACCCTCAAAACACAGCCCCTGGAGGAGCTGGCCCGTCTTGGCCGCACCCTGCCGCCTCTGTTGATCGGCACCTCCCGCAACGAAACCGCCGGGTTTATTGCCGGCGATACCATTATGCAGCGTCCTTCCCTCGAGGTGCTCGAGCACATCTTCGGGCGGAATGCCGGTGCAGTACAGGCGGCGTATGAGCGGCACAGCGGCTTGCCACTGGAAGGCGGCAGCCCCAACAGGGCCGTCTGGGAAGCCGTGATGACGGACTACATGTACCGGATCGCCGCCATCCGGACAGCGGAGGCTTATGCAGCAGCCGGAGCTCCCGTCTGGCTGTACCGCTTTGATGCGGGAGGCCCCCAAGGAGCCGGACATGGCAGCGAACGCCCGTATATCTGGCATAACGGCTTCCAGCCGGCCCGGGCCGCTTTGGCGGAGCGGATGCATCAAGCCTGGATCCGTTTTATCCACGGCAGCGAGCCGGAGGCGGCCGGGTCAGCAGCGTCTTGGCCCCCATTCGAGCGGACCAACCGCCGCATCCTGCTGTTTAATGATCCCTGCTGCATATCCGGTTTGAAGGATGTCCTGAACGATCCGGATTTCCCCATGCAGTCCCTTGTTCTATAATCTGACTACATTATATACGTCATGCTTAGAATCCAAAACAAACCGGGCCATACCAACCTTGAAAGGAGGGTATGACCCGGCTTTTCCGTTTATCGGAGCATCCGTCTCCGCAATTGGGCCTGGTACAGATTCACAGGCTGGATACACCCGCCGGCAGGTTGCGGTTCCATCCAACGTCCATCCGTCAGGCATGAAGGGGCTTCCCCCGTGGGATAACCCACCAAATTCAGGGAGGCGGGAGCGAAACCCTCCGGGTAAGGCTGAAGCTGCTTGGCGTAGATGTTCCAGAAGGTTTCCCTCGCGGCACAATGTCTGCCCAGTGCGGCCCCGCCTCCGCTTTTCCACAGTCGGGTTCCGGCACCTGCATCAATATCCGTAAACAAATTGGCATAGGGCGCCCGTTTGTGGTGATCGAAGCACAGGTCCACCCCTCGCCCGCCGGCAAAAACATTGCCAGCGCACTTGCTGACAGAAATATCATGGATGAAAGAGCAGCGGTAATCGAAGGATTCCACGAGATTATCGTCCCCGTACACGTAGATGCCGTGATGGCCTGTACAGCCGCTGACCAAGTCAGGCTGACGGTGGGATTCCATAACGAGATTCCGCACCGTGCAGAAGCTCCCCTTCAGAATGATACCGCAATCCGAATTGCGGATGGTGACGCCGTCAATCCAGCAATCCGAAGCCTGGGTAATGGCAATCCCGTTATACCCCAGCTCCCGGAAGTGTCCGGCATAAGGAACGTCGGGAAACTCCAGTGTTAAATCCTCGATCCCTACCTCCTCCACCGTTGGCCTGAACGGCCGGATTACCGGCTGCCATTCCGCTCTGACGTCAAAGCGCAGCGCCCGGTTTATGGTAATGGAGTCTTCACCCACACTCACGATTTCTGCCACAAGACTGGCGCTGGTGCTGCCCCAGAGCTTATCCATATCCCCAGGATCGCCGCTGTATAGATGGGCTGCCAAGGAGTTGTCCGGGGTGTCCTCCTGGAAGACCTCAATCCGGTCTCCCGGCATCAGCCCTGTGGTGGAATCCACATAAAGCGTATGCTCCCCATAAGCCGCGTCCCGGACAATTGAAGCAACAACCACCCGACGGAACTCCCCGGCTATCGTGATCAACCCGCCGGACCAGGAATAATTGGAGGTCCGTTCCCCTGTGGTGGTGGCGCCCCAATCCGGACTGATGTCTGTCAGATGGCAGGTAAAATGCAGAGTCGTTTCCTCCTGCCCCGCTCCTCTAAGCACAACACCGCTTCTATTCAACCGAAGCCGGCCTGAGAGCTTGTAGCATCCCGGAGGAATCCATAACACACCCGTTCCTATTTGCGCCAGTGCCCGCTCAAAAGCTTCAGTGTCATCCTGTTCACCGTCTCCTGCAGCGCCGAAGTCCCGGACATTGGCGGTTACCGCCGGCCGGGGGAGCTCCTTGTTCCCACAGCCGTAACCGGCATACGAAAAATCCGGCAGACGCCCCTCCGGCTTCCACAGCTCGCCGTTCTCTCCCCAGAGAGGAGAGGTCAGCATTCCCTTTGTCTCCATTTGCCCAAAACACCCCTTTATGAATGATGCAAACGGCAGCCTCCGTCCGGAGACGAAAGCTGCCCTTTTCCATTATATACTCCTCCAACGTTCCATGGCAGCGCTATCAGAGGAATTACGGCGCCACCGTTACTTGAATCCGGGCTTCAGCACCTTTGAAGACAGCGACAATCTCCGTAACACCTGCATATAACCCTTGTACTACCGCTCCAGCCCCACGGGATTGCAGCAGCCTGGCGATAGACGCGTCTTCGCTGTACCAGATGACCGCTTCCGGATCACTTACCGGATTGCCCTGCTCATCCAGCACCTGCGCCAGCAGACTTTGCTGTTCCAGCAATCCCAGGTTCAGCGGAGCCGCTTGAAGCTGGACCGTATAAGGAGCTGTGTTGGGACCGGGATAATGGTATCCCTTGGAGCTGCCGAAGGCCTGGCTGTTAAAATCGGCACTGCCGCCCTCCCACTCCGCATTGGTTCCGTTCACGAACTGCGGGTCTGTGCCTTTTACCCCCTGCACATATTCATCGTTACGGATGGATTCCAGACTTCCACTGACCACATGAAACAAATTTGTGCCGTTGGTTTTGGCGATAATCGAGTCATAAATCCGAACCTGGTTCGCTTCCTCCAGCATCACTTCCGCATGCTGGTTGTTGAAGAAGGTGCTGAAATACGCATCCAGCCTGCCGTTGCCGCCGACCCACAGCCCCACGGAATCGCCGCTGCCCCCACGCTTGAAGGAATACCCGCTCACCGTACGGATGAAGGTAGCCTTATCCGCTGACCAATAGCGGTAATTGCGCTTGTTGCCGAAGGATACGGTATCGATGAGCACCGGATTCCGGGACTTGTCATCCCAGCCACCGTCGGTGTTATCGAAGGCTTTGCTGCGCAGATAGGTGATGTTGTAGGCCGCCCGCTCAGCAGTAAAGCCGTCGCCGTTCCAATAGCTTCCCGCATCGTCCTGATGCCAGCTGTTGCGGCTCACCACATCCTGGAACACAATATCATGCTCGAAAATATAGTCGGACTCCGCCGGAGAATTGCCGATCCGGAAGCCCATGGGGAAGTTGCCCGGCGCCCAGTTGGCCTGCCCGCCCGCATCCGCGTCCACACCGATAACGGCGGCCATATAATTGCCGTTGCGGAAGCGGACTGCACTCTTCGTATAGTTGGTATATTCCCCGCCCTTTATGAGAATATCATGTGTGCCAACTGCAGGGTTGGAACGCGTGGCCCTGCCCCAGAAGTAGATGCCGTCGCTCATGTCATGCACATCCACATCGAACACCCGGATACCCTCATGCTGGCCGTTGACATAGATACCGTAGAAATAATTGCGGATAACAATATTTTCAATCTGCCAATAGCTGACGCCCAAGGGAGCGTTGATCAAGGAGCGCTGCAGCTGATTAGCCAGGGTATAATCCCCCTGGAACACCGGCTTGCCGGCGCCGGTATCCACTCCCGCCAGCTTCTTCATATGCAGAAGATCCAGCCCGCCTCCGGTCAGGTTCAACGTCTGGGGAACTGTATAGGTGCCGCTCCCCACATAAAGGGTGTTGATCTTGCCAGTTGCTTCCCAGGCTGCCTGCAATCCTCCCTCCAGGTCGCCTTGGAAGGCGTTGGCCCAGCTGCTGCCGTCCTTTGCCCCAGCTCCAGACGGCGTCACATAACGGTCCACCTGCAGCGGCTCTGTTGGCGGAACTGGAGGTGTACCCACCGTAGCAGCGGACAGGACTAACTCGCCGTAGCCCATGGTGTTCTTGTAGTTGTCGGCAATGCCGGACCATACCAGCTGGCCCTCCCGCGTGCCGCCGTTATCATCATCATTGACCGCCAGATCGAAGCCCAGGGTTAAACCGGCGGCCGGAGTCAAACCGAGGTTCTTCCACGGAATGGCAAGCTCCACGCTGTAGCCTCCGCCGGCTGCTGCCGAGGCATGCTTAACCCCAACCGTTTCGCTCAGCCGTTCAAAGAAAGCCGTGTCATTATACCCCTTGCGGAAATGCCAGTCATGAATATCCAGGAGGGAGCCACGGCTGTAGTCCGCATCCAGGAACACCTCCACGGAATCATCATCGTAGGCATCCTTGGAATCATTCAACGGATGGGCATCCGTAACCTGTACACCGACATACAGATAATCCGCATCATACAGGGTGCCGAACATCACTGAGTTATCCGTGGTCCCCAGCACTGTTTTCCGGGCAGTCCGGTTGATCTGCCATACGGCTTCATCCAGTATTCCATCAGCCGCAATGGGACTTAACGTACGCAGCGTATCCAAAGGGGTTTCCGGCACAAGCTCTTGTACTGTCACCGGAACGGTGGCCGACAGAGAATCGTATGCGGCCTGGATCATGGTGCTGCCCGCCCCTACTCCGGTCACCACTCCGCTGGAGCTAACCACGGCCACGGAAGGATCGGTACTGGTCCAGATGCTTTGCAGACCGGTCATAGCCAAATTGCTTTGGTCATAAACGGTAGCCGTATACTGGCGGCTTTCATCCTTCAACAGTACAGCATTCTGCGGAGCAGCTGTCATTCGGGTGGGGATCCGCTTGTCAACAACACGGACATTGTCCACAGCGTAGCTGCCCTTGCTGTAGCCGCCTACTGCAATCCGCCCCGATGGGAAGGTGGTGTCGGTTGCCGTTACCACAGGTACACCGTCCACATAGCCGGTAAGGGATGTGCCGTCCATCTCCAGCTTCAGCAGATAAGCGATGCCGGGATTTAAGGTCATGGAAAAGGAGGCCAGCGTGGTGCTGGTGCCGTTTACCATTTTATTGAGGATAACCGAATTGTTAGAGGTGTGAATCCGCAGCCCGTAATGGTTGTCCGCACTGCGGTATCTGCCGAGCACCCCCACCACATTATTCTCCGTGTAATTCTTCACCCATGCCTCCACCGAATAGCTGGTCCATGCGGAATCGCCCGCAGCCTGATAGCGAGTTGTAGAGCCGGAGGTATAGGTTTGTTTGAAAACCATCGTACTGCCGTCCGCCGCCACTGAATAACCGCCGGAGCCCGACCAGCCAGTGGAATTGCCATCCTCAAAATCATCGAAAAAAAGCACATTCTCGGATGCGGTATAAACCGCCGAGGTAACCGCCTCCAGAGCAGCTCCTTCTGTAACCGCTTTCTCATTTGCGTAAACAACAGGCAGCCCTGCCATGCTTAAGAGTATACCCATCGTCAATATCACAGCTGTAAATCTTCTAAACCGAAACAGCTTCATCCTTTCATTCCTCCCCTGCTAAGCAGAATAAAATGTGTACGTCCCCAGAAAATCCGGCATCCCTCCTCCGCAGCCTGACTTTCTTTCTGTTTTTATTCTCCGGCAAAGCTCCATGACCGTCTATATTCATTTCTTCATGAAACGCAAGGAATCGCCGATGCTGTCACTTCTTCAGGTGGACCGATCATTTGGTAAGCACAGGACATTAAGTGCTTCCAAGACCTGCAAGCCACAACAGAAAGACCAGCCTGCAATCAGGCCGGTCTGTCCATGCCTACTCCGTCCTCCGGAGAGACGATCCGTTTAGCTCCCGGTATTGGCCGGGGGTAATCCCCTCTATTTTGCGAAAATAGCGGATGAAATTTGTGGGGTTGGTATATTTCAGCTTTTCAGCCATTTCGGTAATGGTCATGTCCGTTTCCGTCAGCCATTTTTTGGCCATCTGAAGCCGGTGCTTCAACAAATATTCGCTGAAGTTTACACCGGTTTCCTGGCGGAACACCTTGCTCACATAATGAGGATGATAGTCAATCCGGGAAGCGCACAGCTCCAGGGTCAGATCCGTATCGAAATCCTGATGGATCATGCCGATCACCGCATCGGATATGGTCTGGAACTGGTTGCTCCTACGTTCCTCCAGAAGGGCAATCACGGGATGGATCAGCTTATGGATAAACCAGCCCTCCATCTCCTCCACTGTCCGGTTGGCTGACATCTGCTCCATCAAGGGCTGCTCCCCCTGGATAATCACCCGCAGCGGAATACCCTCCTCCTGCAGCAGACTGCCGATTTCCGTCATGATCCGCAGCAGGGATAACTGGTATTCTTGGAAGTGAAAGGGTGGCTTCACCAGCTCCTGCAGCAGGAAGCGAAGCCGTTCCTCGGCTTGTTGAAGATAACCGTTCTTGATGTCCGAGATAAGCTCCTGCTCCAGCTTGACAGGGTAATGGACATCCGTCTCCGGCTCGGACAGCACATCCTCGCTGTAGATGATGGCTTCATTACCCAGCATTAACCGGTATTTCAGCGTTTCCTCCGCCTGCTTCAACCCCCTGGGAATGCCGTTCCAATCCTCCAGAGGCTGGCTAATGCCAATGCTGACGGTTACTCCCAGATAATCCGCAACCGCGTGCTGAAGGCTCTCAGCCCATTGCTGGATATCCTTATTCCATTCCTTGGCATCCCTGCCGTCCGTACCGAGAACACTCCATTGCCGGTTATTCAGCACCACGGGAATCAGCTGACCGGCCTGGGGAAGCATTTCGCCTGCCATATTGCTTATGGCAAACAGCAAAAGATCCGTATCCTTATCGTCATAGCGGGTGCCTTCCAGCGTATCAATTTCCACCGCCATTACCTTCAAGAGCTGCCAATCGCGGGGGAATCCGAACCGCTCTTGCTTCTCCGCGATTTCCCGTCTGGTCACATCTCCAAGCAGCAGCCGTTGGACAAAGGATGCCTTCAGCTGGGACTGGTACATCTGCAGCTGGCTGGTCATCTTCTTCTCCTTGTCCAGCATCCCTCTCACCCGGTGGCCGATCCGCTGTAGATGATCCTCCTCCTCAGGCTCCTTTGCCCCCCCTCCCTCCACAGGCTCCATAAGGTTGTCATGGAGCACCCGGATGGGACGGTACATATTACGTGACCCGAACCAGGAGGCAAATAAAATCAGGAAGCCGATAACCCCACAGGTCCACAGAGTAAAGCTGCGGATGGCATGGGACTCCTTCTGGATCACCTGCAGCTCCGCTGCCGCCAGGTAAATCCAGCCGTTATACTCCGATCGGATGAAGGTAATGCCGAAATCATGCCCTTGATAAGTCCAGTTCACCTGCCCCTCCGGGGCCTCATCCGCCTTCAGCCGCTGCCGCAGGTCCGGCTCTGCCAGCATTGCCTGAATGGAGCCGGTATCCTGGTGCATCAGCAGATTGCCCTCCCGGTCCAGTATGGCGGTGCTGCCCAGGGGATTGGCGCGCAGCATAAGCTTGCTTAAATGGCTGAAGGGAATTTCCGCCACAATGATGGCCGAGGGCGCAGGGGAAAACAACGGGTTCTTTTTGACATATTGAACCAAACTTTCATCCCATGTCCAGACTGAGTTGGCATTGGAGCGCAGAAATTCCTCCAGCCCCCTGACCTTCTCCGTTCCTGGCTCGTATGCGGCAATACCTCCGTTGTCCATCTTCCACCGGTAATCCCGGTTATATAGGGTCACATCCTGCACACCCAATTCAAATACCTGCAGCTGGCGCATATTCGTCTGCAATTCCGTCAGCGGCTCATAATAGTCCTGGTTTAACGGAATATTGAAGGAATACGCTGAGCCGGATGAATTCAAGTAGGCGGCAAGGGAGGTTTCCACGGTTTTCAGATTTTGTTCGATAGTTAACTGGCTATGCTTGAGGATTTGGGCATTCCCCGCCTCCACATAGCTTTGGATGGTATCGGAGGCCCGGATAGAGGAGAAAAGCCCCAGAACCGCCAGCGGCACAATGCCCAGCACGATTCCGTAAACGGCCAATTGATTGACATAGGTCAGCTTGCGCAGGCTCATAATGTTTAACCCCCCGGCTGCTCTGCTTTAGCTCTGGGACATTCCCATTGCCATGACGGAAAAGAAGGAGATGGCCGAAGCCATCTCCCAGGGCATATTTGCTAACACGCCCTATCGCTTTATTTAGCAGTCTTATGATACTCTTCGGTCAATTCGGCGATGACCTTGTCCCCGCCGGCCTTGCGCCAGTCTTCAATTGCCTTTTTGAGCCCGGCTTCGTCCAATTGGGCCATGATATATTTCACTTGAGCGTCCTTAATCATTTTTTCCAGCTCTGGTCCCTTCTCGGTTTGGGTCTTGGAAATGAGTGCCCGGCTTATGTTATAAATCGCTATTTTCTCGTTTTGGGCAACCAAACCGGCAATGGTGGCATCCACATCAGCCTGCTTCAAGGGCATGGCAACGGAAACATGAGCGACAGCCAGCTGATTCAAAGCACTGTTGGCCCGCTTCACAGTGTCAGGGCGGGATTCATCCGGAATCGCGTATTGTCCTTCCACCGCGTAGTCGGCATCCTTGACGCCCCGGTACAGCAGGGTCATTCCTTCGGGGGTGGAGATTTTATCGAAGAAGGCCAGAATCTTCAACAGCTCTGCTTCTGTTTTGATGGTACCCTTCGAGAACATGTAGCCGCCCAGGAAACCGCCTGTGCTGGAGGCAAGCAGCCCTTTGGGGCCGGTCAGCCCTTGCACAAATCCGAAATCTGCACTGGGATCAATCTTCTTCGTGTCTTTGTATACGGCACTCAGATCAGAATCCACTGTAATGGCCATGCCCGCCTTGCCTTTAACCAACATGTCCTTCATCTGCATGACATTGATCAGCGCGAAATCCTGGTTCATAATCTTCTCTGCGTACATTTTCCGGTAAAATTGCAACGCTTCCAAATATGCCGGTGTTAAGAAGTTGGGAGTCACCTGGTTATTCACCAGTCCGTACGTAAACGGTGCACCGAAGTATATACTTACATCCCGTGTCAGTGAGTCCAAAGAGCTGGTCTCCACATAACCCACCGTATCATTCTTGCCGTTCTTGTCCGGATCATTCTCCGTAAATGCCTTGGCAACCTTGTAGAAATCATCCAGTGTCTTCGGCTCCGACAGACCCAGATTATTCAGCCAATCCTTGCGGTAAGCCACAACATGCCGGGCGGCGTCTCTGCTTCTGGGCAGCAAGTAGATTTTACCATCATAACCGGCCCCATTCAATACTTCAGGATTCAGCTTGGAGAGGTTAGGGAACTGCTTCAGGTATGGACCGATTTCCCAGAAGGCGCCTGCCCGCACCGCATTCACCACGTTGGCTGAGCGGTTGGAGCTGACCAAAAGCACGTGTGGCAATTCACTGGATGCAAGTGTAGCGTTGAATTTGTCGTTATAGGCAGTGGACGGCACCCAGGTAATATCCAGCTTGGTGTTGGTCAGCTTCTCCAGCTCCAGCTTGACGGGATTGTCGTCGTTGGGCGCTTCATTGGACATTTGGGTCATGATTTTGATCTTGGTGGGCTCCTCCTTCTTAGCCGGTGCTGATTGGACAGGAACCGAAGCTCCCGGCGCTGGAGAACTGGAACTGCCGCTTTTCTCTTCGGATCCACAGCCAGCCAATACGCTTACTGCTGCCAGGGATGCCGCTACCGAAATTAATCCAATAGTAGTGCCTGCTTTGTTCTTCATTCAAGTTGCCCCCTTGAGATGGATTAATAATTTTTTTATCCTTTTACAGATCCAAGCATAACCCCTTTGGCAAAATGCTTCTGCAGAAACGGGTATACACACAGAATAGGCAGTGTAGCCACGGTTATCACCGCCATCTTGACGGTTTGCGGCTGGGCGCTGGCAGTTTCGGCCATGGCCTCTGAACTTTCCAGCCAGTTCTGGGATTGCAGCACAATAGAGCGCAGCAGCACCTGGATGGGCCATTTGTCCGCATCGTTCATATACAACACCGCCGCCATGAAGGTATTCCAATGGCCTACCGCATAAAACAGGCAGAAGGTAGCCAATGCGGGAAGGGACAAGGGCAGCACCAGCCGGATGAGAATCACCATGTCGTTGGCCCCTTCAATTTTAGCCGATTCCTCCAGACCGTCGGGCATTTGCTGGAAGAAATTTTTTAAGACGATCAGATTAAAAATATTGATGGCGCCCGGCAGCATCAGGGATCCGAAGGAGTTCAGCAGCCCCAGGGATTTGATCAGCAGATAGGTGGGAATCATTCCACCGCCGAAGAGCATGGGGAACACCACCATCATCATCAGAACCTTACGCCCGATCAGATCCTTTCTGGACAACGGATACGCCATCAACGAGGTCATAATCATGTTGATTAGAGTCCCCGCCACCGTAATGAATACCGTTACCAGAAGACTATGCATAATCCGGTCATTGGCAAATATCACCCGGTACGCATCCAGGGAAAACTGGGTTGGAAACAAAATGAAATCCTTGGTCAGTACCTCATGCTCGGAGGCAAAGGAGGTACCGACAATGTGGACGAACGGCAGGGTTGTCGCCATCGCAAACAGGACAAGCAGCAGGAGGTTGACCGAGTCGAATATCCGGCCTCCCACAGAACGGTCTTTCACATGGAACAGCTCCTCTCTATATAATACCTTCCTCGCCGAATTTTTTGCTGAAGTGGTTCGCCAACAGCACCAGCACAAGGCCGACCAGGGACTTAAACAAGCCAACAGCGGCGGAATAGCTGAAGGAGCCCTGAATGATGCCCATGGTGTAGACGTAGGTATCGAAAATCTCCGCCACCTCCCTGTTCAGGGAATTCAGCATGAGGAACACATGATCGAAGCCCAGCTCCAGAATATCCCCCAGCTTCAGTATCAGAAGAATGAAAATGGTGCTGCGGATGGACGGCAGGGTTACATGCCACAGCTGTTTGAACCGGTTGGCTCCATCGATTCGCGCCGCTTCGTAGAGCTGCTGGTCCACACCCGCCAGCGCCGCCAGATAGATGATGGTTCCCCAGCCCGTCTCCCGCCAGATGGCCTGCAGAATATATACCGGCCGGAATAAATCCGGGTTCATCATGATGGTGAACTTCTCCAGTCCGACAGCAGCAAGCATGCTTTGAAATAAGCCATCCTGCATCTCGAAGACCACAAAGAAGATGCCGATAATAATTACCCAGGACATGAAGTGAGGAATATAAATCATGGTTTGGATGACCTTCTTGAAGCGTTGGTTGCGCAGTTCGTTCAGCATTAACGCTGCCACGATGGGCATGGGAAAGACCAGAAGCAGATTCATCAGAGACAGAGACAAGGTATTCTTCAGCAGCATCAGGAAGGTGGGGTCGCCGAACAATCGGGAAAAATGCTTCACACCCACCCACGGACTGCCTGTTATCCCCTGGTAAGGGGAGTAATCCTGAAAGGCAATGACAATCCCCCACATGGGGGCATACTTAAATACCAGAAAGTAAATAATGCCGGGTGTCAGCATAAAATAGAGCCACCGGTCCATGAGCATTTTGCGGACCGTTCTTTTTCTCATGAGCCAGCCTCTTGTGCTGCTCTCCGTCTGCCGGGGAATCTCGGACAGCTGATTCGCTTCAGCCATGGATTCATCACTCCTAACCTTCAACACTGGTCCCGCGCAACCGCTTGCTTTCTCCCCTATTCTAGGGGCCAACGGCTTTGACAGTCCATATTCATTTCTTCACCTGGCCGGTTTTGGCCATGATATTCCTGCCGGAGGTCCCGGTTTATCGGGAATTAGGGCTATGGAGCTCCGCCGCAAGCACCATTAGGACGGTTCCGTACGTATATAAGGATTGGATAAAAGGAATATGGAGGTAACCCTCCAGCTCCTGGCAATCCGTACCGCCGGAGGCCCCTTCCACCTCTCCAAGGAGCGTGATTCTCCGAAGCACCTGCTGTGACGCCTGATGGCCCCATTCCTTAATGGTCTCAGGCAATATCCCCAGCTCCGCTCCAAGCAGCGCCGCATAGCCGAAAAGTGCAGTGGCGGTTGTTTCCGTATAGGAAGATTTCAGGTTGAGGACCGTATGCAGCATCCCGTCTTCATTCCGGAGCCGGTATGCGCTTTCCATGAAGGACAGGAACATGCTGCTGAACATGCCTGTGTCGTACCGGGTTCCCTGCAGGAGCCGGAGCAGCTCCGCCAAAGCTGCCGCCATCCAGCCGTTGCCCCGTCCCCAGTGTTCGCCCAACTGCTTATGGTGCAGGGAATGATATCCATGGTAAAAGAGGCCGGTCTCCGGGTTATATAAACAGCCCGCATGAATTTCATATTGCCGGATTCCTTCTTCCACCAGTTCCGGCCGCCCGGCGTGCAGACCGTAATCAATCATAAATATACCCGCCATAAACACCGTATCAATCCACAGCTGGTTCTTGTAATCGTCGAGACCGCCCTTGCCCCATACATGGGCAAACCCGCCGTTGGCTGTAAGCAGGGCCTTGTTTAGGCACCAATCCGCGAACTCCTCGCAGATGCTCCGGTAGAGTACGGCCTCCTGCTCCGGCAATTCCTTCTCCAACTTAAGAAGCATTAGCGCAGAGTTGGCCAAACACACGTAGTTGACCGAGCCGAACTGCCGGAGTCCTGCATGCTGCCGGAACCAATCCCGGAGGAAGCAGAGATAGGCTTCGTCCCGGGTCCATTCATACATCCGGCTGATGCCGTACAGGCCCACCCCTTGGCTCCAATCCCAATGGCTCAGGCTCAGATTCCAGGCGTCCGATTGCTGGGCGAGCATCGTCTCCAGAATGCGCTTCGCCCCAGCCTCAATCTCCACGGGTTGTACCGCGTTGTTCTGCTGGTGCTGTTTGTGCTGGTAAGGCTGTTGTTGATCCTGTTGTTGGCTCATCCTCCTACCCCTCCGCTTCTGCCAGACTCTGCTGCCGCCAGAAGCCGTTTATGATCCGGCTCATGCTTCAGCATAAGCGCGGTCTTCATCTTCAATTGGCCGATGAGCTCCGGTATGGGCGCCAGCTCGAAGACGCTTTCCTCCTCCGGGCAGCCGGCAGTGATGATGGGCGGGATAGCAGCCTGCTCCAGCAGCCGGATCAGCTCTTGCACATTATCCGTTTCCGCCCGCACCACAAACTGCATCTCCACCGGCAGCACCCGGGCCGTCCCGCCCCTGTCTACCTCCCGTTCGGTGGTGCTGACAGCTGCCCGTTCCAACAAATCCTGATAACGGCTGGTGTGCCGCACCGTACGGAGCAGACACCGGAGCACCCGCAAGCGGTGCAGCACCTGATTCCCGTCCGTTCCAAGACTCTCCGCCACCCTGATGGCTTGGGCCACGTGCCCCAAGGCCGTGTCCAGAAGCTTGCCCGCCAGCCAGGTGCCATGTTTGCCTTGAATCAGCTTGGCCGCTTGGCAGTCCATCAGATCCGCCGCGTGCTCCTCCGTCCGGGCTTGGAACTGGAATGGGCGGTAATACGCCTTGGTCTCCTGCGGCAGCTCCATAGGGTAAGGCACCAACGGACGCGTCAGCCAACGTTGGGCAGTGACACCCAGCAGGAGCACTGGCCCGCCGTTTTCCATAGGCTTGACTGCCTCCACCGCCCGGCGGATATGCTCCCACAGCTCCAGGAGTTTATCCCCGCTGCCGGTTGCGGCAACGGCATCGGCCGCTGTTTTCAGCAGACCAGCTCGGGCGTAAATACCGTCAGTGGGGCGCTCGCGGAAGCGGCGGTACACCTCCATCAGCTCCACAGAAGCCTCCGACGGGAAATTCACCAGCAGCGTCTGTGCCTTGCTCTTGAAGGCCCGTTCCAGCTGCTCCGCAAAATCCGCCGTCTGGGGCAGCTCCTTCACCGGGTACAGGAAGGACCCGTACAAATAATTGGTGGAGCCGGCAATAGCCGTTCCCCATCCGCCGATCCCCTGACCTTTGATCAACTGGCGCTCCACAGAGCCAACCTCTGTCTGCGGGATGGTGCCGATAAGCTGAATCTGTGCTTCAAGGCCTGCTTCAGCCGCCCCTGCCTGCACCGCGGACATCAAGCCGGATATCCGTTCGGCCAGCGGGCGGTGTTCACAATGGGCTGGACCGTTGCGCCCCGGGTACAAACCCTCGCTCCAGCAGATTCCGCCACCGGAATCATTGGTGAGGAACGTGAAGCGGTCTACCGGGGCCAGCCCGCAGATCCGGGCAGCCGATTCCCGGTACATGGCCAGCACCTCCGGATGGTCGATGCAGGGAGCATAGTATGGCTTGCGGGCACGGAGCGGATGCTCGCATCTTGGGCCGCGCCACTCCGGATGAGCCAGATACACCTCCTCTGGCAGCCACATGGGCTCGCATCCCCAGACGCTCCCCTTTAAACCCAGCTCCCGGAGGATTTCCCCCTTGCGGGCAATGATCTCCAGACTCCGCTCCGCATGATCTGCCGGAAACCACGGAGCCAGGAGCTCCGGCACTGCCGCATCGAACAGGCTGAACCGGATGATGCTCCAATTGGGATACGGATCCTGGCGGTCCTTCTCCCAGCGCCACCGGTTGTAAGGAAGCGAATCCACATTCACGTGAGTCGCCCCCAACGCGGCAGCCTGCTCGGCAAACCGCCGGAACGGCTCCACCTCCACAATCCGGCTGCGAAAGATAACGGTTGTATAACGGTTGTTCATTACCGGCACTCCTCATTTCCTATGGCATTGAACCCTTTCACAACGCCACTATACGGCCGGCTTGGATTGACCGTCTATATTCATTTCCTCAGTTCCTGTACGGATCACGTTAATGGCCACAGATAGGAAAAGATGATTATGACCTGTCATCCCTCTCGTTCTTTTCCCGGTAGGCGTTTGGTTTTTCCTGGTATATAATAGAGATTATTGGAACCATTAGCCGAACCCGCACGTAAACAATCCAAACCATTATCCTGAGGAGGAACCTTATGAAACTATTGAAGGATATGATCAAAGTGTTATTTATCATTCCGGCAGGAACCGTCATTACCTTTTTTTTCGGACACCAGCCCGTGATGCTGGCTAACGATATGATGAAGAAGCAGGACCGGGGCGCAATGGAGTACCAGCGTTTGGAGAGGATATAAGAAACATTGGGGGCTTGACGCACAGAGCCATCCGTAAAAAGCAAAAACCGCGCAATGCGCGGTTTTTGTTTTATAAGTGCTGGAGACTGTAACGGAACTATCCGCCTCTTAGAGAGAGATTTTTACTGCTTTTTCGCTGTAACGGAACTATCCGACCCTTAGAAGCTGCAATCCTCCGATTAAGGGGAATTTAACTACGCTAAGAGTCTCTCCGTTCCGTAAGAAAACCGGAATAGTGATTTAACGCCTTTAAGATTTTCTCAGTTCCGTTACCGCACCAATGCGGCTGCCCTGGTCCCAAAACCTCAGATCTCAAGATTCCAACCGTTCATACGCCGGCACCCGTTTCAGCTTCTTGCTCCCCGCCACCGTCTTCCGCCCGCCCAGCTTAAACACAACAATTCCCGCTGCGATGACCAATACACCAAGCAGCTGCGTTCCGGTAAAAGGCACCTTCTCAAGACCGAACCAGCCGAGCGTATCCCAAACGACGGCAAAGCCCAGCTGCGAGATCATCGCTACTGCCGCAGCATAGGTTGCCCCCAGCAGATGGGTCCCCCGCACCATACAGATGACCACTCCTACGCCGATCAGGCCGCTGAAGAAATACCACGGCTCCACATGCTCAGGGCGGAACATGGCCATTCCCTCCGAGGCGAAGCCGATGATAAAGGATGCCAAAAACCCCATGCCCAGCACCAATGTTGTTGTTATCCACAGACCCGCCTTCACATGGACCCGGTTGTTAAAGATATTTTGCAGGCCCACAAGCGCACCTGCAAGGCTCGCCATTATAATGCCGATTAGCATGGCGATCACTGCTCCTTTTCATATATATTATGCTTGGCCAGAGCCTGCAGCTTGCTCCGGTCGGCCACCGTAATCCCCTTCCGGCTGCGCTCCACCAATCCGTCCCGGTCGAACTGCCGGATCACCCGGTTCACATGGCGGTAGCTGGTGCCGATCAGATGAGCGGCATCCGTCAGATTAACCGGACGTTTGGAACGGGATTGTCCCCCGCCCTCTCCGCTCTCTTCTGATACCGACAATAAATAACTAGCCAGCCGCACCTCCACCGGATAGAGGAGATTAAAGCTCAAGGAGGCGGATTTCACGAAGAACTTCTCCGTAATCATCTGCAGCAGAAAATGGAGCAGCGGCGGATGATCCCCATATTGGCGGAGAAGCCGGTACGGAACAGCCAGCATCGTGACTCGGGTCATCGCCTCTACCGTGTTCATAATATCCGTTCCGCGGATATATTCGATATCCCCGATCAGCTCCAGGGGCGTTTTAAAGCTGAGAATTAATGTTTTACCCTCCTCGGAGGTGGTGAAGATTTTCAGCTTGCCCGCAATCAGGATGTATAAGGTTTCGCCGGGATCGCCCTGGGAGCAGACCAGCTCCCCTTCCTCATAAGAGCATAACGTCATATGAAGCCTGAGACCCGGCGGGATCACATCCTCCAGCCCGTGCTCTGCCACCGCCCGGTTCAAATATGCGCTATCCTTCCATTCCTTCATACTGCCAACTCCGTTTCGCATGTTGGTTCTATCGGATCATAATCATGCCCATCATAATCCAAGAATCACCACACCTGCAATCATCAGCGATAAACCGACAAACTGGGGAAGATGCATCTCCTTCTTTTCAATCCCGAACCAGCCTTTGCTGTCCACAAGAAACGTCATGCCCAACTGGGCGATGAGCACCGCGGATACCGACAAGGTAGCTCCCACATGATGGATGGCCGTAATATTGCTGAAAATAATTACGGAGGCCAACGCTCCGCCGCCCAGATACAGAGGCTTTACTTGCCGGAGCGGGCCCAATCCGGGTTTCCCTCCGGTGACGGCCAACATCAGGAGCAGCGCTGCTACAAAACCGGTGAATTGGGTAAGCGCAGCCGCCTGCCAGGTCCCCATATCCGTACCGATACGGGAATTGGCCACTCCCTGGAGGGTAATGAGTGCCCCGCCCAAAAAGGCATAAGCAAATCCCTTCATATATTCCTCTCCCCTTACTGCAAAATTCGTCTTCCATCATTAAACGATAACCGCCGAATCAGCCGTTAGGACATATGTCCTGTTCTAGGTCATGAATGTGCAAGCAGTGATATCTTGGACTTTTTGTTTATCTTCCCCGCCATCCGGGGTAATACTATAGAGGAGAGTCTTTCGCCATCCATCCCAAAAAGGAGTTGTGCACAATGAAACAAATGACCAAGAAGGTTGCATTTCTGCTGGCGGACGGATTCGAGGATTCCGAAATGAAGAATCCGTATGAAGCCATTACCAAAAACGGCAATGACGCCGTCATCATCAGCTTGAATGCCAATGAAGAGCTCCATGGCAAAAAAGGCACCATTACGTATACATCCCATTTATCCGCCAAGGAAGCCAATGCTACCGATTATGAAGCTGTCATTATTCCCGGCGGCACATCACCGGAGAAGCTGAAGCATGATCCGTATATGATCAAGTTTGTCCAGGAAGCGGACAAAGCAGGCATCACCATCGCCGCCATCTGCCATGGACCCCAGCTGCTGGCGGAGGCCGATTTGCTGAAGGGGAAAACCCTTACGTCATACCCCGGCATCGCCCAAGAGGTCATCGCCGCGGGCGGCAGCTATCTGGACCAGCCGGTGAAGGTGGACGGCAATCTGATTACTTCCCGCACACCGGAGGATGAGCCGGTCTTTATTGAAGAAATTATCAACAAGCTGGGCGTTACCGCCTACTGACCTTCGGGTAAAAGAGCCCGTTAAAAGCAAAAAAAGCCGGTTCTCCGGCTTTTTTTCGTGCTTTACACTCATTTCCCTCTTGCCTGCACAGTCCTGCCCTTCCCCGCTATACCATAACGCCGCAGAGTCAGTCCGCCCAGCAATCCCAGCGCCCGGTCGGCTGCAAAGCCCATAATCCCCAAGGACAGAAGCCCCACGAAGATCCAGTCCGTTTTGAAGTACAGACGCGAATTCCAGATCATAAACCCCACACCGCTATTGGCGGCCACCATCTCCGCCCCGATAATCGCCATAAAGGAGGAGCCCATGGCCAGGCGGATGCCGGTGAACATATACGGGACAGTGGCGGGCACGATCACATGGAGCAAGATCTGCCACTCGGACGCACCCATACTCCGGGCCGAACGGACCTTATCCTCCTCTACAGCCAAGGCGCCGCTCATGGTATTCAGAAGAACGATGAACAGAGTGGAATACAAAATCAGCATAATCTTCGACTTCTCTCCGATGCCGAACCAAAGCATGAATAAGGTGATGAAGGCCAGCGGCGGGATAAACCGGATAAAATTGAGGAACGGCTCCGTTACCGCCCGGAACGATTTGAAGCGTCCCATGATAATACCCAGCGGGATGGCAATAGCACTGCCCAGTACCCACCCTGTCAGCACCCGCAGGAAGCTGATGCCGATATACCGGAACAAGGACCCGTCCTGGGACAGCTCCAGGGCCCCTTGCAGAGTCCGGTACGGTCCGGGCAGAAAGTCCGGATTGGATACGGAGGCGGCAGCTTCCCAGATCAGGAGTCCGATGATCCAGGTAAATATCCCCGTTTGATAGCTTTTGCGCAGAATCCAGAGCATTGTGGCAACCTCCTAATCTTCTCTTTTCATTCCCCAAAGTGCCTCTGGATGGAGCTGTAATGGGCATTAAAGGCGGAATCGGTAATGGTCCGGGGATAGGACAGCGGCACCTCGTAGATATCCGTGATCCGGGAGGCGGGGCCGACAGACATAATCCCCACCCTTTGGCCCAACAGAATGGCCTCTTGAATGTCGTGGGTAACAAAAATAACGGTTTTCCTTGTTTCCTGCCATATCCGGATCAGCTCGTTCTGCATAGTCCTCCGGGTCATGGCGTCCAGAGCGCCGAAGGGCTCATCCATGAGCAGAATCGCCGGATCGTTGGCCAGCACCCGGGCCAGCTGCACCCGCTGCTTCATTCCACCGGAGAGAGCGTCGGGAAATTTGTCCTCGTGGCCCTCCAGCCCCACCAGCCGGATGAAGCGGTCCGAGCTTTCCCTGCGCTCTTTGCGGGGAATATGCTTCATACGAAGTCCAAATTCTACATTCTCCCGGACAGTCAGCCAGGGGAACAAGGAGGCGTCCGCCTGCTGGAAAACCATGGCTCTGTCTCTGCCGGGTTTGCGGATTTCCTCCCCATCCACCGAGAGCCGCCCCTCTGTTTTGCCGACGAAGCCGGCAATCATGCTCAGGAGAGTGGACTTGCCGCAACCGCTGGGACCCAAGAGGATAAAAAATTCACCGCCTTTGACCACCAAATCTACATCCTTAATGATGTAATGGGGCTCTGCAGCCGTACCAGCCGAGAAGCTTTTGCGCAAACGCTCAATGAATATGGTATTGGTTTTAACCGCCAATGACATGGCGCTCCCTCCTTCCGGGATTTATTTAGTGTAGGTCACCGATTCGGGAAAGGCGGCTTTTAGGGCCTCCACATCAATTTTATCCTTCAGCTCATATTTGTCCTTGAGAATGCCCCGTTGCTCCAGCCAAGCCTTCATGCTCTCCAGATGCTGGTAGTCTTCCTTGGTGAAGCCCAGCACATAATTCTGGGTGTCGAGATCTTTCAGAACCCCTTCCTTGGGCAGCTTGATTTCCCGGAAAGCCAACTCTGCGGTTTGCTCCTTATGGGCCGGTATGTAGTCGATCCCCTCCTTCACCGCCTTCAAATAATTGGTGACGGTCTGGGCATTGGTCTTCAGGTACCCGGCATCGACAACCTGGAAGGAACTGATTTTCACATCAGTCTGGTTCATGTCCCCCAGGCTTTTGATGCCGTCCACCTTGAGGAACTTCTCCAGCAGGGCCCCTCCGCTCCACACGGCGTCCATTTCCCCTTTGGTCAAAGCCACGATGGCTTCATCGGGTGTGCTGTAATATACCATCTTGACGTCTTTTTCATCGATGTTGAGCTTCTCCAGAAATTTCGCCCAGACATATTCATAGACCGTTCCCCGGGCAACGCCCAGCTTCTTGCCTCTCAGCTCCTCGGGTTTGGTAATGTCCCCCTTCACCAGCAGCACCGTGGTTCGGGAGGAAGCCTCCGTAGCCCGAGTCAGGGTGCTTACGATCTTCATGTCGCCCTTGCCCAGGGAGTTAAGCAGCGCATAATCCGCAGCCGTAGCGGTATCCGTACGCTGCACCAATAGCGCATTAATGGTGTCGATGCCATAAGCGAAGTTGCTGATTTCCGCCTCCACGGCAAATTTCTTGAAGAACCCCTGCTCCTGGGCCTGCCGGAATTGCAGGGAACCCCCTGCCGCCGTATCCAGGCCGAAGCGGATTTTGACGGGTTTAACGGCGACCGCTGCTTGGGTCTGGGTTGCGGCTGATGATGCTCCGCCGGAGGCGGCCGGGCTGCCGGGAGCGGCTCCGTCTGCTTTGGTACCGCAAGCGGAAGCAAAAACCGCCAGGGAGTAAACCAGCAATCCGGCGCCTGCCCAACGGACCAAACCTAAGGAAGAATGAGATTTATTCATTATTTTAGCCTCCTATTGTCCTCATCAATCCGGGCAACGCATAGTGCCCCTTCTCCATAAGAAGCGGAGACGTTCACCTCGGCAACGGAGGCAGCCCCTTTGGGGGCGGCTCCCGGAACCCGGAAGTCCGCCGGGTCCAAGGGAAGAATGGCCGCTTCCTCCGGCTTCTCCAGTTGGGGTACCCAGTCATAGGGAACCCGGTAAGCGCGGTACACCATATTGGAATTGCGCTTATTTTTGTAAGGGGAAATGTATTCCCAAACCAGCTCATGCTCCCGGGTCACCTCGAATACTCTCCCGTCTGCCCCTTCTGTAATCAGAGTGTTGCCGTTGGGCAGTCTTTGGGCAGAGCTGATGTAGGGGCTATAGAAGCGGTAGGAATCCAATGGAGCCTGGAACCCGGCCTCTGTAGGCGTGTATTGCCATTCGACCGCAAGCGTCACCGGGTTGATCTCCAGAATCCGGGAGTGGTCCCGCAGCGCATTCTTCTGCCCATAGGGCGACGACGGATTAGGAAGGCCATACCCGGCCCAGCCGCCGTTGTCGAATACCAGCAGATTCCCTTCACCGGGCAGTCCCTTGGGAATGATATGGGCATGATGCTGGCCGATGAGCCAGCCGATTTCCTTCAGCTCCGGCAAGGAATAATCCGGTCCGAGGCGCCAGACGATCCTTCCTGTTTCCCTGTCGATGATCGCGATAATGTTGGTTTCCCGTCCGTCCCATATAATATTGTCCGGATGAAAGCGCAGGTCTCCCTGGTCATAAAACTTATTGGGTCCTACATAGGAGACGGAGTTAATATGCATCCAATCCCCGCCTCCGCTGTTGCCGAAGGCTCTGCCGTTGGGATCGCGGAACAGCACATTCCGGGCGCTTTCGTCAAACCCCAGCTCCTCAAAATGCTCATTGCAGGCCCATTCCCACAGAATGCGGCCCTCCCAGTCCACCTCCAGAATCACATCATCCAAAAGTGGTTTATCCGAGATGGCTGGATTATGGACATCCTTATGAGCCAGGATCAGGGTGCGGCCGCCATGAACCTGGGGCTTCAAGCCGGGAGCGTAATACCCCACGGGATTCCCCTCCCGCTGGAAATCATGGTGGGCTCTGGCCATCCAGCGGGGCTCATGGTCCGGGTCTTCGATCCACTGATAACGGTCGAATCTCCAGACCACATTGCCCTCCCAATCCACCTGCACCACATCCACCTCATCCTGGAATCCGTAGTTGGGATCCCGCAGGCCTGTGCTGCCGAAAACATAACCGCCGGGCAGCAGCTTGTTTGGAAAACCCCGCAGCCCCTTCCAAAGATGTACCTCTCTGCCGCTCATATCAATCAGCAGCGCCCCCACATCGGCAGCCTGATAAAGGGTATAGCCGCTCCACGCTTTGTCCGGGGCGTAAACCGTTGTTCCTGTTGGATAAATGGTGGGATGTCCCATAATATCGCCTCCTAATGGTTCTTTATGACATTAATGATTAATAACTTAAATAATTGCTTTGCTGCGGATTCCTCTCCAATTTCCCCGTTGTTTTCTTCTTCTCCGCTGCTGGAAGGAGTTTCATTTGCCCGGCCGCATTGGATTCCGCCAATAGGAGTATGGTCTCGGAGAAATGCTCCAGCTTCTTGTAGAGGGTCCGATAGAATTCCGTCTGCTGCCGCAATTCCTCCTCAGTGAAGCAGTCGAAGAGGATACTGATGCACCGTCCCCCGATATTCCGGTTACGCTCAAACATGTCCCTGCCTTTCTCCGTAAGGGACAGCACCACCGCCCGTCTGTCTTCCTTAGGCCGGCTTCGGACGGCATAATTCAACTCCTCCAGCCTGTCGCATATAGCGGTAATGGCGCCTGAGGTTAAATCCATTTCACCCGCAAGCTCCCCCAGCCGCTGCTCCCCCTGATCAGCCAGCTTACGGAGAATCATCATTCCAGGCAGGGTCACCCCCTCCACCAGAATCTTGTCCCGTTCCTTGACGAATTTGCGCACCATTCTGCGGAACAGCCAATCCGTTTCCTCCATGGACGTTTTGCTTGTATCCTCCATTCCATCTAACCCCGCATTTCCTTAACTTCCTTCAGCGTTCATTATTTTAACGGTGAAGGATTAGGCCGAAAAAAAGAAAAAACACAGGAGCATCCGCGTAGGTTACGCAGGAGGCGGCAGCTGTGTTTCCGGTGGTCCGGTCAACTTAGTCATTAATTCCTATGTGTTTAATCGGTTATCCGTATACTAGCATTTCCCATGTTATCCGTCAATACTTTTTATTTGTAGTTGGAACCATACTCCAGGTCAAAACCGGATCTCGTATTCGCAATGCTCATGGCCGCTCATATTGCACTTGGTTTCCCGGACGTTTACCCGTTTCCCCCAAATCCGGCTTAACGCTCCTTCCATGATCGCTCCCTCCAGATCACAGACCATCTTTTCGTCCATGACCGGCAGGCCCTTACAAAAGCAATCATCCATGGCAACGCGTACCGTCCCCTCTTCCCTGGAGAGAACCCGGGGGATTCCGATCTTCAGGTCCTGGATCAGCTGCAGCAGCTCCTCCAGACTGTTCACGGGCAGGCTTTCCCCGATTTTCCGTCCCACGGTCAGGGTTGTGCCTTTGCCGCCCATGGGCAGGCCTTGATACATTCCTATCAGCCGGATGGTCCGGAACAGCTCCAGCGGCACCTGATCCCCCAGCTGCGTTCTGGTGATGGAGCCCATATCTGAAAACGTAAAAGCATTCATTGCTCTTCCCTCCCTTGCTGGTTGTTTACAGGCCTATCATGCCACAATTTGGCGGGGGCTGCCTTGATCCAGATCAAGTTTACCCCCGGCAAATGTGACCCTCATCACAATGGACAACCCCCTGTCCATGTAGCCTATAGTCAAACAACATCATGCCGGGAGTGACTATACGTGCAACAATGTGAACGGTGCAGCACAGGCTTAACCAGCTTTTTGCGGAGAGTACCGGTATTTCAATCCCTCACGCTGGAGGAGCTGCAGCAATTATCCCCATATGCAGCCTTCCGCTTTCCGGACAAGGGCGAGGCGGTTTTCCTGGAAGGCGGACGTGCGGATGCACTCTATATTCTGGTAGACGGTCTGGTAAAGCTGAGCCGGAATTCCAACACGGGCAAGGAGCATATCCTTAGGCTATTATATCCGGGGGATGCCTTCGGCCAATTCGCGCTTCTGCAGGAGAAGCAGTATTACGCAACTGCAGAGGCTCTGGTCCCCTCTGTTGTCTGCCGGATTTCCGGCGGGCATTTCCTGCCGCTTCTGGAGCGCCAGCCCCAGCTGGCCTACCGCTTCCTGCAGGCGGCGGCCGAACAGCTCCAGCAGGCTGACGAATGGGCTGACGCCATGAATGTGCTGGATGTGGAGCAGCGATTGGCCAGGCTTTTGATCCATTGCCGGGACAAACGCGGGTCACGCCTTACCCAGGAGATGGAGCTTCCCGCCGCCAAAAAGGACCTGTCCGCTCTTTTGGGCACCTCCCCGGAAACTCTTAGCCGGAAGCTGTCCAACTGGGTAGAGGGCGGCATCATCAATATGCGCCACAGAACCATCCGGGTGCTGGATCAGGACCGTCTGGTGCAGCTGTCCAGAGGCTACAAATAGACGGATATCGCACCATATACCAGCATCAAGGCCATAACCGCCTGGAAAGGCCGGTGGTATTTGCCCAAAAACCGGCTGAATATCCCTCCGAACAGAGCCCATGAGCCTGCCGAGAGGACCGCAGTCCCCCCAAGAATCAGAGCGGTGAGTAGCAGCGTCCGCCATGAGTCATCGAAGGGCATCACAAAGGTGGATATAGCCGATAGCGCGTAGAGTATTCCCTTGGCATTCAAAAATTGAAGGGCCACACCTGCCCGGAAGCTGTTCAGCTCCCTGGTTTCCCCTTCCCTGCCGGGTTTGCTGATGGCTATGGCATAGGCCAAAAAAAGCATATACAAACATCCTAGAGCATTCATAACCCCGGTTATTGACGGCAGATATTGCCGGAGGACCACGTTGAATAAACCGCACAGAAGTGAAATCAGGAAAAAACCGGAGGCCGCCCCCAATACAAACCGGACGGTGCGGACAAAGCCGAATTTGCTGGCATTGTGCATACTCATCATATTATTAGGCCCAGGTGTAAAGGAAGAAACGAATACATACATAAAAAAGCCGGTCGAAAACATTTTTACCACCCCATGGATATGTTATAATACACAAAATGAACGCAATAACGTCCGTGTACGTCATATTATATATTATGGTCGTTATATAGCACAATAGGGGGCAGTAAAATGGACGACATTAATGTGGTGTTAGCGAAAAACCTGAAGAATCTTCGGGACCGGCACCGGTTAAGCCTGGACAAGGTGGCGGAGCTCAGCGGGGTCAGCAAAACCATGCTGGGTCAAATCGAACGGGGTGAATCCAATCCGACGATCAATACCGTGTGGAAAATCGCCAACGGCCTGAAAACCAGCTTTACCTCCCTCATCAACGAGCCTGTGCCGGATGCCGCGGTTATTACCTCCGGACAGGTGCAGGTCCTGGTAGAGGATAACGGGAAATGCCGGTATTATGCCTATTTTCCCTTTGACGAAAAAAGACGTTTTGAGATGTATACCATTGAAATGGATAAAGGGGGATATCTGAGCTCGGAGCCACACCGGGAGGGTACGGAGGAGTCGGTCACTATATTCGAGGGGGAGCTGACCATCCGGGTTAACCAAGAGGAATATACCGTCAAAAAAGGGGACGCCATCCGCTTTCTGGCGGACAGGTCCCACTCCTACCACAATTCCGGACATGATATGGTCCGGCTCAGCATGGTGATTCATTATCCGAATGGAGGCTAAGCTTTGTGCGAAACTCCTCCGCCAGCCGCATCGGCAGACCGTCCCGGTTAGCTGCTGTTACGGAAAGCACCGTTACCGCCGGATGCCGGATAATGGTGTCCATCCAGGGATGACCTGACTGCTTTAGCACCCCCAGGATGGGAATGGGTCCGTCAAGGGCCAGCAGCACCGCTCTCTGGAAAAAACGGGCATCCCGCTCCAAGGGACCCAGCTCATCCATCAGCAGGAGCCTTGCCCATGTCCGGCAGGCGACCAGATAACCACTGCCCAATTGATCAAAGGCAACGGAATCCGGCCGCGGCGGAAACCCTTCCCCGAACCGGGCTACGGCATGGGCTTCATCGTAAGCCGGCTCCTCCCAGGCTGGATTCAGATACAGCCTGCGGTCCGGGCTGGCTCTCTCCGGTCCGAAGCCGGTGACGAAGCCCCCCGGGCGGATGTCCAGCTCTGCCAGCACCATGCCGATCACGGTGCTTTTCCCCACACCAATTTCCCCTGTCAGGAACACATGCATGCTTGTCCGCCTCCTTCAATACGGAACACACCCATATGTTTGGTGTAGGGCAGGTAATAGGCGTACGGAGCCTGCTCTGCTTGGACCAGCCGTCGGGCCATACAGGCTTCTGTTTCCTCTGGGGTGCTGCCGTAATACACCTGCAGGAAACGCATGGCATCCGGCTTGGAGACGAAGGGCTGGCCAAATTCCAGGGATACCGGCTCCAACGTGTAGCGCCTGCCTGCCTCCTTCAGCTGCCGCTCCAGCTTATCCGCCGTTTGCCGCTTTCGTTTGCCTCCGGAAAGCCCCTTGCCCCCCATGCTGCTGCCTTCATTGAGGTCCACTATAGAGATCAGCTGCTTGCAGAACGGCAGAAAAAACTCCAGTGTGCTGCTGCCGAAGTACGACATCAGTATGACATCACAAACTGGCTCCGTCTGGTAACAATCCCCATGCATCGTGGAGATGTTCCCGATGCCCCGGGCAGCAGCATCCGCCTCCAAAGAGGCCAGGGCCTCCCGGTTCATATCCACCCCGACAATCCGCCCCACCTCCCCAGCCAGCTCCTGGGAGAGCAGTCCCAAACCGCAGCCAATGTCGTACATCAGCTCCGCCCCGCTCACCGTCTTTCGCAGCCGGTCCGCCAGCTTCCGGTGGAAGTCCGTATAGGCGCTGGCCGCTTTAAACCAAGCTATGGTTTCCTCATTCCATGCAAAATGCATACGGGTTCCCTCCTATTGTGATGATTCAACTTGAGATGATTCAAACCTCAGGCTGACCTTCTGGCCGCTGGTATATATTTTGAGATGTTCCTGCCCGGAGCAGATCCGGCGGGCCTTGGCCCCATCCTTGATCACAATACCGGACAAATCCGAGATGCCGAATTCCTGCAGCATCGGTGCCATGGGCGTAGACGGCCCCACCACCACAACCTTGGCTCCTCGAATCAATTTCAAAAACCGGGGCAGTGCCTTATTCACCAGTGCCGTCGCCGTTATCACCACAAACTCCGCCTCCGGCAGCAGCGCCTCCGCGGCCCACTCCGGATAATCTCCCTCCTGCGGGATAAACTCCAGCACGGACAAATCGCATACCGGGCGGAACAGTTGGTCCAGATAATGGAAGTGCCCTACCACAGCCACTTTTTTGCCCCGGATCACATTCTGGTAGGAAATAAACGGGTCGTGGATCCGGTCCTCCGCAAACCGCACATGGGAGACGGGTACACCATTAGCTGTTGCCACCGGCAAGGCGTTGTAATAGGCGTTGATCGCTGCCTGACCCACGCTGGCCTCCTCCAGATTCCAGGACTTCACACATTGGGCCAGCTCCTTCAGCTTCATACCCGGAGGTTTGGACAAAAGCGTCACAGGCCGGGTCCGTCCGGTCACAATTCCACTGAAGCCAAACCCCAGCTCGCTTTCCACCAGGACCCGGCCATGGCCGCATACCAGATCCTTCACCAGACAATCCTCCGGTATCCCTTCTATCATAGCGTCATATAAACCCCACATTTAAAGCTCCTCCTTCCAAACTCCAGGCTTGATCCGTTCCCCCCGGCGCAGCCGGTGGCGGACCTCCATCATCTGCCTGTCCAAATCCTCCAGAAGGGCCAGGCTCTCCCGCTCCTCATCCGAACCCTCCAGAATGGCGGCTATCCCGCCGTTGCGGATCACAATCCGCTTATCGGCGCTTAAGGCCAGCACCGGATCATGGGTGGACATCAGCACCATTTTGTCCTGGCCGGCCAACAGATGAACTGCCTCCCTGCGGTCGATGCCCGCATTCTCGATCTCATCGATAAGCACAATGGGGGATGCGCTCATATACGCCGTATCCGCAATCATGAGAGCACGGGATTGGCCGCCGGAGAGCTGCGTCACCTTGGTATCCAGGTTGAATTTCTCCCCCGCCAGCCCGTTGGCGCAGGAGAAGCACTGTCTGACCACGGCCTCCGGATCTGCACAAAGCCTGCTCCGGGCATGCATGGTCAGAAACTCCGCCACGCTCAGGTCCACCACAAAATTCATGTTCTGCGACAGCTGCGCCACCAACCTGCCTTCCATGGCAAAGCGGAACTCATCGTCCGCCGCGGCTCCGTTCACGAGAATCCGCCGCCCTGTAGGGGTGTCCCCCTGGGCTACACATTCGATATCACCCAGGAGTCTGCTTTTGCCGGACCCGGTAGGGCCAACAATGCTCACAATCTCCCCCTTGCAGATGGTTAGCTGTATATCCTCCGCCCTGCCGGTTTTGTCTTGGCCGCCGAGAATGGTCAGGGTATGGATGTCCTCCACCGACGGGTTGGCAAGTACCGACTCCAGAAACTCCTCCAGCTGCCCCAGCACCTCAACGGGTGTATATCCGAACTCTGCCAGCCGCTCCGCATTGGCATGCTCCAGCGCTTGATGCAGCGGAAGATGGTCCGGCAGCCCCTCCAGATTCAAGTTCAGCAGAAAATCACGGGTAACCGGATAAAGCTGCTCCAATTGCCGGATAGTGTGGGAATGAATCAGCTCCGGGTAGGTCATGGCGCATACCTGAAGTCCATTTTTTTCAGCATCCCCATCTGGTAGCCCTCCCCGATTCTGGTTTCCCCCGTGCAATAGGAGCAGACAGAGGCCGGTGTGGTAAAACGGAGCCGCATATCCCGAAGCGTGAGGGTTTCCGGTGCCGCCGCCACATGTTTGCCCAGCATAAACGCCCCCTGGCCCGTGATGCCATTCACATGCAGGATGGACGCCCGGCTGTTCACCTGCCGCACATTAAACCGGAACACCTCCCGCTCCGCCTGGGATACAATATCCCCCTTGGTGATCACAGCCAGATCCGCCAGCTTGAGCATCGGCCCGATTTTCCGGGGCGTATGAATGCCCGACAGACTGTCGATCACACACACCGCCAGAATGCCGCGGATATGGGGGGAGCAGCGGTTGCATAAGCCGGCGCTTTCGGTAATCAAGAGATCCAGCCCCATTCTCCGCCCCCAGTCCACCGCATCCTCAATATTGCTCACATAGAAATGATCGGGGCACACTTTCCCGGAATACCCTACCTGGACCTGGATACCCGCTTCCCGGTACCGGTGCTGGTCAAAGGAGGTTAGACAGTCGAATTTGACTACACCCAAGGTCCAGCCTTTCTCCTTGAGAGATTCAGCCAGCTGGAGAATCACCGAGGTTTTCCCGGATGACGGAGGCCCTGCTACTGTGACAAGCTTCATGTTCTCACCCTTTCTTCAATCACACTAAACATATCTAGATATAGTAATGAAACATAATCTACCGGTTATTTTCAGAATAATCAACCTATATTTTATAACTTTCACAAATTAAATATATTTAATTATATCTAAATATAATTTAATCATTGACAGAGTTTTCCCCAGCCTGCTACAATTGTCGAAAAAATAGGGAGGGATACAGTTGTCCAGCCGCAGGATGATCCCGCTTTTAGCCGGACTTGGTTTGCTGCTCCTTGTCCTGGTGGTGCTGTCGCTGAATATGGGCCGTTATCCCATTACGCCGGGTCAGGTGCTTCATATGCTGCTGCCGGATCTCGGCAATAGCTTGGGCCTGCCAACAACGGATGGGCAAATGCAGGCAATCTTCTTCCAGGTGCGGCTCCCCCGGATTGTGCTGGCTTGTCTGGTAGGCTGCTGCTTGTCCGCCGCCGGAGCGGCGTACCAGGGGATATTCCATAATCCCATGGCTGCTCCCGATGTGCTGGGGGCATCCGCCGGAGCAGCCTTCGGCGCCGCTTTGGCCATTCTGCTGGAGGGCTCCAAGCGGGATATTACCGCCAGCGCCTTTCTGTTCAGCCTCCTCTCCGTCGGTTTGGTGCTGTTTATCGGGCGCCGGGGCAAAGGCAGACAGGTGCTGGTTCTGATCTTATCCGGCATCATGATCGGTTCCCTCTTCTCCGCCTGCACCTCGTTTGTGAAGCTGGTGGCGGACCCCAACGACCAGCTTCCAGCCATCACCTATTGGCTGATGGGGAGTTTAGCCGGAGCCCAGCCCTCGGACGTGAAGTTCATTATGGTTCCCATGCTGCTGGGGATGCTCCCGCTATATCTCTTGCGGTGGCGGATCAATGTGCTGACTCTGGGCGAGGAGGAAGCCCGGGCGATGGGCGTACATACGGGGGCGGTCCGAATGACAGTGATCCTGTCGGCAACTTTGATCACGGCCTCCAGTGTCGCCGTCAGCGGTATGATCGGCTGGGTGGGACTTGTAATTCCACATTTGGCCCGGAAGCTGGCCGGTCCTAATTACAGCCGGCTTCTGCCTGCAGCCATGCTGGCCGGGGCGATCTTCCTTTTGATCGTGGACAATGTGTCCCGGAATGTATGGGTGAGCGAGGTGCCGATCGGCATCCTGACGGCATTGATCGGAGCTCCCTTCTTTTTGAGCCTGATTCTGAAAAACGGAGGGAACAGCGGATGAGCATTCAGGTGGACCGGCTTCACTTCTCCTACCGGAGCAAGCAGGTGTTAACGGACATTACCTTTTCCGTGGAGGAGCCCTCCCTGTTATGTCTGTTAGGGCCCAACGGGGTAGGCAAAAGCACCCTGTTCCGCTGTATGCTGGGGTTACTTACGGGATATTCGGGGAGCATTACGGCGGAGGGGCATCATATCCGTAAGCTTGCTCCGGCGCAGCTGGCCCGGCTGGTGGCGTATGTGCCCCAATCCCATTCTCCGGCCTTCAGCTATTCGGTGCAGGACATGGTGCTGATGGGCACCGCCTCGCACTTTTCGCTCATGTCCTCTCCCGGGCAGAAGGAGCGGGGGCTGGCGGACGAAGCTATGGAGCGGCTAGGGATTCTCCATCTGCGGGAGCGCAGCTTCCTGGAATTAAGCGGGGGTGAGCGTCAATTGGTGCTCATCGCCCGGGCTTTGGCCCAGCAGGCGCGGATCCTCTTCATGGATGAACCCACGGCCAACCTGGATTACGGCAACCAGCTCCGGGTGCTCCAGAGGGTGAAGGAGCTGACCCGGGACGGGTATACGGTAATCCAGTCCACCCATAACCCCGACCAGGCGCTGCTGTTTGCCGACCGGGTGCTGGCCATGAAGGATGGCCGGGTATTCGCGTGGGGAACACCCGGTGAGGTCATAAACGGAGAGCTGCTGAAGGAGCTGTACGGCGTGGATATTGCCTTGGAGAAGCTGTACGGCGGAGCGGTTTCCGTCTGTATCCCGGGATTTGCCGTTCCGGCAGGAGCTGCGGGTGACAGCGAACGGAAATTAGCCGTTGTCAGCGGCTAGATCCGCTGCCTGGGGTTGCTAACGGAACTTAGCACATCAGTGGCTGGAAACCGTCGCCTTGGCGCGCTATCGGAACTTAGCTACACTCAGTGGCTGGAAACCGTTGCCTTGGCGCGCTATCGGAACTAAGCGAGGCTCAGCCACCCGGGTTCCGCTACCACGACAGGCACCCGGTAGGCTAACGGAACTCAGCGACACTCGGAGGATGGATTCCGCGACCTCGACGCGCTAACGGAACGATACGACGCTTAGAAGCCAGAATCCAATATTTCGGCGCGCTAACGGAACTTATCGACGCTTAGCCCGCTTTTTCAGGCAAAATGGGGTGCAGAATGGGCGCTAAGAGTCGCTGAATTCCGTTACAAATCAAATTGGTTCAATTTCAGCTGCTAAGAGTCGCTGAGTTCCGTTAGCGTTTCGGCGGTTCCCTTCTGAGTTCCGTTAACGCTCTGGCGGTTCGCTTCTGAGTTCCGTTAGCTCTCCCACAGTTTGCTTCTCAAGGCTGTTAGCATTTCGACGGTTCTGTTAGTCCTCCGGCGGTTCCACCAGTTCGTCAGCCTAGCCTTTATTTCGTGACAGTCTCCAACTATAAAAAAGGAGTGAAGCATATGAAATCAATATTTGTTGAAAATCGGTTACGTTCAGCGAAAATGGGAGTGGCAGCACTGTTATTGTTCACCTGGCTGCCCGCCTGCGGCACCTCAAGCAAGGAAACGCCGCAGGCCGCTCCAACAGTATCCCCTTCTGCTGCCGCAACGGCTGCCATTAGTGCCCAGCCCTCCCCTGCCGCTCCTGCCACTGTAACCTTCACCGACTCAGTTGGGCGGAAGGTAGAGCTTCCCAGTTCTATTGAACGGATTGCGCCCTCCGGACAATTAGCCCAAATGGTGCTGTTTGCCCTGGCACCGGACAAGCTGGTGGGGTTGTCCAACAAGTGGAACGGCGATGCAGGGGCTTTTATGGATGACAAATATCTCAAGCTGCCGGTGTTCGGCCAGTTCTACGGCTCCGGCAATCTGAACAAGGAAGCGCTGGCCGCCGCCAAACCCCAGGTGATTATCGACATCGGCGAGAAAAAGAGCAGCATTGTGGAGGACATGGACGGCGTGCAGAAGCAGTTGGGCATCCCCACTATTTTTGTAGAGGCCACACTTTCGACCATGTCCACTGCTTATGATACCTTGGGCAAGATACTCGGAATGCCTCAGGAAGCCAAAACACTCTCCGATTACACCAAGGAAATATACACCACCACCACCGACACCATGAAGAAAATCGGTGATAAAAAAGTCAAGGTTCTGTACAGCCTGGGAGACACAGGCACCAATGTGATTGCCAAGGGCTCCTTCCATTCCGAGGTCCTGGATCTGATGGCTGACAATGCGGCAGTGGTGGATAATCCCTCCGGCAAAGGCACGGGCAACGAGGTGTCCCTGGAACAGATTGTCCAATGGAAGCCCGATGTGATATTGTTCGCCCCCAACAGCATGTACGGCAAAGCCTCCTCCGACCCCACCTGGAAAACCATGAAGGCCATCTCCGGCGGCAAATTCTACGAGGTTCCCGCCAATCCCTTCAATTGGCTGGGCTCCCCTCCCTCCATAAACCGATATATGGGCATGATTTGGCTATCGGAGCTATTGTACCCGGATGTCTTTTCTTATGATATGAAAAAAGAAGTCAGCCGCTTCTATACGCTCTTCTACCACAGCAAGCCGTTGACAGACGAGCAGTACACAAGTTTAACCGGAAGGGCCATTCGCAAATAGGCAGCTTTTGTGCCAACTCAAAAAGCAGTCCTTTCCGCCGTAGACGGAATGGGCTGCTTGTGTTAACCCTTGAGCCTACGCTCTTGCCGGTAGTGACAGTGCACCTCAAAGATTCTTCTCCAGCAATGCTCCTACTCGTTGAGCCATAAAATCAGGTGGGTGTGGTCTTCCATTTTTGATCCACCATTCCACTACTCCTACGATAGCCGCTCCCAAAAATTGAATATCGACCTCTTCACCCTTCGGTAATCCTGATTTCCCCCCCAAAGAAATATCGTTTTCTTTCATTGTTAGCTTCTCGAGGAAAAATTCCAGGAGCCGATTGCGGAAAAAAGGCCCTCCTTTACTCGTCAATATGGCAGAAAAAAACAAAGAATGACTCTCCAAATATTCGAACCATAGTCCCCCCATACTCCTATAATCCATCTTATCCTCGGCCAGATCACAGAGCTCCTGCATCTCATGAATATGTTCTTCGATGAGCTTATCCAGAAGATCAAACTTATCCATATAATGAAGATAGATTGTTCTTCGGCTCACGTCTGCCCTTTCCGAGATGTCTTGTATCGTAATCTGATCAAAATCCTTTTCCATCATTAATTCAATAACTGCCGTTTTTATAGCATGCTGCGATTTGCGTATCCTTCGATCGAGCTTCAGCACGTGTATATCACCCGCTTCCCCTTAGCTATTTCACAATAATCCAATATGTGTGAACTAATACACGGAATCATCTTTTTTAATAATTGTAGATTTTCAATTGTCTGCTTACAATTATACATAGATGTTTCTTATTATACTAGTGTGCATTATATTCAAAAATGAAGGGTAGGATTTTATGAAAATTGCGGTAATAGGTGCAACCGGTGCAACAGGAACGAAAGTGGTAGAACGGGCACTTGAATTGGGACATGAGGTTATAGCTGTGGCCCGCCGGCCGGAGCTCATTTCAGCTGCAGCACGCCTTACCTCCCGGAAGGGCGATGTCATGGACATTGATAGTGTGGCCAAAGCCATTGCCGGTGCAGAGGCAGTCATCACCTGCATCGGCCCAACCAGCACCTTCGCCCAGGGTGCCGGCAATTCGAAGGGAGTCCTGAATGCCGTTGCAGCGAACCTCTCCCCTGGTAGCGTTATGTCCTTAGGGATTCCAAATGTATTAGCAGCCTGTCAACGCGCCGGAGTGAAACGGTTAGTGATGCAAAGCGGAATTGGTCTGAGCGACGGGAAGGAATTATCTTTCAGTAACCGATTGACGTTAAGCGTGCACCGCCGCATCTTCACGAAGGCGGTCAAGGATAAGGCAATTGCGGAGAGTGAGGTGCAAAGGAGTAGTCTGGAATGGGTCATCGTACGACCACCGGGTATGAAAGAAGGCCCCGCGACACGAACCTACACCGCAGGACCATGGGCACGGATCGCTGCATTCCAGCAGATTTCCTTCGCGGACTGCGCCGACAGTCTTGTTCGGGCGGCTGCCAGTGAACCGACATGGGTGAGGAAGATTGTGAATGTGGGCCGGTAACGATAACACTCCCAAAATCTGTACTAAGGCAAATGAACAAAAATGGAGATGCAAAAAGCAGTCCCCGCCGCCATCAACGGTAGGGACTGCTTTTTTGCGGCTAAACTTATTTCCTGCCTGCGATATCCTGCCGGACCAGTCCGAGCAATTCCTCCAAGGCCATGCTCCCCAAATCCCCGGCTTCCCGCTTGCGGACGGCAACCACGGCCCCTTCCGCCTCCGCGTCCCCCACCACCAGCATGTACGGGACCTTTTCCATTTGAGCCTGGCGGATTTTGTAGCCCAGCTTCTCCCGGCGCAGATCCGCCTCTACCCGGATCCCCTCCTGCTGGAGAGCATCGCGCACCGACAGCGCATAATCCGCATGGGCATCCGACACCGCCAATACCTTCACCTGCACCGGGGCCAGCCAAGCCGGGAATGCTCCTGCGTAATGTTCGGTCAGGATGCCCATAAACCGGTCGATGGAGCCGTACACCGCACGGTGGATCACCACCGGACAATGTTTGCCGCCATCCTCCCCCACATAGGACAGTCCGAACTTCTGCGGCATCTGAAAATCCAGCTGAATGGTGCCGCACTGCCAGCTCCTTTTCAGCGCATCCCGGATGTGGAAGTCGATTTTCGGTCCGTAAAAGGCTCCATCCCCTTCATTAGTCCGGTACGGTAGCCCTTCCTTCTCCAGAACATTGCGCAGCGCGTTCTCCGCCGCCTCCCACAGCTCCGGCGATCCCATGGAATCCTCCGGTCTGGTGGACAGCTCCACCTGGTAGGAGAAGCCGAACACGCCATACACCTGCCCGATCAATGCAATCACCCGGGCAATCTCCTCTTCGATTTGCTCCGGCCGCACAAACAGATGAGCGTCATCCTGGCAGAAGGTGCGGACCCGCATCATCCCGTTTAAGGCGCCGGAAAATTCATGGCGGTGCACCTGGCCGAACTCGGCCAGCCGTATGGGCAGCTCCCGGTAGGAATGCTGGCTGTTTTTAAACACCAGCATATGGCCGGGGCAATTCATGGGCTTCAAAGCAAACGCATCCTCATCTACCTGAGTGAAATACATGTTGTCCTTGTAGTGGTCCCAATGGCCGGAATGCTCCCACAAACGCCGGTTCATCATTAAGGGAGAGCGCACCTCCCGGTAGCCCTGGCGGCTCTGGACATCACGCAGGAAGTTTTCCAGCTCCGAACGGACCACAAACCCATTAGGCAGATAAAAGGGCATCCCCGGCGCTTCCTCGGAAAACATAAACAGCTCCAGCTCCCTGCCCAGCTTCCGGTGGTCCCGCTTCTGCGCTTCCTCCAGCAGATGCAGATGCTCCTTCAGGTGGGCCTTCTTGGCGAAGGCAGTCCCGTACACCCGCTGCAGCATCCGGTTGTCGGCATCCCCCTGCCAATAAGCGCCTGCCGCATGAAGCAGCTTTACCGCCTTAATGCCGCCAGTGGACGAAAGCATTGCCCCCTCCTGAAAATCCAGAAATTCCCACTGGGCATAAAGGGAAAGCTTGCCGTCCTCCTGCAGAGGCAAACCTGCCAACAGCTCCAGCTTATACGGCTCCCGGCGGAGCAGCAGGGCCGCATCCTCCCGGCTGACCAGCCGGCTGGCAATGGGGCGGTCCTCCCGGATAATCCGCTCCATTTCCTTCTCCAATGCAGCAAGATCCTCGGCAACAAAGGGTTTTTCCACATCAAAATCGTAATAAAAGCCATCCTCGGTAACCGAGCCAACACCTAATTTCACCTGCTCCGCCCCGTACAGCTGCTTAACAGCCTGGGCCAGTACATAAGCGGCAGTTTGGCGTATGATTGACAACATGTTATTATTTTCCATATTCGACTCCTCCAATTTTTCTTAGTGGATGAAAAATCAAAAAAACGCACTGTCCCTAAAAGGGACGAGTGCGTTCAGCTCGTGGTTCCACCCTGGTTCAACCTGGCCCGCGTCAGCTTCCATACGGGGAAGCCGGTGCAGAATTCAGGTCCTTGAAGGAGTCCGTTAACGGAAGACCGGCCGGTACCGGATACTGCCGCAGCCACAGAGGCCCGGGGTTCACCGGTACTGCTCCAAAGGGGTAACCTGCACATCCGTTAGCCGGAGAAGCTTTCAGCCGGTGGCTTCTCTCTCTGAACGGCCCGTCAATGGCGGTCATGTCTTTGGTCAAGCGCATTGCAATATGAATTGAACTCATATTACCAGCGCCCGACACCAAAAGTCAAGAGGCACTCTCCCCCAATTAAGCCGGGTCCAGATATCCCTTCACCAGCCCAGGAGCAAGCGGCGCCGGACGGTCGCAGGAGGTTTGCAGCTGCACGTACTGTGCGCTATCGGCGCTTGTATGGAAAGCATGCATCAGCTCCAGCACATGCAAGGCCAGCTCTCCATTGGCACGGTGGGTATCCCCGGTGATGAGGGACCGGGCCATATCCGCTACGGCAATCCCTCTGCTGTTCTCATCATAGGCATGAATCAGCGGAATCTCCAGCGCCTCCTTGCGTCCGGCAGGTTGCAGCAGAACAGGTCCGCCGAAGGTATTGGGATCGGGAACGTACAGGGTGCCTCCCGTTCCGTAAATTTCGATCCGCGGGAGCTTGCTGCTCCAGACGTCAAAGCTGGTAATCATGGTGGCAACGGCACCGTTTTGGTAGAGGATGGCTCCAGCTACATGGGTAGGGACCTCCACCGGGATCTTTTGGCCAAACTTAGGCGCACTTGTAATGGTCCGCTCTTCATACGCCGAGGCGGTCATGCCGCAAACGGTCTTCGCCGGTCCCAACAAAGAAGCCAGCGCTGTCAGATAATACGGTCCCATATCGAACATCGGACCGCCGCCGCCCTGGTAATAGAACTCCGGCGCAGGATGCCAGCTCTCATGGCCGTGGCAGGCCATAAAGGCCGTTGCCGCCACCGGTCTGCCGATGTATCCGTCGTCGATGAGCTTGCGACAGAGCTGCAGTCCGGCGCCCAGGAAGGTATCCGGAGCGCAGCCCAGCATCAGCCCCTTCTCCTTGGCCAGCTGCACCAAAGCCTTCCCTTCCTCAAGAGACAGAGTAAGCGGCTTCTCCACGTATACATGCTTGCCGGCCAGAAGCGCCTGTTTGGACACCTCGTAATGGTGCTTGGGCGTGGTCAGATTGACCACGATTTGGATATCCTCCCGGGCCAGCAACTCGCTGGTGCCAAGTACATGGGGAATGCCATACTGCTCCGCGGCGGCGGCAGCCCTGTCCAAATCCAGGTCGGAGCAAGCCACCACCCGGGTATTGGCGAAGGTTTGGGTCAAGTTGGTGAGATAGATGCCGCTGATGTTGCCGCAGCCAATAATACCGATGTTTATCTTGTCCATGTTTGCTCTCCTTCCCCCCTCCGGGCTGCCCACAAGAAGCCGCGGCGCATGAATTCCCTGGCTTCGGGAATATCAAACACATCCGCATGGTGACCCAAGGCATTGTAGAAAACCTTGCCCTTGCCCCAACGTTTGGTATATACCACTGGCATCACAATGCTGCCATTGGCGGAATGGGCCCCCTCCGTTACCGGAAATGTAGTGGTAGCCAGCACCTGTACCGCCGGGTCCACATGCAGGTAATATTGCTCGGATACGACTGTAAAATCCTTGATACCCTCTACAATCGGGCTGGAGGAGGAAGCCACTATGTTCACCCGGTATTCCACTCCGTCGTTCAACGGATGGGCTACCCATTGGGACCCGGTCATAAATTGCCATTCTGTGCTGGAGCGGAAGGCGTCACACATCCCGCCGTGGCAGCCTGCCAGACCCACGCCGGATTCCACTGCCTTCATCACCGGCTCCAGCTGCTCCTTTTTGATTTCACCCATGGTCCAGACGGGTACAATCAAATCCAGACCCAGCAGCTTTTCCTGGTCAAGGAAGCTGTCCAGTGTATCGGAAATCTCCACCTGGAATCCTTCCTGCTCCAATATATCCGCAAAAATCCGGGAAACCTGATCAGGCTCATGCCCGTCCCAGCCACCTTTTACAATTAACGCCTGCTTTATCTGTGTCATCCTCAGTTCGCCATCCTTTCTGCCTCGTGCAGATCAGTTGATTCGCTTTCATTGTACGCCCCAGCCAGTTGGTTTTCTCGCCATTTTCATTGAGGATATGGACATTTTTTGCTATATTTATCACATTAGCGAGTTAACATAAAACCAGGCAAAGGGGCAACAGCATGAGAGCTTTTCACGAGAACAGGCAGTACCGGACCAATCTCCGCTTCCAATCCTTTGTGACACGCAATATCCATTTTCTGGCTCACTGGCATCAAGAGGTCGAGTTGGTTTATGTCAAGGAAGGTGCCATCTGGATGGGCATAAACCGCGAGGTGCGCAGGCTGGAGCAAGGGGATTTTGCCTTTTGCGCAAGCGGGGACATCCATTTCTATGACAGTAAGGAGGAACCCTCCGCCCTTCTTATCCAGATCTTTCATCCCGGACTCATCGGATTGCCGGGAGGCTGGCCCCAGGATGTGCGGCTCGTTTCCCCTTTTTTGACCAGAAGCTCCGGGGCCCGTTCACCTGAGGATTATTGCACCCTTGCCCCTTCCATAGAGTCGTTTATGAACCGTGCCCAGGAGGAATGGCAGCAGGCAGGTCCCTGCCATGAGCAGATCATTACCGGCATCCTGCACGAAATGTGCGGTTATGCCGTTCGCCATATGGAGCTGGAGCCGGCGGATGAGGGCAATGCCAAACGGCGGGTGGCCAATATGCGGGTGATGCAGCGGGTGCTGGATTTCCTGGAGCAGGGTTATGCCGGGGATATTACCATGGAGCAGGCGGCCCAAGCCGCGCAGATGAGCCCCTTCTATTTCTCCCGGTTCTTCCGGGGGATGACGGGCATGAGCTTTCCCGCCTATCTGAACTCCATCCGCGTCAGTCGGGCGGAGGAATTGATCCGCAGCACTAACCGGACGATGCTGGACATTGCGCTGGAATGCGGCTTCAGCAATGTGCGCACCTTCAATCGTGTGTTCCGTCAGTTCCATGGAATCCCGCCCACCCGGCTGCGGCAGGGCTGATCCTGAGCACAATAACGTTGCTTCACTTCATCCATATGGAGGTTACCCACATGAAAAATCTGCTTGTGGCGGATGATGACGCCAATATCCGGACGCTGCTCCGGTATGTTTTGACCAAGGAGGGGTACCGGGTCCTGGAAGCCCGCGACGGCTTGGAGGCCATCCGGCTGCTGGAGGAAACGGCCGTGGACCTGGCCGTTATCGATATTATGATGCCCGGCGCCGACGGTTATGAGCTATGCGCCTGGATCCGGCAGCATGCGGATATTCCGGTGATTATGCTCACCGCCCGGGACCAGCTGGAGGATAAGGAAAAGGGCTATGACCGGGGGACCGACGACTATTTGACCAAACCCTTCGAGCCTGCGGAGCTGGTGTTCCGGGTGAAGGCGTTATTCAGACGTTATACCCGTACGGCCAGTGACCGGCTCCGGTTGAACCGGATCGCCATCGACCGGCAGAATGTAGAGGTTACTGATGGCGAAACGGAATTTTTCCTGCCGCTGAAGGAATTTGAGCTCCTGTCCCAGCTGGCCCAATTTCCCGGACGCCTCTTCTCCCGGGACGAGCTGATTACGCTGGTGTGGGGAGCGGATTACCAGGGGGATGACCGGACCGTGGATGTGCATATCAAGAGGCTGCGGCAGCGTTTTGCAGACTACACCGCAGATTTCACCATCAAGACGGTTCGTGGCATCGGCTACAAGCTGGAATTGGGGGACAACGGATGAAATCCTTATATACACGGGTGTGTCTGGTTGCGCTTGGAGTGATTCTCTTAAGCTGCATCCTGGGTTTTCTCGGCTCCAATATCTATTACCACGCCAAGCTGAAGCCCTATAATGATACGAAGCTGATTGGCATTGCCAAGCAGCTCCAGTCGTATGCAGAGCGTGAGGGCACGGATGTGGACAGCTATCTGCATAATGCCGCCGCGCTGGGGTACCAGATTTATCTGACGGATAACCGGGGGGATGACCGTTATTACGGGAGGGAATTCCGGGAGCGGGAGCTGGACAGCAGCCTCAAGGAGCAGGTTTTGGAGGGCACTCCTTATCACGGCGTTGCGGAATATCCCAACCAGGCGTTTATCTCCGGATTTTTTGAGAATGCGCTGAGCAATTCGGTGGGTGTCCCCCTCCGCTTTCAGGAACGGCAATATGCCCTGTTTCTGCGGCCGGACGTAATTCTGCAGTTTGGGGAGCTGCGTATTTTCTTCGGTCTGATGGGTGTATTCGCTGTCGCCATCAGCATTCTGCTCTTCCTGGTGAGCACCCGCTACGTGGTGAAGCCCATCACCCGGCTGTCTGCAGCGACAAGAAGGATCGCCCAGGGGCATTACCAGATGGAGCTTCCCGTTTCACGGAGGGATGAAATCGGGGAGCTGTCGCGTAATTTCCGGCTGATGGGCAAGGAGCTGGAGCGGGTGGATGAAGGCCGGCGCCAGTTTGTGGCCAATGTCTCCCATGAATTTCAGTCCCCTCTCACTCTTATTCAGGGTTTTGCCAAAATACTGTCCGAGCAGGAGCTTTCCCCTGACGAAAGAGCCCATTATGCAGGCATTATCGGTGACGAAAGCCGCCGCCTGTCGGTTCTGGGCAAGCAGCTGCTGCTGCTTTCCACTCTGGAGCAGGGCCGGGAGGCGCTGCAGCGGAATCTCTTTTCCCTCAAAACCCAAATCCGCCAAGCCGTCCAGGTATTCCAATGGCAAATTGAAGAAAAGGCGCTGCTTGTTAAGCTGTCGGTACCGGAGGCGGTCCATCTGCACGGGGACGAAGTGCTGTTTATGCAGGTTTGGACCAATCTGATCGGCAATGCGGTCAAGTATATTCCTGCAGGGAGCACCGTGGATATCCGTGCAGAGCAAATGGCCGGCGGCGGGTGCCGGGTATTGATTCGGGATAACGGGGACGGAATTGCTCCGGAGCATCTTCCCTTTTTGTTCGACCGCTTCTATAAAGCCGACGCCGCCCGTGAACGCGATTCTGGCGGTACGGGGCTTGGGCTGTCCATAGCCGCTAAGATCGTACGCCTCCACAACGGGACCATTGAGGTCTCCAGCAGTCCGGAAGGAACCTTGTTCACGGTCACTCTGCCCAATTTGTAATCCGGCGTTCACACGGCGTTCATTTTGGCTTCCTATACTGGGTTCATGATCTGATTCATGACGAGGAGGGAAGCGAGATGTTTTTAGCGATACGTGAGCTCCGGCACGCCAAGGCCCGCTATGCCCTGATCGCCGTTATTATGGTGCTGGTGGCGTTTCTGGTGCTGTTCGTCACCGGACTGGCCCAGGGGTTG
This sequence comes from Bacillota bacterium, assembly GCA_023386955.1. Classification (GTDB taxonomy): domain Bacteria; phylum Bacillota; class Bacilli; order Paenibacillales; family NBRC-103111; genus Paenibacillus_AR; species Paenibacillus_AR mesotrionivorans. Next base: position 71,820 of record JAEWIS010000043.1, read on the forward strand.
GCCTACGACAGCGCTGCCGCTGTCAAGAATATGAAAGCCACGCATTTTATACTGGAGGAGCATTCGGATAACCGGTTCACCCGGTCACAGATCGGGGACGAGGCACTGGAAACGGCGCGGCAGATTGCCGGAACCGGGAATTCCACCCCGCTAAGCCTCAGAATGACGACACTGGTTCCGGAGGGCGATTCCGTCAAGCTTGATGTTACGCTGTTTGCTGTGGATCTGAACGGCTGGCTGGCGCCTGACACCACAGAGGGGCTCTCCCCTGCTGCCTTGTCTGCGGGTGGGATTATAGCAGATGACAGCTTGAAGGAATCGGGTGTACAGCTGGGATCGGTGCTCAGGGACCAGGCCTCCGGCCTCACTTGGACGGTACGCGGGTTTGTGAAGCATGAATCCTTCAGCCATACGCCGGTTGTTTTTCTTCCCACAGCAGCTTGGACGGAGCTGAATGCCCGGTCTGCAGGCGTTATGACGGCTAAGGATGGGTCATATAACGCCATTGCCATTCAAGGGTCGGGAGCAACGGCGGAGAAGCTGGCCCAGGCTTTGCCCGGGACGGATGTCATCACCAAAAGCGATGCCGTATCCGCGATTCCGGGGTACAAGGAGGAGCAGGGCTCCCTCTTGATGATGATTGCCTTCCTGTATATCATTTCGGCGTTTGTCCTGGCGGTTTTCTTCTACGTCATTACCATCCAAAAAACCGTTCAATTCGGCATCCTGAAGGCTGTGGGCGCCAGGACCCGGTATTTGGCTCAAAGCGTTGCCCTCCAGGTCCTTGTGCTGTCCGCAGGAAGCCTTGTTATCAGTACTGCTTTGGTTAAACTGTTTGAAGCCGCTTTGCCTGGGTCCATGCCTTTCCTGCTGAATACCTCCACCCTGGTGTTGACTTGCTTGGCCTTTCTGGTTATTTCCCTGGCTGGATCACTGGTTTCCGTATGGAAGGTTGCCAAAATCGACGCGTTAGACGCCATCGGGAGGGCTGCGGCATGACAACCCAATTAGAGCTTCATGAGATTACCCGGACCTTTCAGGACGGCGGTGCGGAGCGGCATATCCTGAACAGGCTGAATCTTCAGGTGGCAAAAGGCGAACTGGTGGCTGTTACGGGTCCTTCCGGCTCAGGCAAAAGCACCTTCCTGTCCATTGCAGGCGCCTTGCTGGCACCCACCAGCGGCCAGGTGCTGGTGGAGGGCCAGGCCATCCGCAACCAAACCGAACGGGAGCTGGCCGCCTTGCGCCTGCACAAGCTGGGCTTTATCTTCCAGAGTGCCCATCTGGTTCCTTATCTGAAGGTTAGAGAACAGCTGCTGCTGGTGGCCAAGCTGGCAGGACAGGACAAAAACCAGGCGGCGAAACGGGCGGATACCCTTCTTCGCACTCTCGGTCTTGCCCACCGGAGCCAAGCTTACCCGGAGAAGCTATCCGGCGGCGAACGCCAGCGGGCTGCCATTGCACGGGCACTGATGAATGATCCTTCTGTTCTCCTGGCGGATGAGCCTACAGCCAGCTTGGACGCCGAACGGGGCTATGAGGTGGTCAGCCTGATGGCCGAGCAAGTGAAGGCCGCAGGCAAAAGTGCCGTGCTGGTCACTCATGACCAACGGATGCTGCCTTTGTGCGACCGTGTGCTGCGTCTTGAAAACGGGAAGCTGACGGAGATTCCCCCTGTACAGCGGGAGAAACGACAGCTCGGATAAAATGTCTTCGGCTCAAAAACAAAAACTGCCTGTCCGGTGACGGATGGCAGTTTTTTTGTGTTTTCCAGGTTGTTGCTCTACTTCAACGGCAGCTTGCGGCTGCCGAGAAATTCCTTCATGTAAAGCCGCTTCGGGTTAACCAGCTGTCTGGCGATCGACCCCGTCCACCCTTCCGAGCGGTTACCCGCTGTGCGCTCCAGGTAATACCGGGACATTTGCCCATTATAATCCTGCAGGAGGTCTTTGTGGGACAGGTCAGACTGGTACTGCTCCTCATGGTAAACAGCAGCCATAGGCAGTCTTGGTTTTACTGCAGAAGGCTGCTCAGGCTCCCCGATACAAAGGGCAAACAGCGGTATAACCCGGTCCGGGGTTTGTAGGAGCTCCGTAACCTGGGGCAGCTGGTTCCGCAGGCCGCCGATATATACGGTTCCAAGACCGAGGGATTCCGCGGCCACCACCGCGTTCTGTGCGGCCAGCGCGGCATCGATGGTTCCCACAATGAAGGTTTCGACGGATTCGAGGGCAGTTGCCGTCTCCTCCGCGGGAACCCCTTCCAGCTCTGCAGCCAGCGACAGCCGGTGAAGATCCAGGCAGAAAACCAGAAGATGACCGTTTTTGGCCACATAGGGCTGGTTGCCGGAGAATTGGGCCAACCGCTGCTTCTTCTCCGGATCTCGGATGCCGATGATGGTATAAGCCTGGACAAAGCTGGAGGAAGGAGCCGCTTGGGCGCTTCGGATAATGGTCTCCAGCTCTTTTCCGGTAAGGGACCTTTCCTTAAATTGCCGGATAGAGCAGTGCTGCAGCAACAATTGAATGGTGTCGTTCACGGTAACCCTCCAGTCGAATCCATATTTTAGTTTACATAATATTTATTATGTTGCTTATTATTGTGGTTTCCCTTTACTGACCCAAAACACAACTTTATCTCCTTTAACGGCCGGTGTTCCCGCAGCGGGCTCCTGGCGAAGTACAGTGTTTTGGGCGGCATCTCCGTTTTCCAAGAGATACTCATAACGCATACCTGCTTTTAGGGCTGCCTGGGAGGCTTCCTCCAGAGTTTTGCCGGTTAGAGCCGGGACAGTGGTTTGCTCGGACTGGCCGGCTGCCGTAGACGGATTCGCCCCCGATGCCGTACTAGGCGACGGGGATACCCGCGGTGAAGCTGACGGAGTGGCGGAGGCTGCCCCTGCCGGAGGTTTGGCCGAGGAGGCCGTTCCTTTGCCGGGAGAACCGTTGGCAGAGGCGGAGGCTCCCCCGCTTCCTGCTGCCGGAACAGTGGTTGCCGTGGGGGCAGGCGCTTCAGCCGAGGGTGGCCGGGTCACAAACCAGACGCCAAATACACCCAGAAAGCCGATAAGCATCACAATGCCGCTGAAAATAAGCCAGGGCCGCAGCCGGGATGAAGGAGAAACCTCCTCCTCTTCTTCATCCTCAGTTGGAGCAGCCGGAGCCGTATACTGCCGGACAGGCTCTTTTGCGGGCTTAGCAGGCTCCTCCGCCTTTTTCCTGCTGCGGTTGTGGGTTGCTGCGGCTCCGACACCAGCCTGCTCCGCAGCAACGTTCTTCTCCTGCCGGGGAGTTAACAGCCGCTCCAGTCCCTCCTCTATCTGGCGCAGTGTGCAAGACGGCAAAAATGCCGAGCTGGCCCAATCCGCAGCTGCCTGGGAAGTGCCCCCCGGCAAACCATCCAAACGATGGCTTATAGCCTGCTGGAACTCCCGCATGGATGCAGGCCCTTCGGTGCCTCCGGTGCACAGCTGGTACAATAAAGTGGCAAACCCGTACACATCCCGTTCTTTTTCCGGTGCGGCCAGCCAATATTGAATGATCTGGAGTCTGCCCGTATGATCCAGCCACAGATTATCTGCGGTGATCGCAAAATCCGGCAGCCTTTCCCGTTTCGCCTCACGGATAGCGGGAATCAGCTCCTTGAGCCGCTCCAGTATGTCCCGGCTGTTCCAGCCCAGAGCATGAATCCGGTCGGATAGCCGGAAGCCTTCCTTTTTGGCCAATACAGCATAAACCTCGGTTCCGGTAACCGATACATCGAGTATGTGCATAAACCGGTTATGGGAATAACGGGCTGCCGCCCCCAAACGACGCAGCAGCTCCTCCTTCTCGACATCGCTTAGCACAACCGTCCGCCACAGAAGCACCTCGCGGCCCAGCTTCGGGTCACGTGCAGCGGCCAGCCATCCGTCGGCGGCTTTGCTCCATGGTTCGGATAGTTGATAACGGTCAGCAAAAAATTGCATGATGATTCCTCCTTCTCCTTACACTCTTACTATATTCGGGAGAAGGCTTCATTTTCCGGCTTGTTCAAGTTTTCTTGGAATATTCTGCAGACCGGAAAGACTGCTGGCGAAAAATTGCCGGAAAGCCGCACTGATCTCCTCTTCAAACACGCTGTTATGCTCATCCTGCATATCCATGTAATAGTTTCCCGTTGCAATCTCCACGGATATGGAATCCAGGGGGAAGCCGACATCCCGGGCCGGGTGCGGCGTGTCCACCAACAGAAAGGCGGACCCCGCCAGATCATCCCCGTCATACTCGATGAGGTGCGTTTCGTCCCATACCAGACAAATGGCATTCCGGTAACGCGCCTTGACCGCACCTCCGTGTGCTTTGGCCAAGTCCGCATAATGTGCGATCATCTCTTCGTCGGTCAGCACCCGGCCGTTAACCCGGCGGACATGCACCCCCGGCTGCTCCTCTTGGGGCAGACCATCAATATATAAGCCCGAATCACACGAAAAAACCGGCTGCCCCAGTGCACGGTAATACGCCAGCGCCTTGATCCGCGCATTCTCCAACGGCTCCCTGCCGCTTTCATCCACCTCAGGGAGAAGTGTATCTGCCGCCGCGGCCGCCTCCTTCAATCCGTCCAGCTCCAGCGGCATTCCCCGGAGCATCTCCTTCATGGTTTTCAGCTTGGCGGGATTCCCCGTTCCATAGATGAGCTTCATCGGTTCCTCCCCCGGGTCAGCTGCCCGATCCCTGCCAACAGCTTATCGTAATAGCTTTGCGAATTGGGAGTCATATCCTCCAAGGTAATCCGCCGTCCGACTTTCTGCGGGGAATTCCCCCATTCATCGTATATGATGCCGTGTGCGGATGCGGATTCCGCATTCCCCCGGACCAGGGCCTCCCATTCCTCGACGGGAACAGCCAAAAGACCGGATACCTCCTCCGGCTGCAGCTTGAACGCCTCCAAAGGCAGGGCGCAGGCATACAGGTGGATATAGGAGAATTCCCGGTCAATCCATCCGTCAGGCAAAAAGGTTTCATCTGCGGATACACTTGCGAAGAACAGCTCCGAATAAGGAACGCCGATCCCCAGCTCCTCCTCCAGTTCCCGCACCCCATCCTCCACTTGCTCACCGGCCAGCAGGTGTCCTGCGCTGGATACATCCAAAAGCCCGGGATACGTGTCCTTGTCCTTATGCCGTAATTGAAGCAGAATTTCCCAGCCGGAGCTTCCCTTGCGAAGCACCCAACAGTGAAAGGTCCGGTGCCACATCCCTTGTTCATGGGCTTCTCTGCGGCTTGCCGTTCCAATAGGGTTCATATGTTCATCGAAAATATCAAAACATTCATCCTGTGCCATGGGACAAGTTTCACCTCTTGCCCATTTTAGCATGTCCCCCTGCCCGCTTCCACTCCAGGGAAAAGTCCCTGAGGCTAGACCATAGCCGTTTTCAACAAATTTACATGAAACATCATGTTCGGAAAACGGGTAAACAGCTCACTTTTGATCAGATGTAACTTTCCTTGCCGATTGAGGTAATCAGACAGCTTCGCTTGTCCGTGATAACGCTCTATGTCCATATAGAATAGCAGTCCACCCTGCTTTAAAAGCTTCTGCAGGTTGTCCAGCACAGGCTCATAGGCTCCGGTTTCTCTTAATGTGCTGCCGGTTATGCACACCAGATCAAACAGCTGATTCGTTGGGAATGGCTCCAATATATCCTGGCAGATCACGATTGAAGGGTTCGGGTGACCCTCTCGCTTTTGCCGGTAGGCGAAGGTATCGCAGGTTTCCGGATCAATGTCCACACTGGTGAGACGCCCTTTTCCAAGTAGCTTATATCCCAAAAATTCATCCCAATCCCCGGCTCCAATGCCAATATTGCATACGGAGCAATCCACAGGAAGAGCTACCTCTTTGATAAACCAATCACGTGTCTCCATCTCTAGATACAGATTTACAGGCGACAAATTCCACGGTGCCGCTTCAGCCCCGTACATATCCAGATAAAAATTTAACAGCTTGGCATCATCCATCTTTTTTCTCTCCCATGTTAGATGAGTAAGGTATCTGTCTTTCGTTTTGTCTCCAGTGTATAGGAGAATCACGGGCCAATCTATCTCTATTTCCAGTATCATGCAATTGCACTTCATCCGAGACCCCTCACTTACCTCAACGTAACCAAGTAATAATCATTTCAGTACTTTTAAAATGGGGACAAGTGGACTAGGATGGAAGAGTATGCCGATCACTATGAAGGAGGAATGTTCCGTGCAATACCGCAAACTGGGCAAAACCGGATTAAAGGTAAGCGAGATCAGTCTGGGCAGCTGGCTGACCTACGGAGGCTATGTGGAGAAGGAAAATGCGGTGCAGTCCATCCATAAAGCCTATGAGCTGGGAATCAATTTTTTCGATACGGCCAATGCGTATGAACGTGGAGAAGCGGAAAAGGTTGTAGGTGATGCGCTCCGCACTTATAGAAGAGAAAGCTACGTTCTGGCGACCAAGGTGTTCTGGCCGATGGGCGACAGCCCCAATGACCGCGGCCTGTCCCGCAAGCATGTGTTTGAGCAGCTGCATGCCAGCCTCCGTCGTCTGGGCACGGATTATGTGGATGTTTACTACTGCCACCGCTTCGACCCGGAAACTCCGGTGGAGGAAACCCTCCGCACCATCGACGATCTGGTGACCCAGGGCAAAATCCTGTACGCAGGCGTCAGTGAATGGACCGCCGTTCAGATGGCCGAGGCGCTGGCTGTAGCGGACAAGTACCTGTTGGACCGCATTGTGGTGAACCAGCCGGTATACAACATGTTCAACCGGTATATTGAAAAGGATATTATTCCACTGGGCGAGTCCAAGGGAATCGGCCAGGTGGTATTCTCGCCGCTGGCGCAAGGCCTGTTAAGCGGCAAGTACACCTCCCTGTCGGATATTCCCGCAGACAGCCGGGCTGCTAAGCTGGAGAACATGCGCAAGGGTTTGACCGAGGAGAAAATCACCAAGGTTGTGGAGCTTACCGCTATTGCCAAGGAGCTGAACATTACCGTGGCGCAGCTGGCGCTGGCCTGGATTTTGCGGCAGCCTAACGTAGCGAGTGCTCTGGTAGGAGCCAGCCGTCCGCAGCAGGTGGTAGAAAACGCGACTGCCTCCGGCATCACTCTGGCACCGGAGATTCTGGAGAAAATCGAGAGCATTCTGGCCGGAAACTAATAAAACCCGTCCTGCATCCTCAGATTAGACGTTGTTCGCGCGCCACCCCGATGTTAACGGACCCAGGCTCCGCTATTACAAGCAAAAACGGCATTTTATCATCTTAACGGACTGACGCTCCGCTAAATGGCCAAAAACGACTCCTTAAGGCTGCCGGATGCATCAATATGGTCTTCTGTGTCCGCGAAGCATAACATAAGCCGGCTATTGGTATTAATAACGTCTCCTCAGCCCGTTAACACACCCGATTACCCGGTTAAAGTTAGACCTTCTGCAAATTAAAAAGCCTGTTCAGCCATCAAAGGCCGGACAGGCTTTTCTGTTCCAAAAAGAGCATTTATCAGCTGCTGCTTCCCAACGTAAGGCCGGCCAATACGTGATCTTACCCACATAATCAAGCGCTTACACAAATCTATTTAATGTAGTTAACCAAACTATTTAATGGCATAAAGAATATCGAAATCAAAAGCTTCGATACTCTCCGCCGGCATTTCGAACGGGTTCACAGGCTTCAACCGGTTGGCTTCCACGGTCCATGCCCCCTCGGAATTGTCGATGGTACAGCCCTGACGGATGGCCCATTCCCGCAATTCCCCGTACATCCGGTACATCTCCTCCTTGCCTCCCACACACGGCGCAGCCGCATAACGCCGGGAGGGAATTGTCACCTGCTCCACCTGCTCCGGCAGGTCCTCGAAGCTTTTCACCTGCACGCCTACCCACAGGGTATGGTTGTCTCCATTGCCCTGCCCTTCCAGGCCCCACTGCGGATAAATAACATATCCGATGGAGTCGTTGACAATCAGGGATTTGTGATCCGCTAGCGCGGCCTGAAGCTCCTGCCATGCCCGTCTCACGTCCTTGCCCAACTGAAAATCCGCAAACGTCCCCTCAGCCCTGAGCACCGCCAATTGCAACTGATCCTTTGCTACAACAGTCGCTTCCATTTTATCCCTCCTTTTTTTCTCCTCTATTATGATCCTTTCCCAGGTGCGCCGTCAAGAAAACTCCCTTTTTCTTTATTATGGAAAAAAGCCCTTCCGCAGTCGGAAGAGCTTGTGCCGGTTAAGCATCCAGTTTTTTGGATCCGATGCGGACAGGGGTGATGAACCAGTACATCATCCCCAGGAAAACGATGCCGCCCACCATATTTCCCAGTGTGACAGGAACCATATTATGGAACCAGCCGGCCAGGGATACGGTTTCCGGATGGGGCAGGACCAGAGCCAGCCCCAGCACCGTCATATTGGCAATGCTGTGCTCGTAGCCGGAGGCGATGAAGCCGAAGAGCATCCACCAGATCAGGATCAGCTTGGCTGAATCGCTTTTCGCCCGCATGGAGGTCCAGATGGCCAGGCAGACGAACCAGTTACAGAGAATGCCGCGGAAGAAAGCCTGCCAGAAGGGAATCGCCATTTTTTTGGCGGCCGTAGCCATCAGCAAATGATCCGCTTTGATGCCATTGAACAGCCCGGAGCCCTTGACCAGCATCACCAGCACCATCGCCCCGATCAGATTGCCCAGGAAGCACCAGAACCAGTTCTTCCAGGTATCCCGCCAGCGGGTGGCCCCTGTCAGCGAGCTTAGAGTGAAGATCATATTATTCCCGGTAAACAGCTCCGCGCCTGCAAAAATAACCAGGGTCAACGCTACGCCGAAGCTGGCGCCCATCACCAATGAGGTAACGGGGGATTTGATGGCAAAAAGTGGCGCCCCTACGGAGAAAATCAGAATGATGCCAAGTCCCACATAGGCGCCGGCCAGACCCGCGGCAATCAGATACCGCAGCAGGCTTTCATCCATTAGCTTTTTGCGCTTTAAAGCCGAATCCACTACCGTTTCAATCGATTCACGGTACATACGCGCTGCCCCCTTTTATCGGCTGTCCATTCCGATGCTGACTTTGCCCGCTTCCACCAACACGGGATAGACCTTCACTTGGCCGTTATCGGGAGCCTGCACTTCCCCTGTCAACAGGCTGATCTTCCAATCATACAGCGGATCATACAGATACTCGCCGCTGACCATACCTTCGCTGATAATCCCGCCCTTACGGTGAGGGCTGCGGTTCTCCAGCGCCACGATCCGTCCGTCTGTCAGACGGAACACGACAATTTCCTCTTCGCCTGCTTGCACCCGGACTCCGATCCGGCTGGGAAACCGCTCCACGGGGCCGATTTCCACATACGTCATCTCTGCCATATCTCTTCTCCCCTTTGTTCAAAATCGATCTTACGACTGGTGTACAGCCACATTCTCATACAGAGATTGCTGCAGGCCGCTGTCGGTGCGCACTTTCATCCAGGGGTCCTCCACCTGGGCAAGGGCCAGCTCCACCCGCTCCACAAGAGTTTGACGGGAATCAAGGTTATCTACAACGGCTTCGCGGATAACGTCGAGACCAATCCGTTCCACCCATTCGCTGGTCCGTTCACCGAACTTGCCGGTTTCCCGGTAATACTGGATGTACGCGCCGCAAATGGCTACCAGCTCTTCATCGGTTTTGACCTTGCAGAGAAGATCGGCTCCCCTCAGCTTAATGCCGCCGTTGCCGCCGACGAAGATATCCCAACCCCCGTCATTGCCTACTACGCCGAAATCCTTGGTCCCGGATTCCGCACAGTTACGGGGACAGCCGTTAACCGCCATCTTGAACTTGGCCGGCATCCACAGCCGTTCGAATTTCTTCTCCAGCTCGATGCCTACCCCGATGGAATCCTGGGTGCCGAAGCGGCAGAAGCGGTTGCCGACGCAGGTTTTTACAGTACGCAGTGACTTAGCGTAGCCGTAACCGGAAGGCATATCCAGCTCCTCCCATACCTTCGGTAGGTCCTCCTTCTTCACACCCAGCAGGTCCAAACGCTGGCCGCCGGTTACCTTGACCATCTTCACATCATATTTCTCCGCCACTTGGGCGATTTTCTTCAGCTCCGAAGGGCTGGTTACACCTCCATACATCCGCGGGATCACACTGAAGGTGCCGTCCTTCTGGATATTGGCGTGAAGCCGTTCATTGACAAACCGGGATTCCCGTTCGTCCTCGTACTCCTCCGGCCAGATCATGCCCAGGTAGTAATTCAAGGCCGGCCGGCACTTGGAGCAGCCTTCCGGCTCATGCCATTCCAACACGTTCATCACTTCACGGACAGAATGCAGACCTTTTTCCCGGATAGCCGCTACGATTTCTTCCCGGCTCTTGTCAGTGCAGCCGCAGATACCTGCCTTAGCAGGGGCGCCTGCTGCGTAATCGGCTCCCAACGCGGAGGCCAAAAGCGCCTCTACCATCGGCTTGCAGCCGCCGCAGGAACGAGTAGCTCCCGTATGCTGCTTGATTTCGTCCACGCTGGCCCAGCCATCGTTCTTGATACCGTTCAAAATCACGCCTTTGGTTACGCCGCTGCACCCGCAGACAATATCGCTGTCAGCCATGGCATCTACCGCGCTGGTTTTGCTGCCGCCGCCACAGCAGCCGCCGCCTCCCATCAAGGCTTGGTGGATGTCCTCTGTCATCTCCGCCTGCTCGGCAGTCCAGCGGGCCAGACGCACAGACTCAGCCACATCACCGAACAGCACTCCGCCGACAACGGCATTACCCCGAAGAAGGATTTTCTTGTAGATTTTTTTCCAGGGATCATGAACAGTCAAGGCAGTCAGGCCGGGCGCATCCAGGAATTCACCGGCAGAGAATACATCCACACCGGATACCTTCAGTTTCGTGGAAACGGTGGAACCGGTATACGGAGAAGGTTCCATTCCGCAGAGCAGCTTCGCTAATACGGCTCCTTGCTCATAAAGCGGAGCCACCAGTCCATAGCACATGCCGCGGTGCTCGTTGCATTCTCCTACGGCATAGATGCCTTCAAACTCAGTACGCATATAATCGTCGACCAGAATGCCGCGGTTCACGGGAATGCCGCTGGCTTGGGCCAACTCGGCATTGGGCTTGATCCCGGCAGCCATCACGACGAAATCCGTCTCCAGCACACTGCCGTCAGCGAAGCGGATTCCGGTTACACGGCTGTCTCCCAGCAGCTCCGAGGTTTGCGCCTGCATGAAGAAGGATAAACCTTGGGCTTCCATCTCGGACTTCAGCATTCCTGCGGAAACCGGGTCCAGCTGGCGTTCCATCAGCCGGTCCATGAGGTGGATGACGGTAACCTCCATGCCCAGCTCCTTCAAGCCGCGAGCTGCCTCCAGACCCAACAAACCGCCTCCGATTACAGCCGCTTTGCGGTACGACTTGGCTGCCTGCATCATGTCCTCGCAATCCTGGATGCTGCGGAAGCCTACAACCCCTTCCTTGTCCGCACCCGGCACCGGAAGAATAAACGGCTTGGAGCCGGTAGCAAGAATCAGCTTGTCATATTCCACAGCCTCTCCGTTATCCAGCCGCACCAGCTTGGCAGCAGTATCGATGTGCTCAGCCTTGGTGCCGGTGAACAGGCGGATCCGGTTCTCCGCATACCACTCGATCGGGTTAAGAATAATATCCGGCAGGGCTTTGCTGCCCTCCAGCACATAGGAAAGCTGGATCCGGTTATAATTGGGATGAGGCTCTTCGCCGATTACGGTGATCTCATACTGCTGCGGCTGGAGCTTGAGAATTTGTTCAATCACGTTCATGCCGGCCATTCCGTTGCCGACGAGAACCAGTTTTTCTTTACGGAGATTATTATTTGCAGTCATGGTTAGGCTCCTCTCCATTTTTCCCGAAGCTTTTTTTGAACCGGCGGTTAATTACGTGAATTTGTTCACATACCTGCCTGCAAGCTTCTTTGGATCATCTATTGGTTAATCAGATTATAATAAATCCAAATAAAAAAATCGGTAACCGTTGTTACCGATTTTCCAAGCTATTTGATGAAAATATATTTTGGGGGAAATATAATTTTTTAAGAGAACGCACAAATCGGTGAAATCGCCTTTCCCTTCCGAGGAATCTGCCGGTTCTTGTGGTAAAATAGAAGCTGTTAAACACTTCACGGAAGGGAACATCCATATGTCCGTCAAAACCGAAAAACAAAAGATGCTCGCCGGAGAGCTTTATAATGCGGCCGATCCGGTGCTGACCCAGGACAGGCTCCAAGCACGGAGGCTGACCCGGCTGTTCAACCAGACCCTCGAATCCGAAACCAGACAACGGAAGGCATTGCTCAAGGATCTGCTGGGCTCCACAGGCAGCCAGATTTATATTGAGCCCGACTTCCGGTGTGATTACGGCTACAATATTCATGTAGGCGAGAATTTCTACGCCAACTTCGATTGTGTGTTCCTGGACGTTTGCGAAATCCGCATCGGGGACAACTGCCTGCTTGGACCCAGTGTCCATATTTACACCGCGGGCCATCCCCTGCAGGCGGACCTCCGCAATACTGGCGCCGAATTCGGCAAACCCGTCGCCATCGGCAGCAATGTTTGGATCGGCGGCCGCGTAGTGATTAACCCCGGCATTACCATCGGCAACAACGTGGTGATTGCCTCCGGTTCGGTGGTTACCAAGGATGTCCCGGACAACGTCGTGATCGGCGGCAATCCGGCGCGGGTGATCAAACAAGTAGACGAATAAGGTCCCGTTGACCTGCCACCAACACAGAAGAGCCCCGAGGGATTCCCCGAGGCTCTTTTTGGCTTTGTGCCGCCGCTTACAGATGCTTCTTGATTTCGCTGATCAGGCCGGCATATTCTTCATCCGACAGATAGGTTTGAGCCGGATTCATGACAAAGGTAGTCCCCCACTGCTCGCCGCCCTCATACTTGGGGACGATGTGGAAGTGGACATGGGGCATGGTGTCGCCATAGGCGCCATAATTCACCTTGCCGGGATTGAAGGCTTGCTGCACCGCATTTGCGGCTTTGGCCACATCGGCTACCAGGCTATTGCGGGTATCCTCCGGCAGCTCGAAGATTTCACGGGCGTGACCGTTCAAGGCCACCAGTACACGGCCGCGGTAGGTTTGCTCGCGGAACAGGTACAGTGTGGAAACAGACAGCTGTCCGATTTCGATCATCAGCTTGTCCAGGCGTTCGTCATGGTTGCAATACATACATTCGGGATGGGACATAGTAGGTATTTCCTCCTTAGCACACGTTTGCAATGCTCCTTCAATATTACCGCTGCACCTTACAGATGTCATGATTCAATTGGTACGAATTTGTTACAAGTTTAGACGATGGACAAGATCCTGACTAGCCAGATTCAGACTAACGGCGGCCAGAGCCGCTATTTGCCTCCAAAGCGCTCTTTTTAATTTCTAATGGCAGTGTAAGACGCTATTTCCGGAAAAATTCGGGGTAAGACGGTTCATTTGCCCGACTAAGAGCACCTGCTTCCGTTAGAAATCCGGCATCCTGATTTGGGTCGGAATAGAGGCTCCTGCATCCGTTAGAGTCCCCGCCCCCCCGTGAGCCTGCTTAACCTGTTTCACCATCCGGTCATACCGGTGCCCGGCGACCATAAGGGCGTCCTGCGGTGCATATCCTAAACGCTCATATAGTTTCCGCGCGCCTCCATTATGCTCCTCCACCAGAAGGCTGAGCTTTCCCCATCCCGCCTGTGCGGCCAATCTGCCGAATTCCTCCAGCAGCAGCGTTCCCAGACCCTGCCCACGGAAATCCGGATGGACCGCCAGACTGTCCAGGTAATACTCATCCGGTCCGGCTTCGCAGACGATGGCTGCAGCCGATTTGCCGCTGGCCTCCAGCCTGGCCTTCAGCGGCCTGTCCAGCACCTCCGCTCTGCTGCCATGGTAAGCCAGCATAAAAGCAGCCACCCGCCCCTCTTTCTCCAGCACGGTAACATTCTCATAACTAAGCCGGTCCCCTTCACGGCAGTAGAATTCCTCCAACACTGCCATGGCTTCCTCCGGGCTCTCCTCGCCCGTCAGACTGTAGGAGATGTCGCCGATAGCGTCCATCATCAGGGGCAGAACTCCGGCGGCATCCTCTTTTCTCGCATTGCGCAGCACGATTCTCCGCTCCTTTTTCCCATTCTTGTCCAATTCCATCATGACATGACGGCAGCTGGAACGCAAATCCGGGTCACCTTAAGGCTACCGCCTGCATAGGCTATAGTGCCATTGCCGTCAGCCCTGACGGGGCAAACCGGCTATTAATCTAGGGAGGAATCCGTCTATGCCTTGGCAGATGAAAGCGGCGTCGCTTGTGGGGAGTCCGGTAGGTGTATCCATGCAAAACGGGACCGGAACCAGCGGAATCTTGTGCGGAATTGAAAACGGAGAGCTGCTGCTGATGGAATATTTGTATCATACCCAGTTTGCCTTAAAGCATTATCCGGTGTTTACCATTGCCGATGTGAATCCGTTCCCCACATGTGTACCTGCTCGGTATGAATACAGCTACTACGAGGGAATTTGACGTTTACTCTAAAGGATTAACCCAAAACGGCAGCTTCCCCAATTGGAGGAGCCGCCGTTTTTCTTATACCCGGTGCATCATAGGCAAAGAGAACAAATAGATATTGATAGCAGCCAAAAGCAGCATCAGGGCGTAATAAGGCAGCAGCTTGCGCCAGGAAGCTCTCCCTCCGATCCGGTAAACCGCATAGACGGAACCGGCCAGGCCCAGCACAACCACCAGATATTGCAGCAGCTGCACCACTCCAGTAGAGGCAAGCGCCAAATCCCCGCTCATGGGATATCCGAACAGACCGGTGGTATTAAACCAGACGGCCTTGCCCTCGGTAAAAGCGTGAAACAGGTTATGGGCAAGGTGACCTGCCAAATCCAGCGGAATAATGGCATAGCCGAAGCGGATAAAATTTTTCATCACCGCATCCTTCGGTTGGCTGCTACCTGCGGTAAGCCGCGCCGCCAACCATAATAGACCGATGGGTATCAGCATGGAGCAGATAAAGGCCACCGTAAAATTCACATTATAATTGGCAGTGCCGGTTACCTTCCCGATGACGCCGAGGATTTGCTGCCAGATCTCCAGCATGGTGATGTTCTGAACGAAAACGATGCCCATGATAACTGCTGCCAGAAAGGCGTGCTCCATTCTAGGCTTCCCAATCCCCCATAGCTCCGAGGTGGGTTTGCGCAGGGAGATGCGGACGGAATCATTAGGGCAGGATTTGACGCAATTGCCGCACAGGTTGCAGTCCGCGCTGTTGTCCATGGTTTTCACAAACTCAAACATAGGACAGCCCTCCGCCTTTTCGTTGCCCCTGTAGCAGGACTGGGTTTTGCAGCCTTTACATATTTCCGGTGTTCCCCGTAGGGCTAACATACCGGAGCGGGAATAATTGCCGGCCAGCCCGCCCAAAAAGCATAAGGTCTTGCAGAAGGTCCGCCGCTCATAAAAAACCGACGTCCCCACCACCATAGTGGTCAGCAGCAGGAGCAGATACCCCGAACCCCGGGGTGACTCCACGATCCCCCAGATATGGTCGGACCATGTGATCAGAATAAAGAAAAAGTCGATGAACCAAATACCGTATTTCTTTAAAAAACGGGGCATGGGCCGTTCTGCGCCAACCGCCTTACGAACCAGGTCACTAAGCTTGCCGAAGGGGCAAACAGCGCACCAGAACCTTCCCAGAACCAGGAACAATACGGGAATGGCCGGCCACCACAGCACCCAGGTCATAGAGGTGCCGAAGTTGCGGCTGGGGTTAACAGTTCCCGCCACCAGCTCCACCACAATCACGGCAAACACCAGCATGGCTGCCCATTGGAACAAACCGGGATACCACCGGCTCTGGATGAATCGCTTCAGGGATGAAAATTGCAGCAGATTATTCATGTTGCTGCCCCTCCATCCGCTCCGGTTTGGGCCCGAATTTGTTCCAGGCGCCGATAATGAGAAAAGCGCCGTTCAACGCGGCGAAGCTGCCCAGCACCCGTACATTGGCGGGGGTCTCCACAAGATCCGCTTCGTTGCCGTGGCTATGGCTCCCTGATGCGGAGGTTTCATTGGGTTCCGAAGCGGAGTCATCTGAAGATTTGGCTTTCGTGTGGCTTCCGTGGGAATCCGTATCATGCCCCATATCATGGCTCTCTCCGCCTTGCCCGCTGCCGTGCTCTGTGTGGTCTACGACACCCGACGTCCCGTCAGCCAACGCAGCTCCGGCCATAAACAGCATACCTGCAATGGTCATAATCACAGTTTTTTTCATCAACATAACATGTCCTCCCGTACCATGCGCATTCGTCCTTGCCGGTGTGTTACATCACACGTTTACCCAAGCAGGACTGGCTTAATTGTACGGGCAAATTATGTAGAAACCATGTGCCTACAGTTGAAATTCAGGTATCGGCGGCAGGCAGCCGCAGAGTAAACCGGGTCCCGGTTCCAGGTCTGCTCCAAACCAGCAGTTCTCCGCCGTGAAGCTCCGCCAGCTTGCGGGCAATGGCTAGTCCAAGTCCGGTACCGCCGTATTCCCTGGAGCGGGATTTCTCCACACGGTAGAAGCGTTCGAAAATATAGGGCAGCTCATCCCCGGGAATTCCGATTCCCGTATCCTGGACTGCAATTTCCACAAAGCCGTTCACAGGGACAACACTTACCTTGATCTCCCCGGCCTCCGTATACCGGATGGCATTGTCCAGCAGATTCGTCATTACCTGCTCCAGCCGCAAGCTGTCACCTTGTACATCCGGGAGGGGGCTATTCATCTCCTGCACCAGGAGAAGCTGCTTCCCTCTGGCCTTTAACTGGGCTTTTTGCACACAGTCACTAACCAAGCCAGCGATGTCCAGCCGCTCCGGTGTAAGATCAATTTTACCCTCCTCCATCTTGGACAGCTCGAACAGATCATGGATCATCACATTCAGCTTACGGGCCTCCTGCTGGATAATCCCGAGAAACTGCTGCCTCTCCTCCTCCGTTTCATACAGCCCCTCGCGGACCACATTGGCATAACCCTCCATATAGGTGATGGGGGTTCTCAGCTCATGAGAGATGTTGGCAAAGAACTCCTGACGGGTATCGCGGATATGCTGCAAATCCCGGGCCAGATCATTAATGGCTTCGGCCAAGGCACCGATTTCATCTCGGGAACCTACCGTCAGCCTTTCTTCCAGATTCCCACGGGCAATCGAGCGCGCCGCTTTTTCCATCCGCACCAAAGGCCGGGACATAATCTGGGAAACAACGTAGCTGAAGGCGATGGCAAGGACAAAGGCAACGGCAGCGGAAACAGCGATCAGAAATCGCACCTGTCCCAATGACTCATCCATTGTCCGCATAGACGACAGCACAAACAGCGCCGCTCCGGCATGCTCCCCTTCTCTAATCGGATAAACCGAAACAAAATACCGTTCTCCCCAGGAATCTGTGTATTCCGAAGCGGAGGACTGCCCTTGCTGGAGAGCCTGCAAGGCTTGCGGCTTAATAAATCCGGTGTCGGCGATTTTCAGCTTACCCAGCTCCGCTGTCCGTTTACCCTCCATATCCGTCATGGAAATGGACACATTGGAAAATTCGGCAAACATGTGGATCAGCTCGTCCGTCCCGCTTTCATGGGATTGGGCCATGGACGCAAAATGGCGGGCCAGCTCATCAACATCCCCGCTCATCCGGTTATGGTAAAAATTCGTGAAAACCCGGTCGATGACCAAACCCAGAACGAGGATCACCAGCAACAGCAAGGCTGCAATAACCGCGCCAAGCTTCAGACCGATGCGGTTAATGCTTTTCATGGGAGCCCCCGGGACCAGGCAGATTATACTTGTAGCCTAACCCCCACACCGTCTGGATAGGGTTATAGGATAAACCCGCCTTTTGCGTTTTCTCCCGGATATTCTTGATATGGGTATCCACCACCCTGGTTTCCCCGGAAAAATCGTACCCCCACAACAGCTCCACCAGGGAATCCCGGGAGTAGGCCCGCCCCGGATTTTTGGCCAAAAGAGCCAGCATGTCAAATTCCTTCGGGGTAAATTCCACCAATGAACCGTGAATGCGGATCTCCCGGGCCTCCGGATAAACCGCAAGTCCCCCGATATCGACCTGGACAACGGGTTTGGTCGGATTTCCGGATACCGGCTGCTGCCGGGAACGGCGAATCAGCGCTTCCGCTCGGGCTAGCAGTTCTTCCGGCTCGAAGGGTTTGGTGACATAATCATCCGCCCCCAGCTTGAGGCCGTTGACCTTGTCACGGGTATCCGAACGTGCCGTCAGCATCAGGACGGGTGTCACAGAACCCTCCCGAATTTTGGCGCACACCTGCCAACCGTCCATGTCGGGCATCATGATATCCAGCACCACCAGGTCATAAGCCTCCCGGCCAAGGCACTCAAGCCCCTCCCTGCCCGATGAAGCCTCCGTAACCTGATACCCCTCCTTGCGCAGATAGATTCGCAGCAGATTGCGCATATTCCATTCGTCATCAATGACCAGCACACGTTTGTCTGTCATCCGTACACCTGCCTGTTATTTTATGTAAATTTATAAAAAGACCGCCCTTTCGGACAGTCTTTTTGCATGGCGGTTATTTATGCTTGCGCCAATCCAGCTTGCTGTTGTTCAGCAGATGCTCGAAGTCATTCTCCAGGCGTTTTTTCTCTGCAGCCCTGGCCGCTTCCTCCCGCTCCTTCTGCTCCAGCCGGCGTTTTTCTTCCTCCGCCTTCATTTCCTCCGCCTGCGCCTTCAGCTTGCTGAGAGTACCGGCATCCAGAAGATCCTTCAGGGTTGCGGGGGCATCGCTGCGTTCATTGGATTTGGCGGCGTTCTGCGCATTTCTTTTTTTCACCATTGCCATCACCTCGGTTTCTACCCTATTCCAGCCTATTATAGCAGGTTTCCTGCCTTCAGGACAAAATCACATATAAACACCACAAGAATGCTGCTAGGTTTTTGGAGAGCGCTTCACTATACTGGAGGGGTAAACGTTAAACTTTAAACATAAGAGCGGATGGTGAAGGGAATGGCGAATCCCAAGGTAGGACTGCAGCTGTACACGCTTCGCGATTTAACTAAAGATGATTTTCTGGGAACGATCCGCCAGGTAGCGGAAATCGGGTATGAAGCTGTGGAATTTGCCGGATTTTTCGGATTTTCGGCCAAGGAAGTGAAAGCGGTATTAGATGAATGCGGTCTGGAAGCGCCTTCAGCTCATATTGGCATCAACTTTACCGATATGGCGTTAATGGAGGAAGGACTGAAGCAGCAGATCGAATATGCCCAGGAGCTGGGACTGAAGCATATTATCACTCCCTGGTCCCCTTTCTCCGAGGTGCCGACAGAAGAGGAGCTGGACGAGCGTATCCGCTTCCTGACCCGGGCCGCGGAGCTGGTGAAGGAGGCCGGATTGCAATACGGCTACCATAACCATGCCTTCGAATTCAAAACCGTCAACGGTGAAACCATCATCGACCAGATGCTGGCCCGCATTCCGGCAGAACTGTTCACCATGCAATTTGACCTGGGCTGGGTTCATAAGGGCGGTAAATCCCCTGCTGAATATATCAAGAAATATGCCGGGCGGGTTCCTCTGGTGCATATCAAGGACTTCGGCGACGGACGCGATGATACCGAGGTGGGCAACGGGGTTGTGGATTTCAAAAGTGTGTTCTCACTGGCCCAAGAAGCCGGCATCCAATATTACATTGTGGAGCAGGAGCAGTTTACCGGGTCCCCGCTGGACAGCATAAGAATCTCCCTGCAATATTTCCGCAACAACGGCATTTAATACGAAACACATCCAAACCTCATCACACGAAAAAAATACCGGAAAGCGGACCTGGGGCCGTTATCCGGTATTTGCTTTTGCCTACCCTTCATTTCCTTATGTGCGGCTTGCTCCAAGCAGCTTCAGTCCCAACCCCACAAAAATGACGCCCGTCACCTTGTTCAGGTATTTGCCGAATTGGCTTTGGCGCAGCCACTTGGTCATGAAGTCGGATACCACCACCAGCAGCATACACCACAGTGTCCCGGTTGTAATGAAGGTCAGCCCGAGAATCAGGAACGGGAGTGCGCCGTAGGTTTGGTCGGCACTGACGAACTGGGGCAGGAAAGCCAGATAGAACAAGGCCACCTTGGGATTCAACACATTGGTCAGGAGGCCTTGAAGATAAATCTTGCGCAGCCCTTCCTTGGGCATAACACCCGATTCCATGGCAGGATTTTCCCTGCTGCGGATAGACTTGATCCCCAGGTAAACCAGATAAGCAGCGCCGATCCATTTGATAAGATTAAAGGCCAAAGCGGAATGCATCAGAATGGCGGACAACCCGAAGGCGGCAAAGGCCGTATGCACAAAAGCCCCCGAGATAATGCCGAACACGGACATCATACCTGCGGTTTTCCCTTGGGACATACATCTGCCGAAGATGTACAGGGTATCGCTGCCCGGTGTCATATTCAACAGAAGCCCCGATAATAAAAAGACCGTGTAATGCTCAACCCCCAACATAATGCCGCCCCCTCCCTGCCCAGGATTCCCCTATACCAGCATATAATAGTGGAAAAATTCCTCATCCTGCACATATCCGTGCTCCAAATATACCTTTTGGGCCCGCAGGTTGGTCACCTGGGTAGCGATTTCAAGCCCTTTGGACTTGGTGAGAACGGCAAATTCCCGCGCAGCCTCCAGAAGACCCTTGCCTACCTGCTTACTGCGGTGGGATTCACGCACATAGAGGTCATTCAACAGCCAGATGCGTTTCATGGAGACGGAGGAAAACAACGGATAGAGCTGCATAAAGCCTACTGCCGTTCCGTCAGCTTCATCCCTGGCTAAGAAAATAACGGATTCCCCATGCTCCAAACGGTCAAACAGGAAAGCCTTGGCTCCCTCCAAATCGCTTTCCTGACCGTAAAACACCCGGTATTCATCGAACAAAACGGCTGCTTCATCCAGCTCACGGATTGTAGCTTGGGCAATCGTCACACTCATACCTGCTCCTCCGTTTCATAGAACGCAAACAGCGTCTCCACCGGCTTGAAATACAGATGCCCATCCTCCCACGCTTGGAAATGCAGATCCATCCGGGAATCGGTCCAGGTGGCTGGAGTTCCTTTGGTGTTCAGCTTCCGCGGCAATACGGGCTCCTCCACCACAGCGGGAAACTCCTGATAGCCGAACAGCAGATTTTCATGCATGGCGATAATCTCATATTTGGGACCGAAGAAGGCATGCTCCTCCTGAAGCTGGTAGTGGTAATAAATATAGCTGGCCATCATCTCCGGAAGCAGATGCGCCACTCTGCCCACTCTCCGCTCCACAGGCGCCTTCCGCCGCCAATGCTCCGGGCTTTCCGGCGCGTTAAAGTGGAACACATCGATCATCTGGATCCAGCTTCTCGGTTTGTCTTCCCCCGGCCAGGCCTCCAGCACCTGCTCCATACCGGCAAACCATCTGTCCGGGTGAAACGCCTCATTCAAACATTCATAATACAGGAATACAGAACGCTTCCAGCGGTGCCCGGTGAGGGTCATCAACAGCCCGTCTGCCATATCCCTGCGGACGGCATTCAGCCGCTGGCGGAACAGCTCCAGCCCTTCCTCTTCATGTCCTTCCTTCAACTGCGCCCGATAGATGCAACGAATCATGTTTCAAGCTCCTCGTCTAGTTTTTTAAGATTGTTCCGGAACCGGAAGGCAGATTGGCGGATTATCCCTGCGGCAAACCAGCTTGCCGTCCTCTACCACCAATTCAGCCGCTTGAATGGAGCTGCGCCGGCCTTCATATCCATTATCCCCACCCGGAACCCGTCCGGGATGGGTAAAGTAGAAAATCCAGGCCCGTTCTCCCACCGCCACAACATCCGCATGGAAGCCGAATCCCCGGTCATCCTCCCGGCTGCCGGACTCGGCCAGAATCTGCCCGTTCCGCTCCCAATGCTCCAGATCCGCCGAGCGGTAAACCCCCTGCCCTTTCCACTCATCCACTATCATCCAGTAGGAGCCGCCCAAGGAAAACACGTTGGCCCCTTCATGAGCATGGGTCTCCATAACCGGTCCTGTTACCCGCCAGGTATACAAATCCTCCGAATCCGCGGCATAGGTATGGGAGCCGTTGGCCTCATCCTTGTACCACATCCGGAAGCCACCGCCGGGCAGCTCCGCCACGCAGGCGTCAATTACCCTGTCCGAGCTTAACGCCAGCCTGGCTTCGAACTGCCACGCCAGCAGATCGGCACTGGTATAATGGAGAATTTCCCGCTTGTGGCCGGCCCATTGGATGGGGACCCCCTGAATATAGCTGACGTACATATGATATAACCCGTTATTGTGGATGATTTCCGGTGCCCAGAAGGTATTGCGGCCCCATTCCACATCCAGCCCCTCCAGGATGCCTCTGTACAGCCAGCTTTGTCCGCCGTCCCGGGACACAGCCACACCCAGATCTGTGCCGTGCACCCAGGCCACTCCCGCACCCTCCGCCGTAGCCCGGCGGTTGGTATATACCATCCACCATTCCTTCAGCTCCCGGTTCCACACGATCACCGGATCGGCAGCCCCGTCATAGATGGGATCGCGGAACAAGGGGGCTTTCATGGTGTTTTGCGTTGGCTGCAGGCTCATTCGTCCATCTCCAATCGTTTCAGGAAGTCGTTCATGGCGCTGTAGCCCTGCTGGCGCAGATACCAGTTGTTGGCGGCAGCCTCAACCAGACCCGCAACATCGCGGCCGGGCTGCAGCTGGATTTCGATATGGGGAATGGCAATATCCATATACTCGGTAAATTTGGTTTCCAGCTCCAGATCATTGTTCAGGGCATTGTCCTGCCACTTGGTCAGTTCAATGTCCAGCACCACCCGGGTCTCATCCTGGAAGGCGCTGCGCCCGTAGAGGCGGGACACATTAATCAGACCGATGCTGCGCAGGGCGAGGAATTCCTTGGTTTTGCCGTCGTGGGTGCCGAGGAGAGTTTCCGGCCCGGTTTTTTTGAGGACCACCACATCGTCGGCCACCAGCCTGTGTCCCCTGCGGATCAGGGTATGGGCGGTTTCGCTTTTGCCTACGCCGGACTTGCCGCGCAGCAGAATGCCGATGCCGGACACGTTCACACAGACCCCGTGTACTGTCATTTGCGGCGCCATCAGCTTGCCTAAATAGGAATTGGCCAGCTCCTGGAATTTCTTGGTGCGCAGAGGAGTCCGCAGAAGAGGAATATTCTCCTCCTCACAATATTTGATCAGATATTTCAGCCCCTCCTGGTTCCATGTGACCACGAAGCAAGGCGGATGATACTTGACGATATTGCCGATGCGGACATTCCGTTCCTCTTCCGATAAGGTATGTAAATAGTTGATTTCCTTTTGTCCGAGAAGCTGGATATGATCCTGGGAAAAGAAGTCAAAATAACCCACGAATTCCAATCCCGGCCGATGAACCTCCGGCTTCGGGATCGCCCGGTTTAATTGGGAAGGTCCCGCCAGTACCTCCAGCCCGAATTTTTCCACCAAATCCTTGACCACAATGCTGTTCATTCTTCTGCCAATCCTCCCGACTGATCTGATACTGCCTGCCGTTCTCCGCAAAGAACAGCGTATACTATCTATGTTCTATTCGACTTTTTGCGCCAATCCCCTTCCGGTTCAAAAAGAAAACAAAAAAAGCTTCATGTGCGAAGCTTTTTGTTGTGACAAGGTAATGAGAAGAGTTAGATATGCTTGGCCTCCAGCCTTCGGGCAGTGATGGAGAGCACATAATTGACGGTAAAGTACAAAACAGCGGCCAGCAGCATGGTCGGAATGGCATAGGCGAATTTTTGCCCGTTGACAATCTGCACATTATGCATAAGCTCCGGCAGCGAGATAATCACCGCCAGACTGGTATCCTTGAGCAGGGAAATAAACTGGCTGACCATAGGCGGGGACATCCGCCGGAGTGCCTGGGGCAGGGTAATATGCAGCAGGGCTTGCATGTAACTCAGGCCTGAGGAGCGGGCCGCTTCAATCTGGCCCTTGTTGATGGAGGTCAGACCGCCCCGGACAATCTCCGAAATCATCGCCCCTTCGAATACCGTCAATGCCAGGATTGCCGACCAATAGATCCCCAGCTTGATACCCAGCTGCGGGAGCACCATATACGCGAAAAAGATAAGCAGCAATAAGGGCAGGTTCCGGATGGTATCCACCACAACCGCAACCGCATGATACACGCCGGGAATACGGGTATACCGCAGCACCCCAAGCACCAGCCCCAGTACAAAGCTAAGGATGATCGCTACCACCGAGATCCAGACCGTGGTCCAAAAGCCTTCCATAATAAAAGACAGGTTATCCCCCGAATAAGCTCCTATAAAATCCATGATGCGTCCTCCTCTCTATGAGCTTCTGGCAAAACGCCGCTCCAGATAATGAATGCCGAAGCTTAAGGGAACGGTCAGCACCAGATAGAACAAGGCCACCAGGGAATAAACCGTCAACGGCAGGAAAGTATCCGAATTGATCAGGTCCGCATAATACATGAGATCCATTCCACTGACGACCGCCAGGATGGACGAGTTCTTCACCAGGTTCAGAAACTGGTTGCCCATGGAGGGAGTTGCGATCTTAATGGCCTGGGGCAAAATCACATGGAACATGGTTTGGTTATACGTCAGACCCGTGGCGCGCGCTGCCTCGCTCTGCCCCTTGGGGATGGACTGGATACCAGCCCGTATACATTCGGCAATAAAAGCGGCTGTATATACCGTCAGACCCAAGGTTCCCGACACAAACCCGTCCAAAGGCACACCCAGGGAGGCAGGCCCGTAATAAAAAATATACACCACCAGCAAAAGGGGGATATTGCGGATAAACTCCACAAAGCCTGTTCCCAGCCAATTCAATGCCTTAACCGGGGCAATCCGCATCACGGCAATGACCGCTCCCAATAAAAAGCTGGCCACTAACGCGATCAGGCTGATCTGGATGGTATTGACGAAACCCTCGAAGAAACGGTCCCAGTGTTTGAACAACACATCAATATCGAACTTTGCCATAGCGCTTCTCTCCTAACTGCAGATGTGGCAAAAGGGATAAGCGGCAAGCCACCTATCCCTTTTGACGTACCGGCATTATTTGGCCGGCTTCACACCCATCCAGGATTCGTACAGCTTGTCGTAGTCGCCGCTTTTCTTCATGTCGCCCAGAAGCTGGTTAACTACGCCCGCAAAGCCGGTGTCACCCTTGGGCATAGCGATTCCGTAAGGCTCATCGGTGAAGGTCCCGCCTACAACCTCGTAGTTGGCATCCTGCTTCATCATGCCGAACAGAATGGCATTGTCCGTAGTCAGTGCTACGCCTTGTCCTGCCTTCAGAGCAGTGAATGCGTCCTGATAGTTCTCAAACTCCAGAATGGTGGCATCCGGCACCTTCTGGCGGATGTTGGTGGCCGAGGTGGAGCCCTTCACTGCAAGAACCTTGTCGCCCTTCTTCAGGTCAGCCACACTCTTCAGGGGACTGCCCTTCTTCACCAGAATGGATTGGCCCGCCATGAAGTAAATGTCGCTGAACTCTACCTGCTGCTTCCGCTCCTCGGTAATGGTCATGGTGGCAATAATCAGGTCGATCTCACCGTTTTGCAGCATGGGAATCCGGGTTTTGGAGGTAACCTCCTTCAGCTCCAGCTTGTTTTCGTCACCAAGGATCTTCTTGGCGATAGCCTTGGCAATATCGATATCGAAGCCCTCTACCTTGCCGGTAGACGGATTTTTCAGGCCGAACAGGTTGGTATCGAACTTTACACCGGCAACCAGCTTGCCGCGTTTTTTGATAGCGTCAATGGTTTTGCTGTCAATCTTCGCCTCCGGCGATGCGGCAGCAGCCGTACTTGCCGTTCCGGCGCTGGGTGCTGCGGATGCGGCGGTTTCTTCCGTTTTTTCGCCGCAGGCTGTGAGCACCAGCATCATGAGCAGCATGAGTGCCAATCCAATATGAAACCCTCTCCACTTGTTCATCGAAATCGTCTCCCTTTTATGTATATTGGATAACCGAAAAGCCGTTAATGATGAAGCAGTCTGCCCAGGAACAGCTGCGCCCGCTCCTCCTTGGGATTGTCGAAGAACTCGGCGGCCGGTGCCTCCTCCACTATCTGCCCCTGATCCATAAAGACCACTCTGTCCGCTACCTCACGGGCAAAGCCCATTTCGTGGGTGACAATTACCATGGTCATGCCGTTATGCGTCAGGGAACGCATGACGTCCAGCACCTCCCCGATCATTTCCGGGTCCAGTGCAGAGGTGGGTTCATCGAACAGCATCAGCTCCGGATTCATCGCCAGCCCCCGGGCTATGGCCACACGCTGCTGCTGCCCGCCGGACAGCTCCGAGGGATAGCTTTGGGCTTTTTCGGCAATACCGACCTTCTCCAAGTACAACATGGCTGTTTTCTGCGCCTCTTCCTTGGATACGCCCAGTACCTTGGTGGGAGCCAGCACAATGTTGTCGATGACCTTCTTATGGGGATACAGGTTAAAATGCTGGAACACCATGCCGATGTTACGGCGGAAGGCATTGATGTCCACTTTTTTATCATGAAGCGGGACACCGTTCACCACCAGCTCGCCGTCGGTTATGGTCTCAAGGCGGTTGATGCACCGGAGCGCCGTGCTTTTCCCGGAGCCCGAAGGACCGATAATCACCACCACCTCACCCTTCTGGATCGTGAGATTCACATTTTTCAACACATGGAATTTGCCGAAATATTTGTTCACGTTCTTGAATTCAATCATGCCGAACCTCCCCTCTTTTTCTGTTTTATTCCGTCTATGTTTATTAGACATGTGAAGATTACCGTTATATTACACGCATTCCCTTAAAAGATCAACCACTTGATGTTAAGTTTATTAACATGTTTCTGAAAAATTCGAAATTTGGTTAAATTTATTGGAACATTTTTGTATTGTGTGGAAGGTAATCGGACATGCACAAATTTAGCATGCCGTCAACCATAATTAGGCAGCTGGTCCGGGAAATTGGCGGACGTGGAGAATATAGTGGGAATGAGAACCGGAAATGGCATGATCATTTCCAGACAGGAGGTAATCAATGAAGCAAATTGCGGATAAATGGGCAAAGTTCGCCATCCTCAAGGCCCACAGCGGGGTAGCCAAGCATATTCCCGATACCCGCCGTTACTCCAAAGAACATCTGGGGGCAATGCTGGGGCAATACTCCTTTATTGTCGCCAAACCGGTGGTGGGTACGGGCGGCAGCGGGGTGGTGCGGATTTCCCGGGGGTCCGGCGGCGGATACCGGCTCCAATACGGGGCGACGGTCCGGCAAACGCCGAATCTGGACGGGCTGGAGCGGATTCTGGCGGGCATTCGAGGCAAACGGGCGTATATGCTGCAGCAGGGAATCCGGCTTTCGACCATCCAAAGCAAACCCCTGGATTACCGGGTAAAGCTGGTGAAGGAAAACGGAAGCTGGCGCATCCGGGCGGTGGTAGCGCGTATTGCCAGACCCGGGCTGTTCGTCACCAATTTATGCCGGGGCGGCACCATGGTAGGCGGCAACCGGGCGCTGCGAATGACCTTCCCCTCCTTGGCCCGGGACAAATTTGCCACTATGGTGGGCGTAGCCCGCAGCGGCACCGCACTTCTGGAGGCGAAGTATGCCGGTATCGGGGCCTTGGGCTTTGACTTCGGCATCGACAAAGGCGGCACCGTCTGGATTCTCGAGGTAAACACGCGTCCGCATTAAAGGAACGAAGTCGGACAACTACAAGAAACGAAACTGAACAGCTTATGGAACGGGACCGAGCAGCTTTAAGAAGCGGAACTGGATAGCTTAAAGGAACAGAACTGAACATCTTAAAGAACCCCGGACTGCCGCTTCCCGCGGAGGCTGGGGTTCTCTTTCGAGTTTTATTCTCTGACATCACCCAATTGGAGCCGGAATTCTTCTTCCACTTTCACGTTCCGGACCCGCGTTCCGGACTCACCTTACTTTCCCTCGTTATGGACTCACGTTACACTCCCTCGTTACCGACACACATTGCGCTCTCCCGTTATGTAACACGTTACGGACTCAGCAGCACTAGCGATGCGTCAAACCTAACATGGAATTATCCAATATTCCTAAATATGGGTTAATTTGAACGTTGTCACCTGGTCAAACCTGAAAAAAACTCCTAATGTAGAAGGATGGCGCGTTATCCAT
>JAEWIS010000049.1 GCA_023386955.1 Bacillota bacterium
TTTAGTTGCCTATTCTCTTTTTTGATGAAGAGCAGAGAAGGACATGTAAATATTTTCAACAAAAGCATGTTTATCCCTATCTCTAGGCATCCACCTAGCCATGTTAAGTTTAGTGCATCGCCAGTGCCGTGGAGTCCGCGAAAACAAGAAAATGATGATTCCGGACCAAATAAGCGCTGTGGGGTCCGTTAGCTAACCAGGCCTTGCGGCTACACCTCTCTGGGAGGTTTCCATCCCCCATCTGGCCTATGCTACTGGACCGGGTTATGGTGTTTGTGCGCTCCATTGCCTTGAACCGGGCTATGGAAGGGTGGCGGTTACCATAATCTCGATGGCATCCCACTGGATATTCTGGCGCAGCTCCCATTTTCCCAAGGAGCCTCCCCATACATGGTCGACCCTCAGCCCGACCTGAGCAAACATCGCTTTTAGCTCAAACGGGAAATACCTCCGTTCCTTCACCTCAACCATCCGTTTTTCATATAATGCGGCGCATGGTTATCAAAAAAAGCTTGCCAGTTCGTTGTACTCCATTTTGGTACATCGCTCCCTTTAAACCAGATATTTCGAGCATAGTCCCCTCTTCCATTTTCCTCAAGGGCGAGTATTGCTATAAATAAAGCTTCCGATTAAGCAGTCGCCAGAAGATCACACAGGTTGACATATATAGATCCTCGATATATATTCATATGTAGATAATCGATATATGGAGGCACACGGAATGGACAAGGGACTGATTGCCGGCAGCACCACGCTGCTGGTGTTGAAGCTGCTGGAGCATAAGGATATGTACGGGTACCAGATGATCGAGGAATTAGCCAAAAAATCCGACCAGACCTTCCACTTGAAGGCCGGCACCCTATACCCCATTCTCCATGGCCTGGAGCAAAACGGGATGGTGACGTCCTATGACGAGCAGGCAGACGGCGGGCGTCTGCGCAAGTATTACCGGTTGACCTCCAAGGGCAAAGGCCAGCTAGCCGACAAAAAGCAGGAATGGCTGAAATACGCCCAGGCTGTCCAAAACATCATGAATGAAGGTGCCACCTATGCCACCCATTGAGAAGCTGCGGGAATACACCAACACCGTCTGCAGTCAGATCCGCTGGAAAAAAGCCCGTGAGACCGTATCGGAGGAAATACACAGCCACCTCATGGACCAACGGGAGGCGTACATACAGGAAGGAGCTACGGAAGACAGAGCTACGGAACATGCCATTGCCGATATGGGCGATCCTGTAACTGTAGGAATACAGTTGGACCGTGTCCACCGGCCCAAACCCCAGTGGGGAATGCTGGGTGTGGTCTTCGTTATAGTGGTGGTGGGGATTATTCTTCAAGCGCTGGTACAAAATGATATCGCGACTCGGTTTCGTACCCCCATCATGGTGGGATATCAATTTAAATTTGCTTTGATTGGCCTGGGCGTCTTTATAATTGCGTATTTTATCGACTTTTCCATCATCGGCAAATACCCGAAAATCACATATATAGCACTCCTTTGTCTGTTTTTACTATCCTTCTTTACATCCCCGTTGAGTAGAAATGCCCCCTATTACGCTATCTATTGCTCGCTGCTGTTTCCATTAGCCATCTCAGGTATGGTGTATGCCATGAGAGGGAAGGGGTACTGGGGCATTACCGTCTGTGTAGGTGCTATTCTATTCCCTGCCGCCTTAGCCTGGATGGTTCCCACTGTTGCCGGCTTCGTGCTGACGGTAACCTGCGGGATGGTGATCCTTGGAATTGCTATCTCCAAAAATTGGTTCCAGGCTAACAAGCTTCGCAGTTATCTATGGGCCTATCTGCCCTTCCTGGGGGCAACGCTGCTGTTTGCTTACATAGTTCTTCGCAACGCATATAACGTCGAACGGCTGCGCAATTTCCTGCGTCCCGAGTCGGATCCTCAGGGAGGGGGTTATGTGGCGTTGGTGATGAGAAGCCTGCTGGAGAATGCCCAGCTATGGGGAAGCGGGGCCATCCCCCAGCAGTTTGCGGAAAGACAGTCCTTCCCGCTGCCTTCCATACACTCCGAGCTGATGCTTACCTATCTGATCTTCAGGCTGGGCTGGCTCCCCTTTGGGCTGATCGTTGCACTGCTTGTTCTCTTTATCGTCCACAGCTTCCGGCAATGCTGGCGCCAAAAAAGCGTATTAGGCCAACTGGTATCATGCTCTGTTTTGTTGACCTTTTCTTTCCAAACATTCCATCACATTACGTATAACACAGGCTTTTTACTTTTTGCCCCATTATCGCTGCCGCTCATTTCTTATGGTCTTGGGGGGATGGTCGTAAACATGGGACTCCTCGGACTGATGCTGTCCGTCTTCCGGAACGGGGGTGCGGCCAGGGACCGCATGTTGTCTTCCTCTGCTCATCGGCCGTTCATTACGTGGCGGGAGCGGAAGCTGGTTATTGATTTTGGGAGAAAAAATGGGGAGTAATGGTCTAAAAAAGGTAAAGGAGGAATTTCCATGTTTGCCGTACTGTTGTTTGTTGCCGCGGGTTTGGCCGAAATTGGAGGAGGCTATTTGGTTTGGCTGTGGCTGAAGGAGTCCAAGCCCATGTGGTATGGCGTTCTGGGCGCCCTGATTTTGGTTTTGTATGGGGTCATCCCTACCCTGCAGAAATTCCCTTCCTTTGGCCGGGTCTATGCTGCTTATGGCGGAGTGTTCATCATATTGGCCGTATTGTGGGGATGGCTGGTGGACAAAAAAACGCCCGATCTCTATGATTGGATCGGGGCAGCCATCTGTATGGCAGGAGTCTGGGTGATGTTATGGGCGCCCCGGAGTTGAAGCAGGCAGGAGGCGGAGGCTTAATCCAGCTTCGGATAAGCATGATGCTCCCCCTCCTGGCTCAGCTCTGCGAATAAATTGTTATCCGACGGTGTAATGGCATCCGCGGTGTCTCGGGAGGGTTTAGCCCCGGCCTGGGCTTCTGCCGCCAGGGCAGGGGGCTGCCCGATTCCGGCCATCGCCGCATATTGGGACAGGAGGTTCTTCATCTGGCCGTAGGTGAGAGGCTGGGCATCCGGTATATACTCGTAGCCGATAAGCCCGTTTGTTTCCATGGTTACCGTCTTCATATCCCCCATCCGGGAGACTCCCATTTGCCGCAGCTTCATCTCCAGCTGGTCCACCGTCATCCGCAGCTTGGCAAGCTCCTTCACCTGCAGCTTGCCGTCCCGGATCAGGGTCACGGTTTTGCCGCGCATCAGCTTTTCAAAAAAATTCCACTTCAATTCCAGCATCTCCAGTACCACCAGAATCGAGATAAAGGTGGTGGCCGCCACCAACGCCATCCAGATGCTCTTATCGGCGATGGGCTGCACAATTACGGTACCGATGGAGATCATGATCACTGTTGTCGGAATGGTCATTTGGGAAATGGACTTGCGCCCGGCGATCCGCAGCAGCACCATGGCCCCCAGAATAACCACACCCGACTTCCAAAACTCTCCCCACGTATCCATCCAATTCAATCCGCCACACTCCTGTCTTCCCCAGTTTCTTCTAGTGTTCTTAGAGAGAAGGCAGGATATGCAGGAATTACCGGATAAAATGGGTACGGACCCGCGGTTCCGCTTCAGGAAGCCCCAGTTTTTCCTTGCCGGTCTCCACCACCTTCAGCAGCCAGGCCATGGCATTGGCATTTTTGCGGAGAGTCTGGATGCCTTCCCCGTCCTGCAGCACCTCGCCCTTCTCGCGTCCGTAAGCCACAGTCCAATATTGGGACGGAGGCAGAAGGGTTTCCGCCAGGTTCAGATAGTTGTTCAGCTGATGAACCACGTCTACCCCACCCGCCCGGCGGACCACGGACAGGGAGGTCGCCACCTTAAACCGGAAATACCCGGAGCTGGTGTAGAAGACCCGGTCCAGAAACGACTTCATGGTTCCGGCAATGCCTGCATAATACGTGGGAGAAGCCAGAATAAAACCGTCCGCCTCCCGCATTTTGGCTGCGATCTCATTGACTGGATCCTTGGTGAAGGCGCAGGTATTCCCTTCGGATTTGGAGCAATAGCCGCAAGCAATGCAGCCATGAATATCCAGGTGGCCGATCTGGATGGTCTCCACCTCAATGCCCTCCTGCTCCAGTTCATGGGCCATGATCTCCAGAGCCTGCGCCGTGTTCCCGTTTTTGCGGGGGCTTCCGTTAATGGCGATAATTTTCATTATGGGTCCCTCCTTGCGTTCTGGGACCAGTATAAACCCACTGCTTGGCGTGGAGTCAAAGGTATTTTTCGTGTCGCCGGATATACCGGTAGGCCCCATAACCGAGAAGGCCGAATAAGCACAGCGCTCCGCCGGTAATCATCCACACCCTTCGACCGGACGACTCGGAGACTTCAGTCAGAGGAATTTCCTTCCCCTTCAAAAAAGCAAGCTCCCAGTCGGTCATATTCTCCTGCGGGGATATGGGGGAGCAAACGGGATACTCCCAGCCGGCTTCCGTTTTATTCAGGAAAAATAGATAGGTTTGCCCCTCTTGGCTTGGCTGCCCCCAGAATGGAAGTCCTCTGATGGAAAGACGGGAATCGGTTACTCCTTTATAGCTTTGAAGCACCCGAACCTGAGCCATCGGGGTATCATCCTCTGCATGGGTCACCTTCATTAACCTGGCAAGAATCACACCGTCATACTTCTCGTAGTTCATCTCGATGGAAAGAATCATCGAACAGCTGAGGGCAGACGCAAAACGGGGAGGCTGAGAGGATAGAATGGCCAATACTCCGGCCGTGATGAGCAATGCTTTTATCCATCTTTTCACGGTCATCATCCCCTGTTACCTCCTCCGCTTGGCATACCGGTAGCCACCATAACCCAGAAGAGCGAATAGACACAAGGCTCCGCCGGTTATCTGCCATATCCTTCCGCCGGAAGAGTCGGGGACTCCGTTCAGGGAAATCTCCTTCCCCTTCAAAAAAGCAAGCTCCTTCGCCGCCTCCGCCTCTCTGCGTGTTGGCGAGCAGAGTGGATTCTCCCAGCCGGCATCACCTTTCCTGAGAAAAAATAAGTAGGTTTGCCCCTTCTCGCTTGGTCCCCAATAAGAGCCGTACACGGGACTTTCGCCAAAGGAAAAGTGGTTATCGGTCACCCCTTTGTAGCTTTTGAGCACACGGACTTGAACGATCGTGTTGTCCTCCGCGCGGGCCACCTTCTCCACCTTGGCAAGAACGATACCATCACTTCGCTCATAGAGCACATCAATGGGGTTAGGCGGTGCACAGAGAAGTGCAAAGGCGTTACGGGGATGCTGCAGGAATAGAACAGCAAATAATCCGGCTGCGATGAACAGCGCTTCTATCCATCTTTTCACGGTCAACACCTTCCTTTCCCATACAGACGAAAGGGCAAATCCAGATGTTCCATTTTCTAGACGAACTTCCCATTTTCTTTTTGGTATCGCAGGTCCCCATCAGATAATACTTCGGCCAGCGTGTAACCGTTTTTCTCCAGAATCCGGGCAGAAGGCAGGTTAGCCGGGTTCACGCAGGCATACAGCTTGCGGAGTTGCAGCGTATCGAAGGCAAACTCATCCACCACCGCCACACACTCAGTGCCGTACCCTTGACCCCAGTATCCTCGGTGGAACACGTATCCGATTTCCGCATGGCCCGCTTCCTCATCCATATTGAACAGCATCGCGTTCCCGATGACAGCCCCTGTTGTCTTCATAACCACGGCCGCATACAAGTGAGTGCCCGCCTCCTCCCGCGCCAGCAAGGTTCCGATATGCCCGCGGATATCCTCCATGGTGTGCATCAGCCTCCAGCCGATAAACCGGGACACCTCTTCATCGGACAAATAAGCAAACATTTCCGCCGCATCGTCCATGGTGATTTTTCTCAGTTGAAGCCTAGTACCTTCCAGGGAATGAAAGAGGTTTTTGGTCATATTCATAATGGCTTTGTTCAACAGCTCCTCCTTCAACTGCTTGGGCAGTTCATATCGTTGGTCCTGCAAAGCATCTGGGTTGATCTCCACCCTTTTGCCTGCAGCCTCTTCCTTCTCGGCGAAACGAACCAGCGTCTCCGCAGGGCTGGCCGGTTCACTTAGAAGCATGGTTTTTAATTGGGCCAATAGCTCAGGCTGGTTCAATTCCTGGAATTGCAGCCGTCCGTAAGTGCAGGCAGCCTGCGATTCATAGCTGTTTCGTTGGTTGATGATTTCCCAACCGGGCCATACTGCCTTGAGCCTCGGGGTTAATGCCGGATCGGGCTCTGCATGCCACACCTGCAGTTTTTCCCCCTTCACATCAATATGGAAGCCACCCACAGGGAATCGATCCGACCATTCCTTTAAGTCAAGACTAGATAGGCCATAGGATTTCTCAATTCCGTCCAAGAGCCGGGGACCTCGCGTCAAAAAATTCTCCAACTCCCCCTCCAAAGGGAAGATCAGCAATTCCTGCTCGGAGAATGCAACACTTGCCACCAGGTCAACCCATTTTTTCTCCCCAGGAGGTGCCAGACTTGCCTCATGCCGTGACGCTTCACGGACGGACAAAACCTTATCGGTCGGATACCCGACATATGCCGCCAGATCCGCGATCCCTTCGTGAGCCCAACGAATTTCCCACCCCGGCCAGTTATTCTTCATCAGCCCCAACAATACATTCCGCAGGGGTACATCGTACAAGATATCCTCCCCTCCGTAAAACAGCAGCACTCTGCGCTCCAGATCAAGGACGGCTCCGCCCTCCGCCCATTTATCATCCAACCATCCGGATTCATCGACTCGCTTCTGAAGCTCAATAAACCGTATGGCATATTGCTCACCCCAGAACAAGCTTACCGGCAGAGTGTTCGCGCACCAGTGGCTGTAATACAGCGTATAGGATTGATTTCTGACGATCAGTAGATTGGCCCTCTGCCCCATTGGTGCCGGCCTCCATTTCTTTATCGTCCTTCCATTTAATCAGATGCTCTGATAGAATGAAGCACATAATGCTGTATGTGACTGGCGAAAAAGTGGAATCAACCACGGGGAAGCATACAGCGGATCATTCCATTCGCCTGGGAAAAGGATCTGTGGCGCTTATTTCATAAGCTGCCGTGGATGCTTTTTTGCTTTTTAATCCTATTTGTATGGAGGGAATGCCGATGGTTAAACTTTTAAAAGCCAAGGAAGCGGCGGAGCAGGTATACGATTCAGTTAGAAGCAGAGTGGAGAGGTTAAAGAAGGAGGATGTTCACCCCCACATGGCAGCGGTACTGGTGGAGGGTGACCCCGCCTCTCTCTACTACGCCCAGGCCAAGCAAAAAACTGCGGAAAAGCTGGGGGTGGCATTTTCGCTCCATACCTTCCCGTCCCAAGCCTCGGAAAATGAAATGCTTCAGCTTATCACCCGCCTGAATGATGACCCTTCCGTTCACGGGATCATGCTGGAGCTGCCTCTGCCCGGACATCTTCAGACAAACCGCATGACAGCTGCCATCTCGCCGTTGAAGGATATCGACGGTGTGACTCCCGCCAACAAGCTGGCGGTGGTTACAGGGGAAGCGGGACTTTATCCGGCAACTCCCCAAGCCTGCATTCAATTGCTGAAGCATTACGGATACACCCTCGAGGGTAAAAATGTGGCTCTGGTGGGAAGGGGACAAACCGTAGGCCTTCCCCTGTTCCATATGCTGCAGCGGGAAAATGCCACGGTAACGGTATGCCACTCCCGCACACCGGATCTGGCCTTTCATTTGGGTCATGCAGAAATTGCCTTTGTTGCCGTAGGCCGGCTCCATGTGGTGAAGGGGGCGATGGTGCACGCCGATCTGACTCTTATCGATGCAGGAATCAATGAAACGGAGGAGGGAAAAATCGCTGGCGACGTATCTCCCGAAGCAGCAATGGTTGCTGCGGCCCTGTCCCCGGTTCCGGGCGGAGTAGGAACCCTGACAACCGCGATCCTGTTTCAAAACCTGATGAAGGCCATTTCTCTTCAATCCAAGGAGGCGCATGGATAATGAGCAATCCTATATGGGATCAAAGCATCCGGAATTTTTTGGAGCAGGCGGGAAGCTCCAGCCCTACACCCGGTGGAGGAAGCGCCGCTGCCGTTGCCGCTGCACTGGGGGCAGCCATGACCTCCATGGCAGGCAGCTTGTCCCAAGGTGAAAAATTCGCTGCGTTCCAGCCCCAGATTACCCAAGTCCTTCAGGAGATGAAGGAACTGACCGGCGAATGTGAAAGGCTGCTGCAAGCGGACATGGCTTCTTTTGACCAGTACATGGATGCCCTGAAGCTCCCCAAACAGACGGATGAGGAAAAACAGTACCGCAAAAATACGCTGCACCACGCCATTCTGCAAGCCATCGCCGTTCCCCTCCGCCTGATCACGGTATGCCGAACGGGTATGGCCCATGCCCGCAGCATTGCTGAAATCTCCAACAAAAACGTCATCTCCGACCTGGGCATCGGACTCATCCTGCTGGAAGCGGCCGCACAATCCGCCTTGCTCACAGTAGAAATTAACCTGGCCTCGCTGAAGGACCCGGAGCAGGTGCGGCAATACCGAGAGGAGCTGTCCGTCCTGATGGAGGAAATCCATGAGTTAAAAAGCTCCACCTTACAGATTGTCCGCACCAGAATCTCAGAGTAATCACGGCCTGGTTTCCCCAATACGGTCAAACAGCCGTGCACACTCCAGAGTCAGCTCATGGGGCACAGTGAGGCTTTCGATTTGGCCGTTCCGGATACATTGCATGGCCTCTTGGATTTGGTAGACAAAGCCGTTTTGGGTTTGTTCGTCCTTATAATGGATGCGAGGCTCCTGTTGGTTCGTATACAAAAGGGCTTCTGAGGCAAAATGGGGCTTGGGAACGACGATTTTTCCGCTGTCGCCATAGATCACCAGACCCTGCCCCTGGTCCAAAGCGCTTACAATGCTGGTGCGCAGGGAAGCCAACAAATGCGAATAACGCAGGATGATATGATTGGTCACATCCACGCCGGTATCCGCCCAAATGGCAGCCACCTGCATATCCTCGATAGGGGCAGCCACCATGTATGTAGCGATTTCGTAGGCATACACCGTAATATCATAAGCGGCTCCGCCGCCCAGCTCGGGGTTAAAATAACGGTTGGTCTTGTCAGCCGGCGCCACGAATCCGATGGCCAAATCCAAAGATTGGGGTTTGCCGATGAGTCCTTCGGTAAGCCACTGCTTGGCCTGGTTGACGGCAGGCAAAAATCGGCTCCACATAGCCTCCATAACAAATACATTCAGTTCTTTGGCCCGGGCAAATACCGTCTCCGCCTGCGCACTGCTCACAAACATGGCTTTTTCACAAAGCACCGGCACTCGGTGGTCCAGGCAAAGCATACATAACTCATAATGAGCATCTGTTGTGGCTGCGATGTAGACGCAGTCCGGCTTCTCCCGGACCAGCATCTGCTCATAGCTGTCATACGCGGAAGGGATACCCTGCTCCGCTGCAAACTCCGTGGCCCGTTCCAAAGATTTGCTGGATACCGCCGTTACCTTGCAGCCCTCAATAAGCTTTACCGCGGCGCAAAATTTCTTGGCAATTTTCCCGGCGCCCATAATTCCGAATGTAAATGTTCCCATACGTTTCTCCTTTGTCTCCATGTATTGGAAATCCCTGATATGCTTCATTGTGGCATATTGGTATACTATTGGGAAGAGGAAAAAAGGGCGGCTTTAAGCCCGCCCACGGAAAGGTGAGCGTATGATAGACACTGTCAATATATTGGGCATCCCATTTTCCAAATTGACCATGCACGAAACGGTAGAGCTCTTATCTGAACACATCCGGCAGGAGCAGCCGAAGCTGTTCCACCTGATCACCGCCAACCCGGAGATTGCCATCGTCCGCCAAACGGACAAGCTGCTGCAGACCATCATCGCCGAAGCGGATCTGATCACGCCCGACGGAGCGGGCATCGTGATGGCCTCCAAGCGTAAGGGCGACCCTGTGCCGGAGCGTGTTACCGGATACGATCTTCTCCTCCGTCTTTTGGAACAGGGAAATGACCGGAAATGGAGCTTTTACTTTCTGGGGACGGACGAAACAACCAGCCTGGCTGCAGTGGAAAATATCCAAACCCGCTATCCCCAAGTGGTGGTGGCAGGCAGACATAACGGATTTTTCTCCGGGGACGAGGAGCTCTCCATTCTGCAGGAGATCAAACAATCCAAGCCGGATGTGCTGGTTATCGCCATGGGCGCGCCTTACACGGACAAGTGGATTTACCGGAACAAGCGGGAGCTGGACGGGGTGAAGCTGGTGTTTGGCGTGGGTGGAAGCCTGGATGTAATCTCGGGTAAGGTGAAGCCCGCACCGGCCATCTGGAAGGCTATGAACCTGGAATGGCTGCACCGGCTGCTGACGGTTCCCGTGGCCAAAGGCCAAAAGTCCCGGTGGCGGCGGCAATCCGCTTTGCCCAAGTTTTTTTACCGGGCGGTTATCCGGAAATAGAGGATCTTACAAGGGAGGCTGATGCCTCTCTTTTTTTGCGGGTGGCAGAATGAACCATTATTTTAAAATCCATGATATTTAAATATTGACTATATTGTGTGTCATACAGTATATTAACAGTGAGGTGATGATATGGAATCCATCGACGAGCTCATGAACACATTGATCGTGGAGCTCAAGCGCGGAACGCTGGTGCTGTCAGTATTAAGCCAGTTACGGTCGCCCGAATACGGCTACTCCCTGGTCCAGAAGCTGGAGGAGAAAGAGGCCGCCATTGAAGCCAACACCCTGTACCCGCTCCTGCGCCGGCTGGAGAAGCAAGGTCTTCTCTCCAGCGAATGGGATACCACGGAGAGCAGGCCGCGGAAGTATTATATACTCAGCCCTACGGGCAAGGCGGTTTATGAGAAGCTGAAGGAAGAGTGGACGCAAATGAGCAGCCAGCTGGCCATGTTATTGAAGGAGGACGATGAGAAATGACTCTGATTGAACGGTATATTGATGCGGTGGCAGACCGCCTGCCAGAGAAGCTCCAGTCGGATGTGAAGCTGGAGCTGCGGTCCAATATTTTGGATATGCTGCCGGATGATCCCAGCGAGGAGGATATCCGTCAGGTACTGGAATCCATGGGAGACCCTGCGGAGCTTGCCCTGCAATACTCTCCCACCAAGCGGTATTTAATCGGTCCGGCTGTGTATGACCGGTACATCGAAGTGCTGAAGCTGGTATTGGGCATTGTGGCGGTTACCTTCACGGTGCTGATCAGCCTAGATTGGATGTTCGACGATGCGGGAGCATATAATGCGGCCGAAAGTATAGCCAGCTATATCGCCGGTACGGTGGGGGGGGTAATAGAAGGTTTGCTTCAGGCTGCTCTATGGGTCACTGTCATATTTGTGATTCTGGAGCGCAAGAATGTCCTGGGCGGTCCTACCTTCACGAAGGCCAAACCTTGGCGGATCGAGAATCTGCCCAGTCAATCCCTGTCCAAGAGGAGCAAAATCTCGAAGAGCGGTACCATTATCGGTATCTGCGCCGCCATATTTTTCACTTTCCTGCTCCTGACCCGCCCTGAAGTAATCAGTGTCATTTCCAGTAATCCGTCCGGCAGAACCGTTACACCTCTTTTCAACACCGAGCATTTGTCCGTTTACAGCATCTTTATTCTGGTAGCCGGCCTGTTCGCTCTATTGTTATCCATATGGAAGCTGGTACTGGAGAGATGGACGTTCCCGCTGGCCGTCGGCAACACACTGTTCAATCTTCTGATCTGTGCTTTGATCACAGTGATGGTCAATGATGAAGCTTTGTGGAACGTCTCTCTGCAAAGCACCTTCAACGAGATTTTTGCAAAAGCAGGCTCCGATGATCTCATCACCTGGTCCAATAACAGCGGCTATGTCCTTATCTTCGTGGTTGTGATTATCAGCCTGTGGGACTCCATCGACGGTTTCCTGCGGAGCCGGGGTTCGAGACGGTAAACAGAAGAACTCCCCCTTCGGCCTTGAAGGGGGAGTTCGTTTATTCTTTTACAGAGCCTACCGTAATGCCGCTGACGAAATATTTCTGCAGAAACGGGTACAAAAGCAGGATGGGCACCGTAGCCACCAAGAGTTGGGCCGCCCGCAGGGATTTATTGGAGAGTTTCCCCAATAGGTCCAGATCATCCTTGGTCAGCTTGCTGACGTCAATGGTGACGATCATCTGCTTCAGATAGGTCTGGAGCGGCCACAGCTTATTGTCGTTGAGAAAAAGGAGTCCCGTAAACCAGTCGTTCCAATGGAACACCACCGCGAACAGGGACAGAGTGGCCACCGACGCCATCGAGACGGGCAAATAAATCCGGAACAGCAGCGTCAGATGGCCGGCGCCGTCCATCATGGCAGACTCGATCATGCTTTTGTTGATCCCCCGGAAAAAATGCATCATCATCAGAATGTTGAAAATCTGCACCGCACTGGGCAGCACCAGGGACCAGAAGCTGTCGATAAGGCCCATGCTTTTGACGATGAGAAAATAGGGGATCAGCCCGCCGTTGAACAGCAAAGGTACAATGTAGAACCAGATGATGGTGTTGCGCCCCTTCATCTCCTGTGGGGTTTTGGATAAAGGATAGGCGGTCACCAGGATCAGCAGCAGGTTGATGGCCGTACCGGTCACCGTCCGCAGCACGGAAACGCCGAAGGCCTGGAAGAAGGCGGTGTTGCCGAACACCTTGCTGTATGCCTCCATGTTGAACCCAATCGGCACAACCGTCACCCGGTTGGCCAGAGTAGCGGCGGAATCGCTCAGGGAAACCGCCAGCAGATGGACAAAAGGAAACGCACACAGCAGGGCAAGCAAAGCAAGCAGCGTATTGTTCAAAAGCTCAAAAATACGGGAACCCGCCGATTTATCGTATGACAAGAGTAGCACCTCCTGAGGAAAGCTTTTATTAGCTTGGAGTCAGCGAGGGTGGCGAGGGTACGTGGGGTTTGCCGGGTCATGCTGCGTTTGCGGCAGGGGCTAGAGCTTGCCGGGGCGCTAACGGAACTGAGCGGCTCTTAAACAGCAAATTTCCGCTTTCTGCAACTGTAACGGAACTCAGACGCCCTTAGGAGCGTGAACGCGGTGATTTTGCAGCACATTCTGCCTGTAAGAGCTTCTCAGTTCCGTAAGAATTTAATTCGCGCATCATTCATCGGCTAAGCGTCGCGTAGTTCCGTTAGCGCCCAGCCAAACACAACCACCCCGTTGCCCCAGCACAGTTAGTAACCAAATCCAACCGCCTCCTGCCCCAGCCACATCCCCCGCCCCTAAAACAGCCGATATCCCGCAAACCGGGCCGCCGCCCAGTTGGACAAGGCGATAAACAATAAACTAACAACCGACTTGAACACCCCGATAGCCGCCGACATGCTGTACTGCATCTGGAGCAGCCCCTGCCGATAGACGAAGGTGTCGATAATGTCCCCCGACTTGTACACCGCGGGGTTGTACAGCACCAGAATCTGGTCGAAGCCCGCGTCCAGAATGCTGCCTAGGCTTAAGGCCCCCAGCAGAATCATCGTCGGCACCAGGGAGGGTAGAGTAATGTAGCGGATTCTGCCCCATCGGCCCGCCCCGTCCATAGTTGCCGCCTCATACAGCTCCGGGTTGATGGTGGTCAGCGCCGCCAGATACAGAATCGCCCCCCAGCCGAAGCTTTTCCAGACCTCCGTGGCCACCAGCGTAAACTTGAACCAATCATTGTCCCCCAGGAAAAATACCGGCTGACCGCCAACCGCCTGAACCAGACGGTTGACGATCCCCTCCGTGGACAGCAGGTCCATAAAAATCCCGCCGATAATCACCCAGGACAAAAAATGCGGCAGATACACAAAGGTTTGAACGGTCCGTTTAAAAAGTCTGCCCCGGGCCTCATTCAGCAGCAGTGCAAAGACGATCGGCGCCAGCTGGCCGAACAAAATCTTCAGCCCCGCGATGGCTACTGTGTTATACAAAATTTGCCCAAAGTCCGGCATCTGGAAGATGAAGGTGAACCACTCCAGCCCCACAAAGTCGGAACGGAGCATCCCCTTGGCCGGCATAAAATTCTGGAAGGCGATCACAACCCCATACATGGGGGCATAGGAGAAAATCAGCAGAAACACCGCTGAAGGCAGCAGCATGAGATACAGCACCGGGCTGTTGGCCAGGCCTGCGCTCCGGGCAGGTCTGCCAAGCAGGGCGGATATTCTCCGCCCCCCTTGCTGCCGCACCCCCCTCTCCTCCGCTCGCCCGGGTGGGCCGGACGCAGAACCACCGGGCTGCACCTCAGCCGCATATTGCCCAGTCCTGTGCTTGCCGCTTCCCTCCGCCTGCCGCCAGCTCTTGCCTGCCGCCGGTCGCCCACTTTTCACCGCAGCCTGCATCCCCCCTGCCGCCGGCTCTACTTGTTGGCCTGGTACCATACGTTAATCTCCTTGGTGATATCGTCGCCGCCGCCCTTTTTCCAGGAGTCCACGAACTTGTCGAAGGCAGCAGC
Source organism: Bacillota bacterium (assembly GCA_023386955.1). Lineage (GTDB taxonomy): Bacteria > Bacillota > Bacilli > Paenibacillales > NBRC-103111 > Paenibacillus_AR > Paenibacillus_AR mesotrionivorans. The sequence goes on from JAEWIS010000049.1 coordinate 14,448, forward strand.
AGGCTCCTGGCCCATGATGATCCGGGCGAAGGTTTCCGCCTCCAGCTTATCCAGATACGCCTTCTTTTGGGTCATGGCCGGGGTAGGCACACCCGGGTACACATTGGCGGACACATAGCTGCCCTTCTCCCGCTCCAGCCAGGTGCTGAGCACGGATTGGAAGGCGTTCGGCCGCTGGGGTTCGGCGGACAGCCCGTCGTAATCATTAACCTCGCTGGCGTTCAGACCGTCCTTGCCCCCCTTCTGCAACGCTGCCGCAATCCGCTCCAGCCGGTTCACTGCCTCGGAGCCCAGCCGCCCCTGGAAGCCCCAGGCATTGGCGTCATTGTCCGGGAAGTCGTTGAACCAGCCCCAGCCCGGCTGCCCGTAGCTGTATTTGAACAGGCTGGCATTTTTCTCCGTGGGATTCAGCGGGGTTTGCAGGGCAGTCACTGGATACTTGAACTCATACTTGCCCGCCAGCTCCTTGCGGATCACCTCATTGCTGCGGTACAAGGAATCCAGCTGCATGTTGTATAAGGCAATGATTACCTCAGGCTGCTTATAGCTTTTGTTGATGGCCACCCCGTAATTGGACACCGTATCGATGATGACGCTGCGTTTGCCGTTGTCCCCCTTCAAGGTGGGCAAAGCCGCCATATTGGCCTTGGGCACATTCTTCCACATATCCGGGAACGGGAAATACACATTCCACCACTGCCCGTTGGTCCAGGTCAGGGTATTGCCAGACGTCAGGTCGCTGATGGTGTTGTCATTGTTCTTGGCGATGAATTCCCGGTTGATGTAGCCCTTGGCATACCAATCGTGGAGCTTCACCAGCGCCTCCTTCATCTGGGGCTGGATGCTGCCGTAAATTACCTTGCCGTCCCCGTCCAGCCGCCACTTCTTGGGCTGTGCATCGAAGGCCTGGGTCAGCAGATCAACCCCCAGCATATCCTTATCCAGCACCATGCCGGTGCCGTTGGGATACTTACCCTTGTAGGCGGCCAACACCTCCTCCATCTCCGCCAGAGTGGCGGGCACCGGCTTGCCCAGCTCCTCCAGAAGATCCTTGCGGATCCAGTTGGTGCTCCAATATGCCATCCGGTCGATCATTTTGGGGAAGGCATAAATTTTACCGTCGATGGTAAAAGGGGAAAACAGCTTGCCCTTGGCATCCTTCTGGGCCAGCTCAATCACATGCTTCAGCAGCGGGGAACCATGCTTTTCGATCAGATCGTTCAGCGGCGTCAGCACACCCTGCTGGGCTAAATTGCCGAGAACGGGTGCTTCGGCCCCGATCACATCAGGCAAACCGCCGCTTGCCGCTCCAATATTTAGCTTCTGCACATCAGTCTCCAGATTGGGGGTAATCCACTTGGGCTTGACGATAATGCCCAGGTCATTCTGAAGCCAACGGGTATAGCCGTTGTTCTCCAGGGAATCTCCCGGCTGGTAGACGGTTCCTTCGGTGTTGATCTTGTTCTGGGTAAAGGTTACCGGCGGATCGAACTTCTTAAAGCCGGCCCCGCCTGCTGTCCCTTTTCCCTCCGGCTGAACACTGCCTGCCGGACTCACACTGGCACCGGCCTGGGGCTCCGCCTTTTCCTCCGTCTCCGAACAGCCTGCGGCAAACAGCGCCAGCGCCAGTCCGGCGGCGGCCACCCTCCACGTTTTGCCCATTCCCGCTCCCCCTTTGGACCATCTTCATTTCGGCTATCGTCCAGAAGTCTGACCGACAGATAGGTAAATACATAATCATAAGGTTTCATTCCTTACCGGGAAAAGAGTGCCTTGGATGCTCAAACACGTTTTGTCGGCCTTGATTGGATCGGAATTATTAGGGTTCAAAGCCGCCAAAAAACTCGCCCTCAAGTCACTCTTTTCCCTTTCAGTCATTCCACATGAAAATGTATTTACCCTCTCGTTTCATCTGCCAGACTGCTCAGCCGGTTGCTTCCATCTTAAGCAGCATGGCGCCCCCGCTCCACGCCTTCATCTAACCTTTCTTGCCTTCCCGTGACTATTTGCCGCAGCCGAAACATGATATCCTACATATATCCAACGGAGAAACCACATGTTTATGTAAGCGCAATCATAATAAAGAGAACCGTCCACAAGGGGGAAAACATGCATGCGGCAGCTATGGAAATCCTCCGTTGCCCGGAATATGATCGGCGGCTTCCTGGTGGTGCTGCTGCCATTGGCCGCCACGTACTGGTACACCAATGCGGCCAGCATGGAAGCTGTCCGGGAAGAGGTGGTGGCCTCCTCCTCCAAGTCCCTGTTGCTCCTAACCAGCCAATTGGAATCCACCCTGGGCAAATTCGAGAGCTTAACCTACTCGCTGGCCAGCGATAATGAGCTCAATGCCGTTAACCAGGCCCCCTACGAAACCGGGCATCTGTGGACCTACGTGCAGCAGCTGCGCCAGCTTCAATTTTACAGCAATACCGCCGATCTGGAGGGAGATATCACCATCTACCTGCGCGACAAAAACCGCAAGCTTTCCTCCAAAGCAGGCTTTGGCCCTATTGAAGAGGACGCCCCTCTATTTGTGCGAGAGATTGCCATAGCCGAAAAAAAATGGTTTTTCCGCATGAAGCCCGGTCGCGGCAATACCAGCCAGCCTCTCTCCCCCCAGGAGCGGGAGCAGCGCACCGTGCTGACCTTCGCCAGAGGCTCCGGCGTCCAGTCGGATAACGGAGTCATTGTCTCCGTAGATATTCCCGTGGCCCAGCTCCGGCCCCGGATGGAGGTGATGCAGGGGCGGGAACAAGGCACCGCCTTCATCTTCGGGGAACAAGAGGGCGATATCTTCTCCGCCGATGCCGGCACCGAGCTGTCCACGCTCCAAGCCGTCATTGCAGGCAAAGCCGAAACCACCGGACGTTTCACTTACTCCCACATGGGCCAAAAAAGCATCGTCCTCTTCGACAAATCTGCTGGCCCCGGCCTGACTCTGGGCATGCTGTTTGCCGAGAAGCAGATCATGAAGCCTATCCACCGTATCCGGGCCTGGACCATCGGCGTGCTGTGCGGCTCTGCGGCCCTTGGCCTGCTCTACACGCTGTTCGCCTACCGGAAGCTCCTGCGGCCGGTGCTGGTGCTGGTGGAGGCCATGGGCAAGGTCAGGCTGGGCCGGCTCAAAACCCGGATTCCAGACCCGCCGGCCAACGAGTTCGGCTTTGTTTATACCCAGTTTAACAACATGGCCGACGAAATCGATACCCTGGTCAACGAAATCTATGTGGAGCGCCTCAACCAGCAGCAGGCCCAGCTGAAGCTGCTTCAGTCCCAGATTAATCCCCATTTTCTCTACAACTGCCTCAACTTCATCTACCAGATGTCCATGGGCGAAAACAACGAGGCCGCCGCCAACATGTCCTTATATCTGAGCAAATACTTCCGGTACGCCACCAAAAGCGACGTCCACTATGTAAGCCTGCGCCAGGAGTTGGACAATATCGACGCGTACATCCAGATCCAGCGTTTGCGTTTTTCGGGGCGGATCACCTTTTCCATCGATATTCCCGATGCCTTACTTTATACGGCCATTCCCAGACTCACCCTGCAGCCCCTGGTGGAAAATGCCTTCATCCACGGCATAGAAGCCGGCGACGGCAGCCCCAAGCATATCGCCATCCGCGGGCACCGGGAGGAGGCGTGCATCCATCTGACTGTGGAGGATGACGGCAAGGGGGTTACGCCGGAGGAGCTCAGCCGGCTGCAGCAAAGCCTGGAAACCATGGAGCATGAGGAGTTCGGCTGCGGGCTGAACAATACCCATTGGCGGCTTGCCCTGCGGTACGGGCCGGGAGCCGGACTGAAGCTGGAGCGCAGGCAGCCCCACGGCCTGACTGTCCATATAATGATTCCTGCAGAGGAGGAACGGCCCCGTGTACAATCTGCTGATTCTTGATGATGAGCCTGCGGTGGTAAACAGTCTCGCCCACAATATCGATTGGGAGGAGCAAGGCATCGCCCATGTGTTCAAAGCCACCTCCGCCGTCCTGGCGCTGGAGCTGATGCGGGAATACCGGATCGATCTGGTGATATCGGATATCCGGATGCCCGGCATGGACGGTCTGGATTTTACGGAGGCCATCCGCAGTCTTTCGCCCCACACCAAGGTAATTATTATCTCCGGGCTGGATGAATTCCGTCTGGCCCAACGGGCGATTCTGCTGAATGTCTTCCGCTATATGACCAAACCTGTCCCCTACATGGAGCTGGTTCAGGCTGTGCAGGAAGCACTGGCAGCACTGGAGTCGGAGCTGGAGCAGCACCAGCTGCTGGAGAATGCCGGGTTGGCTATGGACAGCGCCCGCCCCATTCTACAGGAGCGTTTCCTGCAGCAATGGATCGTCCGAGGAGGAGGCAAAACCGCCAAGGGTCCTGCCTCACTTGATCCTTGCGGACTGGAGATCCGGGAGGATGACCCCTGCCTGCTGCTTCTGGTCCGGGTGGATGAATGGCCCCGGGAGGATACGGACCCGTACCAGCGGCTGAAGCTGCAGAAGCTGGTGGGGGAGATTCTGTTTCATGGCACACCGTGCATCATGTTCAATGACTTCGAACGTCAGCTTGTGGTGCTGGTGCAGCAGAACAGTGAGGCCAAGCTCCAGGCTGCCAAACGCTATATGGAGGGGATGGCCGAGCTTCTGCTCAGCACAGCCAAACGTTCCTTGGGATGCACGTTGTCTCTGTTTTGGAGCGGGCGTTTTTTTGCAGCGGGGACTGTTCATGAGGAATACATTCGTCTGAAGGAACGGGCCAGGTTCACGCTGGCCTGGGAATCGGGGATTATCCAAGGAGTCGCTCCAGAAGCGGGAGGCTGGGATGAGGAGGAGCAATCGCTGTTTGGCTATCCCGGCTTCGAGCAATGGGTGGAGCGGCTGGATAAGACCCAGGCGCTCTATCATCTGCGGCATTGGTTCGACGGTGACGGGGGAATGAAGCCAGCCCGGACCTATGATATGCTGCTGCTTCTGTACAATACGGTATCCGCCAGCCTGATCAAAGCCTCCCTGAAGCGGAAGGTTCCCCTTCAGGAGTGGGCCAAGGAGGAAACCTCCATTTTCTATGCCATGCAAATCCCCGCTACTGTGTCCCGTCTGCGCGCCTGGGCTCTCCGGGTGACGGAGCTGTATATGGACTATATGCTGGAGCGTTCCCAGCATACCACCAGCCGGCTGTTGGCCCAGGCCAAACAGCTTATTAACAGCGGGCTGCTGGAGGATTTTACGGTGCAGGACATCGCGATGAAGCTTCATGTGCATCCCAATTATTTATCCCGGCTGTTCACCAGGGAAACGGGCATAACGCTAACGGAATATACCGTGATGCTGCGGATGGAGAAGGCCAAGGCGCTTCTTGCCTCTCCCGGGTGGAAGGTGTTTCAGGTGGCGGAGGAGGTAGGCTACGAAAGCATCTCCCACTTCAACCGTACCTTCAAGCGCCACACCGGCATGAATCCGAAGGAATATCAGACCTCTCTGGCGGTGCCGGAGCAGTAGGTGCTGTGGCCCCAAGCAAAATTTGGCACAAAAATTATCCTTTTTGACACGATCGAAATCGCCATTAAGTATAAGATAAGAGGGTATCAGGTCCTTGATACTCCTTTTTTTGTATATGCTTGCATTCAAAAGCGGCAGATACGCTCAGGGGCTTGAGGTGAACAGAATCAAAATCAGAAGGGAGAAAGGAAATGAAATTAAAACGCGCACCAATCAAGAAAGTCACTGCCGCTTGTTTGAGCGGGTTGATAGCGCTGTCAACAGTAATGACAGTGGGCGGAGGTACGGCACAAGCAGCCTTTAACGGGGCAGACATTCCTGCATTTCCCGGTGCGGAGGGCGGCGGCGCTTATACCAGCGGCGGCCGGGGCGGCGATGTGTACATCGTTACCAATCTGGAGGACAATGAAACCGGTAACCCCCTAATTGACGGCTCTCTTCGTAAGGGGATCATGGAAACCCCGGCAGGGGGCCGTACCATTGTATTTCATGTATCCGGCACCATTCAATTGAAGAGCACTCTTCGCATTAGCGGCAAGAATCTGACCATCGCCGGACAAACTGCGCCAGGCAACGGCATCACCCTTGCCGGGTATGAAACCAATATCAGCGACTCCGAAAATATCATCATTCGTTATATGAAATTCCGTCCGGGTGCTACTAATGTCCATACTGGAAGCGATTCCATGGACGCGCTGTGGGGACGGGATAATAACTATTTTATCATCGACCACTCCTCCTTCAGCTGGAATACAGACGAGACGCTGTCCCTCTACCGGGGCCAGAATGGTACAATTCAATGGTCAACCGTATATGAAAGCCTGACCCTCTCAGGCCACTCCAAGGGGCGCCACGGCTACGGCGGTATTGCCGGCGGAGACAAAACCACCTTCCACCATAACCTGTATATGAACCACACCTCCCGGAATCCCCGGTTTGGCGGCGGTTATGGCGGGAAAGCGGACAAGGATCATGTAGCGGTAGTGCAATTCTCCAACAATGCCATTTACAATTGGGGCTTTAACGGTCCTTACGGCGGCGGCTTTAACTTTGTCAACTACATGAACAACATCAACATTGCCGGACCTGGTACACGGGACAATGTGAAGGACCAAATCATTGACGCCGGTGAAAAGGGCAAGCTGGGCGGCTTCTATGTTGCCGGAAATAGCATTAACGGTAAAACCACAGGAGTATTGGACGCCACCTATACACCTTATTTCAAGTTCTCCGGCGACTTGGACGGGGATCAAAAGACCGTGGTACGAACAACACCATACCGTTCCGGAGACAGTACGGGTGTCACCAAGAACGTCTATAACGCAGGCTTTGATGCTTATCTGGATAGCAGCATTACCGAGGCCAACGGCGCCCTCTTGGAGAGCATTCTGCAGAAGGCCGGGGCCACCTATCCCCGCCGTGATGCTATTGATGCCCGGATTGTGGCGGAGGTAAGGAACGGCCTGGGAAGATATGTGAACGTGGAGCAAGAGGTAGGGGGTTATGTATCTCCCTTCGGCGTCATTGAAGCCGAACATCCGGCAGATTATGACACCAACCTGAACGGCATCGCCGACTCCTGGGAAAAGGCCAAAGGCATCTGGGGTGTGGCAGACGCTTATAAGACTGCAGCACCTAACGGTGGAGGCTACACCTGGCTGGAGCAGTACATGAACGGCCTCGTAGATATGGAGCATGTTGCCGAAAATCCGGAGGTGACTTTGGCAGCGCCTCTAAATCAGACCATATTCACGGACGACCAGGACGTGCCTGTGGCAATCACAGCTGCATCCAACTTTGGGAACTCCATTGCCAAGGTTGCTGTGTATAACGGATCTGAATATCTGGGAGACGCCACGCCTGCAGGCGAAAATTATGTGTATACCATTCCAAAAGATACATTGAATGACGGTACCTATTTCATTTCGGCAAGAGCAACGGATTCCAAGGGCAACGCCACCCAGTCCACTGCAGCGACAATTCATGTGAATACCGTCAGCGGCGCATTGGCTCAGGACGGCTGGGCATCCCGTGATATCGGCGATCCTGATCTGGATGGCTCCGCCAGCCTGACAGACGGCGTAATGACCGTTAAGGGCAACGGCAAGCTGGGTATCAGTGAAGGAAGCAATGAGACCTCAGGGGAATATTATTCTCAAGCCGAGGACGACTTCCACTATGTTTATAAGAAAGTAACCGGCGATACGGAAATTGTCACCAAGCTGGAATCCATCGGCGCAGTAGACAATCATGCATTCACAGGCCTCATGATCCGGGACAACCTGCAATCCGACAGCGCGGCGGCCATTCTGGGCATGTCCTGGGTGAAGATCTCCAAAGCATACTGCTGGTCCGCTTATCTGGCTGCACGGCCGACCAATGGCGGCAATATGGATGTTCTGACGGAAACATTGGATTCGGTGGCTGCGGCTAAAGCAGCCGGCATCGATCTGGTGGCAGATATTGGGTTTAAGAAAGCAGGCGTGGAACAAGGATACTGGCTTAAGCTGAACCGCACCGGCGATGTTTTCACCGCTTACGGATCCATTAATGGCAGTGACTGGACCAAAATCGGCGAACGCACCGTACCGATGAATGAGTCTGTTTACGTAGGCTTTGCTGTAGACAGCAATGACGTCGCCAATAAGATTGAACAGCTGAACTATGCGAAGTTCTCCAATATCCAGCTGACAGGCGAGGTTGGATACGGCTTGTCCATCGGCGAGGAAAAAACCGGCGGCGCCGGTTATACCCGGGATATCACCATTACAAAGGGCTCTGTGCCGGAGGATGCGTACCTGGCGGTTCAATTTACCGAAGGTACAGGCGAAGCTGCCAAGGTTTCCGTGGTGGTCACTTCCCTGTCCGATAACAAAGCAACCGTCTCCTACCAAAAGCCCGGAACCAAGATTGAAGCATGGCTGGTCAGCGGTATGCCGGATTTGACAGGCGAGGACCTGAATACGGAAGTCTATGCACACAGCAGCACCAACTAAGACTGGAGGAGGCAGAACATGAGACGAATGAAACTTGCAGTGCTGGCATTGGCGCTGCTTCTGTCCGCCTTCTCCGCCCCAATCGCCTCTGCAGCGGCAGCCGTTAAGGCTGTTTACAGTGGCGGAGTGGTGGAGGTATCCGGCAGCGGTTTTGCAAGCAGTGAAGCCTATACCGTACGTGTGGTTAATCAGGCGGAAAACTATGTTCAAGCTATGGCCCAAGCCACAGCAGATGCCAACGGAGCCTTGAAGGTATCCGTCACAACCGGCAAATTGAGTGCGCTGGAGCAATTCCGCGTGTATGTAAACAGCATGGACGGCGCTTTGGCCGCACAAGCGTTGTCGGTCACCGGCAGCGTTGTTCCTCCTGTCAAAACCTATAAGGTTGTTTATCATGGGAACGGACAAACCGGCGGCAGCGTTCCTGTTGACGAAAAGCAATACAAGCCCGGTGACGAAGCTGTGGTCCTGGGAAATATAAATCAATTGTCCAAAAGCGGTTATACCTTCGCAGGCTGGACCACGGATGCCACAGTTACAGGCCACGTATATGCGGCAGGCAGCAAGCTTGTAATGGGAGCCGGCGACTACAACCTGTATGCCAAGTGGAATGGGGTGGAGCAGCCTTCCAGTCCCGGTGGAGGTTCCTATTCACCCCCCGCTACAACCGATGAAAAGATTGCCGAAACGGCAAAGGACGGGATTTCCACAGCTTCTGTGTCGGTTAAGGGAGCATTGGATGCCGCAACTGGAAAGTGGACAGCCGCCCTCTCCGAGAAAACGGGAGCTACTCTTCTCGAAACCGCCAAAAAGGCGGAAAGCTCCGGCAATAAAGCGGTGGTGGAAATAAAAGCCGCCACCGATTCCACAGCCTCCCCCACCTCCATGGAGCTGACGCTTCCAGCCGGTTTGCTGGGGCAAATCAGCAAGGAAACCAAAGCGGATGTACGGATCGATGCGGGAATCGGCCAGCTGCTGCTTCAAGCGCAGACTGTACAGGAAATTGCCGGTCAAGCGGGAACCAATCCTGTGACGCTTACCGTCAGCAAGGTGGATACCAAGCTGCTGCCTGCTGCAGCACAGACTGAAATTAGCGGCGGACCGGTGCTGGATATTGTGCTGAAGGCAGGCAATACTGCGATCACCAGCTTTGGCGGAAAACAAATCGAAATCAGCATTCCGTATACCAAAAAGGCCGGTCAGGATTCCAATGCCATCATTGTGTACTATGTGAATCAGGCAACCGGCAAGCTGCAGGTGATGAGAGGCGCTTATGAGGAGCCGGGCGCCAAGGTCTCCTTCACAACCTCCCACCTGTCCGTTTATGCAGTGGCTTACAATAAGGTGAGCTTCCAGGATGTGAAGGCCTCCGACTGGTTTGAACAGGCCGTTACCTTCATAGCCGCCCGGAAGATTACCGACGGCACAGAGGAGAACCTTTACAGCCCAGGGCAATCTCTGACAAGAGGCCAATTCGTTGTACTGCTAATGCGTGCTTATCAAATGGAGCCGATGGCCGGCGCAGCCGATAACTTCGCCGATGCGGGCGGTGCCTACTATACCGATTACCTGGCTGCTGCCAAACACCTGGGCATTGCCGAAGGTGTAGGCGACAACCGCTTCGCTCCGGAGCAGGAGATTACGCGGCAGGAAATGTTCACCCTGCTGTACAAGAGCCTGAAGCTGATTCAGGAGCTGCCGGAGGCTTCCGGAAGTCAGAAGCTGTCTGACTTCAGCGATGTGGATCAAGTCGCACCTTGGGCAAAGGAAGGCCTGTCCCACTTCGTCCAAGCAGGAGCCGTTAGTGGCAGCAACAACCAGCTGTACCCCGGGCAGACTGCAAGCCGGGCGGAGATGGCCCAGCTGCTGTACAACCTGCTGAAGCCTTAATCTATTTTTAACTACCGAAAAGAGCCGGCTGCTTCGCGCAAGCCGGCTCTTTCATTATTTTCATAACCCCTATATCCCCAGCTCCTGCATCCTCGCAAGAACCGCCTTCACCCGGCTGTCCAACTCCTTCGCACTGCTGCCGTTCCGGGGAAGCAGCAACTCACTGACAATGGATCCGTCGCGCATAAACAATATCCGCCCGGACCGCGCCGCAACCTTGGCGTCATGGGTTACCAGCACCACCGTGGTCCCCTCTTCGTTTATGGCGGCCAGCAGCTCCATTATCTCCTCTGCCGCCGACGAATTCAGTGCTCCCGTAGGCTCATCGCCGAAAATCACCTGCGGATTGCCCATTAAAGCGCGGCAGATGCCTGCCCGCTGAAGCTGGCCGCCCGATACTTGGGCGGTCTCTCTTTTTTCCAGCTCCGCAATCCCCGTTTTCTTCATCAGCGCCCTAGCCTTCTCCACAAGTCCTGAGGCGTTTTTGCGGTTGTCCCGCATGGATGGGAGGATGATGTTGTCCAGCAGGTTCAGATTCTTTAAGAGGGTGGGCTGCTGGAACACAAAACCCATCCGGGTGCGGCGGAGATCCGCCAGCTCCTGCTCGGGCAGGGCCGACAGCTCCTTGCCTTCGAAGATTACCTGTCCTCCGTCGATGCTGTCCATGCCGCTTAAGGCGTACATCAGGGTGGATTTCCCCGAGCCCGACGGACCCATCACCGAAACAAACTCCCCCTCCTGAATTTCCACGGATACCCCATCCAGGACTCTGGCCTTTTCAATGCCGGCTCCGAAGGATTTGACTATTTGCTCACCGCGTATCATCGTTTTCATGGTCTACTCCTTCATGTACCGGGATATTTGAATGTGACCTGCTCCCCGGGTGCCCGCCACAGTGGCCAGCATAACCGAGGCTGCCATCGCCAACGGACAAACCAGATAAGCCGCAAGGGGATTCACCGTAAACTCGAAGGCGGAGGCGCCAAAGGAGGAAATCGCCGCTCCCGCCACCACCTCGCCCAGGGTGTTGGCCAGAATCAATCCCAGTACAATGGCCACCGCCAGCACAGCCCCTGCGCGGGAGGCATACTGCCTGGCTATATCCGCCGCCGTAAAGCCCAGTGCCTTCAGAATGGCAATGGAGCTTCTGTCCTTGGCCATCAGCAGCTTCATAAACAATAGCGTAACCAGGAACATAAGCGCCAGGGCAACGGCAAAGGCGGCATAAGCAGCCTTGCCGACAGCACGGATGGTGGAGCCGAAGGTTTTGGCCATATACGCCTCAATATCCGACACCTTGGCATACCCGAAGCGCTCTGCATATTCCCTCACCTTGCCGGGGACAGCCGCCGGATCGGCCAGCTTGGCATAGATGACGCTGCGCATGGTTTCCCCGCTTGTTGCCGCAAGCACCGCCTTGGCCGTTTTGCCCCCATTGGTAATGTCCGAATAAAGGCCGCATACGGTTAAGGCTCTTTCTTTTCCATCCACAAGGAGGGTCAGGGTATCGCCCACACCTTTGCCCAGCTCCTCCCCGTTCAGCACAGACAGCGCAATTTCGCCGTATGCGGTGGGGGCCCGGCCCTTGGCATAGCTGACCGGAAAGACCTCATGGTCCCCCAGCTCCACATACAACCGCTCCTCTGCGCCATTTGCCGAACGGGCGGTAAAGCTCCGTGTGGTCAATACGGTATGCTGCGTTACGGCATTGTCACCCTCCAGCGCCTTGGCAATGCCGGCGGACTTGCCGTCAATATCGTCAGTTTGCTGCAGGTCGAAGCGCAGGTCCGCCTGCCCGATGCCCATATAAGTGCTGAAGCGCTCCGAGGAAATGGTGCTGTACAGGTTCTGGGGCACGGTCATAATAAACGCCGCGATCACCAGCACCGCAAGCATGGTAGCATAGAGCTTCTTGCGGGAGAGCACATCTTTGATCCCCAGGAATAAGTTCGTATCCATCAGCCTGCTGCGGCTTAAGCTGATACCACCGGTTTTGCGTGACCGCTCCTGCGGCATACCGAACCGGATGGCCTGGGCGGCAGAAATCCTCTTAAACCGGGCCAATACCCGGCTCACATAGGCCAGGATTACCAGGAATACCAGCAGTACCCCTGCCAGACCGGCCAACAAAGCGGCTCCCTCATGCCCGCTTTCGCCCATGGACAGCCTGATCTGCTCCAGCAGCAGCCCCTTGAACAGCAAGGATAATGAATATCCCAGAACGCAGCCAATAGCAGCAATAGCTGTATATTTGGCCAGATACAGTTTTTTGATGTCGCTTACCCGCAGCCCGATGGCCTTCAGAACACCGATTTCCCGGTAATCCTCCTCGATCTTGGCCAGCAGGGTGAAACGGATGCACAGCATGGCGACGGCCACCACCAGTGCGCTCATCAATAGAATTACCGCGATCATCATTCCGTCGGAAATGGCATTGAGCATTCTGAACAGCGGATATGTTACCGTCGGACCGTTGGCCTCCAGCCCTGCGGAGGCGTAGGCGGTTTCGAAGGCGCCAAGCCCCGACAGCTCCTTCAGCCGGAATTCAATCAAATATTCAATGCTGCCCTGGTTGCGAAGAGCCGTATAATCCTCCCCGCTGACCAGAAACCGCTTGGAGGAGGACAGGGTGGAATTCATCTGGGAATCCCGGAGAAAGCCGGCCACCGTCAGCTCCCTACCATCGATCACGGCCTTATCGCCAACCCTTGCGCTGTGGTCCTTCATATAGGCAACCGGAACGTACAGCTCTCCTGCCGCCGGGCGGATGATGTTCCCATCCAGGTCCAGCAGATAGTCGAAGCGTTCACTTTGGGTGCTGAAGCCGTTGTCCTGGGCGCTGTCGGCCAGGGATTCCCCGCCCAATACGATCCTCGCCCCCTCCACATTCAGAAACTCCAGCACCTGGTAAGCCTCCACATTGCTGTTCCGCTCCGCAAAAGCGGCAAGCCGTTCCCGGTCCAGAGGACCCGCATGCATCTGCATAAAATGAGGGGTTTTGGCCTTCACCATCATGGCATCAATGGACCCGGTCAGCTGGACGGCAAGCAGCGCCGCCAGTGACACCAGCATAGCCGCCGCCCCAACAAACAGCGTGGTAATCAAGGTGGTCGCCTTGCTCTTCCGCACATCATTGCGGATCATTCTCGCGAACATCATACCCCTCCTACTTCCAGCCTCTTCACGGACTTCACCTGGTACAGCAGAATCGAGGTCAGGCATAACAGTCCTCCGGCCACCATAATCAGAAGCCCCGTACCTCTGCCCGTACCTGTGCCGATCAGCCTTCCGATATTTCCCGCAAGAGCTCCCCCGTCTGTCAGAAGCGGGTTAAACACATAGTCCGCCAATACGCCCGAAACCGCATAAGCCGCCACATATCCCAGCTGGGAAATCAGCCCAATCAGCCCCCAGGCTCTGCCTTGTTTGCTGTTCTCGATATTGGTGCGGGTCAGGAAATCCAGGCTGGCATTGGCGAAGGGCAGCATAGCGAAGAAGAAAAAGCCCGCCGCGCTGATCCATACCATACTCTCCCTCATGCCAAAGGCCGCCATTCCCAGCCCGGCAAAAAACAGGGAAACGGAAAGCAGCTTCACGTAGCCTTTTTTGATGGGCAGAATGCCAACAACGATGCTGGTGACCAGCATCCCCGACGCAGCGATGGTGATGATGGTTCCCAATGCGGCACTATCCGAAAAAGCCAGCACCAACGGCGTGGCGAGGGTCTGGATGAATCCCAGGAAAAAGGTAATGACCGAGGCTATCATGACCAGAACCAGCACACCCCTGTTTTCAGAAACGGCAGCCCAGCCCTCCTTCAATTCCCGGACAAAGGATTGGGGGGAACTATTCCTTTGAGAAGCAAGGCCCTTGCGCACCACCAAGGTGGAGGTGACGGTTAGGAAAAAGGTGCATATGTCCAATAGAAGAAGCAGCTTAATATCCGCTACCGTGAGCAAAAACCCGGCGATCACCGGCGAAATAAGAAACTTGGCGGACCCGGCCAGCTGGACAAAGCCGCTTGCCTTGGTGAATTGCTCCGGTGTAAGCAAATCCGTCACAGTAGCCTTGTAGGCAGGGTCCAGGAGGGAGGAAAAGATGGAGCTGACCGTCACTCCCAGGTAAATCTGCCACAGCTGCACCTCGCCGCGCAGCATACAAACCAGAATAAACACCAAACCCAGGGCAGAGAGACTATCCCCCAGCACCATCAGCAGCCGGCGGTCATAACGGTCCGCCAGCACCCCGGATATAGCGCTTAGCAGCAGTCCAGGCATAAAGGCAAACAAGGTAACAAGCGCTACTGCAGAGGCCTTGCCTGTCAGACCGAATACAAATACGCCCAGGCCAAAGGAGGAAAGCCCGCTGCCAATGGCAGAAACCAGCTGGCCTGACCACAGCAGCATAAATTTTCCGAAGGGATTCCCCGTCCTACTCATGGCCGCCTTCCCCTCCGAACATCCGCATGGCAGGCGCCAGGCTTCCGGGCTTTGCTCCCAGCAGCCGCTCTATGTTGTGGATGAGCGCCGGAATACGTGCTGCCAGCTCCTCCTCTGTCAGACCGGCTCCATCGTCAAATACCGTATTGGCGTAGATAACCACCATCTCCATACATTCGTAAGGATGCGGTGTGTTGAACAGCCCTTCCTCTATCCCTTCCCGGATCATGTCTGCCAAGATAGGGGTTAAGCCGCTGACGATCATCCGCTGGATCTTCTGGTGCATCAGCGCGTTCTGGGGCTTGTGGATATGCTCCATCACCTCTTCACCGCCTCCGCCGCCTACATTCATGGATACCACGGTCCGGATGATCCGCTCCACGACCGGTATGCTCTTGTCCGCCGCCACCTCCCGGGCTGCAGCCATCAGCCGGGTATTGTACCGTTCGATGAGGGCGTCCATAATATCCTCTTTGGACTTATAGTGGTAATACAGCGTGCCCCGGGCAATGCCCACCTTCTCCAAAATATCGTTGGTGCTGGTGCCGTCGAAGCCCTTCTGGCCAAACAGCTCATCCGCCGCATCCAATATTTCATCCCGGCGCTCCTCGGGTTTCTTCACTATTCTCATGGTGTGCTGTACCTCCCCGAATTTTGTAGACCGACTGTCTGTCGGTAACATCATGACATATCCCCCTTGATATTGTCAAGGAGGTGTATGCCTCTGGGAGAGTGTGTTTGCCGTCTTAGAAGGGGCTGGCTAACTCCTGCGTGCTGCCTGACCTCCCTCCAGGTGAGTGGTTAAATTTCTAACGGCGGTGAGAGACGCTATTTGCCCCAAAACGGGGTGCTGCAAATTCTAACGGAAGCAGGGGCCGTTATTGGGCTAAAAAAGGGGTTTCGGCGGGGCAAAAAGCCCAAATAGCGGCTGTGGCCGCCGTTAGATTTTTTGAAGCGGTGTTTTCGCTGAAATAAGGTCTCTGGCCGCCGTTAGAATCTGGCAAATAAATATTCTTCGAGTTTCATTCCTTACCGGGAAAGAAGTGTCTTGGAGGCTCAAACACGTTTTGTCGGCCTTGATTTGATTCTTTTATGTTAGGGTTCAAAGCCGCCAAAAAACTCGCCCTCAAGTCACTTCTTCCCTCCCAGTCATTCCACATGAATATTTATTCGCTCATTTATCGCCGGTTCCTAAACCAGCTCCAGCAGCCCCATCTCCAGGCAGGTTTCCAGGTCGAAGGTTTTCACCCCGGCTGTAAACCGGATGCTGATCTCCTTATGGGTTAGCCCGGAGATGGTGCCGCTGCCGAATACCCGGTGCTTGACAGACAGCCCCTTCGCCAGGTCGGACCGGTCGCGGACGGCGTTGGGATTGGCGGCAGCCTGCCGTCGGGAAGGCCGCTGGGTGTTCGCGCCTTGCCGGGACGCGGCAGTCTGTTTCCTTTGCTCTGCCATCTGTTTGCTCAGCCCCGAAGCCTGTTTATTCTGCCCTTCCGCCCGTTTGCTCTCTGCCCGCTGCTCCGGCGGATTGAGGATATTCCTCACATCGCTGATAAACCGGGATTCGGAGGTTTTTTCCCCGTCCCGCTCCTTGTAGGAGATCATCTGGAGGTTCACCTTGGCCCGAGTCATGCCTACATAAAACAGCCTGGCCGCCTCCTCCATCAAGGCCTGCTTCACCTCCGGCGTCCCCCGGTCATCGTCCTTGGAGGGAATAACCCCCTCCACCAGATCGATCATGTACACATGCTCGAATTCCAGACCCTTGGCGCTGTGGAAGGTGGAGAAGGTGACGGCATTTTGCCCCTTGCGCCGTTTGGATTTCTTGAGCTCCGCCTCCAGATGCTTCAGCCGCTCGTGGAATTGCACCATGGTCTCCAAACCCTCTGCAATCCCCTCCAGCGTGTTCAGAATCCCCAGCAGATACTCCTTGCGGAAGCCCAGCCGTTCGCACATCCGCTCGATGGCTTTTTCGTAACCCAGCTTCCCGCGGATGGTCTTGATGGCATCCAGAGGGGGAGTGCCGCGCATCTGTTCGAAGGTTTCCTTGCATTCCTGCAGAAGCTTCACCTGGTAATCCTGGATGGGCGCATACTGCTGGAGGTTATCGAACACGGACTCGTTGTTGTCGATGCCTCTTACGGACTCCATCTGCTGGCGGGTAATGTACGCGTTCAGCTTCAGATGGATTTTTTCCAGAATATCCATCCGCTTGTCCGAAAAGGTTAACCGCATAAAATTCAATACATCCTCAACCATCCAATGGCTGAAGAAACGCACATCCGCATCCTTCATATAAAAAGGGATTCCCGCCCGGTCGAAGGCGTTCATGAGCGCAATGGAGGAGGAATTGTTCCGGTACAGAATCGCCGCCCCGCTAAGGTCCTCAATGCCTTTTATCTCCTGAACCAGATACTGGGTTTGGGATTCATACCGTGAAAAGCTCTTGTGCTTAATCCTGCCGCGTGAAGGATTATGGGTAAACATGTTCTTGGCGTAGCGGTTCTTATTGCGCTTAATAAACGCATTCGCCACATGAACGATCCCCTTGGACGAACGGTAATTTTGCTCCATATAGAGGATGGCCGCATTGGGGTAAACATCCCTGAACCGGAGGAGATAGGAGGGTTCGGCTCCGCGCCAGCTGTAGATAGACTGGTCATCATCTGCCACAATGCACAGATTCCCATGTTCCCGGGCCAGCTTCTCGGCAATGGCATGCTGGACCAGAGAGGTATCCTGGCCTTCGTCGATAAGCAGATAATCGTAGCGCCGCTGGTATTTGCGCAGCAGCTCCCCGTCCTCCTCCAGCGCCGACTCCGCCCACGTGAGCATATCGTCGAAATCCACCAGCAGGCTGGAATGCCCCGACTGCTTAAACCTCTCGTACTCCTGGAGAACCAGCTCCGCCTGGGGCACATCGCATTTAACGGACTTCCACTCGTCCGGCGGCAGCATCTTGTTTTTGATAAAGCTGATATAGGTGGTCAAATCCTCCAGCTGGTCATCCGTTATCCGCTCGCGGGCAACAGAGCTGTAGAGGTCCCGGAGAATGATTTTTTTGTGGAGGGGCAGCTGGCCGTTCTCCTGGAGGGTTTCCTGCTCTTCTGTGGAGATGTCGCCCTCAATGATCTTGAAGGTCGTTTTCCTCTTCCAGAAATACTCCCGCATCACCTCGAAGGCGAGGCTGTGTATGGTGGAGAAGTCCACAGGCGGCAGCTCCGGGAAAAACCGGCTGAACCGCTCCTTCATATCCATTGCCGACGCCTTGCTGAAGGTGACCGCCTTAATCCGCGAAGGGGCCACCCCCTTCTCCTGTATTAAATAGCCGGTCCGCATAATAATCGTTGTGGTTTTGCCGGAGCCAGGTGTAGCTAACAGCAGCATCGGCCCTTCGGTTTGCACCGCGGCCTTCGCTTGCACCTCATTCAATTCCACACCAAGCTCCGCTTTTTTCCGCTGAAAAAATCCGGCTGTGTCTCTCATACTCTTCCGTTCCTTTCTTTCGTTAAACCCTTACTGGCATTATACCATGGTGTGCAAGAGCAGAAAAAAACCGGGCGGACATCAGAGTACCTGACATCCATCCGGCTGAAACGGAAAAGCTGCCGCGAAGTGAGCGGGTTTTCAGATACGACTTAGAATATGGTAGGCACCATTCCCCCGTCCATCCGGATTGGAGAGCCCCTGAACGCAGACGCATGGGGGCTGCATAGGAATACAGCCAATCTGCCGATTTCCGCAGGGCGGATAAACCGCTGAATCTCCGATTGGGGCAGGCTGGAGGCCATGAACGCCTTTTCTTTTTCGGAAAAGGTTAACTCTTCGTTAGCATACAACCCCTCTATGATGTTCTGCACCTGCTCGGACAGGGTTGGTCCAGGCATAATCGTGTTCACCGTCACCTCTGTCCCCCGGGTTAAATCCGACAAGCTTTTGGACAGGGACAGCAACGCGGATTTGGTCATGGCATATTGCGGCATTTGACCGGAGGGCATAACCGCCTCTTCACTGGCGATGAACAGCACCCGGCCGGATTGATTATCTATCATTTGGGGCAGATAGAATCGGGACAGGCCATGGGCGGCAAAAACGTTGGTGCGAAAGTATCTCTCCAGCACCGCATCATCCACATCCTCATGCTTCATAAGCTCGTAGATGCCCATATTGTTCACCAGAATATCCACCTGGGGGAACTTCCGGAACAGCGCTTCCCGCTGACCAATGTCCACAAGATCAGCTGCGGCATTCTGCGGGCTGGTATCGGGGAAAGCAGATTTCAGCTCCTTCACCGTCTGCTCCGCTTCCTCCTCGCTGCGGCCGTTCACATATACATGCACACCTTCTTTGGCAAGCTCAAAGGCGATGGCCTTTCCGATCCCTTTGGTTGAACCTGTAACCAGAGCTGTTTTGTTGTGTAATCCCATATCCATGCCAGATGTCTCCTTCCAAGGCAGTTTGTTCAATGGATCGAGACTATCTTACCTTGGAGGGACGGCTGAAGTAACTAGCGGGCAACGCCAACATTCTAGCTGGACACGCCAATCACTATTCTCGGTTAAATGATGCCAACTCCGGTATGAAGCAAACGCCAATTGGAGGGGGTATCGCCTTCCCAGGACCGGAACGCCCGGTAGAAGGAATTCTGGTCTTCGTAACCGATAAGGAAGGCCACCTCCTTCAGGTCCAGTGACGGGTCCGTCAGGTATATCCGTGCCAGCTCATGCCTGGCTTCGGATAAAAGAAGCTTGAAGCTGGTATTTTCCCCGGCCAGCTGGCGCTGCAGAGTACGGGCACTTACCCCCAGCTCCCTGGCAACTGTCTGCACATCCGGAACCCCGGCGGTAAGGCTGCGTTTTAGAATCCATTTCACGGCTTCGGTTGTGGAGCGGGACTGCTGCTCTTCCAACGAACGCTCCACAGCGGGAGTCAGAATATCCAGCAATTCATCATTGTACGTAAGAAACGGCCGGTCCAAATCCCTGCGTTGCAGCACCAGCCGGTTGTTGGACGCACAGGTCCGTACCGGACATCCGAAATATGCCTCCAGTGCCTGCACATCTCCCATCGCCTGGGCAAATTCCACCCCCCGCGCGGTAAGCGGCAGTCCTGTTCCCCGGCGGCCCAGCTCCAGGAGGAATGCCAGTGTGATGCCAGTGAGCACGGGTGGTCCAGCTTCACCGGGAGTTGACCAGGCCAATTCAATGATGCAGGAATCCCCTTCCTCGGTGATCCGCAGGCTTTCGGGAGGACACATCTGTTTATAACGGACCATCCGGTTCAGCGCATCGCCGTAACTGCGGGCATGATAGGTTGCCAGGACGGAGGGAGGGTATTGGGCGGTTTCAAAGGCAGCCGCCAGCCGGATGATGGCTTGCGCCGTGTCCCCGGTAACATCCGCATAGGCCTGCCACACGGCATAATATTGGGGTGCAGTCAGGACCGGCTGCGTCGCAACACTAAGCGGCAGCCCCGCTTTAAGGGCTATTTCCTCTGCAGCAATGCCCAGTTGGCCCAAGCCGGCCCAGAAGCCAGGGGGCATTCTAATATTCATCACACGTTCCCAACCTTCCTGTCCAGCAATCGAATCCCCACCAGCATCAGCCAAGCGGTGAAAACAAGCTGTATCGCCAATACCGCCCCATTCCCCATCAGCCACGGGTAGGCGCCAGCAAAGGCTAACACTCCTGTCAAAAACCCCAGATAAGCCGCGGGTTTGCCGATTGGACTTTTCCGGATGGCAAAGGACAAGAGGATGATAGCTAAGCCAAATATAAGAAAAGCCAAATGTAATCCTCCATAGTACAGGCTCAGCACAAGCCTATAGCTTTCGGGAGACAACTCGATATCATAAACGGGATAGACCAGCCGGCCCAACACCACAACCAGGATCATATAAACAGGGACGTTTAGAGCCAATAAGCCACAGCCCAATAAGGCTTTGATCAGATCCGTCTTCGCCAGCACCCGGTATATAGCAACAACGGCGGGAATCAGCAGCAGCGCGGCAAACACCAACAGTTCATCCGCCATGGAAAGCTGGAGCTTCCATTCCGCCAGCCAGGCCAAAAGCTCCCCGTCCGGCGCCGGGGGATGGGGTACGGGCAAAAGAAACAGCTGCTGCGCCAAAAATAAAATCCCGGAGAGAATACAGGCTATCCCTCCAAATTGAATCACGCCCATCTTCGATTTCATACCATGCGGTACCCCTCTCATTCCGGGTTTGTCCGGACAATGTTCATCCCAGACAATTTTACCACATGCAAGAAAAAACTCCCTCATCTATTGATGAGAGAGGTTCAATCAGCACTTACTTCAGTCTTTCATCATACATCAATTGGATCTGAATGCCGAAGGGGTCTTGGACAATGCCATAGGCTTTGCTGAACACATTCGGTCCCAGCGGGAGAATCACGGTCACTCGGTCATCTCCGGTCAAGCTGTTATAAAATTCGTTGATCTCCTCCAGATCCGCACTCTGTATGCATAGTGAAGTGTTATTGCCCACCGTATACGCCTCTCCGGCATCCATCGTCTCCTCCGCCAGCATAATCTTGGTTTTGCCGATGGTCAGCACTGAGTGGGTGACGTGGTTCCTGTTTTCGTCGGTCAGCCTCACGGAGCTGTCCCGTTTAGCCATGTCCTCATAGGTAATAAGCAGGTGCTGCTCAGCCTTAAGGTGCTTTTTGTAGAAATCCACCGCTTCCTTCGCTCTGCCGTTCATAGACAGGAAAATTGCGGCTTCCAGGGTTGCGCTCATTGTTCCATCTCCTTTTCGGACTATAGGATAACGGCCAACTGTCATTCCATTGAGCAGCCGCCGTAAGCCCAGTATAATATAAAAAGGTTTCAAAAATTGACACCTTATATAGGAGCCAAAATAATGAAAAGACCGGAGCGTCTGCACGAAATGATGCGTTATCTGAACAACCGGGAAATCTTCAATCTCCATGACTTAATGGATGAATACAGCATCTCCAAAAGCACAGCCCTCCGGGATATTGAAGCCTTGGAGCAGCTTGGCATGCCGATTTATTCCGAACACGGCAGGAACGGTGGGTATGGTATTCTGAAGAACAGCCTGCTTTCCCCTATTTCCTTCACCATGGATGAGATTTACGCCCTTTATTTTGCCATGCTTACCCTGGAGGCTTACGAATCTACCCCGTTTCATCTTAACATCCAGAAGCTGCACGAAAAGTTTGAGCGCTGCCTTTCGGAGAACCAGCAAAAGCAGATTCAGCGCATGAAAAAGGTGCTTCAATTTGAAGTGGTTCCCCATAAGCACGCCAGTTTATTCTTGGACAAAATTCTCAAAAGCATTCTGAATGAAAACAGCTGTACCATCCTTTACTCCAAACCTGGGCAAAAGAAATCCATTCCAGTGCAATTCTACAAAATATCCGCCCGGTTTGGCCAATGGTATGCCTCGGGAATGGAGCTGGCGTCCTGCCGCCACCGGGTTTTCCGCTGTGACCGGATTGAAGAAGTGGAAGAAATGGAGACCCGGCCGCCTTTTACCCTTGACGAGCTTCTGGCCCGTTCGGTGGACATCTACCGTTCGGAACAAAGCATCCCTTATGAAGTGGAAATCTCGGCGGAAGCCAAGGATCTGTTCCATAAGGAGCATTACCCTTCCATGACGCTGGAGGAGGGAGAGCCCCCGGTAATCAGAGGCTTCTACAACCCGGGTGAGGAGGGTTTTACCGCTGCTTATTTCACCCGGTTCGGCACGCATGTCTTGTCAGTCAAGCCGGACCCGCTTAAGCAGCTGATCCGGGATCACCTGAATAGTCTGCTGCGGCATTATCAGACCCTATAATCCTGTGGAGATGGGCTTCCATAATGTCCATTTCAACTTCCGCTTGTATCAAACCCGGATCGCCGAAATCTTCCAAGGGGAAACCCCCAGCCGCAACAACGGACAGCTGGCGGTGGTTCCGCCTCCCCAAGGCTTCCCGGTTGTAACGGGGCTGACTTTTTAATGTCACAATCAATACCCGCTTTACGAGCCGGAGCCTGCCTGCTGCTGAGCCGGCTCCAATTTGCCGCATAAAGCCGCGATCCGGTTATGCCGGGTTTCTTCTTTTTTGGCCAGCTCGATGAACTGGATCTGCTCGCGCTTTAAGTAATCCGGCTGATTCAGGAAAGCCTCCAGCACCTGCCGGCTCTCCAAACCTTCCTCAATATAGGCCGGCAAAACGACCTGACGGATTTCCTTGTTCTCCTTCAGGACCACATGGACACAATCCCCAAGCTCCTTGCCCACTGCCCGCCGGATCATCTCGTTATAAACAAAGTAATGCCCGTTTTTGGAGGGAAGCAGAGTATGCTCGAAAGCATGGCCGTCAACCGTGATGTGGACAGGCACCTTTCCGTTTGTGCCGAAGGCTTCTCCGGCGGACTGTGGAAAGTAAACCACCTTCCATTTCATTTTCCCCTCCAGCATTCGGATTCCGCTGTCAAACTCATACACCATCACGCTTCCCTCCTTATTCGGGATACTTCAGATTGGCCATAAACTCTGAAAAGGAATTGGCTACCTTGAAGGTATTGTTATCCTCGGTAGACTCTTCAAAAACGAAGTCATCAGAGAAAAGATCACAAGCATAAATTCCCCCAGTACCATCATCCTCCGTTAACAGCATGATGAATAAACCGCCTACACCACCCGTATAACAATCTCCTATCATCAAGGTGGTCCCGTCGAGACCGTAATTGAAATTGTAATGATAGTTTTTCTCCAGACAGGTCCCTTGGGGAGTATTAAAATCCAGCCCATACAACGTGTTCAACTCAACAGTTTTATTGATCCCGGGAATAACAAAACAAGGTTCCCCCCTGAAGATTACTCCGTTGTAATCAAGCAAAAACTGCCGGTAATCCATTGGTAGCTCGACTCCTATTTTCTCACAGAACGCATCGATCCTAGCCGTAGCCGCTTGAGGGCCCCGTTGTTTCATCGATTCTTCCTTCATCTTCGCTTCCCCCTTCACAATTCTTCGTTCACCCGTCACCAGAACAATTCCATACTTTGCTTGTATCGGGCGAGCTCTTCTACATCAGGATTTAACCGCTCTGCCATCTCCAAGACCTGATCAAGCCCGTCCACTTCACGCATATGGAATTGAACAAGTGTGTGCCCCAAATGGTTCACTTCCAGCAGTCCCTCTTCCCGGATATCCTCCAGACACTGCAAGGCCGTTTCCTTAAGTTGGTCCAAATAGTCATCCTGATCAAACGGCAATTTCTTCAATAGTGAAGGAAGCAAAGCAAATGCATCCTCCGCTAAATTCCATTTCCCCGATTCATCTATGATATACCGGAGGCTTTCATCAACATTTGCCTTGGCATATTCCTCCTCGGTTGAAAGGACAGTCCAAAAAACAGAAGATTCTCCATCATGATCAAAAGCCAGTGTAAACTGGTAGGCGGTTTCGCTGGAAAAATGAGTCGCTGCATATTCCAATGCCACACGCACAGCAGCCCGCAGATTCAAAGCAAACGCTGCGTATTTAGCTTTCGGTTTCTGCCGCTTTCCTTGTTTTGTTGCCAGCTTATTCTCCGACTTCAGCCTGGTGTACAGTTCGACGTAGCTCTCATATTTTTCTATTTCCGCTTTATCCGGCTCCCGGAGCGGATAATCCTGCAATACAATGCCCTTTTCTATGGCCACCTTTTCCAAATATTCAGCCACATCCGATTTTCCGTCCGATACAGCCAATGAAATAGGATTAAGACTAGTTCTCCAGCCTTTGTATTCATAATAGACGTTTATGCTTGACCCGGCCTCCACCAAAGTCTTTACCAGATCATAAGAAACCTTGTCCTTACTGAACCGAATTGCCATTTGCAATAAATCCCCTTTTTTATCCTGTGCCGCCGTGTGGGGATATTCCTTCAACAAATACAAGGCAACCTCTACATTGCTTTTGGCAATGGCAACTCCAACCCCCGGAAGTTTGATGCCGTTATACGAAGTCTTAACAGATTGCAAGGGGTCCGCCCCGCCCTGGATCATCCCCTTAATCATCCCGACTGTTCCTTTTTCGCACATAAAATGAAGTGCTGTTCCATTTTCAAAAATGGGTTCGCGAAGTGCTGCTCCGCCGGTATTTGAAAAAAAGCCCACCATTGCTTCGTTTTTTCTGCGGACGCCTTGAATGAGAACATTCTTGAAAAACCACAAATCCCCCTTTGTCAGTGGCTGCTGCCGGTTCTCAGTGGGTGCAGTTCCCGCGGGAACGGCAACCTCTTGTTTACGGCTGGCTTGTTCGATCAAGGAATAAATGCTGGCTGCCTCCTGCTCCCACTGGCTTCCCTGGAAGAAATCGCGGAAAAGCAGCGCGTAAGACAAAACATTCTGCGCCTTTTCAAAAAAGGGATGCTCATAAGTTACAGACAAATCCAAATTTTTTTCCACCAAAACCCGGACCAGATCCAAATTCAATGTGAGGATGGCATAAAAATAAGGGTTGTTAAGGAAGGCATCCGTCCGGAAATCGTTCATATGTTTGGCCATTCTCACGGGGAGATTTTCACTTCCCGGGTTCATAACGGCATTACAAAAGGCCGGAATGCCTAACGTATCATCCAGTTGATTAAAGTCAGCCCCTTTTTCTATCAAGTAGACAATCATCTCGGGGCTTACACTATAGATGTCTACCATCTTCCCAATTACATTTTTATCCCTCTCCGATCTTGGCTTCGAATAATATGGGAGTTGAAAAAGATCCGGACACTTCTCCAAAAGCTTGTCTACATCTGTCTTGTTGTTTTCATATACGGCATCATAAATGCCCTCATAATAATTCTTTAATTCTTTTTTTGTGTATGTATTTTGTAGATGTGCCAATGAGCATCTCTCCTTTTATTTATATTTTGAACCGGAACCACACCTTCGTCCATTCTCCTTCCACACTGGCTACGTTTAAGGTTTCCCCATAGTAGTACGTCAATCTCCGGTGGATGTTGGCCAGCCCTACTCCCCGCCGTTTGGAGGAGGTTTTCTCCTGGCTCCACAAACGCTCCAGCTGCTCGCGGCTCATACCGGCTCCGTTATCCCACACCTCCACCAATATTGCGTCCTCCTCCAGGGTGACGGTCAGCTTCACCGTTCCCCCCTCCACCTTCTTCATCACGCCATGGCGGATGGCATTCTCCACCAAGGGCTGGATGGTAAGCGGAAGAATTTTCTGTTTCATGGCTTCCTGGGGAATCTCGCAGAGGAAGGTCAGTCTGTCGTCAAATCTCACTTTTTCGATTTCCACGTAATCCGTGATTAACTGAAGCTCATCCTGCAGCACCCCGAAGCTGTCCGGCCGGGGTTCGAAGCTCCGCCGCAGATAGTTGCTCAGATGGGTGATCAGCTGCTCCGCCCGCAGCCAATCTGTCTGGCAGATGGCAATGATCGAATTGAGGGCGTTAAACAGGAAGTGGGGTTTGATTTGGGATTGCAGGAAATCCAGCTCCGCCTTCATAACGGCGTTTACGGATTTTTTGAGCTGTAGCAGGGTGGAGGCCCTGGCCCGCACCTCCGAAGCATCGAAGGGCTTCACAATAAAATCATTGGCCCCTGCCTTAAAGCCTGTTGCAATATCACTGGGCGCATGAAGCACCGTCAACAGCACAATGGGCAGCTCAAACAAGGAAAAACGCTTGCGGATTTCGCGGCAGACCTCCAGCCCGGACATTCTGGGCATCATCACATCCAACAGAACCAGATCAATATCGGTACGGCTCCGCAGAATCTCCAGCGCCTCCATCCCATTGGTGGCCCACAGCACGGTGTAGGGTTCGTTGGCGAATAAGCGGGAGAGCACCTGCAGGTTGGAGGATTCATCATCCACTGCCAGAAGGGTAAAGCAGCCTGTTTCCTGGTGGGGCAAACCCACCGGACCTTCACCTGCGGCCAGGTAGCTTGTGTCATTGGCGGCTGCAGACTCCAAGACCGTATGGTCAAGAGGGCTGGCAACCGGCAGCGTAAAGGCAATACCCGTTCCCCGGTCGGGTTCGGACCAGTCGATATAAATCTCCCCGTCCATCAGATGGAGCAGCCTCCTGCATATGGAAAGACCAAGTCCCGTTCCCCCATACTCGTAAGGGGAATGGGCTTGCTCGAAGGGCTGGAATACCGTCTCCCATTGGGAGGGTGCAATCCCTACGCCGGTGTCCTCAACCAGGATAACTACCTGGTCCTCTTTCATCTCCGCCGAAATGACGATGGAGCCTGCCTGAGTGAATTTGGCCGCATTGCCCACCAAATTGTGGATCACCTGCTTCAGCCGGTTTTCATCGGCATATACGGGTGGCAGCCCCTCCGGAATCGCATTGACCAAGCGGATTTTCTTGCCGGCGATGACATTGCGGAACAGATCGAACACCAAAGAGACGGAAACACGAACATCTACGGCGGAGGGATGAATGGTCAGCTCATTGCGCTTGATCTTTTCCATGTCCAGAATATCATGCACCAGGGAGGACAGCCTTCTGGAGGTATCCCGGATTAAGGAGAGATTCTGCCTGTGACTGGCATTCAATTCCTCCCCGGTTTCCAGCATATTTTGGGAGAGGTTGATGATACCGTGAAGCGGAGTCTGAAACTCATGGGAGGTCTGGAGCAAAAACTCGTCCTTCTGCCTGTCCGCCTGCCGCAGCTTGGCCGCCATATTCTCGATGGTATTGTAGGCCTCCGAGAAGCGGTAGGACATAATGAAGGAGGATAAAAAGCAAAAGCTTAACATCGCATAATAGCCAAATTTAAAATCCAGCACCAGGCTGCTCAGGTACAGGGCAAAGTCGATTAGCCCGACGAAGTAGCAGAGTAAGGCCAATATAAACAGCCCCAGGCTTTTCTTCGTAAACTCCCCGTATCTGCCCTTCCGGTACGCATGGAGTAATACCCCGAGAATGATCAGGTACGCCCCAAGCTGAACAGTGCTGGCCACGATGTTAAAGTCGGAATACCATTGGAACGGGGCCACCAGGACAAATGCGATGTAGGCCCACATGATAGAAGAGACGATGCCGGTAAACCGCCGGGAGATCAGGCCCTTGCACATATGCTTGATGAACATGACCATGGTGATGAAGGAAAAATATAAGGAAACCGCCTGGATTTTATAATACAGCTCGGTGGGCATATGAATGTGCTCCACAATCATCCGGTCGCCGTTGCTGGCGAAGGACCAGGCAATCACAATGCAGCTCAGCCCAAAATAGAGAAGCCCCTTCTCTTCTCTGCGGATGATGTATATGCCCAACTGATAGCAGCCCAGCATCAATAGGGATACGATCAAGGATAAATTGAGAATGCTGCTGTTGGTATTAAAGGTTTGGATCCCTTGGGCGCTTCCGAAATAAATCGGGTAGGGGATTCCCCCTTGGCTATTCTCGAAGTTGGCGGCATAAATAAGAATTTCGGCCGTATCTCCCTGAACCGGGAAATACACATTATACGGTTTATTCTGATAGGCGTATTCGCTTTGAGATAGGGCCGGAGCACCGCTGCCCCCCACCTTTTGCCCGTTCACATAGATTTCGCTGGCCATCCGGATGTTGGAGACCCGGAGCCCGTACACAAGAGAGGAGGGTTTGACCTTAACCTGAAGACGGTAAGTCGCCGCACCCTTGGAACGGAAATCCCCGTCCTTCTCCAATTGTCTCCAGAACCCCGGCACCTGCATCAATTCCGGTGCCGTCCCCTGCTCGATTCCCGGCTCCAGCAGCTGATTCCAATAAAATTGCCACATTCCGTCCAACGGGACCACCTGATTGGCATGAAAATCCCACGCCGATAAATCCAGCATCCCGTTATGGGCCGGCTCCGGGGCGGTTCCCTTGTTATCTGTGGCTTCCAATAAGCTAAACAATAAAAGAAAACATCCCAGGCTGACTGCAATCAGCAGCACCAGCATTTTTTTCATCAGGCAATCTACTCCGTTTCATACCCATGGAAAGACGCAGGCTCCGCCTTTTTTCTCATTATAACAGGTTATTGCAGATCCGCCGCATGATAAAAAACACAGTCCAACGCATGAAAAAAGACGCCGGAGGCCGGCGTCCTTATTCCTTCCCGTATACGGTCACGATAAATTCCAGCGGTGTCCGAAGCTCACTCTTTTCCATGAGTTTCTCCAGCATGGCAGGTTCGGTGCGCCAATAGTAGGGCGTCATCATCACCAGATTACGGATGGCGGACGGCTCTGTCAGAACCAGTTCACTCTGAATGCGCTGCTTCTCAAGGACGGTAAACGACGGATAAGGGTGCTCCGCTTCATCGTTCAAATAAGGCTTCGGATACAGCAGCTCCTTCAACCCATAGAGGTGATGCTTCCCGGGAGTTACCGTTACCAGCTTCCCCCCGTAGCGGAGCACTCTCTTGAATTCACTGTCGCTATGGGGCGCAAAAATCTGAAATACACCATCCACCGATTCCGTGCGGACGGGGAGCTTCTTGGAACTGGCGACGGCATAATGAATGCCTGTGCCGTTCCCGGCTGCCATAGCGATGGCGTCCTTGGAGATATCCGTTCCGTATAGACTGGCTTCTATACCAGCCTTACGAAGATGCGCATTCATACTTTCCAGATAATATCCTTCGCCGCAGCCCGCATCGAGAAGGGTGAGTGGATCCGCCCCTCTGCCCGCCACTTCCTCTGCCAGCCCGGCAGCCTGCATGGACAGCGCATCCGACAGTTTATTGAAATAACCCGCCTCAAGAATGCTCCGCCTGGCCCCAAGCATCAATTTACTGTCACCGGGCTCCTTGCTTTTCCGCTGGTTAACCAATAACAAATTCAGATATCCCTTGGCCGACAGGTCATAGGTATGCCGGTTTAAGCACCGGTAGCTCCGGTCTGCCTGCTCCAGCTCCTCGCCGCATACCGGGCAAGCCCATATATGAAGCCTCTCCATAACAGACTCCCCCCATTATTTGCATATATCGCTCCATTTTAGCACAAGCGCTTCATTATTCAATCCCGGCACCATATGCCTGTTTTCCAGACTTCCCCCGCCATGCACCGGCATGTTTAGAAAATGTTTATAGGCCTCCACGTATAATGTCTATATTCGGTTAAGTTTGTCGAATTTTACCTAACATGCTCGAATGAGAGGAGAGTTCTTTTTGTGAAATATTCTTTATGGAAGAAGCTTCTGGTTTACACCCTTTTATGTGCCTTATTGGTTCCTAATATCCTGATCCGTCAGGCTTCTGCCGGGGAGAACGATTATTTGGATGTGGTTTCGACGGCGGGTGAAAATATCGACGGCCGCTTCAACAGTGTGGTGTATGCCAACGGAAAGTATACGGCTGTAGGTGAAGAGGGACGCATCATTCGATCTGTGGATGGATTGAGCTGGGTGAGAGTGACAACGGAGGCGACGAACGCAACGACGAAATGGAAGAGCCTCATTTATGCCTTAGGGGTTTATGTTGCGGTAGGAGAAGACAGTGCAACGGGAAGGGCAGCGTTGATGACTTCGCCCGACGGGGAAAGCTGGACCAATCGGTCCACTGTTATAAACGCCAGCAGACTGGAAAAGGTAAAATATTTGAACGGCAGTTTCTATGCTGTAGGGGGACGAAGCTTTACAGACCTCCGCATACAGGATACGGGAGTCATTTATAAATCTGATACGGGAGTTAACTGGACTGTATGGGACACGGTGCCGCGTATCGTACCGTTAGAAACCCCTTCGTCAACCGAATTCACTTTAACGGATTTTGGTCTAGCGAACAGTTATTATGTCGTAACGGGAAATCAGCTCGGCGGATACTCCTATACCCTGTTCCCGGGAATCGGGTGGACGAATGTATTCATCGGCAACAAACCTCTGGGGGCAATTTCCCACTATAACGGCAAGACGCATATTGCCGAAAAAGGGGGAATCGGATATTCGGGCAGTACCCTGGTCTCCCTCAGCGCTGATCCAGACTACAATGGAATGCATGACCTGCTGAAGGTGGGAACAACCTTTTACCGTTTCGGCAAAGAAGGCCGGATGTATTCATCCACGGATGACGGCGTTAACTGGAATCAGCAGCTTCCGGTTACCAATGCAACGATTTTGTCAATGGCTACCAATGGTATCGGTATGGTGCTTATTACCTCCACCGACCATAGCTTAATTGTTTCCTCCGACAGAATCCATTGGTTGAAGCTTCAGTCCAGTTTACAGTCTATGGCCTTCAACGGGTACGGATGGGTTGTGGTAGGCACCTCAAAATCCATAAATGAAGGAGAAAAGCCGGACGGCACCATATTGACTTCCTTCAACGGTTGGGATCAATTGAGACCGGCAGTAAACGTATTGCCTAATGTGTCGTTTTCCAAAGTTGCATTTGGAAACAATGTGTTTGTCGCAATGGGCAATAAAATTGGAGTGTCCAACTATGGAGACAACTGGACACTGTTCGAATTTCCTACAGGCGTTAGTGGACATGTAACCGGGTTAACCTTTGGCAATGGCAGATTTGTGGCTGTCACGGATCAAAATGAAATTCTGGCTTCTCCGGACGGACGAAGTTGGTCAGTGGATACCGGCCCGATTGCCGGGGGATTGACCAATATAAAGTATATGAATGGTAGATATATCGCTCTGGGAAACAACGCCGCATTCATATCCGATTATTATGGATTGAACTGGGTCAAGCTGGCTTCGCTGAATACCTATCTCGATGAAGGTTACTCGATAAAAGATATCACGTACGCGGACGGCTCCTACGCAGCACTTGCTTATGCTGAGCCTTTTGGTACCGTGATTTTGAAAAGCAGCGGGGAGTTAAGCGCTGATTCCATTTGGATGATGCATCCGGTTCCGTATGGTTCTGTTGAATTAAACTCCATTGCTTATGGAAACGGTTATTATGTCATCTCTGGAGCGAAGCTGGGCAGCAGAAAAGAGCCCATTATTTATTCCTCTCCTGATTTGAATGTTTGGACACCGTACTCTGAATATGCTCTGGGTCTGAAGGGAGGCGGCTTACATTCTGTTTCTTTCCAGGATGGAAAATTCTATGCGGTCGGAGAAAACAGCGCAAGGGTTGTATTACGCAAATTGAGCAATCCGAGCCTGGCGAGTGTGCTTGGACAAACAGACAACGCCCCGGGAGGCGGGGACGGATTGACGCCTGGAACAGCTATTCACTGGACACTCTTCGTGCCTAATGAAACTGCATCTCTTGGTTTGGAGGATATTGTCCAATCCGATTACAGCCATTGGTTTCAATTGTATTCGTTGTTCGACTATGAGTCCGGCGAAATAACCGGCAGCTCCACACTTGAATTGATACCCGGTGGAATGACAACCGCCCACATCAAGGTCAGTGCCCCAGACGGTGCGATGAAATATTACGCCGTCTCCATAAACCGGGCTGAGGGAGCTCCCGACATTGCCCACCTGGATCATAACGGTACAGTCACCCACTATTCGTCCATTCAAGCAGCCATTAATGCAGCTGTAGACGGCGATACGGTTACTGTCGACGCCGGCAGATTCCGTGAGCAGCTCACCATTACGCATAATATTACGCTGAAAGGCGCGGGCATGGATGCAACCGTCATTGAAGCGCCGGATTCTACCGCCCTCGTCCCAAGCAATTGGCAAAACTTGAAGAGCCAATTGGTTTATGCGGTAGTGAATGCCCGAACAAACTCCAGCGGAGAAGTCGTCATTAAGGATCTTACCGTAGATGGCCGGAAAATGGGGTATATTGCCGCATATAACGGGGATGAAAGTATATACACCTACACCGGAATCGCAGTAAGGGACAGCTCCGCCGTCATTGACCGGGTTAAGGTCATGGATATCCGGGATACTTATTCTGACTATCCATACAGTGTTGTGCCTCTGCCGGGGGATTACTTTCCCCAGGATCAGCCTTCGGGTGCGAATCACAACGACAGCATCCTGCTGGAAGGTGCCGCTGGAACAGGCCCACATCGAGTAACGGTCTCCAACTCCAGCATTGAGCGGTTTCACAAAACCGGTATTTTGGCCTGGGGCCCAACTTTGGACGTCAATATTCACGATAACGACATTCAAGGCCACGGCAACACTCTGTACAGTACAGGCAACGGGATCCAGATCGCTTCCACAGATAAAACCTCCCAAGGCGGAGGGGACCGCAGAGGAACCACGGGGATTGTCCAAAATAACCATATCCATAATATCGGCCTGGTTATTCCGGAGCCGGGACAACCGGGAGGCTATTTGAATTTAGGGCTATACGGCCCCACCGGTATTCTGTTAAATATGGCTGGAGACAACTTTATCGTTGAGGGCAACACCATAACAGGACCATCTGTTTATCCTTGGCACCTCAGCACAACCTCCTCCGACGGAGGATACTCCAACGACGGAATCGGTGTAAGCTTCAGCAGAAACGCGACTATTCACGATAATGTGGTTACAGGCTTCAGTACAGGGATTTTGGAGGGCGGAACACTGCCGGGTTCTGCAATGAATTTGGACAACAATACGCTAAGCTCCAATCTGATCAATATCTGGACGTTGTCAGGCGACGATGTAATCGATCTTGGGCCGAATGCGGGGACAATCGCATATAACCAAACCGGCAACGGAGTGGATACGATCTACGGCTTTGGTGACGGAGACAAAATTCTGGTCGTTGGTTTTGTGGAAGGTTCGATAGATGGGGTTATCGGATCTCCGCAGCTCGCGCAGTATGTCACCGACACAAACGGTAATCAAGTCATTAACCGGTATTTGGACGGACGGTTTGTGGTGGATTTCACCAACGGAACAGTCACAACAGGTGACGGCACCTTAGTTGATGCTCATTCCGTAGAGATTGCCGTTACAGACAATGTGACGACACTTTATATTGATACTGAGGGTGATGCGGATGCTCCGGAGCTTGTGATTAAGCTCGCCGGAACCTATGCCCCCGGGAATTTTGAACTGTACGGCAGCTCTATCCGTTACGTTTCGAGCAGTGTCATTGACGTTACAAGCTTGAGCTTTGACAAGAATGTCTTCGATACCTCCATTGGACATTACAGAGATGCTGTGGTGAATCTGACGCTAAACAACCATCAATTGATGGATGTGCTTCTGAATGGAACAAGCATCGGCAGCGGGAATTACTTGGTCACCGGGTCAAGCCAAGTGACCCTCAGGAAGGAGTATTTAGCTACACTGGATACTGGCCCTCATGTATTCACACTGGATATGAGCGGAGGGGCTGATCCCACGCTGACCGTGACCGTCAGTGATACATCCCCAACCCAGGAAGAAACACCGATGGCTGCTATCGACTTTGCCAATGAGAAATTAACCAATCTTGTGCCCGATGCCCAATACAAGATCAATGACACCGGTCTTGTTACGGCCAACGATGCAGGAGCTGCCGCTATCCTGGATAGCTGGCTGGACACAACCGTGTCCATTGTGAAGGCAGGCAACGGCACCACCAAAACCGACAGTGCACCGCAGCTACTTCCGATTCCTGGACGCCATGCGGCCCCGGCTAACATCGGCAAAACAGATGAAACCTATCCGGGTGCATACAATGGCACCATCACCAACGTGAACGACACCATGGAATACAAGAATAGCTCGGGAGATGTATGGTCAAACGCCGGCAATGGCGTATCCTTACTTACTTCCGGCACGTATTATGTGCGCTACAAGGCCACAGCTGCCCAATTTGTCTCATATGGCGCAGTAGTGACCATTGGCTCCATGAGCCCGGAAGAAACACCGGTGGCTGCTATCGACTTTGCCAACGAGAAATTAACCGGTCTTGTGGCCAATGCCCAATACAAGATCAATGACACCGGTCTTGTTACGGCCAACGATGCGGGAAATGCCGATATCCTGGACAGCTGGCTGGACACAACCGTGTCCATTGTGAAGGCAGGCAACGGCACCACCAAAACCGACAGTGCACCGCAGCTGCTTCCGATTCCTGGACGTCCTGCGGCCCCGGCTAACATCGGCAAAACAGATGAAACCTATCCGGGTGCATATAATGGCACCATCACTAACGTGAACGACACCATGGAATATAAGAACAGCTCGGGAGATCTATGGTCAAACGCCGGTAATGGCGTATCCTTCCTTACTTCCGGCACGTATTATGTACGCTACAAGGCCACAGCTGCCCAATTTGTCTCATATGGCGCAGTAGTGACCATTGGCTCTACGGCTTCGAGTCCGGAAGAAACACCGGTGGCTGCTATCGACTTTGCCAACGAGAAATTAACCGGTCTTGTGGCCAATGCCCAATACAAAATCAATGACACCGGTCTTGTTACGACCAACGATTCGGGAATTGCGGATATCCTGGACAGCTGGCTGGGGACAACCGTGTCCATCGTGAAGGCAGGCAACGGCACCACCAAAACCGACAGTGCACCGCAGCTGCTTCCGATTCCTGGACGCCCCGCGGCTCCCGCAGACATCGGTAAAACAGATGAAACCTACAACGGTGCACATAACGGGACCATCACCAATGTGAACGGTACGATGGAGTACAAGAAAGGCCCAGCTGGCGCTTGGACAGATACAGGCGGCACTTCGGTAACAGGGCTTGCTCCAGATACCTACTATGTGCGCTACAAGGCTACATCTGCCCAATTTGTGTCGGACCCGGCAACGCTCACCATACTTGCATCCGGGAAGACGCAGGAGTATATGCCCTCGGCCATCATCAGTTTTGTGGACGAACACTTAATCGGACTTCTGCCCAACTCGGCATACAAGATTAACGGCACTACGGTAACAGCCGATACGTATGGTCATATCGCTGTCAGCGGCAGCTGGATCGGAGAAACACTGTCTGTCGTGAAGACAGGTAATGACACAACCACCATAGACAGTGCAGCTCAATCCCTCATGCTTCCGGGCCGTCCGGCAGTTCCTGCCAATGTCGGCAAAACAGATGAATCCTTCCCGGCCGCACATGATGGAACCATCACCAATGTCACCACCTCTATGGAGTACAAAAGAGGCCTGGATGGCACATGGATGGCTATTGGCAGCACTACAATAACGGGCCTCGCCCCGGATATTTACTACGTGCGGATTAAAGCCACGTTTGAAGCATTTGCATCAGAAGCAACATCCGTTACGGTTGGCTCCACGGATGCCGTTCCTGCAATCACCCCTGCAGCAGGGATCAGTTACACTTACGAAAAAATAACCGGTCTTGAACCAAATGCCGCTTACAAGATTAATCAAACATCGGTTATCACAGACGGCTCCGGTCAAATCAGTATCAGCAGCAATTGGATTGGCGCAACCCTGTCGCTTGTAAAAACCGGCAACGGACAGGACACAACAGACAGCGAAGCACAGTTGCTGACTATCCCGGGCCGCCCCATGGCTCCAGCCGGTATCGGCCAAACCGATGAATCCTTCCCGGGTGCCCATGACGGTACGATCACCAACACAACCGCTGCCATGGAATACAAGAAAGGAATCGCAGGCGAATGGACGGCGGCAGGCGGCACAACAGTAACAGGACTTGCGCCGGATACGTATTACATCCGCACCAAAGCTACAGTAACGGCATTGGCATCAGAAGAAACGCAGGTAACCGTGAGCAGTACAACGCCAAATCCGCAGGTTCCTGCCGGGGGCCTTACTGTAACGGCAGCGGACCCAAGCGGTGCAGCCGACGACGGTAAAACACAAATTACCGTGGCACCCGCAGCTGCAGCACCTGGCCATAAGCTGGTGTATATCATCTTCGGCAGCGGTGGAGTTACCATTCCGAATGAAGGCGACATGGCGGCAGGCTATCATGATCTTCCCGCCAATGGTCTGATCAGCGCCGTTAACGGCAGCAAGATCGGAATTGCCGTGATTGATGCCGAGGGCAAAATCGTGAGCTTCGGCTGGACCACCTCCATTGTGGCCGCTGAGCCGGTACCCGATTCCGGCTCCGACGATCCTGTTGATTCCAGCAGCGCAGCACCTAATACCGGCAATCCCTCCACTCCTGCTGCTGACGATGTCATCGTACTCGTGAACGGCAAGGTTGAAAATGCCGGCAAAGCCAGAATAACCGAAGCGGAAGGCGTCAAAACAACGGCTATTATCGTGGATCCCGCCAAGCTTCAGGCCAAGCTGGATGCGGAGGGACAAGGAGCAATCGTAACCATTCCGGTCAGCTTAGCCTCTAATGTTATCGTGGGTGAGTTAAACGGCCAAATGGTGAAAAACATGGAGAACACCTCCTCCACGCTGGTTCTGCAAACGGAGAAGGCCTCCTACACCTTGCCTGCCGGAGAAATAAATATCGATGCGGTATCCGCCAGTCTGGGCGGCAGTGTTAAACTGCAAGACATCATTGTCCGCATCACCATTGCCGAAACGGATAGCAGGATGGCTCAGATTGTCGCCACTGCCGCTGCTGAAGGCGAATTTAAGGTGATGCTGCCGTCCGTCGACTTCACGGTAACAGGGGAGTACAACGGCAAAACAGTAGAAATCACCACCTTCAACACCTACGTGGAACGTTCAGTAGCACTGCCGGATAATATCGATCCGAGCAAAATTACCACCGGTGTGGTAGTCGAAGCAGATGGTACTGTAAGGCATGTTCCGACAAAGGTTGAGATCAAAGACGGAAAGTATTATGCCTTGATCAACAGCCTGACCAACAGCACGTATTCGGTGGTCTGGCACCCGCTGGCCTTCGCAGATGTGGACAATCACTGGGCCAAGGCTGCCGTCAATGACATGGGCTCCCGGATGGTGGTAAACGGCGTGAACGACACCTCCTTTAACCCGGATCAGGCCATCACACGTGCGGAGTTTGCTGCTATTATCGTTCGAGGCTTGGGACTGCGACTGGGCGAGGGCAAAAATCCGTTCAGCGATGTCGCGGCGCAAGAATGGTATACAGGGGCGGTACAAACCGCAGCCTCCTATGGATTGATCGCCGGTTATGAGGACGGCACCTTCCGTCCCAATGCTACCATTACCCGTGAAGAGGCGTTTACAATGACCGCCAGAGCCATGAAAATAACCGGACTGGAGAAGAAAACCGGCTTGGCTGATCCCTCCGCTCTGCTTGCAGAGTTTACGGATGGTACAGGCATAAGCGACTGGGCAAAAACCAGTATCGCCCTTACGGCTAAGGCAGGTCTGGTCAGCGGCCGCGACGGCAGCAGACTGGAGGCCCAAGCCAGCGTAACCCGTGCAGAAGTAGCAACCTTGATTCAACGTCTGCTGATGAAGTCTAAGTTAATCTAACGATGCACAAAGAAACCCGCGGCTCCAAGCAGAGCCTGCGGGTTTCTTGTTTTATACGAGCTGAATCACCGTGGGTTTCCCAGCCGCTTCAGCCCTCTTTTGACCTCGTACATGGATTGATCCGCCTTCTCGATAAGAACCTCCAGCTCAATGCCGTCCTCGCTGAACAGGGCATAGCCGATACTGGCCCGGAGTTGGATCGCCTGGCCTTCGAAGGCAAACGGCTTGGCAATTTCGGCGTCTACGTGACGGATCAACGCTCTGATTTCATCCCGGTCCGCAACCGAGGCGGCGATGATGCCGAACTCATCTCCGCCCAGCCGGGACACCGTATCGGACTCGTTTATGGAGCCGGCAGTGCGCACCGCCACTTCCTTAAGAGCCGCATCCCCGGCCCGGTGGCCATAGGTATCATTAATCTCCTTCAGGCCGTTCATATCCAGGGAAATGATCCCGAAGTTTTCATGCTTCCGCATGGATTTGGCCAGCTTTTGACGGAGACGGTCATAGAATAAGGAACGGTTGGATATTCCCGTCAGACTGTCATGGGTGGCTTTGTGAAACAGCTCGCTCTCCTCATTGCGCATGGCGCTGAACATCTCCGCCGCAATAAGCCCCGACATCAGCTCCAGAATCCGGATATCCTCCTCCTGGAAATGCCCCGCATTCCGGGACAACACCTTGACGATCCCCACCACCTCATCGCGGTAGATCAACGGAACCACAATCATCGAATTCAAGCCAATTTGGCGGCAGGCCTCTTTATTGACCCGGTCATCCGTTTCAATATCGTGGCTGATTAACGGCACCCGTGCGCTGATGCTTCTTCCCGAGAGGCTGTTATCGATCTTCAGCCGCAGCCCAAGAAACCGCTCCGCCATGCCGGAGGCAGCGCTGTATACCAGCTCCCCGTTCTCAATCAGCTCTACAGAGGCGCCATCCGCATTGGTAATGTGCTGTGTCCTCTGGGTCACCAGCTCCATAATACCGCTTAAATCCAGCCCTTGCTGGGCCACTTCCGTCTGAACCTGAATAATTTCCAACAGCTTCTCGTTGCTGATCTTTTCTTGATGCAAAATATCCAACCAACCTTTCCCTTGTCCTTGCTTCAGTCCGCGTGACGAATACCGCACTTTCCATTATGATCTATATAATACGGTTTCATTTTCCCAAGAAGGAGGGCATCCCCGTGGCCTTTATTCAATTGACCTGCCCGAATTGCAATGGAAAAATCGAAAATAAGGAGGGCAACACCTTCAAGTGCCCCTTCTGTGAAACAGAGCTGCTGCTCAAGGAAAACCATGTTTATCATGTGGATCAGACCATTAATCATTATTACGGAGCACAGCCACAGCCCAAGGTCCGGCCCGCCACCGGAATGAAAGGGAAAGCTCTGCTTGTGGCCGCGTTATTGCTGGCAGGAGTTTTCGGCGCTTATATGTTCTGGAATACAGGAGCCTCCCGTCCGGAAACCCGTGTCCGCGCAGCTGTGCGGGAGATGCCGGAAAGCCCGGTGCTGATTTCTTTTTTGCAGCAAGTGTTCAATAAAGGCTCAGCTGCCCCCACTCCGGAGGAGATTGCCCGTATACGCTATCTGACCGTGGACATGGATGAGGACAAACAGTGGCGCTTTGCCTACAGCCTCTCCGACCCCTTCACGGATCCGCAAGCGGAGATCTCCACCTATATCACCCGGGACAAAATGCAGAATACCCAGCGGATTGAACAAAAGGACTTCGAGGCATTCAGCGGGTTGACCGCGCTGGACCTGCTGGGAACCTACGAAATTTCCCAATCGGATCAGATCAGCTTTGCCCATATGAAGGAGCTGAAAAGCTACGGCGGCGGCTTTAACGAATCCTTCCGCAAATTCGCCGGTTTTTTCGGGGACAAATCCAGGATTGTGGAGCTCACCACCCAGATCCGCAGCAATCAGGAGCTGGCTATGCTGCTGGAATTCCCTAATCTGTCCAGTCTCGCCATTACGTATGTGGATGAGTCCGTAACAGACTTTCATTTATTGAATCAATTACCCTTGAAATCCCTGTCCCTTACCTTCGTCGACCGTCTGGATTGGCTGTCGTCCTTGACCGGGCTGGAGTCTTTAGCGATCCACTACAGTGAGTCGGCGGATTTTAAGGCGCTGTATGCTTTAACCCAACTGAAGGAGCTGCATCTGGAGGCCGTAGCGAACCTGAAGACAGTAGACTTTGTCCAGAATATGCCTGTGCTGCAGGTGTTGGAACTGAATAACACCAAGCTGGCTACCCTGGCGCCTCTGACAGGCAAGGCCTCCCTGACGAAGCTGCAGCTGGCTTCCATGTCCCAGTTAGGCTCCGTCGATTTTGTGAATAGTCTGCCTTCCCTGCGGGAATTCGTTCTGTCCGGCCATTATGGGGAGGAGGTGCCCCTGGCACTGCCCAATGCCAAACAGGTGGAGGTGCCGGGAGCGTTTATCCGCGGTCTGGAAGCCCCCTCCGTCACCGCATTAACCGTCCATGGGAGCAGCAGGGAATTCAACGTATCTGATCTGGCCAGATTCCCCCAGCTGGCGCAGCTCACCCTCCGGAGCATAAGCGGAATCGCCAACGTCCGTGCATTGGATCAGCTGCCCCGGCTGCAGAAGCTGTCCCTCTATGAGACCAGCTTCAACAAGGAAACCGATGCCTTATTCAGCCTGCAAAATGTGAAAGCCATCGCCTGTACGGAGTGCAGCCTGACGATTGGAGCCGGGAGTGCTGCGGCGGACGGGCCGCTTCAGGAGCTGGCCCTGAACGGAACATCCTTCCGGATGAACAATAATTCGGTCTCCGAGATCGACAAGGTGCTGCCTTATTTCGCGGCATTATCGTCCCTCCGCTCCTTCACCCTGCGGGACAGCTCCCTCCAGTCGCTGCAATTTATGGAGAAATGGTTGGCGATTGAGGAGCTTCGTCTGGAAAACAACGCTATTGTCAACATTGAGCCCTTAACCCGGTTGCCCAAGCTGCAAAGAGTGTTTCTTACCGGGAACCCCGTGCAGAATCAATCGGCCCTGGGGCAGGGAGTGAAGGTGTATTAACAGCGGTCCTTATTTATGGGCATCCAGAATGAACATGGAGGCATCCTGGTTCATGAAAATCTGCTTGCCGGTATAGAAGGTTTCCGCCTTCACCTCTGTAAACCCGATATGCTTCATAAGGCTGATTAACTCACCTTGGTGAAAGCCATTATGCACCATGTCCGAAACGATGTGTTCATTCTTGTCAAAATCCACAACCAGCAAATGCCCTCCCGGCGGAAGAGCCTCATATAACCGGGTTAAAACCGGTTCAATCTCCGGGATATGCAGCAGCACCTGGACCATAAAAATATAGTCGGCCTTAAGCTCTGCCCCTGTCTCCTGTTCCAAATCCAGACACAGGGTATCCGCATTGGGGATTTGGAGCTCCGAGATTTTCTGCCGGATGCGGGCGATCATATTCGGGGATGAATCCAGAAACAGCAGCCTTCTGAAATCCTCCAGCAGGTTCATTCCCACCAGCCCGGTTCCGCACCCGAAATCTACCGCTGCCTTGTCCTTGGCGTCTCCCGCATATGCCCGGATGGCATCCGCCGCCACCCTGGCAATGTGGATTCTCTCCGGAATGTCATACCCGGCGGCCATCCTTTCGAAAATGTCGGTATTTCCCATTCTCACCTCTCCGATCCGTTAATATAGATGATATCGATTATAGCATACGGGCAGGCCGGCTGTGGACCTGTCTATTTTGGTTTGCATTCGGTGCCGGATAGGCCTCATAATAAGATTGTTTAGGGATTAAACAATGTCATTTCCCAAGGAAGCAGACCCAGAGGAAACGGAGGCCCCGCTTTGAAAATCCAGTACCAGCACCGGAAGCAGAAATTCCATTCCTTCATCTCCACCAATAATACGTATCCCCTCCATCTTCACAAGCATGTGGAGCTGGCACTGGTGTTATCCGGGGCCATCAATGTGACAATCAATAAAACGGAATGCACCCTGTTGGAGGGGGATATCGCACTCATTTTCCCCAATCAGCCCCACAGCTACCGGACAGCCGAGGCCAGTAAAATCCTGCTGTTCTTCATCGATGCGGATTATCCCGGGGACTACGCCGCCGACCTGGCCGGGTATGTGCCGGAGCATCCGGTGGTCAGGCAGGAACAGCTGGAGGAGGCGGTTTACGCCAACGTCCACACGCTG
Source organism: Bacillota bacterium (assembly GCA_023386955.1). Lineage (GTDB taxonomy): Bacteria > Bacillota > Bacilli > Paenibacillales > NBRC-103111 > Paenibacillus_AR > Paenibacillus_AR mesotrionivorans. Next base: position 56,710 of record JAEWIS010000049.1, read on the forward strand.
TATAAGCTCTACGATGCACAAGGGGACGCCCGCATGCAAAAGGCATACATCTCTATCATACTCGGGCAGCTGCTGCCGCTTATGTCCTTGCAGCGGGTGGAAACGGTCCAGGATCTCAACCTCATCCAGACCATTCTTGCGTATGTGGACATTCATTTTATGGAGCCGCTGACCTTAGAGCAGGTTGCCAAGGAGCTGGGCATCAGCAAATTTCTGCTCTCCCGGATTTTCTCGGAGCAGCTTCATATCTCCTTCCGGGATTATCTCAACAGCCGCCGGTCCGCCCTTGCCCAGATCATGCTGCAGTCCACCAGCCAGCCCGTGACGGACATCGCCTTTGATTCCGGCTTTAACAGCCTGCGTTCGTTTTACCGGGCCTTCCGCAAGGAGTACGGCATTACGCCCAATGAATTCCGCAGCCACACGCAAGGCACGCTGCGGCAATAAAAATCCGCCCTGCAGAAGCAAGGCGGCGCATACACAAAGCTATTTATTTTCCTTCTGCATTCTTACTTTTGATAAAATCCAAGATCAGACGGGCCGTCTCCGCCTGCTGCTCCTCCCGGGAAACCGTGGCTGTGCCGTCCCCTTTTTGCGGACCGTAATTGCCGAATTGGGCATGGTTGCCGCCGTTAATTACATGGACGTTCTCGGTGTAGTTGATTTTGGTCTTATTGACCACATCGTCGTTAGAGCCATAGACAGTCAGGGCATCGGCAGGCGTAATCCCGCCGTACACATAAGCCCCCAGCAGAATCAGCCCCTTCACCTGGTCCTGATGCTTGGAGGCATAGCTGCTTGCCATGGCTCCCCCCAGGGAATGGCCGCCCATATACCAGTTCTTGATGCCGGGCAGTTTATCAAACACCTGATCCGCCGCACCGGAGCGGAATACCGCCAGGTTAAAGGGCATTTTGACCAGCACGCAGGTGATGCCGTTCTGCCGCAGCTGTTCCAAGAGCGGAAGGTACGCGATGTACTCCACCTTGCCGCCGGGATAGAAAATCAGCGCCGTATCACCGGGAGTCGAGGGGGAAAGAACCGTCAGATTGCCGTCCTTCCTGATGGTTTGATCATTCGCCATCACCGCAGCAGCCACTCCGTCAGCGCGGTAATAATCCGAGACGTATACCCCAAATACAGCCCCCGCCGCCAGGAGCAGGGAAATAACCGAAATTAACGTGACCTTTATCCATTTTCGCACAAGAGCAGACTCCTTCCTGATGCCTGCAGGGCAGCTTGTTATCCTTACGGCCCTGCGGCATCTATTATTATAAACACAGCCTTGGCCGGTAATCAAAAGTGCATTGACAACCGGAAGCTTCACAAGTAAATTAGTTTTATAAAATACAATTTTATAAAACTAATCCATACCGGGAATCGTCCGGTATCCGAAAGGAATGTGGGAAATGAATACGGTTAGTATGATTCTTGTGGCCTTGGTCGCTCTTCTGCATGTGTACATACTGGTGCTGGAGATGTTCCTGTGGACCGGCACCAGCGCACGCCGAACCTTCGGCACCACCGAAACCTTCGCCCGGGAGACCAAATCCCTGGCCGCCAATCAGGGGCTGTACAACGGCTTTCTCGCAGCCGGGCTAATCTGGGGGCTGCTGCACCCGGATCCGGGCTTTGCCTTCCAGCTCCAGCTGTTTTTCCTGCTTTGTGTCGCCGCAGCAGCAGTATACGGCGGTTTAACAGCCAACAGATCGATTTTGCTGAAGCAGGGAGCCCCCGCGGTACTGGCACTGGCTGCGGTCGTAACCGCCCATTTCCTGTAAGCGGCATGTACTAATCCGCAGTCTCAATGTCCAGCGCCATGGTGCGAACCATCGCATCCGGGTGAGTCCGGCAGTCCCTCAGCCGTCCGGCGCTGGCCGCATTCCATTCCAGTGCCTCCCCTGCCGCCTTAAGCGCCGGGAGAGCGATCGCCAGCGCCATGGCCCCTCCTTGTTGACGTAGGGCATCTACAACAGCCAACAGGGGTTCCGGCTGCCAATATCCCTTGCAGTTCCCTAGACTCTGATCCATCTGCTTATAAGCCTCCAAGAAAAGATACGGCTGCTTGCCAAGGCACTGAGCCACTTGAGTCAAACCGTCAACGGCCGCCTCCTCCTTGCCCCAGTCCACGGCTGCAATATGCAGGGTGATGACCAGATGCTGAAGGGCTTCGTGAGGGGAAAGACACTCGATCATCCCTTGGTACAAAGGAATCAGGTCGAGTCTTACACTTATGGGCAAAGCGGTCATCTGCCCGGTCAGACTCTTCAGTCTGTGCCGGTGGGGCAGGTCTTGTTGCCGGGAGGCGTTCCATTCCTCCCGTATGGGCGCCTCTGCCAGATACCGGACAACCTCCAATACCCGGTCATTCACCTTGCCATCCCGCGCTGCCTCGATCAGCAGGAACATGGCGGGCGACCATCGGGAGCTATCGTCCAGATTCACGAGCGCCTTAGCGGCCACCTCCGCAATCGCGTCCTCATGCCCCTCGGTCCATTGGGCCAGAGCGTGGAGAGCCCCATGTCCCAGCGCCGGCTCCTCATGAGCAGCTGACTTCAGGAAATAGGTCAAATAGCGTGCTCTGTATGGAGCGGGAAGCTCCCCGGGACGCTGCTTCAGCAAGCTGACGGCAATATCATACTCCGGGGATGCTGCGAGGGTATCCAGCACCATCCAGCTTCTTTCATCCTCCAGGAGCTGCCTGGCTGCATGTCCGATGGCTATCAATACGTCCTTATGCACCTTGGGATTTCCAAACTCCTCCAGCAGCAGAGTCATGCTGTTGGGCAGCCGGAACAGGCCCAGAAGGCGGACGGCCTCCTTGCGAACGGTTATCTTCAGCTTGTCCCGGTTGAGGAGCTTTTCCAGAAGCTCTGCCAAAAGATGCGGACTTACCCTGCTGGCGCAGCGGGGGATGGCATACATGGCGACTCTGGCCCGGTCTCCGTCCAAATGCTCCAGCAGGAGGGGAAGGGCTCTCTCCGGCTCCTCCGTCAAGGACAGTGCATGCAGGGCTGCCTCTGCCATAAAGACTTCCTTGTGATTCAGAAGTTTGGGCAGCAGCTCCGGCCAAAGATCAGGCAGCCGTGCCATGCTTTGAACCGCCTGGGCACGTTCCTGAAGCACCCGTTTTTCATCCAAGGCAACCCGTTCCAGCAAGGCACGAAAGGCCTGCTGCTGGCGGGGCAGCCAGCGGTGAAACCCATTGGCGGCCGGAAGCAGATAGACGGTTTTGCCGGACAGGAACTTGCCCTTCACCGCAGCGCCGGACAGATAAGGGTCCAGCCATTCCTGGCGCCTCCGGTGCAGATGCTCGAATACTTCCCTCACTGTAATAAAGGATTTGTCCCGGGCCAGCAGCTCGGCCACCCGCTCATCCCGTGTGCGGGGCGCCGCCAGCCAATAACGGGCAGCTTGGGCAGCGGTGGAAGCGGATTTTGCCTTGGTGGTATCCTCCAGCATGTCCTGCAGCTTAACAAGGGAATACGCCCGTCTGCCCAGCCAATCCGCGAATTGCAGCACCAGATTGTGATTCTCCCGTTTGGCAGCTTGGGCCAGGAAGGGGCGAAGCGTCTCGAACAGCAGCTCTTCAATTCCATGGGGCAGAGACATCCGGTTAAGCCAAGGCATTGTAAGGTGACCGCTTTGTTTGACCAGCTTGGTTAATGTTCGGAGGGCAAATTGAAAAAACGCCCCCTGCGGCTCATGAACGTACCGGCCCATCAGGCTAAACGCCATTTCCTCTGCTCTTGCCCTTGTGGCATCGGAGGTATCCCGCGCTTCCGCCAGACTGTCTACCAGCAGGTCCAGCTCCGGAATATGCTCCTCTCGGAACAGTGAGGCCGGACACCGGGCCAACTCGGCAAACACTGTCTGCCGGACCGGGTCCTGATCGTTCTTGATCCGCTTGAGGAATACCAGCGTCTTGTCCATCCCCCGCCTGGACAGCGCCGTGCTCTTTACCAGTAGGGCCAAGGCCTGGCCCCGTTCCTCCGCACTGGAGGCGGCTGCCTCTTGCTCCAGCGGCTCCCTCGCATGGCCGATCAACCGGCGGGCGGTAATGCGGACGGTTAACAGCGGATAGTCCTTAATCTGCCGGAGCCCCAGCATCCGGCTTGCTTCCTTATCACGCAGCTCATGGGGAAGCTCGTCCAGCAGTTCCTCCGGGAAAACCCGGGCTGACCGCATCTCCTCCCCATACGCCGCCTCAAAAATGTCCGCCCGCTTGGAAGGGGCCAGAGCGTGGAGCAATTTTGCCAGATGGTAAGGCTGTTCGGGCAATAATGCAGCTATGGATTTCCATTGCTCCAGGGTGAAATAACGCCTTTTCTTCAGAACACTATGGGGAATACCATGTTTTATCAGATCGCCACGGGCCTCGACACGAGTCAACAGCGTATGTACAGCACCTGCGTCGAAGGAAATCAGGAAGCCCAGATGCCGCCGGAGCACGGGATGCAGGATATCCTTCGGCCCCTCCCGCAAAGCACAGTCCAGCACTACCTCCGGCTTCAGCCGGCAAAGCATCTCCATGGCCGACGAAAACCGTTGCCACACATTGCCCTTTCCCCTGGATGATGCAGCTGCCAGACTGGTTCGAAAAAATGCCGCCACCTCCTCCGGATGGCGCTTCGCCAGGCTGTGCCAATTGCCGATGGCATAGCCTAGCTCCGGCAGCCATTGGCTCACCGTCTCCCTGCCGCAAGCGGGCAGCAGAATGGCCGCCTCCTTCGCGCCCCACCGGGTATTCACCTGAGGCAGCAGACGTTCCGCCAGCTCCTGCCGGCTGCCCAGAGACAGATTGTGCAGGAAGTGGCGCCGGCTTTCCTGGGACAGCTGCTCCAGATTCCCCTCTATCTCCTCTGCAGGAGCGGCTTGTGCCAACAGCCCCGCCGCCCGTTTACGGACACCGGCTGCCCGGTGGCGGACCGCCTCCAGCATCACCGCAGCGTTGGCCGTAGCCTCCGCCCCGGTCAAAGCCAGATGGGCCTCATATGCACCATCCTCCAGCAGCGCGGAGAGCAGCCGGGAATACGCCGCAGCGTCCGTGCTCTCACGGCCCAGTTGGGCCACGTGCCTCATCCGGGCCGAATACCCCAGCCCGTCCAACTCCTCCAGCAGCTTCCTTTTATCCGGATGATTCTTATTGAACATGACAATTCCCTCCGTTCGAAATGTAGGCTATTGACTCCGAGGAATGCGCACACACCGTGCCGGACACAGGGTACGCTATTCGATGAAAAAGCGGAGTTTTTTGCATTACACGGACCGTAGCTCCGCTATTTTACAAAAATGATCGGGTTTGAATGATTACATGGAGTAATAACGCTTCCTGGGTCCGGTAAAAGCCAAAAACGCCCAAAAATGTTGATTTAACGGATCTATAGTCCGTAACAGAAGACAAATTTGCCTTTTCTTAAGAAAATCTTTGGCTTTCTCCACCTTTTTGTTTATGAAATGTTCCTTATAATGGTCTTACAAACATCACGGCTTCTTCTAACATCGAAAGGAACAAAACATGGATTCCTCAACCTTCACTCTTGCAGCTCATCTCATCAAGTGGCTTGGTTTCCTGACAAGCGTATACGGCGTATATTTTGTTGTCCTGGCCCTTTGGGGGGAATGGCGAAAAAAAATAAAGCCGCAAAAGGGCGCTGTGCCGCCGGAAACCCGGTTTGCCTTGTTCATCGCGGCCCGCAACGAAGCGGATGTGATCGGGAATTTGATTGCCAGCCTGCAGCGGCAGAACTACCCTGCGGAGCTGTACGATATTTATGTCGCTCCCAATAATTGTACGGACCATACGCGAGGGATTGCTGCGGCCTGCGGTGCCCGCATTTTTGACCCAGTCGGGGAAATTCGGTCCAAGGGAGATGTGCTGACCCAATTTATTAGAGCATGTATGACCGAAAACAAATACGATGCCATCTGCGTCTTCGATGCAGACAACATCGTCCATCCGGACTTCCTGCAGCATATGAACCGGGCCAGGCAGTCAGGCGCCCAGGTTGCCCAAGGCTTCAAAAACAGCAAAAATCCCGGAGACAATGCCGTAGCTGCCAGCTTCTCCATCTACTTCTGGATCATTGACCGGTTTTACAATTCAAGCCGTGAAGCCTTGGGCCTGTCCAGCTTTGTCACTGGCACCGGATTTATGGCTACCCTTCCCTTCTTGGAGAAATTGGGGGGCTGGAACACCCGGACGATTACAGAGGACTATGAGTTCAGCGCCCAGTGCGTGCTTGCAGGTGAACGGGTGCATTATGTAGGCGATGCCATTGTATACGATGAGCAGCCACTTACCTTTACCCAATCCTGGAAGCAGCGAAGACGGTGGAGCACGGGCAATTTTGACAGCTCCCGATATTACCTCAAGGATTTGTGCAAAGAAGCGGTCTGCCGCCGCAGCATCCTTTGCTTGGATTTGACCATGACATATTTGAGCCCGGTTATCTTCGTGCTGTCGGCCCTTGGGCTGGCGGGGCAAACCCTCCTGGGAAAATACAGCCTGGACGGCTTCTCCTTGCCGGGTCAGCCATTGCTGTGGGGACTGATGCTTTGCCTCCTGCTCGCAGCCTTGTTCACCTATAAGCAGAACAGACGGACCCTCCGCGGCTTCTGCAAGGCCTTCGGCTCCTTCCTGTTTCTGTTGGCCAGCTGGATGCCGATTAATCTCATCACTCTCCTGAGAAAACAGCGGAAATGGGAGATGATCCCTCATACAAGGTCTATTTCGCTGGAGGAGATGTAGAACAGCGGGTTTACGCGATTATAAAAAACACCCGTCGGTCAGCTTCCGGCGGGCACACATTGTTACTTGACCTTATATTCGTACTTTTCTTTTCCGATCGTGATGATCAGCACCACCGATTTATCATCAGCAGATGCCTCCTTGGGAAGCTCGGCAAGGTAATGCAGCGTGCCGGTCTTAAGGGGCTCGATACTGGTGATATTCGTGTAGGTAAAATCCGAACCGCCTCCCTTTTCAATCGTGGAAAAGCTTTTGTAATCATATTTATCTGCGTACTTAACGGCTACTGATGCGAATTCATCTGCACCCCCGGCAGAGCTCTTCAGGCTTTTGATGCTGATGACCGTGTCCAAATAGATATTCGCAGGGTCCTTCACCTCATAATAAGTATAGAGGGATGCCGGCTTGGGCGGCATTACCTTGGCGGTAAACTCTGTTTTCACTAATGTGATTTCGGCGTAATCGTTGATCGTCAAAGGTGTGCCGGATTCAATCGTTTTCATCTTCGAGGCAGCGGGAGACGGACTCGGTTTGGCGGTTACGCCCCCTGCTGCACTGGCACTACCTTCTTTTCCACTTGCAGAAAGCTGCTCCTTGAGTTGTTTGTTCTCAGCGGTCAGCTGCTCCACAAGCGCTTTGGTTTTCACCAATTCATCCGAATCCGATGCTGTGCCGGAACAGCCTGCGGCGATGGATGCCGAAATGGCGATTGCACCAAACACTTTGACATATTTGCTCATCATAACACTCTCCAGTTTTTCCAGATGCTCTTAAATTTCACTAGACATCATATCAAACGGAAGAACATTATGGAAGCCGTTCATAGATATATCAAATTTCCATTCCCCTATGGCTTACCCCCAGCCTCTACCGTGGAAAGCATCACCTGAACAGGCTGGGCAAACTGTGCCGAAGCTTCTCCCTTCGGATTGTGGAGGCGGAACAAAAAGGGGTCCCCGTTCTCCGATTTCCACACCATGTAATCCCATACCCCTTCCATCGCAGAAACCTGCAGATACAGCTCCGTAAATCTCAGCGGATGCTCCACCAGCTCCCCGGTATATTCCCTGGTCTCCCCGAACTTTGCCAGCTCCTCCTGCCCCTGCTTGCGGAGTGCCTCCACCGAAAAGCCTGTGGGCAGCGGCTCGATTACAGCGTAATAATCCGGATCTGCTGCAAGCGAAAGCCGTCCTTGCGCCGCGTCGTAGGTAAACCCGTCGAACATGTAGAAGGAGTACCCTGGGCCTTGCTGCAGCTTCGCCTCCTTCTTCTGGTATCCCTCTGATGTCATCACCTCTATGGAACGGGCAGCTGGCCGCGCTCCCGCAGTCGAACTTGGCGACATGCTGACGGCGGGTGTACCCAAGGAACCCGACACCGTGGGAGCAGGCGTATCAGCAGCCGTACCCGCGGGAGATTGACCCGGAGCTGCCGACTCTCCGGAGCAAGCAGCAAGCAAAAACGAAATAGACAGGGCAGCGCCTTGCATAAAGGATGTACGCCAATGTTTCATATGATGCACCTCCTGTTGAAGTTAACATTGAAGTAACCGTTTTGGGAGAGGGCAAATCATTCGCATCTGAACCGGAATATTTATACAATGAAGGTACACGCTATAGGGAGCTGAAAATTTGCTGCAGAAGGTGGGATGATCCGTGTCTGAGCAAGAAGCAAAAGTAGAAGCCGGATGGAAGCTGGACAACAGCTATTCCCGGCTGCCCCAAGTCTTTTTTTCCAAACAAAACCCGACCGCTGTGAGCACTCCGGAGCTGGCGGTGCTCAATGAGCCGCTTGCTGCTGAGCTGGGACTAAATGTTCGTGAGCTGCGGCAGGAAACCGGAGTAGCTGTGTTTGCCGGGAACCGGATACCTGAGGGAGCCATGCCTCTTGCACAAGCATATGCAGGGCATCAATTCGGATATTTTACCATGCTGGGGGACGGTAGAGCCTTGCTGCTTGGCGAGCAGATCACCCCCGCGGGACAACGGGTGGATATCCAGCTTAAGGGCTCGGGCAGAACTTCCTATTCCCGCCGCGGTGACGGCCGGGCCGCCCTTGGCCCCATGCTCCGGGAGTATATTATCAGCGAAGCTATGTATGCCTTGGGCATTCCGACAACACGCAGTCTTGCCGTGGTGGCCACCGGCGAGCCGGTGATCCGCGAAACGGTACTGCCCGGCGCCGTTCTGACCCGGGTCGCAGCCAGTCACTTGCGGGTGGGCACCTTTCAATACGCGGCGAACCGGGGGAGCACCGATGAGCTTCGGGCTCTGGCGGATTATGCACTTCAGCGGCATTTTCCCGATGTGAAGGCAGAAGGAAGAGAACGGTATCTTGCCCTACTCCATGAGGTAATCAAGCGGCAAGCCAGCCTCATTGCCCAATGGCAGCGAGTCGGATTCATTCACGGAGTAATGAATACGGACAACATGGCCATAAGCGGAGAAACCATTGATTACGGACCCTGTGCTTTTATGGACGCCTACAGTCCTGCTACCGTATTCAGCTCCATTGACACCCACGGGCGTTATGCATACGGCAACCAACCAGGCATCGGAGCCTGGAATGTAACCAGATTCGCCGAAGCGCTGCTGCCGCTTTTGCATGAGGATGAGGAAGAGGCCGTGAAGCTGGCGGAGGATACAATCGGGGAGTATAACGAGCTTTACCGCGGGAGTTGGCTTGTTGGCATGCGGGCCAAGCTGGGCCTTTCAAACGAGGAGCCGGAGGATGAACACTTAATCGGGGATCTGCTTCAGTGGATGGAAAAGAACCGCGCGGACTTCACCAATACCTTCCGCTCGCTCACCTTGGGCTTAACCGAGGATTCAAGTCTTGTTCAAAGTCCCGAATTCGTCCGGTGGAAAGAACGCTGGCAGGCTAGACTCGGCAGGCAGCAAAGCACCGAAGACGCCGTACGCCAGCTGATGCGCAGTTGCAATCCGTCGGTGATCCCCCGGAACCACCGGGTTGAAGCCGCATTGGAGGCGGCGGTGGAACACGGAGATTATAGCGTGATGGAGCGCCTCCTTGCTGTGCTGGCCGCACCGTACGCGTATACACCGGAGCAGGAGGAATATAGCGCACCTCCAGAACCTTCGTCCTGTGCATATCAGACCTTCTGCGGGACCTGAAGCAGAAGCAGCATGAAATATCTACAAGATTCACAAAAAAACCGTCTTTTCGAAAATGGTTGTGGTAACCTCCATTTTTTAGAAAAGACGGTTTTTAACTTGGTTAAGAACGTTTATTGGTTAAGCAATCCCTTTTCTACTTCAGGATTTACTTTGAGCAGGGGTTGTTTATTCGTTTCTGTAACAGCTTTTTTTATGGAATCAAGTTTAACTTCTTTTGTAGGCTTATCATTAAATAAATCCTGTTGTGAGTTTTTGTTTTGATCGGCCGCATTTTTATTGCTATTTGAATCCACTTTCGGGGCGTTTAATTGGATAAGCCCCTGCTTGGGATTAATAATTGCATATGGTACGTTTGCCTTATATTTATCAAAGGCTCTTAAGAAAAGGATGTACTCCCCTTTTTCTTTTACAAACTCGACGCCGTCCGTAACGTATTGGGTTCCTTCGTAAAGTCCACCCTCCTGTTTGATCTCAATAAGATCACCACCCTTTACGTTACCCTTAAGAACCTCGGTTACTTTTACATCCGATAATGTGGCGATCTCATATAGTGGTGGTTGGTTTTCACTTAAGCTCATATTTCTTTTTACCGGATTTTTGACCTGTTCGACTACACCAACAACAATAAGATCAGAGTATAGTGCCAACTCTTCAATACTCTTAAAAGAATGCCAATCTGCGTGTGACTCAACAACAGGAGCCTTATTTCCTGATTTAGCTCCGCATGCCGAGATCGAAAACATCGAAATTACAATAATTATTGCCGTCATTATTTTAATATAAGAGCTGTTCACATGTATTCGTCCCTTCTAAATAAGAATTTCAAGGACTTAGGTAACCTCATTGAAAAAGTGTAGCAGCTCTGAGTGCCGGTCCACAAGTACTGGTGAAAATTAAAACCGCTGAAAAAAAGATGACCCCTTCAAATACCAGGAGTCATCTGCCTACCAACGTAGAATTGGCCGTCCCGCCTTTTACCCTTGCAGCTCCGTATAAATCTGGAAGGTCACGCCAAACTTATCCGTCACATCCCCGAAACCGGGGCTGAACGGCTCTTCCCTAAAGGGCATGTTGATGGTTCCCCCTTGCTGCAGGGCCTCGAAAATTCCCCGGGACTGCTCCACGTTGTTGGTTGTAATACAAATGGTTACCCGTTTGCCCGCTTCAATGGCCGAACCGCCAAAGGCATCCGAAAACATCAGCTCCGACTCTCCAACCTTCAATTTAGCGTGGGCCACAAGCTGCTTAAGCTCGTCGGTGAACGTCTCCGGCATGTCCGGCATATCCCCATAGGTGGCCAACGAAAGGACCTCTGCTCCGATAGCCTGCTCATAAAACCGGATCGCTTCTTTCACTTTTCCCTCAAGGGTGATATACGGGGTTAATTTTACAGTCATCGGTGAATCCTCCTTAGGCTTGAACGCCCATCTATTTTCACTACCATGAGTATAGACGAACGGGCTTAGAAGAAATCATCGGTCTACCGATTAATTTATTTTTGTATCCAAAAAGGGAGGCAGCCCAAACCGGCTGAATAATGCCGGATCGATAAAATGATGGAGATGCAGAATCCGGCCGTCCTTGATTTCCGGAATATGAATGGCCCAGGGGAGCAGCCTTCCATCATCTCCGGCAGGCACATACTGCGCAAATGCGGGGCAGCCCCCGTTCGCCCGCAACGGCAGCATTCGGGAGCCGAGACAGTGGCGGCGTGTGGTCTCATAGAACAAGGACATATCCGGCCTGCCGTTCACCCACATGACAAAAGGCGGCATGGACAAGCTGCCGTTCTCATGAAATAACGCCAACAGCGAATCAATATCGTATCTTTCGAAGGCCTCCACATAACGGGCCAGCAGCTCCTGATCCGCATCATCATCCAGCTCCTGCAGAGCTTCCGACCGGAGCTCCGCCTTCGTTAACGTTGCCCGTGCCCGCTGCAAGGCGCTGTTCACGGCAGCCACGGTCATCCCCATGGCTTCTGCCGTCTGAGTGGCCGGCCACCGGAAGACCTCCTGCAGGATCAGCACGGCACGCTGCCGGGGCGGCAGGGTCTGCAGAATTGCAATAAACGATAACCGAATGCTTTCTTTATTCACCACAATATCTGCGGGATTGCCGACAGAGTCCGGGACAGGCCATACCCAGGAGGCATTGGGCAGCTGTTCCTTAGGCTCGGTAATCTGCGCGGCAGGCTCCGACAGATCCATCGGAAGAGCCCGGCGCTTTGCACTTCTTAGCCGGTCGATGCAGATATTCGTCACAATCCGGTACACCCAAGCTTTGCGCGAGCCCTCCTGCTGCAGTTGGTCCCAGCTCTGCCAGGCACGGACCATGGCATCCTGCACCGCATCCTCTGCCTCGAAGATAGACCCCATCATCCGGTAGCAATATCCCACCAGTTCGGGACGAAGTTTCTCCATCCATTCCAATTCCCCATGCAGCAGGCTCATGCCTGTGTACCTCCTCGAATACCTATTCCACCTTCTTGCAGGGCAAATAGTAGCCGAAGGTGAAGGTGTTTTTGCCGTCTTCTTCAATATTCGCATATTTCTCGAAGGAATAGTATTCCATCGAAATACCGACAGCGGAATAATCAGGGGCATACCCGTTTGTCTTCATGATCTTCTCGGTTTTGCCGTGGGCTCCTTTTTCCAGGTGGGAGGTATTTCCTTGAATCCAGCCGATCCCCATCAGGCAATCCGGAATATCACGATACGCAAAGCCATCCGGAACGATCGCACCGGGCCGGGCCAAAATCCCCGCAATATAAACAAATCTATCCACCTGATTTCCGCTTTATATTCGATACCGGCCGCGGCATTCCTCCCACGCACAACCTGTTTTTTCCATGAGAAATCAAAAGGCCATCCTTCTGCACATTCAAGTGCATGACGGATGACCCATCAAGATACATTCCTAAAACGTTCTATGTCCATTCTTTTTCTCTGCAGGGCGCCTATACTTCATAATGAGTGCAAGAATGATAACAACTAAAACGAGAGACATGCTATTCGTGATGAGAAATGCATACCCCACACCTTCCATAGCCAAATGAACCCCATAAACCTCCATAAATCCGATTCCTGTAAACAACAGCAAAAAGGTATTCCTATTTAAGTCTTCAGCCGATTTCGTTCTTAACATCTGAATGATTTGAGGGATCCACCCGAAGGAAAGAATAACCCCGCCAATAAGCTGAAATAAAACAAAGAGCATACGTATCCCCTCCAATAAGAAATCATATGCTCCGGTAACCCGGTTCGTAACTCCCGCACAGCAATAGGAATGAACCTGTGAATAGGTATTCGCATAGGATGAAGGGATTCTATTATGAAGCTTTATGGAGGTTATATTCATGAGCCTTAGCACGCAATATCCTGTGGCACATCAACAGGTGCTTTATCAAGCCGACCCAAACGTTGCACAAAACTTAAGATCCATCCGGGACCGTCTACACCACATTTGCAGCACTCATATAAACCGGTTCGTCCGCATTCAGACATTGGATGGCCATGTTATTGAAGGTGTAATTTTGGGCTGTGACAGCGGTCATATTCATGTAAGAGTTTCAACCCAAGGGGGTCACCGGCCTTTTTACGGACCCAGCGACATGGCGATCCTTACATTAGTCCTCTTCGAATTGCTTGTTATCGTTTTGTTATCTTAGTGAGGAGGGAAAGCGATGGCATTTATGCCAGGTTATCAAGGATCTGCCGTACAGCTTCCCCCGCCCCCTTCCTACGCACCGCCAAAACCTGATGTCTCTTATATCGTGGACTGCGTGCAACAATATACTTATGTTTGGTTATGGAATGGGGACAGCTTCTGGTTTTACCCCATTAGCGTAGAGCAAAGCGGCATTTCAGGCTACCGGTGGAATGGGTTTTTCTGGGCGTATTACGGATTTGATCCGAGATTAATCAATGCTGTTTCTTGTCCGCCCATTCCTACCCTATACTAAACATAAAACGCCTTGTGCTTCGAAAACAAGCCAGGCGTTTTTCTATACATAGCTTTCGTAGTAGCAGGTCTTCTATTAATCTACAGCCAACAGGCTCCTGGCATTCAGACTAAAAATATGCTCCTTAATACGATCAGGCAGCTTTAAGCCTTCAATCCGCTCAATTTGTCTATCGATGCCGGCATAAGGCGTATCCGTCCCAAACACGATATGCTCATAGCCAAAAGCCTCAATGGCCTGCTTGATGTCATTGCCCTGAATCCGCTTGGAGCTGGAGGTATCGAAGTAGATATTCTTCAGGCTCACCCCGCTTGTGCTAAAGAGGCCGGTACCGGTTAAATGTCCGATAATAAACACCGCGTCCGGGTTTTCCTTGATGAAACGCAGCAGCTTCAGCACTTCCTTCTTGGAGTAAACATGAATGAAAACCGGCAGCTTATACGAGGTGGCCACATCTATCAGATGCTTAAACTCAACACCGTCAATCCGGAAGGGATTCCACGCTTGATGCAGCTTGATGCCTCCGGGCCGGCAGGTACGGAGGTTTTCCTCCAGACGCTCCATATGCCCGCCATCCAGAGGATCGACCCAGAGAAACGGGATCACCAGCTCAGGCAGCCGGTTCCTTAATTCGGAAACATACCGGTTCCCCTCACCGTCACCCTTCAGAAAATGCCGGTAAGCCAGTCTATTAAACCGGTTCATCATATAAATGCTGTCGGGCTTCTGGGTAAACGGCATATCCGGCGGGGTCTGGAGCGTCTGAATGTTCTTGGGGCTTGTGCATAAACCGATTTTCTCAATACCGTATTTCGCGGCCACCAGTTTCAGAGAATCAACGGTGCTGTACTCGCCAGCGGCATGGGCGTGGATATCAATGATCATACGAATCCTCCGTTTCACGGCATGTATCCATGGTGATCGGTCTGTGTTGGCGGTTTCCTTCATTTTCCTGCTAGGGGCCCTCCATTGCAAGCCCTTGTTACAAAAAAAAAGCCCCATCCCGAAGAATGGAGCTTCAAAGGGCAAAGCTAACCATGGCAGCATTAGCGCAGGGTAATTGCCCGGTGCGGCTTGCTGTAGTGGCTTGTTCCACCTCCGCCAACAAGGACTCTTCCCCCCTTGTTAAAAACCAGAAGCTTCCGCGAATTGTCGGCTAACAGCACTTCGTTTTGGGCATTATCAGCCGTTGCACCCGGCTGGAATACACTTGATTTTCCACCCGTCCCGTTTGTTTTCTGCTCATGTGCAAGCCGCCTCCATATCCTTTTTGGAAGAAGAGAGGGGAACCTCTCCATCTATCTTATTCCTGAATAATAGAGAGGATTGGACTGCTCACATCCTTGAACGCTGCCCATGTTCGGGTTAGCAACAGTGTAAGCGTTATTCTCCCTTGCGGCTGCTGTAACGAGAGTGGGAACCGCCCAGGTACACGATCAGCTCCGCACGGCTCTTCAGCTCCAGCTTCTCCAGAATCCGAGACACATAATTTTTGACGGTGCCTTCGGTGACGAACATGGCTTCGCCGATCTCCCGGTTGCTTTTGCCGTCCAGCACAAGCCGGACTGTATCACGCTCCCTGGGGGTAAGCAGCGCCAGCGGGTCACCCCGGCCTGCTTCGGGCTCCCGGGGCAGGCCGTCCAGCACCCGGATAATGCTGGGCCGGGCTTTGGCGTCCAGCAGCATACCGCCGCCGCAGACGGTGCGGATGGCGGCGGCGATTTCAGCCGAGCCGGATTCCTTCAGCATATAGCCGTCCGCACCGTTGCGCAGTCCTCCGAACAGATAGGCCTCCTCGTCAAAGGTGGTCAGAATCAGGATTTTGACGGAGGGGTAAAGCTGCTTAACCCGCCGGGTTGCTTCAATACCGTCCATAACCGGCATACGCACATCCATGAGAAGTACATCCGGCGCCGGAAAACCGCCGGCCGCCAGCTCTGTCAGCCGCTCCAGAAGCTCCGCTCCGTCTCCCGCCTCCCCCACCGGCACCATATCCTCATGCAGGCTGAGGAGCATCTTCAGCCCCTCGCGGACCATTTCCTGATCATCGACAATCCACACCCGGATCATCGTACTCCCCCTTTAGCCGGAAGGCGCATATCCACCTGGAAGCCCTTCTCCGTCCCCCGGATGTCCACCCGGCCGCCGAGCTCTGCAGCCCGCTCGCGCATGCCCCTTAATCCGTCACCGTCTGCGGGGGGACCCGGTTCCTCCGCCCGGCCGTTATTGCGGATGCGGACCGCCCATTCCTCCGCCTCCCGGTTGATGCTTACCGCGAACTCTGTGGCGGCTCCATGCCGCACGCCGTTGGTGACGGCCTCGCGCACTGTGCTGAACACACATTCCTTCACCGGAATGTCCTCCGCTTCCATAGCTTCATTCATCGTCAGCTCAAAGGCAATCCCCCCGCCGCTGCCGTAATCGGCAAACAGAAGCCCCAGCCGATGGGAGAAGGTCCCGCCGGCCGCTCCCTCCTGCTCCGGCCGAAGGCGTTCCACCGCCTTGCGCAGGTGCACCAGACCGGAGCCCGTGAGCACCCGGGCCTTGGCGACCACCTCGGCAGACCGGGCCGGGTCCCGCAGCACCATCTGCTCGGCGTATTCCAGATTCATATTCAGCGCAACCAGCGTATGGCCGATGGAATCGTGCAGCTCTTGGGCGATCCGGTTACGTTCCCGGGAAACAGCCAGCTCCTCGGCAGCGGAGGCATACGCCTTCAGGCGGCGGTTGAGATCCCCCAGCTCCCGGTTAAGCTGCTCGGTTTTACGCTTCTCCTCAATGATGTTGTGGAACAGGTAGCCGATGGTTCCGGAAACCGCATAGTTGCTGAACAAGGAGGACCAGCTTGCCCAACCTGGATATATCAGCCATGGCAGCACATAAGCGGCGGCATGCAGGAGCAGCAGCCCCACAGGCCAGCCGGGATACATGATCATCAATTCAATCAGCAGCAGCATGGTATAAAGTGTACTGTCACTGAAGGGGGCGAGGCAGCCAAGCGCTCCGGCAAAAATCAGGCTGGCAGCGGTTGTGACTCCCCACCACCTGGCGGGAGAGAGGTGGCGGAAAAATTTAACCAGCTCGATTCCCACAGCGCACAGGCACAGGACCATAGGCAGTACATGTCCGGCGGGAAGCTCCTCCCGCTGCTGCACCAGGGCATATAGCACGGACATAAGCGCAAGCAGCTTAAAGGCCAGCAGAACAGATATGCGCCGGTTCTGTATAGACAGCATCCTCTCCATTCCAATCCCCCCCCAATTAGGTATTGTATCACAGTCACCCCCAGCCCCACAGATGAAGAAAGTCACCGGTGAAAGGATGGCTTTGGTGAATAGGAGTCTCCATATATCCGGTCTATACTGAAGCTGCATCCTCATCCTACGAAAAAAAGGAGCGGCTTTCTCTCATGCTTGAATTGATCGAAATCAGCAAAACCTACGGCAGCTATACCGCCGTTGACCGCCTGTCGCTTAAAGTGGTGCCGGGCGAGGCGCTTGGTCTGCTCGGCCCGAACGGAGCGGGCAAATCCACCCTTGTTTCGATGATTGCCGGTATTCTTGCTCCTACATCAGGCCGAATTCGCATCGCAGGACAGGAGCTCACCCGGCACACCAAGGAGTTGAAGGCCAAAATCGGAATCGTTCCCCAGGATATTGCCCTCTATGAAGCCCTCACCGCCCGGGACAATCTGGAATTCTTCGGCTCTCTCTATGGCTTGTCAGGGCCCCTGCTGAAGGAGCGGGTCCGAGAGGCGCTGGATATTGTCAGCCTGACGGACCGCCAAAACGAGGACGTATCTTCATTCTCCGGAGGAATGAAGCGGCGTGTGAACATCGCCGCCTCGCTTATCCACCACCCCTCCCTCCTGATTCTGGATGAGCCCACAGTAGGCATTGACCCGCAATCCCGGCACCAAATTCTGGAGACGGTGAAAAGACTGAACCGTGAGCAGGGCGTCACCGTGATTTACACCAGCCATTACATGGAGGAGGTGGAGCAGCTATGCAGCCGGATCGCCGTGGTGGATCACGGACGGCTGGCCGCCGAAGGAACGAAGCAGGCCATTCAAGCCCGGCTTGGGCTGCCGCATCTGCTGACGGTAGGGCTGGCGGAATGCGGGCCTGCCGAGCGGGAGCTGGCCGCCGCATTGCCCGGTGTCCGTTCGGCGGAGCTGCGGGAGGGCAGGCTGGCCCTGCTGCTGGCCCCAAGCGAAACCGCTGCGGCGGATACGCTGGAGGCGCTGGCGAGGAAGGGGCTTAAGCCAACACGCTTCTCCTTCGAGGAAGCCAGTCTGGAACAGATTTTCCTGAACATTACCGGCGGTGCGCCGCGAGATTAGGAGGAAAACCCGATGCTTCGAAGCCCGCCATTCATACGGCTGCTGTTGCTGGATATACGGCTACTGGCCCGGTCCAAAATTTTTTATTACAAGCTGATTCTGCTGCCCCTGGTGTTGGTGTTTATTCTGGGCAGTATGTTCGGGGACGGAGCCGTGCAGCAAGCGGCACCCGCTGCGGCGCCCGGGATTCCTGCGTCTTTGGCGGCTGTGCTGAACGTAGAGCAGGTTGCCGTTGTGGCCGGACCGCTGAACGCTGTGCAATACGAATCCGTAGCCATGATGGTGATGTTCTCGATCCTGACAGCCTTCGAGCTGGCCCACAGCATCGTCGACGACCGCCTGAAGGGAACGCTGGGACGAATCCGCTCCTCTCCTTTGCCGGTTTGGGAGTACAGCCTTGGAAAGCTGCTGGGCATGACATTGGCGGTATGCGTTCAGATGACGGTGGTTATGGCCGGCGCACGGCTTTTGTTCGGCGTACATTGGAATCACGTGCCGGGTGTGCTGCTGGTTACCCTTGCTTACGGGCTGGCCATCGGCGCCATTGTATTATGCTGCGGTCTCGCCGCCGGAAGCCACAGCGCCATTTCGTCCATGTCAACGCCCATACTCTACGGCTTCAGCTTCCTGGGAGGCAGCTTCATCAGCAAATACAGCCTTCCCGACGGCCTCCGCCGCATTCAGGAGCTGCTGCCCAACGGCAAGGCGCTGAATGCGTATCTGGCCCTGCAGCGGGGCGGCGGCCTCCGGGATATCCGGGGGGATGTGCTGACACTGGTGGCGTTGTCGCTGGTTTTTTTCACCGCTGCATTCTTCATTTCGCAAAAACAAGGAGGCTATATCCATGCCGCTGCTGTGCATAACCGGCAAACAAATCAAGCTGATGTGTAGGAACCGGGCAGCGCTGCTGGCTCTGATCGCTGCACCGCTGCTGCTGGCTTATCTGTTCTCCTATTCCGCAGCTGAACCGAGGGCGTCCCTCTACACGGCGGGTCTGGATGGCAGCAGCCTCTCCAAAATCCTTCTGGCCCACCTGGAGCAAGACAAAACCGTCAAGGTGGTGCCTGCTGCAGAGAAGCTAATCCGCAGCCGCATTGCAGACGGTGAGCTGGCGGCCGGGCTTGTCATTGACCCCGGCTACGGCGGCTTGGCGGCTCGAGGAAACACCGGCCAGCCTGCTGCGGCCAAACCGCCGCTTCGCCTGCTGGTTGGCCAAGCGGACAGCAGCATTGCCGTGTTGGAGGCGGCCATAACCAAGGCCGAAGCGGCCGTGGCCGCCGGAACACTCCCAGCAGCCTCCGCTAGCGGCCACACCTCCGATGCCGCTGAGAAAACAGCTGCCGGGAAATTGGCTTTGCCCCGGCTGAACGGCTTTATGGCCATGTTTCTGTGGGCTGCCGCCTTCCTGGCCTTCCGCTCACTGATCGATGAGCGGGAAAACCGCACCGCTGAGCGGCTTCTGGCCTCGCCCCTGCCCTATTGGCAGCATATGCTCTCCAAAATCGGCGCCGGGCTCGGCTTTGGCCTGCTGATGATCGGGCTGGTTTGGGGAGGCGGCCGGGGCCTGCTGCACATTGGGATTGGAGGGGGTGCAGCTGCGGAGCTGCCCCTTTGGGCCGCCTACTGGTGGGCGCTGTCGGGAATCTCCCTGGTGCTGGCCTTGCTGGCCCGCAGCCACCGCAGCTTTACGGTGTTCGGCTCCATCGCAACGGCCTTGGCCGGGATACTGGGGGGGGCCTTCTTCTCCATCGAAAAGGCCTCCGCCCCAGGCTGGATTTATGGGTTGTCACGGCTTGTTCCCGGAACATGGTTGACCCGCAGCCTCCAGGCGCTAAACGGCGGGTCCTCCTCCCTGCAGTCTCAATGGCCCACCCTTCTGCTGCTGGCAGGCTTAGGCACACTTTGTATGTTTGCGGCCCTGCTGGTCGCATCCCGCAATATGCGCCTTGGCTTCCGGGCGCAGGAGAGGAGTTTATCATGATCCTCACTCTGAGCGTGGCCGAGCTGCTGCTGGGGCTATTCATCAATATCCGAATCGGACGCCTCGCCGTGGCTCTCTTCCGCAAGGACGGCACCTCCTCGCGGCTGCCCCTGCGGGTCCTTGGAATTTTCCTGCTGATCAATGCCGTCTCCCGGATTTTCCATATCTAAAGACGTAATCCCCAAAAACGCCCTGTGCTTCGACAAGGAAGCAGGGCGTTTTTCTTTTACCATCGATTAAAGCTGCTTAGCTACGTCCGGGTAACCCCTGGCTTGGTCCTCGTCCGGAACAGTCCCGCCCCCAGCCCTCCAATGGCTCCAAGCAGCGCTATGCTCCAGCCGTCGAAGGTTGGCCGGGATAAATCCGGGGACAGATACGCTCCATGCTGATGGAGTTTGTTATCCACATACCGGGCTAACTCAAACTTCCCGTGGCTAATGCTCCACTTCTGCTGACGGATGGCGGCACGCAAGGGTTCATTGGCTTCAATAGTTTTGTCCAATACCGCCTCCAGGCTCTCCAGCTTGACGTAATAATGCTTCCCGTTGGCTGCAGCCTCCGAGGTCTCCTTGGTCTGAAACGGTCTGACATACCGCCAGCCCTTCTCATACGTAGGGTAGCTGGTATAGCCGTAACCGGTTTCATAGAATGCCGAGCCTTTTGTCCCCTCCGGAATAGCGGTGATGGTGGTGCCTTTGGGAATTTCCAGGGCAGGCGCTTCTCCGCCGGCGGGGATATTTTCGTAATAGTGCAAGGCCACAGGCGACGGTATCCGATGAGTCAAGGTATAAGCGGGTTCTGCGGAATTCCCGGAAAAATACGAGGCATATTCAGCCAGGTCCATTTGCTCCAGAGGAATGCCTTGCTGATACGGGCTGGCGTTGGCCGCCGGAGAGAAATCCTTCCGCAGCTGATTATTATGATATAGCGCGTCCCCTGTCCGGTACACAAAAATCCCAAGGAGAATCACCCCCACCACCATACCACCCCACTGAAGCAATCGTTTCGAAACAGGCAGAATCCGCATGTTGTCCTCCTCTTTTGTGATCTTTATTCCGTAACTCTTTTCAGTTCAAACTGCGTTGCTTCCAAAATCAGAATGAGCCTGTTTTCATTGATGGACATAAAGCTCATTGGTATCCCAAACCCCGTAGCGGAGTCGGATACACCGATGAGTTTGACCTGATCATTAAAATTCAAGCTTGGCATATCCATTTTTGTCAGCCGGTAAAAAGCATCCTTGTTGTAGCATACGTTTTGAATGTTATATTGCGGATTTTGCAATTCATATTGATAAACGTCATATTGCTGAAACCCTTTGGAGGAGAAAACATGTTCATTGATCATCAGCTCATCGCCGATAACCTGCTGTCCCTCAGGATATTCGGAAGCATCATTATACGAATCGGCGAAACCCAACAGCCTTTCCACCTTCCAGGTTCCGTAGAAAAATTCCGCGGTTTCACGATCCCACTCCATCGTTCCCGCACAATACTCCGATGAATGATCCGGCGCAGCCGAACCGGCAGGAATCACTCCGGCCTCCTCGCCCGACCCAAACCAATACGACAGAGACGTGAACAGAGCCAATATCACCTTAACCATCTTATCCTCCTCTGATACCGGACATAAATACCAACACATATCTGACGTTTTTTCCTTTATGTAAGTTGCGGCTTTTTTGTATGTTGACCGGGCGGCGGACGGCGGAGCTATAATGGGCACAGATCTGATTCTATCGTAAGGGGTGCTCCGATTGAACACAACGCTAGATTTACTCCAAAAGCTGATCCTGGTTGAACATGAGTCTCATACCATCCGTTTATGCGGCCCAACCGCCAATCAACTTACCGTAATCCATTGTCCGGAAGACATAGAGCTGGAAGGCCAACCTACCCGGGAGGAACAGGGCTGGGTAATCACCCTGCGGGCCAACAGCAGAAGAACGGCCTACCTCAGTCTGACGGTGGAGCTCCGGCTGGACGGAGAAACCCGGCTGCAGGATATTCCAACACGGATTTTTGGCAGGAAGGAGCACTTCCTGTGTATGGTGACCACCTCCAATTTCCATTGGGGTTACAATCCAAGCAAGGTCAAGGAGATTGAACGGACCGGTGAGCCGCGGCTTCATCATGTTTACGGCGACCCTGTCATGTGCCACGGCCATGCGCTGGATTCCTCCATATACATGGCGGAGGGCTGTCACCAGTATGAAGCTCCTGTAACATGGCTGATCGATGCGGATGTAGCCCAGGCCGGGGCGGAGCTGTTAACCGGCTGGCATCAGGCTTATGGCGACGATGTGGGTGTGCTGCCCAGTTCATTTTTTCACCATAATCCAGTGAACTACAATGTGGACGCTACGGTGGAGGAGACGGCCCGGATGCTCAAGCATCACCGGGAAGCCATCAAGACGGCCATGTCCCGCCAAGGCTGGCTCATGCATCCGAAGATACTGGGTGTAGACCAGTGGGTAGGCGGCATCGGCAGCAGCTTCCTACAGGCGGCCAAGGAGCTGGAGTTCGGGGCCATCTGGGGAATCTGCTTCGATCATGAAACCTGTGACAGCAGCATGTACCATGAAGGTGCCCCCTGGGATGCGTACCGGCTGCGGGAGGATAATTTCCGCTATCCTACGGCCGAGAGCGGCGCATTATGGGCATTTGCCTGGACGTCGAGAGATTTGGTCAACAGCTTCCTGGAGTATCCCGGCGCATCCGTCTATTACAGCACCGATCCGGACGATATCCGGGTGGCCGGCATTATGGACCAGCAGGAGGATTATTGGACAAGGATTCATGAGGGGTTTGTGAGCAATGCGCATAACGATTTTACCTGCTTCGTTATTCATAACGAGGATCATGATGCCCACAGGGAATCGTCCCAGCATTATATCGGGCATTATCTGTCCCAGCTGCCTGAGGGTGTTGTAGCGGTAACGCTGGAGGAGGTCCGTCAATGGCTGGAGCTGCGTTATCCTCATGGACAGCATCCTTCCCAGCTCCTGGAGCTGGCGGACCCGTTAACCTGCCATGATGCGGTTGCCGCTAAGCGTCATAAAGGCAGCCCTCCCGCCCATTGGGGACAAACCGATGGACATAATCCGGGAGTGCTGTGTTATTACGGCGCGGATGCCCGGTGGATGGCCGGGGAAGGGGAGCAGACACCTGCACAATATATCGACTACGGAGCAACGGTTGGTTTTGCGGAAACGGGCACCAGCCCCAAGAAGCCAATCCCGATATTGACTGACTGGCAGGAAGCTGTTGAGCTTACACCCGAGGGTGAGGTGCTGTCCGTAAGCTTCACCGCAGACTTGGAGTTCAGCAAGCTTCCCCTCATCTGGTGGGACCGTCCCGAGCTGGCCGGGGACGCCTGTACGACTCGAGCGGTGATCTGCTACGTTGACGTTGTGAAGGGGCGGAATGAGTGCACCGTTATGATGAAACAGCCGTAAGAGCTGCTTTGAAGATATGACTCATCAAACGGGCAGAACCTTGGGTTCTGTCCTGTTTGGTGTGTCCAGCTTGGCGGATAGAGACGCTAACGAATCTATTGTGAAGAGCGTTCAGGGACGCGCACGCGGGAACGTGACTCCCTCCCTCGTCCGAAATGCAGAAGTGCATTTATTTTGTAAACAAACCTTCGTTTTTTCTTCTATCCCTGCAAAAGTGCAGTTATTTTCGTCAGATGGGAGTACGATGGAGCCTGCGGCGGAAATTAGATGCACTTTTGCATTCGGGGCGCAGGGAGCGGCGGAAATCCGGTAGAATAGATGTACTTTTGCAGGATAGTAGTGGGTTAAATTGGATATTAAACGTTTATGAGGCACACGAGTGGAGAAGGTGTTTTAATTGTTGCCCACTTGATCATGTTCTACAGCTTCGTTAGCCTGGAGCTTGCAGCTGTAAGACATTCGTAATACTTCGTTTAGGGAATCGTAAGCTCTCTTCTTTATCCTAATCCATGTAAGATACCAAACCAATGGAGAGTGATAAGGATGATGAAAGCAAACAAAGGCAAGACGCTGATGATGATGGCGGTATTGATGCTGTCCCTGGCCTTTTCGGGCTTCGCCCACGCCGCAGCACTGAAAACAATGAAGAGTGACAGCGGAATGGAGCTTTTTCATCTGAGGCAGGCATCGGAAATGTATGGCTACAGCATCGAATGGAATGACCTGGAACGATCCGTAACCTTAGTATATATGGATAAAATGGACGACAGCATGATGGGCGACGACACGATGATGAAGGACGACAAGATGATGGACGACGGCTCCATGATGAAGGACGACAAGATGTTGATGCCAGCGGGGAAAATGATTAAGCTGTGGATTGACTCCAAGGAAATCATGATCGATGGCATGAAGGTCACTTTGGATACAGCCCCAGCCATTTATGATGGCAGCACCTATGTGGTGGAAGCGCTGATCACACAATACATGAAGCCTGCCATGGCCATGAACTGAGGAAAGCTGAGCTGAACCATCCTCTTATGATATGATGGTGTCAAATTCAATTTCCGGAATTTGGGGTGGTTCAGCATGAAGGAACGGGTGCTGGTTGCAGATGACGATACGAATATTACCGATGTTTGCCGCAGGTATCTGGAACGGGAGGGGTATCTGGTTATCACCGCCAAGGACGGTGTGGAGGCCCTGGAGCTTTGGCGCAGCCAAACGCCGAACCTGATTGTGCTTGACCTGATGATGCCCCATAAGAGCGGTTGGGAAGTCTGCAACGAAATCCGGCAAACGGAGGATATCCCCATCGTGATGCTGACCGCCCGCGGTGAAGAGCAGGACCGGCTAATGGGACTGACCATGGGTGCAGATGATTATTTGACCAAACCCTTCAGTCCAAGAGAGCTTGTGCTGCGGGTCAGGGCAATTCTGCGCCGGATGCGGTATGTCCAGGCATCGCCAGCCACTTCAGCAGAACACACCATCAAATGCGAGGGACTTACCATTGACGTGGCCAAGCGCAAGGTGGAGATCAGCGGGCAGCCGGTTGAATTGACCGTGACGGAGTTCGAATTGCTGTACCTGCTTGCCAGCCATCCCGGCCAGGTTTTTTCCCGGACTCAGATTCTGAGTAAGGTGTGGGATTTCAGCTACGAGGGAGATACAACCACGGTTACCGTGCATATCCGGAGACTAAGGGAAAAAATCGAGCAGACCCCCTCCGATCCGAAATTCATCAAGACGGTCTGGGGAATCGGCTACAAATTTGCGGGTGATGGCAGCTCATGAAACTGCGTACGTACTTACTATTGTCCAGCCTGACCGGGATTGGCGTGCTGCTCATTTGCCTATTTATCAGCTATTCCAAAATGCTGCTCTCCATCGAGCAATTCTATTGGCTGTCCGGTGTTACGGCCGGAGTCGGCTTGCTTTCTTTTATCCTCCAGCACCTGTTGACGAAGCCTCTTGAAAAATCCATTGAACGGATCACCCAGCAGACAGTGCGGATTGCCGAAGGGGATTTCCATACCGGGGTCCCCTTAGTCGGCCCGCAGGAGTTTAAGCTTCTGGCTCAGCAATTTAATGGAATGAGCAGCAAGCTGAAGGAAAGCTTCGATCATTTGCACCACTCCGAATCCGCCCGGCGGGAGCTGATCGCCAATGTCTCCCACGATTTACGGACACCCTTGGCCTCCATTCAATCCTTTGTTGAAGCGTTGGAGGACGATGTGATCAAGGATGAGGAAACCTTTCAGCGTTATCTCAATACCATCCGGCTGGAAACCAAACGATTAGGCGGGCTGATCCAGGACTTGTTCGAGCTATCCAGCCTGGAGGCCAATGGTGAAATATTCGAGCCTGTTCCAAGCCATGCCGATGAGCTATTAATCAGCACCCTGGAGAGTTTCTCCTTTCAACTCGCCGAGAAAAAACTGCAGGTCGAGATTGAGCTGCCGGATAAATTGCCCGCTGCCCTTATGATGCCTGCCCAAATGAAGCGGGTCCTGTCCAACCTATTGCAGAATGCCATTCAATATTCACCTGTTGAGGGTAAAATCGTTTTGGCCGCCGCTCTGGAGGGCCAATTCCTGCGGATTTCCGTTACGGATGAAGGCCAGGGCATCGAAGCGGCGGAAACCTCGCGGATCTTCGAACGATTCTACCGGGTAGATAAGTCACGCAGCAAGAATAACGGTGGCGCCGGGCTGGGCCTGGCCATTGCCCAATCGATTGTAGAGCTCCACGGCGGTGAAATCGGGGTGTACAGCACCAAGGGGGCGGGCAGCTGCTTCTGGTTTACCCTCCCGATTTATAATAGCCGATGAAGCATAGCATGTCAGAAATCAGGAGGTGCCTCCGATGGCCGGTGATGCGGTATTCCTGTTTGGGGTGTTTGGTGCGGGGCTGTTATCGTTTTTTGCGCCATGCATTCTGCCATTGCTTCCGGTCTATGTATCCTTCTTGTCCGGAAGTATAGCCGGCAGTGCGGATCAGAGAGGGCATGGCAGCTCCTCCCCTCCCCTTCGGCCGGTATTTATTGGGCGGACCCTATTGTTTGTCCTTGGTCTGTCGGTGGTGTTTATTCTATTGGGTTTTGGTTCCGGCATATTGGGCAATGTCATTTCAAGCCCGAGGTTCATTGCCATTTGCGGAGCCATCGTGATTCTGTTCGGGATTTATCAAACGGGATTGATCAAGCTGTCCTGGCTGGAACGGGAAAGAAGGTTGTCCAGCACCCGTATTCAGAAGGGTGGCTATATAGGAGCTTTCGTGCTTGGCCTGACCTTCAGCTTCGGATGGACGCCTTGTATCGGCCCCGCGTTAGCAGCTATACTCAGCATCGCTGCAGGTGAAGGCTCTCCCGCATATGGGGGCTTTCTCATGCTCCTGTATACCCTGGGTTTGGCCATTCCCTTTTTATTATTGTCAGTATTTTCTGAATTTTTATTAAAGAGCTTCCGCCGTGTATACCGTTACATGGGGGCAATCAAAGTTGCTTCCGGCTGTATGCTGATTGTAATGGGCCTTCTGCTTATGACAGACAAACTGAATAACATCGTGAGCTGGTTTCAATAAAAGGATGGGGGAGTGAGTTATGAAGAAGGCGTGGCAACGGATGGGAATTGTGCTGGTTGCAACAGGACTGTTATCTGTTTTGGGCGCATGCGGCTCGAAACCTATGACCCAATCCGCCGGTATGGGGTCACCGGCCTCTTCGCCAGCTATCCTGAACAAAGGTGAGGCGGCACCCAGCTTTGCCTTAACCGATTTGAAGGGCGGCTCCCATCGGCTGGCGGATCTCCAGGGGAAGAAGGTATACGTGAAATATTGGGCTTCCTGGTGCTCCATTTGTCTGGCGGGTCTGGGGGACTTGAATACCTTAGCCGGCGAAACCAAGGATTTCGAGGTGGTAACCATCGTTACACCAGAGTACAAAGGGGAAAAATCCGCCAAGGAATTTACCGAGTGGTTCAACCGGCAGCCCTATGAGCACTTAACCGTGCTCCTCGACGAAAATGGCGTCTGGGCCAAACAATTCCAGGTCAGAGCGTATCCCAGCTCCTATTATATCGGCTCCGACGGGATTCTGGCGAAATCGCTTCCGGGCCACGCATCCAATGAGCAAATCATCGATACCTTAAAGGGTATAAAATGAGGAAGGAGGAAGGGTCATGAAACGTACTGTACTTGGTTTATTCCTCCTTGCCCTGGTTATGGCCATCTCCGCTTGCGGCAGTAGAGGCGGCAGCCATGCAGCTGCTCCTTCCCCCCGCTCTGTCAAAAGCATGACTATACCGGAGGAAAATCTGCGGAGCCTGTATCTGGCAGGTGGCTGCTTCTGGGGAGTGGAGGCCTATATGTCCCGCATTCCCGGAGTTCAGGATGTCACCTCGGGTTATGCCAACGGAACGGGCGAGAATCCCTCCTATAAGGATGTGATCCGCGGAGACCGGGGTTTTGCCGAAACGGTTCATGTGAAGTACGATCCGGCACAGGTTACTCTGCAGACTCTGCTTGATTACTATTTTCGGGTGATTGATCCGACCAGCGTCAATAAACAGGGCAATGACAGAGGCATCCAGTATCGTACGGGTATCTACTACACCACCCCTGCAGAAGCGGAAGTCATTCAGCAGGCAGTGGCCCGAGAGCAGGGTAAATATGACAAACCCATCGTAACGGAGGTCCTGCCTCTGCAAAACTATTATCTGGCGGAGGAGTACCACCAGGATTATCTGGTGAAGAACCCCAACGGCTATTGCCACATCGATCTGAGTATTCTGGATGGGCAGGAGCTGTCCATTGATCCCGCCTTATATCCGCGCCCCACCGATGAGCTGCTGAAGGAGCGGTTAACCAAGGACCAGTACGCGGTAGCGGTCAAAAATGACACGGAGCATGCCTTCAGCAACGAATATTGGGATAACTACGAGCCGGGTCTGTATGTGGATGTTGCCACCGGCGAACCCCTATTCACCAGCCAAGATAAGTATGATTCCGGGTGCGGATGGCCCAGCTTCACCAAACCCGTTGCCCCTGAGGTTGTCACCTATAAAGAGGATACCAGCTACGGGATGATTCGCACCGAGGTAAGAAGCCGGGCCGGTGATATCCATCTGGGCCATGTATTCAATGATGGCCCTCAGGACCGCGGCGGCAAACGCTACTGCATCAACAGCGCCTCCATCCGGTTCATTCCTCTTGAACAAATGGAAGAAGAGCATTACGGTTATTTATTGTCAGTTGTGGAATAGAAGCTTCGGTAATAAAAAGAGGGAGTCCGGCAGGTCAGATTCTACTGACATGCCGGACTCCCTTTATATGTTGGTCACCTTTTTTAAATCAAACCGGATTCCTTCAATAACCGCTTCACAATTGTGGCCACTTCTGCGCGGGTGATGGACGCCTGCGGAGCAAGCTCATCCGCACTCCGGCCGGTTACCAGACCTGCTTGAAGGCTGGCTGTAATGCCTGTTTTCGCCCAATCGGACACCGCCGCGGCATCGGCGAAGGGCTTCAGAAGCTCGCTGATTTCTTTGGCCGGCAGTTTATCTTGCAGCTTGGTTACCGCCATGGCTCTTGCGATAATCAGCATTGCCTGCTCCCGGGTAATCTTCTCATTCGGCCGGAAGGTGCCGTCCTCGAAGCCATCGATGAGCTTGTAGTTGGAAGTGGTTTGAACTGCAGTGTAATACCAATCCGATGCCTGCACATCAGTGAACACCGCAGAGCCGCCCACCGGCTTCAGCCCTAGTCCCCGCATCACAATCGCTGCAAACTCGGCACGGGTAATCGCTGCATCCGGATTAAACAGACCGTCCCCTACTCCATTTACTACCAAGCGGGAGCCCATGTCATTGACATCCTGTTGAGCCCAGTGCTGCTCCACATCCTTGAACGTAAGCGGATGCCAGATCACCGAATACATGCTGTTGGTCAAGCTGTTGATTTGCGCGTAATACTTGCCGCCAATCACGGTTACCTTGGTGGGCACATGACGGACAGAGCCGTCTGCTTCCGTTACAATCCCTGTGGTAATCTTATTGGGATCGATTCCTTCAGGCAGTGCAATGGTGCGTTCGACATAAGCGCTAAACTTGGTGACTTCGACGGTTTGACCCTCATAGGATGCCTCTACCGTAAAGTGAACCGGAGGAGCAACCAATGTAAGCCCATTTTGTCCGTTCGCCGTTTCTCCTACCTTCAGCATTGCGGCTTCCGGTTCGGCAATCCGAATCTGCACCTTAATCTCTTCCAGGGCTGCTGCAGAGCCCAGCTGCTTCGAAATCGAAGCGATATCCACCTGAACCGAAGGAATGGTATAGCTGGCAGTTCCCGTTTGGACCACCAGAACGGCCTGCTTGTCCTCCATGTTCTTCACCATCTGGCCGTTCAGTTCACCAACAACCACATCAGACTTGGCGGATACGGGAATGGTCACCACCGCACCTTGACCTTCTGCCTGAAGCTTGTCCTCCAATTGCTGCGGATTCACTGTTATGGTGGTTACCGTACGGTCTCCCTCTGTAGAAGAGGCGCTTTTGCCAATCTTCTCCTCACGGCCATTGACCAGAACGATGACAGCGTCATTGGCTGGAACCGGAGCACCGCCTGACTGGTTGCCGGAAGCGACACCCGGACCATTGTCGGTGTTATCATCAGAACCCCCGTCGCCGTCACCGCTGCTTGAATTCTCCGTCCACTTGGCATACAGTGTAACATCACCGGTTACCACGTCCGTATCGAAATTCCATGCTACAGTTCCCGCCGCATCCTTGTACCAGCCCCCAAACGTATAACCGGTTCTTTCCGGATCCTTCATTTTGGGAACCTTGGAGCCATGGGAAATCCCTACGTAATAATTCTTTCCATCCTGAACATGATACGTTACGTTGTAAGCCGGCAGCTCAATAATAACCTTTGCCACATGGCTGATTGCCGTTGTTGGCTCACCGGCAGCAGGATTCGTGCTGGTTACGATCACATAGTAGTAGAAGATTCCTGCTGTATCTGTCGGCACAGCAAATGTACTTTCTGTCGCACCCTCGATCATAAAGGCACCGTTGGTGCTGGGGGTATCGTTGCGGTACCATTGGTAGCTGAGTTGCCCGTCATCATTGCTCTTGGCGGTTACGCTCAGAACCGGATCGGCATCCCCTACCTTCACGGTGCTGCCCACCGGTTGACTCATGATGGTCGGCTCTGCCGCGTTCACCACTTCTTCTACCGTCACCTTCACAAAGGCGCTGATCACCTCCGCCGTTTTGTCGCCGTTGGCCGCATTCTGGGTGTTCGTGACCACCACGTAGTAGTAACGGTCGGACTCATTCTCTGTCGAGACGGTGTAGCTGCTGCCCGTTGCACCCTCGATCATAAAGGCACCGCTGGTGCTGGGGGTATCGTTGCGGTACCACTGGTAGCTGAGTTGTCCGTCATCATTGCTCTTGGCGGTTACGCTCAGAACCGGATCGGCATCCCCTACCTTCACGGTGCTGCCCACCGGTTGACCCATGATGGTCGGCTCTGCCGCGTTCACCACTTCTTCTACCGTGACCTTTACAAAAGCACTGATAACCTTCGCCGTTTTATTGCCGTTGGCCCCATTTTGCGTGTTGGTCACTACCACGTAGTAGTAACGGCTCGACTCGTTCTCTGTCGAGATGGTGTAGCTGCTGCTAGTGGCACCCCCGATCATAAAGGCACCGTTGGTGCTGGGGGTATCGTTGCGGTACCATTGGTAGCTGAGCTGCCCGTCATCATTGCTCTTGGCGGTTACGCTCAGAACCGGATCGGCATCCCCTACCTTCACGGTGCTGCCCACCGGTTGAC
>JAEWIS010000056.1 GCA_023386955.1 Bacillota bacterium
GGGGAAGGGGATCAGATCACAGTTTACAAGGCGAATATGATTATTCCTCAGATTGCCGACAATTTAACCAGAAGCGGTAAAATAAAGATTCCGGATCATTGCCCGGTCTGTGACGGAAGGACGGAAATCCGTCAGGTAAATGATGTGAAGAGTTTATATTGCACCAACCCGGATTGTCAGGCGAAGCGGATCAAGGGCTTTTCCCTGTTTGTAAGCCGGGATGCTTTAAATATTGATGGATTATCTGAAGCTACGCTGGAAAAGTTTATCGGTGCCGGATTTATCCGGGAGTTTGCCGATATGTTTCATTTAGATCAGCATGAAGAAGCTATTACTCAGATGGAGGGCTTCGGTAAAAAGTCTTATGATAATTTAATTCAGGCAGTGAATAAGGCGTCTCATACCACCCTGCCCCGTCTGATTTATGGACTTGGAATTGCTGGTATAGGAGTTGCCAATGCGAAGATGCTCTGCCGGGAATTCCGTTACGATTTTGACCGAATGCGTCATGCAGAGGAAGAGGAGCTGACTGCTGTCTCCGGCATTGGAAAGGTGCTGGCAGATGCATGGATTACTTATTTTAAGGACGAGAAGAATAATGAGATGACAGATCGCCTGTTAGCAGAAGTAACCATTGAGCAGGAGGCGGAGACCGGAGGAGAGAAGCGGTTGGAGGGAATGACGTTTGTCATTACCGGATCCGTGGAGCATTTTGAGAACCGAAAGGCGCTTCAGGAAGCAATCGAAGCACAGGGAGGCAAAGCCACTGGTTCGGTTACATCGAAGACGACTTATTTAATTAACAATGATACCACATCCAATTCGTCTAAAAATAAAAAGGCAAAGGAACTGGGAGTGCCCATTATTTCAGAAGAGGATTTCATAAAACTGCTGGAGGGATAAAATATGCCGATTAAAGTACAAAAGGATTTACCTGCAAAAGCCATACTGGAAACAGAGAACATATTTATCATGGACGAGGACCGGGCCTTAAGCCAGGACATTCGTCCCCTTGAAATCCTGATTATTAATTTAATGCCCATCAAGGAAGAGACAGAAACCCAGCTTCTTCGCGCATTGTCTAACACTCCGCTGCAGGTGGATTGTACGTTTCTGATGCTGGAGAGTCATACTTCAAAAAATACTTCTGCCAGTCATTTGAATAAGTTTTATGTGTTTTTTGATGAGGTGAGAGAGAAAAAGTTTGATGGTATGATTATTACCGGTGCGCCTGTTGAGAATATGGAGTTTGAAGAGGTAAACTACTGGGAAGAGCTGACGAAGATTATGGAGTGGAGCAAGACAAATGTCACCAGTTCCCTTCATATCTGCTGGGGCGCCCAGGCAGGACTTTACTATCATTATGGGGTGCCGAAGTATAAGAGGGACAGCAAGCTTTCTGGTATTTACAGGCACAGGGTTCTGGATCGGAAGGTGCCGCTGGTACGCAGTCTTGATGATTATGTGATGGCGCCTCATTCCCGGTATACAGAGGTGAGGAGAGCGGATATTGAGAAGCATGAGGGGCTGAAGATTCTGGCGGAGTCGAAAGAGGCCGGGATCTTGATGGTGATGAGTGAGGATGGGAAGCAGGTATTTATTCAGGGGCATCCGGAATATGATCGGATGACACTGAATGGGGAATATCATAGGGATTTGGATAAGGGGTTGAATCCGGACATTCCCTGTAATTATTATGAGGACGATGACCCGGATACGATGCCGGTGCTTTGTTGGAGGAATGCGGCTAATACGATTTATGGGAATTGGTTGAATTATTATGTATATCAGGTTACTCCATATGAGTTGTAGGAAAGAGAGCTGTTATGAAAATGCAAATAAGTATATTCCGGTTGCTATCTGCATAATATGTATATTAACTATTGATTTGCAACTGAGAGTATAGTATCCTTGCATTATGTCATGTTATATGCATTATTGAGTAATGCTGTACTCAGTTGTTGAAATGTGGTAACTGAGGTGATATAATGGATGAAGAAGATAAGAAAGGAGAAATTAAGATGAATGCATCTGTAATGAAGCCAAAAACAAATTTACCATATGCAACTACAAAGTCATTGGCAAGAACGCCCGCAACAAGGGAAAATAGAGAAATGGTTGAATTTATGGATTCTCACAATTTCTCCATTAGCGTAGATAAAAAGACAATGACACTAAAGAGTAGAGTCGAGAAAAAGTAATGAATATTGAGAAATATACAAAGAAATTTTCTCCTTTAACAGAGAAATTTGATTGTGGTAATTTTATAATTAATAATTTTATAAAGAGTGGAGATGCCTTGGATGAAAACCAGGGCATCACTTATATCATGCTGTCCGATGAAAAAAATTATATTATTGGTTATTATAATATATCTGTCGGAAGAGTTGATCAAATTGAAGTTGCTGGAAACCAAAAACTATATAAACCTATGGGCGGTTCTGTAAATATTAACTATCTGGCAATTCATTCTGATTTTCAAGGCACAAAAATAGCTGAAGTAAATAATAGAAAAATCTATCTTGGAGATTACATATTGCGTGATTGTGAAAAGAAAATTTTAAATTTAAGGAATAAAGTCGGAATTACATTTGTTACTCTTAATTCTACAAATGAAGGTTATCATATGTATCACGAAAGAAACAGTTATGAAGATTTTGAAGAAGATATGAGTACTTTTGTACAAGAAAGCGATAAGTCCGGATATAAACTTTATAAATGGGTAGATGATATAATTGAGGTGTAAGGCATGTTGGATAGAAATATCTGATGTGCCTATTTTTTTGAATTATTTGGTTGTGGTATAATTTTTTCTTATTTTAAAAGGATAGATACTTAATGGAGAATACACAAACACCTTTCGAGTGTGAAATATGATTGACATAAGGCTTATTTTAGTATATGAAATTGCAAACGTAAATAATCCTCGCATCCATGAAGATAAAGGGATAAAACGGCTCCAGAGGACGAGATTGCCACTCTTTTATTTCCGGTAAAATTTTGTCTGTAATCTTACTGACCATATCTGCGGACAGTTCTATCC
>JAEWIS010000057.1 GCA_023386955.1 Bacillota bacterium
CCCGGGCGCTTAGCTCAGCCGGGAGAGCATCTGCCTTACAAGCAGAGGGTCGGGGGTTCGATCCCCTCAGCGCCCACCATACATATGCGGTCGTGGCGGAATTGGCAGACGCGCTGGATTCAGGTTCCAGTGGACTAATACTCCGTGGAGGTTCGAGTCCTCTCGACCGCACTACTCATTAGACAAAAAAGACTTCAGCTTTTATGCTGGAGTCTTTTTTGTCATTCAGCATGTGCGCGGCGGTCTTCTCCTGTTAGAGGAGGGAGATAAAAGTTTGCCATTATTTTGATGGGTAATTTTACTCATTTAAACCGTATTCGGTGAATACGTTATAATAAACGCCTAGCATTGGAGGCAATATACATATGAATTCAACCTGTAACCGATTATACAGTCAAATCGAAATTATTATTTTAAGTAAGCTTCCGCCTACAACAGTTAAGCGGTGGCTGGAGTATTTTTCAGATTGTGTTCCTTCTATCCGAAAGGGAGATTTAGATTATTATCAATTTGAGACAGTCGAAGTCCTCAAACGGATTAGTGAATTGAGAAACGAAAAATATCGGTTAAAAAGCATCAGGCATCAGTTGGAGCAGGAGGGCTTTAATAGAAAGAAAGAGGCATCAGAAGAAAATGGGTCAGGTGGAAAAATAACACAAGAGAAAGACATATCTAAAAAAATGGAGAAGGAAGTAGATTCCCAAGCGATTCTTTTGACCCTGCATGCCCTCGCTGCGGAGATGCATAGTATCTCTAAGAAGTTGGAGGTATTATGCAAGAGATAGATGATTGCATGATGAAACAAAATAAAAAAACGCCAATTGGCACCGCGTGTTCGCGATAACCTTAGGCGCAATGTTGGAAACCAATAAGATTACTTGCCTGCGTAACCATGGTCGCTCAATTATGTTTTGGAGGACTAACCTTATTCTTAACGTTAATCCAGGGTTTACCCGGGCTGGGTGTTGGGTTTTTCCAATGAATGATAACCGGCTCTTTATGGATGTCTCCGGTAAACCGATGAAGGAAGGTATTAAATTCCTCAATAACTTGTATGATCTGGGAGTCTCTGCTTGAGGATTGATCCCACTTGCTGATTTCCATAATGAGCATAAAAAGATAGCTGTGCAGCTTTTTGGATTGTTCGGATTTTGGCATAACTTCTTGGGTAAGCACTGAATTTTCATATGGAGCAAAACGGAGAAGTGTTGACCACCAAAGTTTAGTGAGGGCAATACCTTCAAGCTTTATAATACTGTAATTGATGAAATTACTGAAAACGGGCAGCAGATACTCTCCCAGCCATTGATTTTCGTCCCTGTATACAATAATGGTGAGTTCCGCTAGTTTTGCGAGAGTGCGGGCAATATGATCTATACCTGAGGCGTTCGTTTGTTTAATGATGTCATGCAGAACAGATAATTTCGTATTTATTTCTTCGAATTGACTGCAAAAAAGCTGAATTGTATTTAGACGCGATTGGTTGAAGATCAGGCTTCCCCGTAAATAAAATAAGGAATGGCATGTAAGGCACCACTCATTGAGCAGAGCCGCTAATTTGTCCGGATTATCATAAACAGCGTAGGAGTAAGCCGTTTGAGGATCCGGCAGTAGGATATACAACCCTTCCCATAAACGCGGAAATGCCTGCTCCATTAAGATCATGGAATCTATTGCATCAGGAAAGTGGCTATTCGTCATACGGCTCTTCTGATTTATGACAATTGGGATCATCGTCGTCTTCATCTTCTTCTTCATCTTCATCTCTGGATGTCCTATGCTCCAGATCCAAAACATCCTCAAGCTTCATCTGCAGAAGCATTTGGTTTTTGATGATGTTTCTAAGTGTTCGTTCCACACTGCGGTTAATATGAAGCATATCGTCCAAAGTGACCGCCTCGTTCTGAAGTAGGCGCTGAATTTTTTCGCCTTCCGCATTCAAAATATGAGAAAGAGCGATTTCTTCAAGAGCAATGGATGATAACAACAATGTAATCGACTCTTGTCGTGTCAATGTTATGATGGGTGTTATGTTCGGTATGTTCGGAAGAGACATGAAACACTTCTCCTTTCATTGGCGCTTACGGACCAAAGCTGTTCCACACAATCCAAGACAGACAAGCTGTTCTGCTGGATAGTGGCCGCGGATTGCATCTGTAATATATACATGAATACTAACCATTATATTCCCCCGTTATCCCCCATACTTACAGCACCCTCCTCACTAAGCACTCCCGACTAAGTTCACTCGTCATCCTGCAGATTTCCGTTTCTAAACCCAAAGGCGTGTGCATACAGTAAAATTAACGTCCGGTTAGGCCATCAAATCCACTCGGTCCGTTTTGGAAGGGAGGGTTAATGAGTCGCTATACAACAGGGATATACTCCAGAATGGATTAAGAGGTTCCTGTACTAGCTGGTGCCTGCCAGAGCAGAGCCTAGAACGGCTTTTCGTTGTTGGCGGTTAAGCTGAATTTGGAATGGAATGAGTTGCGCAGGGTCTCTATAAACGGGGAGAGTCATATACTGGCAGTGTTATGGGATTAAAAATCCATGAATTCTTAATTGGTTTGAAAATGGGAGGAGAAACATGATTACAATAAGTCTCTGTATGATTGTTCGCAACGAAGAAAAAAGTCTGGGCCGTTGCTTGGACGGAGTGAAGGATATTGCTGATGAAATTATTATCGTGGATACGGGTTCTACAGACAACACCAAAGAAGTTGCAGAATCGTATGGAGCAAAAATCTACGATTTTGAATGGATCCAGGATTTTGGAGCTGCCCGGAACTATTCCTTCAGCAAAGCAACCAGCGAATACATTCTGTGGCTGGATGCCGATGATACGATAGAAGAGAAGGACAGAGAGCTCTTCAAACAGCTTAAGGCCACGTTATCTCCGGACTATCAGTCAGTCAGCATGGCGTACAACCTGGCTTTTGACTCCGAGGGAAAAGTCATTAGCAGCTTGCGGCGCAACCGTTTGGTAAGAAGGGATTGCAACTTCCAATGGATTGGTCCGGTGCATGAGTATCTGGCTGCAGGCGGCAATACGTTGGCAAGTGACGTATGCATCACCCATAAGAAAGACAAGGAGTACACAGACCGTAACCTGCAGATTTACCTGAACCGGGAGAAGAAGGGGGAAGATTTTTCGCCGCGGGACCTATATTATTTTGCCAATGAGTTAAGAGAGCATGCAAGATATGAGGAATCGGTGAAATATTACAGACGCTTTCTCGATACAGAGCAGGGCTGGATAGAGGATAATTTTCAAGCATGCTTGAAGCTTGCTGCCTGTTATGAAAAGCTGGGCAATACAAAAGCGCGCATCCAAGCCCTGTGTGAGACATTGCGTTATGACATGCCGCGCTCGGAATTTTGCTGCCAGATGGGCTATTATTTCCTGAGCACCAATGAAATTAATCAAGCGATTTATTGGTTCAAAACTGCCATTGAGCTGCCGAAGCGTGAAACCATGGGGCTTCAGGATATGACCTCGACGAATTGGGTGCCTCATTTGCAATTATGCCTGTGCTACGACAAGCTGGGTTTGTTTACCAAAGCGAATTATCACAATGAAATGGCATTGATGTATTATCCGACGCATCCCAGTATGCTGTATAACCGCACTTATTACAAAGGCAAGCTGGGAGAATCCTTCGTGTCTTTCAATGAAGACCTGGTGCAAGCGGCTGAGGGGAAAAGCGTATGAAAACCAGTATCGTGATATTAACGCTTAACCAGCTTCCTCTTACCATCCAATGTTTGGAGAGCATCTGGAAGAATACGTCCACACCTTATGAGCTTATCCTGGTGGATAACGGATCAAAGGACGGGACAATTGATTATTTAAGAAATTTAGGTGACCGGATCATTCTCATTGAAAATCCGTATAATCTAGGTTTTGCCAAAGGCTGCAATCAAGGCACGGAGGTCGCTACTGGGGATCAAATATTATTTCTGAATAACGATACCATTCTGCCCCCAGGTTGGCTTGAACCCATGGTTGAGGCTTTATACAGTGATGACGATGTCGGAATTGTGGGACCTGTTACGAATTACATTAGCGGCCAGCAGAAGATTCCCGTACCCTATACGCATATTGGCGATATGGAGCCCTTCGCAAAGGCCCACATGCAGAAGCATAAAGGAGATATGCAGGAGGTACGGAGAATTGTCGGTTTTTGTCTGATGGCCAGGAGCAGCTTGCTTGAGGACATTGGCGTATTCGATGAACGGTATGGATTAGGGAATTATGAGGATGACGACTTGTGTCTGCGGGCAGTGAGAGCCGGCTACAAGCTGCTAATTGCTTGGGGATCATTTATCCACCATATTGGCCATGCGAGCATGGGCCAGTCAGAATCAGCAAGCTTAGGGAACCTGTTGCAGATTAACCGCGAAAAGTCTCTCCAAAAATGGGGTCTTCCTGTCCATGAACTGTTGTATTCACCCGCTGTCCGTATCAGTGCTTGTTTCATTACTTCCAACAGTGAAGAGATATTGGAAGCCACGCTTTCTTCATTCCAGGGAGCAGTCGAGGAAATTATTGTGGTCGATATGAATTCCTCAGATGGAACCGTGGATATAGCCAGAAAATATGCAAATAAAGTGGTTGCTCTAAAAAGTGCTGGTTCACCTCAGTTGGAGCCTGAGATGATGTATCAATTAGCCTCGGGTGATTATCTGTTATGGCTGGAGCCGGGAGATATTCTGGACACCTCCTCACGAAGAAGAATGGCCGGGTTGAAGAAATCCTTATATCCCGGATATGACGTCGTTACTGTTTCCTTCGAGAATGGCGCCAGATATTTGACCGCAAAAAGCTTGCATAAGGTGGATCCGCAGACCGCTATCAAGTCACCTGATACCGCTTATTTCAGAAGCCAATTGTAAAAAAAACCGTCGAATAAAAGGCGCCGCAAAGCTGTTAATCACACACAGCTTTGCGGCGCCTTATTATGAGCAGATGGGAGAAGCTCTGGAGGGAACGCCCATTGCCCGGAAGCCATCAGGAATATCCTTGGTCACCACTGTATTAGGGGCCACAATACAATCTCTTCCTATATTCACGTTGCCAACGATGACTGCATGGGCGCCAATAGTAGTGTTATCTCCAATTATCACTTGATTGTCCCGGGTAGTGGTTCCTTGCAGCCCAATGGGAATGCCGATTTCCCGGAATTGGTGATCCGTATCGGAGATATAAACATACGGGCCTATTGTCACATTTTTACCGACTTCAATGCGGTTGATGGCAGACATTAATACATCACGGTCGCATCGGGTACCTTCGCCAATGGAGATTTTGGGGACGGGACCTATCCCCGGTGTGGCCACATTGAACCAATACCCATCTCCGATGGAGGTGTGATCACCAATCCAAACTTCTTCGGGATAATTGAAGTAGCCGTCATCGGATATTGTGGCATTCACTCCAAGATAACAAAGCCGATTTCTTAATGAGATGTCAATAGGAGACATGCTATAGGTTACCTCCTTCGGAAGCCTTTTTATAGTATGTATGAAGAAGTGCCGGATTCAGACTTGGAAAATAAGGGGACAGGCTGAGTTATATTTTCCTGTCCTTCTTTATATGACAAGTTTCTAACTTCTGGGCGGAAGCATATACATAGCTCATAGTGCAAAAAATGGGCTCGGACTGCTATGTCTGCAAAGTCCATCAAGTCCACATGAAATGGATGCCGTGGACGAGAGGAGGGAGCGTCTTCTGAATAAGGTCCAGTTAAGCGTCTGTATGATTGTAAAGGATGAGGAGCAATGGATTGGCCGCTGCCTTGCCAGCATCCGCCCTTATGCGGGAGAAATTATCGTAGTGGATACGGGCTCCCACGATCAAACAGCAGGGATTGTCCAGTCCTTGGGGGGACGTATCCTGCCATTCGAGTGGACGGGAAGCTTCGCTGATGCCCGGAATTTCGGTCTGGAGCATGCAACTGGAGAATGGATCATGTGGTTGGATGCGGATGAAGAAGTAGATGTACAACAAGCAAGTCACTTGCTGGAGCTGCACCAATATAAGAAGAGTAATTTGCTGGCCGTGGAAATGATCCATTTCAATGGGGCCTTACATCCTCACCCTGACGAAGCATACCGCATGGTCCATCATCGTCTCTTCCGAAATGGCAAGGGTTTTTACTTTACAGGAGACATTCATGAGCAATTATCCAATTCCCGTACGGATATGGTACAGGAGGTGGAACAGTGTGAGATTCTGCCTGTTACGGTGCTTCATTACGGTTATTTGGAGGCAGTTGCCGATACAAAGCATAAATTCTCACGAAATTTCAGCATCCTGCAAAAGAAGCTGGCCGAGATGCACGAACCCGATCCTTGGCTGATGTACCATTTGGCCAGTGAGTATTACCGGAAGAAGGATTACAACACTGCCATCGATCAGCTCAATTTGGCTATCCGCATGGCACTTGCCCAGGGAATGCTACCTCCACCGTTGTTTTATAAGCTGAAATATGCCTCGTTGCTTGAAGCAAAGCAATTTGAAGCCGCGTGGTCGGGCATTGATAAAGCGATTTTGCTTTATCCGGATTATGTGGACTTACATTTTTACAAAGGGTGCATCTTGCTCCAGTTGGGTAAGGCAGAATTAGCACTTCCTACGTTTGAGGAATGTTTGCGGTTGGGCGATGTACATCCCCATTATATGACCCTGCAAGGCGCCGGTTCCTTCTACACCTTCTACTATCTTGGTTTGTGCTATGCCCAATTGAAAGCCCCGCACAAAGCAAGCCAGATGTACGTAAAAGCCCTAGAGCGATCTCCCCATTTTTCGGAAGCCAGGCAGGAGTTGGAACGGGTAAGAGCTTCAGAACATAGCATATCGTGTTTAGTTGATTCCAGCTCGTCCGCTTTTCTACCAGATTCTATGCAACCCATAGCCGACCCCTATCCTGTAGTTATTGCCGCCCGGTTGACCATAGGGACAATGTTAATTCCAGGGGGAAACGGGCCGGACCGGTTAGATCAATGGCTGAAAGAATGGGATGCTTATGCAGATGAATGGTTGATTGTGGACTGCGGTCTGCAGCGGGAGGAAAAAGCGGTTGCCCGCCGGTATGCTCATCAACTTGTTGTTTACAACAACAGTAATTCCGAATGGGCTAAACCGGGAATCGTTCTCCGCGAAACAGCATCCTGCGAATATTTTCTATGGCTTCATCCTGCGGATCGTCTGACCCCGGAGGCTTCGCAGGAGCTGGATGCGTTGCGGCAATGGCTGGATGCACAAGACGGCAGGAAAATGGATGCAATTTCATTCCAGTTAAGCTGGCCCAATCCGGAAACTGACGATTCAACGGGTTGGACGGTTACACGCAACCGGCTGGTGCGCAAAGCTGCGATTGCGGATTGGAATCCCCAACTGGAGGAATTCCTCCTGCCGCCTGGAGCATTGGTGCAGGAAAGCGGGATTCGGTTGCAGTTTGACCGGGGCTTGGGGAGGAAACAACTAAACACTTTGTCAGAAAGCAGTTAAGTATTTTCCAACGAAAGGGGGGATGCGCCGGTCTGATCATTGTAGGAGATTGCCAAAGCCGGAGGGCAATTGTCTTAGAAATTCACTTGGAAGAGGAGTTGTGTGGGATGCCTTTATTTACTCCAATTCTATTGGGGAACCCAGGGGCGGCAATCAGCTTTAGTGCCAGTGTAGAGCAGGCGGAAAATCAGCCGCTCACACAAATTAATTTCACCGTTCCCATTCGCTTCAAACTTCAGAATTCAGGCAGCTACTTGCTTGTGCTGGGTCTTGAGCTATTGAAAAACGGCCAGATAATAAAGACTGTTACAGACCCCTATACCGGAACCGGAGCCGCCAACGAGACGGTCGCTGGTGAGATTGACTTCCACGTTCTGGAGGCATTAGCAGTAGGTACACATCAATACGAGCTGCGGGTACGGGTATTGGCTTATCAGAATGTGCAGTCGCATCCGGAGGCGGGATATCCGGCTACATCACTTCACTTGTCGTCTGAAGCGGATGATGTGGGGCCTGAAGGCCCTCCCGGTCCTCCGGGGCCATACGGGGATGATGGCCCTAAAGGTCCTCCCGGGGCTACGGGGCCAAGGGGTGATGTTGGTACTGGGGCAACGGGAGCAACAGGCAACAAGGGCGTTACCGGTCCTACTGGACCGTTTGTATTCAGCGGAGGTGATCCAGGTCCGACAGGTGCTACAGGCCCAACAGGCGAAGGGGCTACCGGTCCTACAGGTCCTACCGGTGACGGTATCACAGGTCCTACCGGTGTTGGTTTGCCAGGTCCTACAGGAGCCACAGGGGTAACCGGAGCTAGGGGTGATACCGGACCCGGCGGAATCACAGGACCTACAGGTCCAACAGGTACGGATTGGGGCTGGAGAGGACCGACAGGACCCGCCTTTACCGGGCCAGGACCGGGATTTCCCGGAGGCTACGTTCAAGGCTATACTCAGTTTGATCTATCTACTGGGAATTGGACAGAAATTGGGCGAATCTCCAACATCGTAGTTCCTGCTCCTCCGGAGCAACAACCACTTCAACCTGCGGTCATTCTGAAGGGCAGTTTTGGAATCCTCTATTTAGTTAGTGAAAATGTTCCTGTGGATGTTACTGTGGATTATCGTATTCTGCGTGACGGATCAGAAATTCAATCCTTCCGTTATCATGATGTCCGGTCTAATCCGAGTTCCGCTATGGATATCAACTTCTGGTTACCTCTTTATCATGTAGATTTGGCAGCAGCTCAAGGCGCGCATGAATATATTATTCAGGCAAGGTCTGGACTGGCGTCAGGGATTCCGCACAGCGTGTATACTCAGAAACAGTCCTTTACTGCAAGTGTGATCTACAGCGCAGATTAATTAACAATACAGATTCTTGGAGTTTTGATAATGCTGTATGCGAAGGAGTTGTGCAGGATGCCGAACTATATATCCCTTCCCGTCATCAGCGGCGCGAGCGCAGTTCTGGAAGAAGTTACGCTCTTGGCGGAAGTGACATATCCTCTTGCAGAGGTGACCTTTGTGCTCCCGTTGCTGCTGCGTACCGAGTCCTCGGGGAGATACCGGCTGCTTATGGAATATGTCATCAGCAGGAATGGAGTTCCGTTGCTGCTGCGTAATGTGGCTCTTGAGGGGCAGGCTGTTGCCGGAGAGCAGGTTCAGACAGACGCGATTGTCAAATATGTGCACCCTCTTGAAGCAGGGCTTCATACCTATCAGATTCAAGCTACCATCCGACAGACGGTGAATCTCGCTTCAGAGGTACTTGCAGGAACCCCGCTACTGCAGACTGGCCCGGGCCCCATTGTTCTTGCCGGCCCCATCGGGCCCACAGGACCCACAGGACCTACAGGTCCTACAGGTCCTACAGGTGATACAGGTCCTGATGGCAGCCAGGGTGGTAGTGGAAAGGGAGGTACAGGTCCAGGCGGTCTCACAGGTCTTACGGGTCCTATAGGCCCTACCGGTTACGGAAATGGACTGCCAGGCACTACAGGTGCCACAGGCGCTAGTGGAATTGGATTAACAGGAAACACGGGTCCAACAGGTATTGGGATACCAGGTCCAACGGGTCCAACAGGATATGGACTCACCGGCCCTACTGGCGCTCCTGGACTCCAGGGTCCTATTGGATATGGAACCACCTCAGCAACGGGGCCGACTGGGCCAACAGGGCCAACCGGCGCCACCGGCCCCACAGGGTTTGCCGGAGAGGCACTTCCACAGATACA
Source organism: Bacillota bacterium (assembly GCA_023386955.1). Classification (GTDB taxonomy): domain Bacteria; phylum Bacillota; class Bacilli; order Paenibacillales; family NBRC-103111; genus Paenibacillus_AR; species Paenibacillus_AR mesotrionivorans. The sequence goes on from JAEWIS010000057.1 coordinate 9,750, forward strand.
AGTCGTGTATTCTTCAGTTTTGCCGGCTCCAGTGACAGCACAAGAGGGGGTTACCAACTTATTCGCCTTCCCCTATCGTTTTATGATGTTTCCTGGGACCCTGGACGGTTATATTCAAGTACAAATCAAACCGCAAAACTCACCTTATACCGGGCCTGCTCTGTTTAGAGGGGGTTATGAGGTATTCGCTGGTGAGAGGCAAATTAACGAAGTATTCTACGGGTTAGTCGGGCAGGATTTGCTGGAAATTGTGCTGCCTATTCGTATGGACATTACCAATCAATATAATGGTGTTGATCTGAATTTCTATTATGTAATACAAAATAATAACCCAGTGACTAGCTTTGATGTTGTTGTTACCCAAGCTGCATTTAGTTTAACTGTATACAATCTAGAACACTGATAATAGCTAAATATATTCAAAGTCTCTGAGAATAAGGAATTTTGTAGGAGGAGCGGTGAGCTATGTCGTTTACACCTCTTGTGCTGGGAAGACCGGGTCCAGAGGTTCATCTGACCGTCACCTTGGTAACGGATAATGATCAACCCGGCGCACTGCTCAGCTTCCGGGTCCCCGTGAAGGCGTCCACCCAGGCATCTGGAGCTGGAGCATTGTATATCGAATGGGAGCTTTGGCGTGGTGATGTTTTAGTGGCGAAGCAGGTGTCCCCCATGACCTTTATTGCGCCAGCCGGAGAAGAGCAATTACTAAGCGAGGTCATTGATGTCGTCGACAGCATCGGAGCAGGCACCCATGTCTACAATTTGAAGGCTCAAGTGGTAGCCTTCAACAATATTACGGACAATGCTCTTCTGGGAAAACCGCAAATTGGGGCAAGATTTCCGGCGGAAACTTCGGTAATCGGTGATGGTATTACAGGTCCAACCGGTCCAACCGGCCCTACTGGGGGCACTGGCGCCAAAGGTGAAGGGGGCGACCCTGGCGATCATGGGACAGTGGGTACCGGTGTATCCGGCCCAACGGGTCCTACAGGTCCCACTGGAGATACAGGTCCAACCGGTACGACCAGTTTAACCGGCAGCGGGATAGCTATAACTGGAGCTACAGGTCCAACAGGTCCTACCGGACATGGATGGACAGGAGCTACCGGAGCTACTGGGATAGGAGCCACGGGTCCAACCGGAGTTGGCAGCGTTGGAGCAACAGGGGAAACCGGTCTCAGGGGCCCAACAGGTCCAACAGGAAGCGGCGAGGGTGTCACAGGACCCACAGGTGCACCCAATCCTAGGAGCGGTAGCAAGGGGCCAAAGGGAGCGAATTATTCCCCACAGCGGTTTGGAGGAAACCTAAATTCAGCGTCGAATTTTGTGCCAATAAGGCTTTTTTGGTGGCCGGTACAGACGCTTCCGCGACTCCCTGTCCGTGCAGGACAAAAGGTTTTTCTTGAGTTTCTTGCCAGTATTTATACTGATTTAGGCAGTACTACTGGACCTGACTACTATGATTTTAGATATCAAATTGTGGATAAGGATCATAATGTAGTGGTTCATTCAGATACGATAAGCTATGGCTGGGGACGTGCCGTTCTAGACAATACTATATTGGTTAATTGGGTGGATGAAATTGGGGAAAATTCAACCCGGGTGTATGAACTCCAAGTAATAACCAACTCTAGTCCAGGTGGAGGAACAATGAGATATTACAACTTCAGAGCGACTGTTTTGGAAGGTTAAGTTGCAAAACGATGATCAGTGGGAGGGAATAAATATATGATAACAGGACCTACAGGACCTACAGGAGCAACCGGACAAGACGGAACAGATGGTGTAAACGGATCAGTTGGAGGCAGAGGAGCAACCGGAAACACGGGAGTTACAGGGGTTACAGGAGGAACAGGCGTTACCGGTGTCGGCGTAACAGGAGCCACGGGCGTTACCGGGATCGGGGTAACGGGAGCCACGGGTATTACCGGTGTCGGCGTAACAGGAGCCACGGGTGTTACCGGTGTCGGCGTAACAGGAGCCACGGGTATTACCGGTGTCGGTGCAACAGGTGCCACGGGAACATTCTCTCGCAGTTTTGGCTCTTACTATTCTAATGCTGTCACGGCCGCAGATTCAGACAATTTCCCTATTGGAGGATTCGTTGAGGCTGTCACAACAGTAGGCAACTTAATTTCCCTGTCCAGTGGAAATACATTTAACTTGGCGCCAGGACATCATTATTACGTGGATTTCCAAGCCAATATTACGTTTCCGGAAAATACGAATGCGCCGGGCCTTGTGTTGACCAGAAATGGTGCTCCCATCAGCAGGACATTAACTTTTTCGGGTGCATTAGGGGGCACAGCTGATTATGGTTCACCTCTGGGGCCGACTATACCTGTACGAAACTCTACGATTTTGTACGTTACAGCAAGCAACTATTCGATACAGCTTGCAATGGCGCAAGCGGGAGTGGAGACCTCGCAAGATATTCTTGGTGCAAGAACAGCATCTTCGAAAGCATTTATTACGATTATAGCGTTGGATTAAACGAAGGAATTCCAGGGAGGGAAAGGGTCGTGCCTTACCCTTTCCCTCTTTTATCTAAAATTTAATTTCTTTGAGACTACGACATGCAAATATAAAAAGATTCTAGGCAAACAAGTTTAAAAAGATCCGCGGCTCATTGATGACATGCCACAAAGACAGAAATAGTGACATGGGTATAATGAAGAATTCGGAGGTGAGATCATGATCACAGGGCCAACAGGGCCAACAGGAGCAACAGGACCAACAGGACCAACGGGGCTGTCAGGAGACAAAGGCGACCCAGGCGATAGAGGGCCTACTGGTAGAACCGGCCCTACAGGAGCAACAGGTGCCACGGGTGTAACTGGAGTTACGGGTATTACAGGAGAAACAGGCGTCACTGGTATAACGGGTGAAACTGGCGTCACCGGTATTACAGGCGTCACCGGTATTACAGGAGAAACAGGCGTCACTGGTATCACAGGTGAAACAGGCGTCACCGGTATAACGGGTGAAACAGGCGTCACCGGTATAACGGGCGAAACTGGAGTCACCGGCGTAACGGGCGAAACAGGCGTCACTGGCGTCACAGGTATCACAGGTGAAACTGGCGTCACCGGTATCACAGGTGAAACTGGCGTCACCGGTATCACAGGTGAAACTGGGGTCACAGGCGTAACAGGTGAAACTGGAGTCACTGGTATTACAGGTGAAACAGGCGTCACCGGCGTAACGGGTGAAACTGGGGTCACTGGCGTTACGGGTGAAACAGGCGTCACTGGTATCACAGGTGAAACAGGCGTCACTGGTATAACGGGCGAAACAGGTGTCACTGGAGTAACGGGTGAAACAGGCGTCACAGGTATCACAGGTGAAACGGGCGTCACAGGTATCACAGGCGAAACTGGTGTTACGGGTATTACAGGTGAAACTGGCTTCACTGGTGTAACTGGTGAAACAGGCGTCACTGGGGTAACGGGTGAAACAGGGGTCACTGGTATCACAGGTGAAACTGGGATCACCGGCGTAACGGGTGAAACTGGTGTTACGGGTATCACAGGCGAAACCGGGGTCACCGGTATCACGGGTGAAACGGGCGTCACGGGTGTAACGGGTGAAACTGGGGTCACTGGCGTAACAGGTGAAACTGGTGAAACGGGCGTCACCGGTATAACAGGAGAAACTGGCGTCACCGGTATAACAGGAGAAACTGGCGTCACCGGTATTACAGGCGAAACTGGCGTCACGGGTATTACAGGTGAAACTGGTGTTACGGGTATTACAGGTGAAACGGGCGTCACGGGTATTACAGGTGAAACAGGCGTCACTGGCATAACAGGTGAAACAGGCGTCACAGGTATAACGGGCGAAACAGGTGTCACGGGTGAAACTGGCGAAACAGGTGAAACTGGAGTCACCGGCGTAACAGGCGAAACAGGCGTAACTGGTATCACAGGTGAAACAGGAGTCACTGGTATCACAGGTGAAACGGGCGTTACTGGTATCACGGGTGAAACTGGTGTCACCGGTGTAACGGGCGAAACTGGTGTTACAGGTATAACGGGTGAAACCGGGGTCACTGGCGTTACGGGTGAAACTGGGGTCACTGGCGTCACGGGTGAAACTGGCGTAACAGGTGAAACTGGAGTCACCGGCGTAAC
>JAEWIS010000059.1 GCA_023386955.1 Bacillota bacterium
GTGCTGTACAGCCTGCTGGATCTGATTGGAACAGACGCCTACCGTTACATACTGGCTGCAATTATCGCGCATTTCGCGGGGCTTTTTACCTGCGGCCTGTTTGTCAAGTCGCAGGCGGCCGCCAAAAGCATGATGCTCGGCGGCATGGGCTTATGTTTAGCCGCCACTGTCCCCTTCTTTTTTCCTCTCCCCGCTCTATGGATGGGCGGACTGATTGTCAGCGGATACTTTAGCGGCTGCGCAGTGGCGGCATGGGGATTTTTTCTCAAGGCCTTTACTCCCAAGAACGAGCGCATTAAATCCTGTGCCGACGTTCTGATTTATTCCAATTTGCTGATGATTGCAGTCAACGTGGTGGCCATGAACAGGTCAGCCTTTATCGGGCTTGCCCTCTCTGTGCTTTGCCTTGTGATCGGCATGGTCTTCATTTGGATGCTGCCGTTGGAGCAGGAGAATGAGCAGAACAAAACATTTAAAAATAAGACGCATGGCGGCATTAAAAACCCACTAATATTGCTGTGTCTTTTTGTCTTTATCATTACAATTAATTCCGGACTGATGTATCAGGTCATCAACCCCGCTTTTGAGCATCTGACAGGGCTGGTGAGTTGGTATTGGGCAGTGCCTTATATCGTGGCGCTTGCTATTATGCGCAACCTGCCTATGAAAGCAAAGCGTTCCAGAATTTTGTATATCGGAATGGCAATGATTATGGGAGCGTTCATCAGCTTTATGCTGTTAGGGCGAAACACCTCCGACTATCTGATTGTGGATACGCTGATGCTCGGCGCCTGCGGTATTTTTGACCTGTTTTGGTGGAGCATCCTCGGAGAAATGCTGGATTATAGCGATAACCCGTCACAAACCTTTGGCATCGGCCTTTCCGCCAATGTATTCGGCGTCCTTTGCGGAGGCGTCCTGGGGATGGCTGTGACATCCATGGGGCTTCCCGGTGCGGAGATGGCGGTGATTGCCCTGACGGTGGTATGCGTTACATTGGTTATGCTGCCGCCCCTCAACCATCAGCTTGTTCTGTTGCTGAAAAGCCATGCTTACCTTGCCGCTTATGACAATATGAGCCAGTCACAGCAAACGGATATTGTTCGTCAAATTAAAACTCTTGATCCGCTGACCGTCCGGGAGCAGGAGGTATTGCAGCTAATCCTTTCCGGCAAATCCAACCGCGAGATTGCCGGGGCTTTGTTCATCAGTGAGAATACCGTTAAAACACACGCGAGAAGTATTTTTTCAAAATACGATGTTTCAAGCCGTGCGGAGCTCATCAGCACCCTGCTGAAAAACCAAACGGTTGGATGAACCATAAAACCGCATAAATACTGGGTTTAACCGGCCTCTCACCCAAAAGGGTGAGGGGCTTTTTTCTGTAAATTCATCCTTTCGAACGATGCTTTTTGAGGCATCCTTCCCTAAAATGAATACTGGAGGAGGGTTGGTGCAAATGAAATTAATCCGCAAACGACGCAATGGATATGCCTTATTGTTCGCAGCCAGTATTTGTTTGGCGGTGTGGCTCGGCATGGCATTCATGTTAGAAGCGGTTTTCGCCTTTGGAGCGATCAGCCTTATCTCTCTCGTGTTATTGGTGAGGCAGAGCCGTCTGCTCTATGACGCAACACTCATTTGGGATAATCGCATCCTTGCGGTGCCATCTGCTCTCATCTCCATGCCGGGCCGCCAAATGAAAAAAGACACCGAGGAAACCGTAGTATCTACCTTTGGTATCCTCATCGACAGCGAAATTTACCGGTGGGGTCTCGACGGGGTACATGGCGTGCGGCTGCACACCGCCCATATTGATCAGGAACGGATGTACCTGACCTTTGGCGACGCGGCTCAGACCATGCGGGTAGATTTGCTGCACGGAATGACTCAAAAGCAGGTGGTACTGGATGCCGCACAAAAGCTGCTTCGTGAAACCGGCGTAACGGCAGACATCACCGGATGGTAACGCAGCAAAAGCGAGTGATTAATGAAAGAAGAGGAGTGAGTATTATGGGTAAATTCTGCACAAGCTGCGGCACGGCTCTGAATGAGGGAGCGAAATTCTGTGCAAAGTGCGGAGCCAATGCTTTTCAAAGCAATGAATCTGCACAAATAAGTACGGAGACACCACCGCAGGCCGCAAAATCCGAGCAAGGAATTCCGAAAACAATGAACAGTACAAAGAAGAAGCCGCCGATAAACCGGGCTTCGGGTAATGCTCCACAGCACAGTCCGATGGGTGCGGGAAAATTCATCATTACATATATCCGCCAGTCGTTGACGGTGCTGAAAAATCCCAAACAGATGCTCCCTACCACACTGTTGGGGCTTGTCTGGCTGGTGCTTGCGCTGCTGGGTTCTTTCGGAATCAATCCGCTTCCGGTACGCATTCTCAGCTTCCTTACCTTCGCACAGGGAGGAATGTTCGGTGGCGTATTCGGCGCTGTTGGCGGAATTTTAGGCAAGGTGGCGGTCGCCGCTTTTCTGAACGCCGCCATTGTGCCGCTGTTCCAGAAAAAAGCGCCGTTTTCGGGGATAGGCGGCGGTATCAAGGGCTTTTTCAGCGGGATTGCAGTTAAGAGCATAACCGCTGTTGCCCCGCTTTTGGGTGGAGTAGGCGCTTCTTTGCTGCTGTATGCCTTTATGAACAGCAATCAATCGCTGCAAAACAGCATGGTGGGCATTATCGCCTTTGTAATGCTGCTGCAAAACCTTGGCAGACAGGGCGGGTTTTTATGGGGGCTTGCTTTTTCGGCTGCAAGCAGTCTTTCTAAGGGCAGAACGCCGTCCTACATAGAGGTCACGCGCTGCATAAGCGGCATGACGCTGGGCTTTGCCCTCGGCGTGGCGCTGTCGGCGGTCAGATTGCGGTGGTGCGGGTGGCTCGGTGTGCTGCTGTTGATTGCCGCTTTGATATTCGTCATTGTCTCGAAAAATAAAAAGGGGGTGGCTGCGGCATGAAAAAGATAGGAAAAAAACTCTCCGCGATTTTATTCGTTGCGCTTTGCTGTGTGCTGCTTTTCCCCATAACAGCCATGGCAGTTGAGCCTGCAATAATGTCAGAGGAAAAAATCATCACACGCTTGTGTTATAACCAAAATGGCGATGAGGTGCCGGATTGTTTCAACAATGCAATGCAGGCGGGAAAGGGCGCAGAGAAGAACCAAGTCCCTATTTATATCACGACTGACAAAGATAAGAAGCAGTACGCAAGAATGTCCTTTGAAGGATACACAAACGTTTATCGCAAAGAACTTATCTATCCGCCAAGAAGTCCCGGAGATAAAGAAACAAATCATAGCTTTACGGTGACTTCCGTAATAGAACCATTTGAGGTCAGCGGAATAATAGATCCTGATGGTGAGATCGAGCCCATAGAATTGAAAATGCATTATACATATGCCACAGATACCGGCGGAGTGCTAATTGATGAGGAAGTACTGCTGCGGGGTACCGGACATATCAGATGGCAGAAAGGGTTGGGTACCATAGAGCTTCATGTTGACTGGGCCTATGTGCTGAATGCCCCTGGGTATCATGGAAATATGCGTAAAGGTGATGTCGAAGCGTATAGGTACTATGTGTTTGACCTGCCGGATACCGTCAGCGGTCAAAGTGATATTATCACCACAGATAGTTCAAAGCAGAAGCGTTACGCCGATGAAGACGGCCAAAATGGGCTTAGTATCAGTTTTGGGGGCAATAAAAAAGATGATGGCGACCATACAGACCCGCTATCCACCATTTCCATCAGCATCCTTGCGATTTTGCTGTCCATCCTGTTTGGGAATACGGGCGGCTTCATCCCGACTGTGCCTGTGGGGACAGGCGGCGCACCCGCTCCCGCGCCTGCGGACAGCGGTCTGAGCCGATGGCTGCGCCTTGACGATGACGGCGACATCGAGGCCACCGACCCGGTAAACGGTCAGAGGCGCACCTTTGTCAAAAACGGCGACGGCACCTATACCGCCCCTGTCAGCGGCTCTACCTATACCCCCGAGGAGCTTTCCGAACAGCTTGAGCACCGCGCGGACAATGCCGGCACCATCCGGCAGGACGAAGCGCAGTTCAGGCAAAATGTCAGCGAGGATTCTCAGCGCAACCAAGAGCGCAGCGAGGAGAGCAGTCAGCTTGAGAAGGACTTGCAGCGTGAGCGGCAAGAGCGAAGCCGCAAGGA
>JAEWIS010000024.1 GCA_023386955.1 Bacillota bacterium
GTAGAATGCATAGTAACAGCTCTCCTTTGCTATGTAGCTCTGAAATGGGTGGTGGTCACTTTCCATTTTAACCTACGACAGTAGCAATTTGGAGGGCTGCCCTTTGTTTACGTTCATCTTAGCTAGAACGCAGAACAATCCGGTTTTTCCCGTGAAATGGAGCAGCCGGAGCACCCGCCATTCCCGTTCGGCAGCATTTAAATGGGTTATAAGCCCTAAAAAACCGGAACAATTTCGACAAAAAGTCCCTGATTTTCGACTGTTCTCCAAAAATAATACGTTCAACGGCAGATTTTTTATGTTATGATATAGGGCGGGGGTGGAAATGAAAGGAGAGTTGATCGTTGACTAAGAAAAAGGGTTTGCTTATTATCCTTTGCATCTTCGGGCTTTCCGCTCTCGTCTTCAGCCAGTGCGTCGGTACACGGAGCAATGGCGGTGATTCCACAGCAACAGGCCTTCCCAGCTCCCGTTCGACTTCGAACGGAAGCGATTCCACAGAAGGCGGCCAAGTCATCAAGGTGGCTGTCGCAATGGATTCACGGGAATACGACCTGTTCTCCCGCATGGCCAAGCGGTTTTCGGAAATGCATGAGGGCATTGATATCCAGATCGAGAATGTTTCACAGCTGGAGGCGTACGAGAAGTGGAAGAAGGCCGCCCAGTTGGGGGAAGCACCGGATCTGATGCTCTTGGACAATGATTGGGTCCAGGAGTTTGCCGCGTTGGGCTTCCTGCAGCCCGTAGGGGAATTCTTCTCCACGGACCAGCAGAATGCCCGGATTGCCAAGCTCATGAATCAGGTAAAATGGAACGGCTACATATGGGGTGTACCCAAGGATGTTGATCCGTATATCCTGGTCTGGAACAAAAAAACCGCAACGGAAAACAAGCTGTCCCGCGCGCCGGAAACAGGCGACGAGCTGCTGGCGTGGAATAAGCAGCTGATGAAGCCGGAGGATGGCCGGTACGGCCTCTATTTCGATCCTCAGGATCCGTATGCCTTTATCGCGGCGGCTTCTTCTTTGACTTCCGGCTGGCTGGGCAAAGAGGAAGTGTGGACCAACGACGCCGAGGCACAGAAGCGGCTGGAGAATTTCCTGGCGCCCCAGGAGGAAACCTGGGCGGGCAAGGCATTCCCCAAGAATTATCCGCTGCCCTCCGCAACCTGGTCACCTTGGGAGCTGATGGCCAAGGGGCAAATTGCTGCCATGATCACCACTGTCTCCGAGTACAAGCAGCGTGCGGCAGATTCGAACCTGGGAATGGCCTCCATTCCGGTCCTGGTCGCCAATGACCAGAAAACCGTCTGGTTAAAGGGAAGAAGCTTCACCGTCTCCTCCCGTTCCCCGCACACCAAGCTGCTGATGGATTGGATCAAGGAGCTGACCACACCGGAGAGTGAAATTGCTTTCTGGACGGAAGCCCAGCTGCTGCCCGCCCAAATCCCGGCTTACAGCCTTGTCCCGCTTAAGGGAGATGAGCAGATCAAGTCCTTTGACTGGCTGATCAGCCAAGGCAGAGTGCTGCCCATCGCCTCCGAAACCTCCAAAAGTTTGTCCGCCCTCCAGAAGGAGCTGGTCAAGCTGTGGAAAACGGAGAATACAGTCAAAACACTGATGGAGCACACCGACAAGTCCTGGAAACTGGAAGACCGCAAGCCGTAACTCGACTTTCATCCGCTATCATCGACTATCAACCACATATCTGCACACAAAAAGACCCGCGGGCCCCAAGAGGCAACGCGGGTTTTTCACATTTAGGTGCAGTCTCTTACTGCTTGATGCGCAGGTGCAGAATGCCGTTCTTCATGTTAACCTCCGTAACGCTGATTCCTTTGAGGAAGAGGCTAGGGGTAAAGCCCAGATCAAATTCCTCCTCCAGGGACCGGTTGGAAGTCTCCGGAAGTATGAAGCCGCTGTACGTAAGCTGATCCACATGGAACTGCAGCTTGTTTACGGTTTTGTTCTCAATGGTATAGTGCCCTTTGATGGAAACATCCACACCGTCCTCACGGCCGGAGGCGAACAGCTCGTCATTTTCGAACCGGAAGCTGATATTGTTGAACAGCGGGTTTTTGGAGCGGAAGAAGGTAGTCAGATCGCTGTCGGAAATTTCGAAAACCATACTGCCTGTTTTAAAATCGATATCCTTAATATAGGTGCTTGCGTTTTTGCCGGTTAATAGCTCCGGCAGGCTTTGCATCGCCTGCGAAATAGAAGCCAGATATTTGCGGAACATGGGTACGCCTTTGTCTTTCCACTCCACCGTAAAACGATCCAGCTCCTGGCGGAGGGTTTCCCCGTCAGGGCTTGTGGCAATAACCGTTTCAATTTCCTGGGCAATAGTCACCGCTTTTTCCCGCTGGGCAAGGAAGGAGGCCTTCACATCGGCAAGTTCCTGCCGCTCCTTCTGCAGCAGCTCCCGGGAGGTTACCAGACTGTTGTAAGAGTCCGCATAAGCGTTCAGCGAGCGGTGATCATTCTGCACCAGCAGATTGAAATATTCGTAGATGGAGATAGCATCGGACATGGAGCGTGCCGAAAGCACCAGCATCCAGATGTTCACCCGATCACCCATATAGTAGGCGCGCAGCACCTTGCCTGCATGCTCGCGGGTTTTCTCCACCTTTTCCTGATTGGAGGCGATGCTTTGCTCCGTTTCGGCAATCTGGCCCGCAAGCTTCGTGTCCTGTGCCGACAGACGGGCAATTTCCTGGTCAAGCTCCGCAAGGTTAAGTCCCTTCTGGAGCAGCGCGCGGGTTTCCTCTAAAGTGGGCTCCGCTGAGCCGGGTGCCACACTTCCCAGGGAAAGGCTGGTGCATAACACAATCCCCAGAATAAGCCGGAGCGCTCTATGGCGGAAAATATGGTTTAACAATCGCGGTTTGCTTCTCATAGAACGACTCCTAACTCGAAATCGGGAGGGCTCCCCATATGGGGTGGACGTGCTGGGAGAGTCTATCATTAACCATATCTTGCAGCGCCCAAAAACATGACAGTTTTCTTGAAAAAAACAGGCCCAAAAGGGCCTAGGGTGCTCTAGTTACTTCTGCTTGGTCTGGGGCATCAGCAGCTTCAGAATATCGCCCAAGGACCGGGCGTTGGCCGGCGGCTCCTGCTTAAAGGCGGGGGTGCCGTTAATATCGGCGAAGGACTGCTCCAGCTTGATGGAATTGGCGGCGGATGCACCGCCGGCTCCCGTGCCGCTGAAGGTCAGCTGCAGATTCTCGCGGCGCACAAAGCCGGTTTGGTCAACGGCTACGGAGATTTCCCCCGGCGCCTGAAGAACGAAGCCTGCAGCGGCAGACTTCAAGGATTGAACCTGGTCATCCCCGGCAATGCCCGCAGCGGAAAGGCGGTCAATAAGCTCCGGAAGTTTGCCTTTAATAGCTGCTTCAATTTCGCTTTTGTTCTTTTCTGTAATCTCCAGACGGTAAACCGGGAGTTTGCTGCCGTCGGCCTGCACCGTGTCCTCAACAGTGGCAAACCATTTGGCGTCCATATCTGCGATCAGCAGCCGGAAGGCCTCGGAGACCAGCTTGCCGGCTGCCTTCAGACTATCCTGGGTAAAGGGACTGGTTTGCCCGGAGAGGCTCGAAAGCTCCGCCATATCCAGAGAAAAGCTTTCATTCTGCTTGCCTAAAAGTGGAAGCTGCAGATACAATTTGTTATCCTTAAACAATAACGGCAAGGCCATGGCTGTTGTTGACCCCTCCGGGGTGCTTTTTAGCTCGGCCTCCAAGCGGACGGGCTCATAAGTGGCTGCGCCGCTCCACTCCAGTGTGCCCTTGGTCAGCATACCTTTGAGTGCGGAAGCAATCAGGTTTTTGCCGGCCCCTTCAGAGGGCAGCTGGATATTCATCGTGGCTTTTCCCGAGAAGGAATACGCCGCGGCTTCACTTTGCTTCAGAAAGGCCTGCTCCATTTTTTCTTTGGCCAAATCCGGCTCCTTGGTACAGCCGGCCCCCACTGCGGCGACAGCCAGAAGGGTGCCCATAAGCAGGGTTTTGGTAACATTTTTGCGCATAACGGGGATGTTCTCCTTTAACAATGTAAGTTATGTTCCATTATACTGGCATCCGGTTTGTTTGTCTCTATGAAACAGCCTCTTACGAAACCGGAAGATGGAGGAACTCATGAAACATTCTATAGACCATCCTGAGTCCGTCTCAAGTCTGGAAACAGCGGTCAGACGGAAGATCGATGCCGGCTCTCTGGCTGCCATCACGTTCCGGGATTACATGGAGCTGTGTTTGTATCATCCCCAGTGGGGGTATTACATGCAGCCCCGGGAGAAAATCGGCAAAGCCGGCGATTTTTATACGGCATCGAATATCGGCGGCGTTCTTGGTGAAGCGTTGGCTTACTATATTGCCCGCCAAGCCGATTCTCTAACCGGTCCGGTCTGCATGATGGAATGGGGAGCCGGAACGGGAAGGTTGGCGGCGCAGCTTCTGGACGGTATCCGGGAGCATTTCCCGGAGCTGTACCTGCGAATCCATTATATTGCTGTGGAAAAGAGCCCCTGGCACCAACAAAGCCAGAAGCAGCAGTTGGCGGATCACTTACATATTGTCCGGCAATGGACACCCGAGGAAGCGGTGGAAGCAGGCGGGGCAGGCCAGGCGGACTTTCTTTTGTCCAACGAGCTGCTGGATGCTTTTCCCGTTCACCGGCTCCGGCAGCGAAATCAAGCGCTGATAGAGCTTTATGTAGGTTGGGATGTTTCCGCAGGTGGGTTTCATGAGCTTGAGTTACCCTGTGTGGACGAAGCACTCATCCGTTACTTGAGGGATTCGGGAATCGAGCTGGCAGACGGGCAAACCGCAGATATTTCTTTGGAGGCACCCCTCTGGTTGGGCGAAAGGCTGGGGGAGCTGAAAAGCGGAGAGCTAATTACTATTGATTACGGGGATACTGCCTTGGAATTGTTCGGAACTCACCGTATGAACGGCACACTTCTATGCTATAAAAATCATTTGGCTGGCGAAAACCCGTATATTTATGCAGGAGAACAGGATATAACCGCTCATGTGGATTTCAGTGCCTGTATCCGTTCAGGAATTCAGGCCGGCGTCAATCGGTGGCAGCTGATGACCCAGAAGGAGTTTCTCCTGGAAAGCGGCGTGCTGGAGCGTCTGGTGTCCCATGATGGCCGTGATCCCTTCAGTCCGGCGTCCAAACGGAACCGGGCCATCAGGCAGCTCCTGTTGTCCGATGGGATGAGCGAATTGTTCAAGGTGCTGATCCAAAAGAAATAAGTTGAATGGATGTCAAGGCTGGTTTCCGGCGTACTCCCACGCACACCGGAAGCCGGCCTTTTTTTGCCGTGCATACAAGTTAGCTGATTTTACCCGGGAAGCTCTCCTAAAAGGTATGTTTCTAAGAAAAAGTGTCAATACCGAATAGTATGAGAAGACTTTTGCAAGCAAATAGATTCTATGAATTCTAGTATCGGCATAACCATAAGTATGGAGTACATACCAGGCAGTTGCGCATGGCGCCTATAAGATATGAAGCGGTTACCGGCTGCTGAAGGGGCTCTAGTTCTCCGTATGGCAAAAAGAGACCGGAGATCATACGCCGGACGTTTGCACGAAACCGGACATTAGAAGCATGCAAGGGGCACTGCAACAGGAGAATAACCTTTTTTGGGAGGTAGTAAAATGTCAGCAGTCAGACAAGATGCGTGGAGTGAAGAGGATGATTTGATTTTGGCCGAGGTGACACTCCGCCATATTAGGGAAGGCGGCACGCAGTTAGCCGCATTCGAAGAAGTAGGGGAGCGGATCGGGCGGACGGCCGCAGCTTGCGGATTCCGCTGGAACAGTTTTGTCCGCAAAAAATATGAGGCCGCCATCCAAATCGCCAAAAAGCAGCGGCAGCAGCGCAACCAGGCCAAGAAACATTCGTCCGGCGGTGCAACAGCTTCCGTGGCGATGCTCGAGGTCCAGGAATCCGGGTACACCCGGTCTGAAGGAATGATTTCGGAGGAATCCGTATCCATTGATGCGGTAATCCGTTTTCTGCGCCAGTGGAAAACCACCTATGCCGATATGTCCCGGCAAATCCGTACGCTGGAGAAGGATCTGGCAGAAACCCGCGAGACCATGGCCTCGTTGCGCCGGGAGAATGAAAAGCTGAATTCCGAAGTCCATGATGTATCCACCGATTACAGGGTGGTGAATGACGACTATAAAGCGCTGATCCAGATTATGGACAGGGCAAGAAAGCTGTCTCTTCTGCAGGAAGAAGAAGAAGAGGCGAAATCCAAGTTTAAAATGGATGCAAACGGTAACCTGGAGCGTATTGAATAAGAAAATATCCTTCCAATAAGAATAGACTGACATCAAAAGCGGCTTCCGTAAAAGGAGCCGCTTTTCCTTTCTTGCCCTAAAGTGGTATAGTGGTATAGTGGAAAAAAGGATGTGGGAGCATGAACATCGAGATTATCGGCGGCGGCTCATTGGGTTTGCTGCTGGCAGGCCGCCTCGCGGCGGCTGACGGCGGAGGTTCGCTTACGCTGGTTGTGCGTACTCCCGGGCAGGCGGCGGCTGTTTCCCGGTTGGGGATTACGGTACAGGAGCAGGACGGCAAACATCTGCATGCGACGGATGCCGGATGCCTGGATTTTGCCGCTTATTCCTCAAGGCTTCACCAAGCGGGAAGCGGCGCAGACTGGATCATTCTTGCTTTGAAGCAAAAGGATATCAGCCCCCAAGTTGTGGAGGCGGTCCGCAGACAGGCCTCGCAGAATACACGCTTATGCTGCATTCAGAATGGCATGGGGCACTTGGAGAAGCTGCGGGCTGTTTTTGAAGGAAGCAGGCTTTATGCCGCGGTAACCACAGAAGGCGCTATGCGGGTTTCGGATACGGAGGTCCGGCATACGGGAGCCGGAAGCACACGCGTCGGTGGTGTGGAAAAGGAAGAGCTCCTTACCCGGCCGTATGCTGAATCGCTGGCAGAAATGTTATGCAGGGCGGGCTTCCGCACTGAGGTTTCTGATCATATTCAGATGGATGTTTGGGACAAACTGATTATGAACTGCGTGATTAACCCGCTAACCGCCCTGCTGGAGATCCGCAACGGCCAGCTGCTGGAGCAGCCCCGGTGTATGGAGCTCATGAGGAGCTTGTATGAAGAAGCGGAATCTGTTGCTGCGGCTGCCGGATACGGAAGGCCGGAGGGGGTTCGTTGGGGAAGGCTGGTTGAGGTGTGCCGGGCAACGGCAGGGAACCGTTCGTCAATGCTGCAGGATGTGACGGCGGGTCGCCTTACGGAATTGGAGTGGCTGACGGGCAGCTTGCTCCGGGAAGCGGAACGGGATGCCATCAAACTTCCTTTCCACGAGACAGTTCACCGCTTGGTTTTGGCCAAAGAAGCTTTGCGGGCGGGCTGCGAATAGGAAGCAGATTGTCGAAAGCTTAATTAATTTGAATAAAAATACTTCAAAAATGTATAAATATAAGTTATCATAATTCCATGGAAGCTTTTCTTAAAAGGTTTACCCAAGAGAGGAATTTTTTCCACAAGAAAATCGTAGATTTTATTAACCGCCGGTTGTATAATTGAAAAAGATTATAATTCGGCCGAAAAAGATAAACCTTCTTTTATTGAATTGTTACTTACTTGTGAAATTTGTGAAGGAATTGAAAAAAATTATTTACAGGTCAATAACTTTATGTTAAAAATAATGACATGGAATTTATTTAGTGTGAGATAATCTCACATGAAGAAAAAGGCACAAATTCGAAATGTTTTTGACCGGTGTACAAATGTTCATGGAGTTGGGCTAATGGTGTGACAATCGTCACTGCTGGACGGTTGTTGTACCTTTACCATAAAAAAAGTATTCAGTATATTCGGGAGGGTTACTATGCAAACGAAAAAGTTGTTAGCCGCCACGCTGTCCTCTGTGATGGCACTTGGCGTAGCTGCAGGTTGTACCACAACATCTTCAGATGAAGGCACCAGCTCTACAGCACCTTCGGCTTCCCCTGGAGCCAGCACCGCGGCTTCTACCGCACCCTCTGCTAAAGGCGCCGTAATCAACACTTACATTAACGGCGAAATTCCTACCATGGACCCAGGTCTTGCCAAGTCCACCTCATCCAGCTGGTCTTTGGACCACGTATTTGAAGGTCTGTTCTTCCAAGACAAAGACGGACTGGTTCCCGGACAAGCAAAAGATGTTAAGATCAGCGAAGACGGCCTGACTTATACCTTCACCCTGAAGGACAACCTGAAGTGGTCCAACGGTGATCCGTTAACAGCAGCGGATTTCGAATACTCCTGGAAACGGGTTTTGGACCCAGCCTTCGCTTCTGAATATGCTTACCAAATCGGTGACTACATTAAGGGCGGCACAGAATACAACAGAGCTGACCCCAAGAAGCTTTCCGCCGAAGAAATGAATAAATTGCGCGATGCTGTAGGCGTTAAGGCAACCGACGACAAGACTCTGGTCGTTAATCTGGTTAACCCGACCGCTTACTTCAAACAGCTGGTTTCCTTCTATACCTACTATCCGGTCAACAAGAAGGTTGTTGAAGCCAACCCCAAGTGGGCGAACGAAGCTGCAACCCTTGTCGGCAACGGTCCTTTCACAGTGAAGGAATGGAGCAAGGACAAGAAGATGGTGGCTGTCAAGAACGAGAACTACTATGACAAGGCCAAGATCACTGCTACCCAAATTACCTGGAACAACATCACAGACGACAACACTGCATGGCAAATGTACACCACCGGTGAGCTGAATGTTTATCAATCCGTAACTCCGGCTGCTATTGAAACTGCGAAGAAGAGCGGCGAGCTGATTGTATCTCCGAAGCTGGCTACTTACTTCTACCGCTTCAATGTAACTAAGCCTCCTTTCAACAATGTGAAGGTTCGTAAGGCTCTGACTATGGCCATCCAACGTCAGCCGATTATCGACAACATCACCAAGACCGGTCAAACTCCGGCATTCGCTTTCGTATCCCCCGGTATCATCATGGCCGGCAAGGACTTCCGTACAGGCGACGCCGCTACCCAAACCTACTTCAAGGAAGACGCTGCAGAAGCCAAGAAGCTGTTGGATGAAGGCTTGAAGGAACTGGGCTTGACTGCCTTCCCCAAAACAGAGCTGACTTACAACACCAATGAAGGCCACAAGAAAATTGCTGAAGCCATCCAAGAAATGTGGAAGAAGAACTTGGGTGTGGAAGTTACCCTGGGTAATGTTGAATCCAAGGTATGGACTGACAAACAATCCAAGCTGGATTATCAAGTCATTCGTACCGGCTGGATCGGCGACTACCTGGATCCGATGACCTACATCGACATGTTCGTTACAGGCGGCGGCAACAACAACACCGGCTGGAGCAACAAGCAGTATGATGAGCTGGTAGCAGCTGCCAAGAAGGAACAAAACGAAGCTAAGCGGATTCAACAATTCCGTGACGCAGAGAAGATCCTGATGGATGAAATGCCGATTATGCCGATCTACTTCTACACCTCGGCTAACGCCATCAAGAAGGACATCACTGGTGTCTATACTCCTGCTAACCGTGAAATGAGCTTCCGTTATGCTGTTACTAAGTAAATAAAAAAGATCGCACATGAGGTATGCCGTACGTGCAGGCATACCTCATGTTCTGATGATAGAGGCTTGGGAAGGGGTAACTAACTTTATGCGATCATTTCTTATTAAAAGAGGAGTAAACGCCGTTCTTACGATTTTGGTGATAATTACTCTAACCTTTATACTCATGCATTCCGTACCTGGCGGACCTTTCACCCAAGAGAAACCGGTGCCTCCTGCTATTCTGGAAAATTTGAATAAATTTTATCATCTGGACGAGCCTGTCTGGAAGCAATATTTCCGATATGTGGGTTCCCTGCTGCAGGGTGATCTTGGCCCTTCCTACAAATCACAATCCCGGGATGTTAACCAAATGCTGAAGGAAGCTATGCCAGTAACCGTTCAGCTGGGTTTACAAGCCTTGGTTGTTGCCGTTATCGGCGGTTTGTTCTTAGGGATTACTTCCTCGCTGTACCATAACAGAATTCCTGACCGACTCGCTACCATATTAGCGGTTTTAGGAACATCTGTGCCCAGCTTTGTAATCGCTACCTTACTTATCCAATTTCTTGCGGTTCAATTTCATTGGTTTCCAGTCGCCACATGGGCGTCCATGAAACATACGGTTCTGCCAACACTCGCATTATCGGCTTCGCCTCTTGCGCAGATCACCCGGTTAATGCGTTCCAATATGCTTGAGGTGTTGAATCAGGATTATATCAAAACGGCTAAGGCGAAGGGGTTGCCTTATGTGCGTGTTGTGGTTAACCATGCCATCCGTAATGCGATTCTTCCCGTTATCACCATCCTTGGTCCGATCACGGCTCATCTGGTTACCGGTTCTTTTGTCATTGAGAAAATTTTCTCTGTACCGGGTTCAGGTAAAATGTTGGTAGACGGCATCAATAATCGGGACTACTCCCTCATTATGGGTACTACTGTGGTTTATGGCATCGCGCTTGTCGTCATACTCTTTATAGTAGACCTGCTGTATTCCATCATAGATCCGCGCATTAAGCTGAGGGGGTGAACCGGATGTCGATGAATATTAATGAAAATATGTTTTTGCCTGCGCCTAAGGATGATAATGGCGAGCGCATTGTCCGCCCTAGCCTTACGTATTGGCAGGATGCTTGGCGCCGGTTGAAGAAGAACAAAGTGGCGATGACCGCCTTGTTTGCTTTGATCGCATTAATTTTGCTGGCTATATTCGGGCCGATGATCCGCCCGTTTTCTTATTCGGAGCAAAGCTTCATGAACGTAAACAAGCTTCCCAATGCCACCCACTGGTTCGGCACGGATGACTTGGGCCGTGACCTCTGGGTCCGTGTTTGGTTTGGCGCCCGGATTTCATTGACCATTGCCATCGTGGCTGCCAGCTTGGACCTGATGATCGGGGTTATCTACGGAGGCATCGCCGGCTACAAAGGCGGCGCTACCGATAACTTCATGATGCGTATTGTGGAAATTCTGTATGCTATCCCTTATCTGCTGGTTGTTATCCTGTTGATGGTTGTTATGGAAAAAGGTTTGCTGACGATTATCGTCGCCATGACCGCCTTCGGCTGGATGGGTATGGCGCGGCTGGTCCGCGGCCAGGTTATGCAGATGAAGGAACAAGAGTTTATTCTGGCCGCCCGCACATTGGGCGCCAGCAACAACCGCATTCTATTCAAACATCTGGTGCCCAACACCTTGGGCGTTATTATCGTTAACATTACCTTCTCCATCCCCGGCGCCATCTTTACCGAGGCAACCTTGAGCTTCCTGGGTCTGGGTATTCCCGCTCCCCAAGCGAGCCTTGGTACGCTGACAAGCGACGCCATCAGCAGCATTATCCAAGGGCATCCGTACCAGCTGTTTTTCCCTGCTGCTGTAATTTCTCTTATCATGTTGGCCTTTAACCTGCTGGGTGACGGTCTGCGTGATGCTCTTGACCCACGGATGCGCAAATAAGCGGACTTACAGGAGGTGGACCCCATGAACAAAGCAAGCAATGACCTTATACTCGATGTTAAGGATCTCGAAGTCTCCTTCAGCACGTATGCCGGCGAGGTTCAGGCCGTACGGGGAGTATCTTTCGATTTGCATAAAGGCGAAGCACTCGCCATTGTAGGCGAATCCGGCTGCGGCAAGTCCGTAACCGCACAGACCATCATGCGTCTGATTCCCATGCCTCCCGGAAACATTAAGAAGGGGCAAATTTTGTTTGATGGCGACAAGGACTTGGCCAAGCTGTCCGACAAGGACATGGAGCATATCCGCGGTTACGAAATGGGTATGATCTTCCAGGATCCCATGACGTCCCTGAATCCTACCATGACTGTCGGCAAGCAAATTGCCGAAAGTCTGGTCAAGCACCAAAAGCTGTCCCAAAAGGCTGCTATCGAGCAAGCAGTTGAGATGCTGAAGCTTGTTGGCATTCCCAGCCCGGAATCCCGGGTCAAGCAGTATCCCCATGAGCTGTCAGGCGGTATGCGCCAGCGGGTTATGATCGCACTTGCTCTGGCCTGCCGTCCCAAGCTTCTGATTGCGGACGAACCTACCACCGCATTGGACGTAACTATTCAAGCGCAAATTATCGACTTGATGCAGGATCTGCAGAAGAAGCTGGGGATGTCCATTATTATCATTACCCATGACCTTGGTGTGGTAGCGAATATCGCCCAACGTGTTGTGGTTATGTATGCCGGCAAGGTAGTGGAAGTCGGGAAGGTAGATGATGTATTCTACAACTCCAAGCACCCGTATACATGGGGCTTGCTTGCATCCATGCCCCGCCTTGATCAGTCTGCCGATGAGCCGCTGATGCCCATTGAAGGCACACCTCCGGATTTGTTTGCCCCGCCAGTTGGCTGTGCTTTTGCTGCCCGCTGCGCTTATGCCATGGATATTTGCAAGAAGATAGACCCGGAGCTTACCGAAATCGGCAAAGGTCATGCGGCTGCTTGCTGGCTAACCCATCCGATGGCGCCTGAAGTATCCAGGCCTGTTGCGAAGGAGGTACGCTAGGATGAAAGAGGAAACTTTACTTGAGGTCAAAAATCTCAAGAAGCATTTTAATGTCAGAAACGGCGTGCTTAAAGCGGTAGACGGCATTAACTTCGCCATTAAACGCGGAGAAACCTTCGGTCTTGTAGGCGAATCCGGCTGCGGCAAATCCACTGCAGGCCGGACCATTGTGAAGCTGTATGATGCCACAGAAGGTGAAGTGCTGTTTAACGGTGAGAACATCTACAAGTACAAGGGCCAGAAGCTGAAGAAGTTCAATCAACAAATGCAAATGGTGTTTCAGGATCCTTACGCTTCATTGAATCCCAGAATGACCATTGAGAATATTATCGGCGAAGGCATTGATATCCACGGCTTGGCTTCCGGCAAGGAACGCAAGGAGCAGATCTATCAGCTGCTCCAAGACGTGGGTCTGAATTCAGAACATGCCGGACGTTTCCCCCACGAATTCTCCGGCGGTCAACGGCAGCGGATCGGTATTGCCCGGGCGCTGGCCATCCAGCCGCAGTTTATCGTGGCGGATGAGCCCATCTCCGCTCTGGACGTTTCCGTACAGGCCCAGGTGGTTAATCTGTTCAAGAAGCTCCAGCGGGAGCGGGATTTGACTTATCTGTTCATTGCCCATGACTTGGCGATGGTAAAGCATATCTCGGACCGGATTGGCGTTATGTATCTCGGCAAAATGATGGAGATTACGACTTCTGAGAAGCTGTACTCCCACCCGCTTCACCCGTATACCGTTTCCCTTCTGTCGGCAATTCCGATTCCCGATCCTGAAGTGGAAAAGAAACGGGAGCGCATTATCCTCCAGGGCGAAGTACCGAGCCCCATGAATCCGCCCAGCGGCTGTCCCTTCCGGACCCGTTGTCCGAAGGCCATGGCCAAGTGTGCGGAATCCATGCCGGAGATGAAGGAAGTAGAGCCCGGCCACTTTACAGCCTGCCATTTGTACTAATTCTAAAGCAAAAACCGCCTGCCGGCATTCCCCAAGGGAGCCGCGGCGGTTTTTTATTACAGGTGGGGATAAGCTACACGGCCGGATTGGGCTCGTCCTTAACGAGTGCCATTACGCTTCTATAAAACAGCAGCCAGCACACCGCGATAACCGCGCCCCAAACCCAGTTATACATCCGGATATAAAAAAGGTAATTGTCATACCCAATGGTAAGTTTGCCCAATTGTTCATTATAAAAATGGGTAAGGACCGACCATTTGATAAAGGCGAAGCCCAGGCTTTTTACGCCCATCAGAACAGTAATCAGCTGCAGCAGCCTCCAGGGTTTGGGCGAAACGTACAGCTCACGGGTTTCCTGGCGGTTATAACCTTGGAGCTCAGCCACATCCAAGGCAAAGTACATGCTCACCGGGCGGCTTAGAAGCAGGGTGAGGCCGTAGAACAGGATCATGACTACACTTTGCCATAAGCCGTACAGGAACATATTGCGTACAGAGCCGGCCAACAGGTCCAAGGCGGAATCGATCAGCATGGTCGTCAGCAGGAAAATGCCTGTAAAGTTGGCTTTTTTGCGGATAGCCAGTGTCAGCACGGTGTAGATAATACCCGGAATGCCTGTAAGTAAAATCAAATAATAGTCAGGCAGGTGGCCTTCTCCCAACCGCCAAACGGCTATCGGGAGCACAAGATAAATGACGACGTCCCAAAGCATACTTGATTTCATTGGATCCCCTTCGTCAGCAGAACAAGCTGCTGGGATAGAATGGGATTATCGTAGCGTCTTCATACTTGGTTGTCAATGAAAAACTTGATAGGCATAAGCAGTTTGGTATTTGTGCAAAGCTTGGCTTTGCGTTAAGATAAAAGCTGGACATGAGAGGAGGCCGGAGCATCTTGCAACTGGTAGAAGCGGTACGGAGCAAAAGCCAGCCGCTGGCGGAGGATTATTGCCGGCATTACGATAAGGTGGCAGAGCGTTTCGATTATCATCCTTGGCAGGCCGGCGAATGGGAGCGACGGGCAGACTGGTTAGCCTCCACTCATTCGGAGCGGGCGCCGCGGGATAGCATGATCGAGGTGCTGACAGCATACAATCTCAAGCAAGGAAACGACCATGAGGCCGTCCGTCAATCCCTTGCTCTGTTGGCGCAGGAGGATACACTGGTAATAACAGGCGGCCAACAGGCAGGTTTATTTACAGGACCGCTGCTGGTGATTTATAAAGCAATTTCTATTATCCGGTTGGCCCGTGAGGCTTCGGCCACGCTGGGCAAGCCGGTGGTTCCGGTTTTCTGGATTGCCGGGGAGGACCATGACTTTGATGAGGTGAATCATTGGTTTGCCTTAACCCCGCAGCTTGCTGTGGAACGGTACCGTCTGGAGCATCCCACAGGCAAACGCGAGGCTGTAAGCCGGCTGGATTTCGACTCCTGGGCTGATGCTCTGGCAAAGATGGAGGAATGGCTCCAGGACAGCGACTTCAAGCCTGATCTGATGGCGCGTCTGCGGGAATTTGCGGATGTGTCCCGGACGTTGACGGATTATTTTGCCCGGATTATGGGATGGCTGTTCGGAGCCCACGGCTTGGTCCTGCTGGATTCCGAGGATCCGGCCCTGCGCCGGCTGGAGAGCCCCATGTTCCGGCGTCTGTTGGCAGATTGCGATGAGCTGAACCGTTGTGTGCTGGATGGCAGCGCGGCTGTGGCAGCGCTGGGTTATACCCCGCAAGCGGACCAGACTCCGGGGCAGGCCAATCTGTTCTTCTATGATGACAATGGCGAGCGGACCCTGCTGTACCGGGATGGAGACGGGTTTACCAACCGGAAACGGACCTTCCGCGTGGAGAAGGCAGAGCTGGAGCGTCTTGTGGATGAGGAGCCCTGGCGGTTCAGCAATAATGTCATGACCCGGCCGATGATGCAGGATTATGTGCTTCCGGTGCTGGCTGTGGTACTGGGACCGGGGGAAATCGCCTATTGGTCCTTAACCCGGGAGGCCTTCCACCGGATGGGGTTGCGGCTGCCAATCATCAAACCCCGCCTGGAGTTTACCTTAATTGAAGGAACGGTACATAAGAATATGGAAAAATTCGGCCTCACGTATGATGCCGTAATGGACCAGTTCGATGACTTCCGCCAGGAGTGGCTGATGGACCAGGGGCAATACGAGGTGGAGGAGCTGTTTTCGGAAACCCGCAGGAGATTTCTGGAGCTGTACCGGCCTGTTATGGAAACCGTAGCGAGCCTCAATCCCGGCCTGGCGAAGCTGGGGGACACCAACAAGCAAAAGATTGTGGAGCAGATCGAATATCTCCGCAACCGGGCTGCGGATTCCCTGCAGAGCAAATTTTCCAGCGGGCTGCGCCAATTGGACCGCATCCGGCTCAGCTTGAGCCCATTGTCCAAGCCGCAGGAAAGAGTGTATAATGTGTTTGCTTATTTGAACCGTTATGGAAGCGGCTGGATTGATGAGCTCATTGTCACATCTTATGACAATGACGGTAAACACCGGCTGATGTTTTTTTAATAGAAACGATAACCCAATCCTTAAAGGAGGCATTCCAATGACATTGCAAAACCAAAGCATTATTGCCGACCCGGCGCTGGCTCCGGAAGGGCATCTGAAAATTGACTGGGTGGACGCCCACATGCCGGTCCTAAACAAAATCAAGGAGCAGTTCCAACAGGAGCAGCCCTTTAAAGGTTTGAAGGTGGCCATTTCCCTTCATCTCGAGGCCAAAACCGCGTATCTGGCCAAGGTGGTTCAGGCCGGTGGAGCAGATGTGACCATCACCGGCAGCAATCCGCTGTCCACACAGGATGATGTATGCGCAGCGCTGGTTGAGGATGGCATCCGGGTGTATGCCAAATACAATCCCTCTCCGGAGGAGTATAAGGCCCTCTTGATCAAAACCTTGGAGGAAAAACCCGACCTGATCATTGACGACGGCGGAGATTTGGTGACCATTCTTCACAGTGAACGCCAGGATCTGCTGGCTCAGGTCCGGGGCGGTGCAGAGGAGACTACAACCGGCATTCTCCGGCTGAAGTCTCTGGAGAACGAGGGCAAGCTGAAGTTCCCGATGGTGGCTGTAAATGATGCCTTCTGCAAATATTTGTTCGACAATCGTTACGGAACCGGCCAATCCGTATGGGATGGCATTAACCGCACCACCAATCTGGTGGTGGCGGGCAAAACCGTTGTTGTCGTCGGCTACGGCTGGTGCGGCAAGGGTGTCGCAATGCGGGCCAAGGGGCTGGGCGCCAAGGTCATTGTTACCGAAGTGGATGCCATCAAGGCCATTGAGGCGTATATGGACGGCTTCCATGTGATGCCTATGCTGGAAGCCGCCAAGGAAGGCGATTTCTTCGTCACGGTAACCGGCAACCGGGATGTGATCCGGGGCGAGCACTATGCGGTGATGAAGGACGGCGCGATTCTCTCCAATGCCGGACACTTCGATGTGGAAGTGAACAAGCCGGAGCTGGACGCCTTGTCCGTCTCCAAACGGACAGTCCGCAGGAATATTGAGGAATACAAGCTGAAGGACGGACGCAGCATCTATCTGCTGGCCGAAGGCCGTCTGGTGAATCTGGCGGCAGGCGACGGGCATCCGGCAGAGATTATGGATATGACCTTTGCCCTGCAGGCGCTGGCTCTGAAATATGTTAACGACCAGTACCAAGCCATCGGCAATAAGGTGGTCAATGTGCCTTATGAGCTGGATGAGCAGGTAGCCCGCTTCAAGCTGGCTTCCATGGGTCTGGCCATCGATGCCCTGACCGAGGAGCAAACCGCTTATCTGGCCGGTTGGGCAGAGCATTAAGCATCCCTGAAAAGCGAATGAATGAGGCAGCCCTTCCGTATCCATTAGGAGGGCTGCCTCTTTTTTTTGAATTGGGCCACAGTAAAATGGAGGGCCAATTGCAACATTTTCCCTGCGTATGCCGTTTGATGGATAACGGAGCCTGCGGTTCCGGATGGATCCATGTAAATGACAAAACACAGGGGGAACCAGGCATGAAATGGGGGAGAAGGATTGCGGCAGTATGGCTGGCGGCAGCGCTGGCGCTGGCAGGCTGCTCCGCGGCGGACAAGAGTGAAAGCTCCACGGCAAGCAGCGAAAGCGGTTTGTCGGCCAACTCGATGAGCAACTCGGTTGCCGACCAGATGGGGGTAACCAAAACCTCCCAGCAGGCGGATAAGGACAACAGTAAAGCGGCTCCGGCGGCCCAACCGTCCGGACAGGCCAATGCCGGTGGCCAAAGCAGCGGCACAGGGGAGGAGAAGGGAGCGGGCTTCTCCGGTATGGGAACGGATCAGGAAGGGCTGAACCGTAAGCTGGTTTACAAGGCCAACCTGACCATGAAGGTGAAGAGCTACGCGGATGCACAGGCGGAGATCCGCAATCTGGTGACCCTCTCCGGCGGTTACATTCTCCAATTCTCGGAGAACAGCACCAGCCGGGAGGAAGGCGGAAACTTCGTCCTGAAGATTCCGTCCACAGGCTTCTCCACCTTCCTGAAGGAGCTGGAGAAGATACCGAATGAGGCTATTCAGCGCAATGTCCAGGCTCAGGACTTCTCCGAGGAGTATGTGGATCTGGAAGCCCAGCTGAAGGCCAAGCAGGTGGTAGAGGCCCGTTACCTGGAATTTATGCAGAAGGCTACCCGGACAGAGGAACTGGTGCAATACACCAACGAATTGGCCAAGATTCAGGAAGCCATTGAAAGAATGAAGGGGCGTATGCGCTACATCGACTCGAATGTGGCTTTTTCCACCGTGGAAATCCGGCTTTACCAGCCCGGAAGCTCTCTGGATACCCACAAATCCGATTCCGTATTCGGCCGTTCCCGGGATGCCATGCTCTCGTCGATGGGGTTCCTGGCCGGTTTTGGACAAGGGCTGGTGGTTTTCCTGGCAGGAGTTATCCCCATCGCAGCCATCGGGCTTGTCGTCGGTTCTCCACTGTGGATATTGCATAACAGAAGCCGGAAGAAGCGCAGAGCGCAAGCGGAGGCTTATCAACAGAAAATGCAATCTCATAAGGACCGTTTGCCTCCGTCAAATGATCCGTTTCCCGCTGCATCTGTCCAGCCTAAAGAGGAAACAGATGATAAAACGACATGATTTTCTAAAATCCATTCAAAGATTGACGTAATTGGTTGACTTTTGGCGAAATATATGAAATCTTTTTTTGAAATCCTGCTGATCCCAGCAGGATTTTTTGCACATGTGGAGAACTCTTTTAAAGGTGTGGTGAAAAGTGGGGCAAAGTGGGGATAAAGGGGGCGGAATTATGTTCATGGGGGAATATCAGCATGCCATCGACGAAAAAGGCCGGCTCACCATTCCCTCCAAATTCCGCGATGAGCTCGCTCCCACCTTTGTCATCACAAGAGGCCTGGACAAATGCCTGTTTGTGTACCCGATGGAAGAGTGGAAAGTCCTGGAGCAGAAGCTTAAAGCGCTGCCCATGATGAAGGCGGAGGCCAGAGCCTTCAGCCGGATGTTTTTTTCCGGGGCCACCGAATGTGAGCTGGATAAACAGGGAAGGGTAAATATACCCAATAACCTGATTAATCATGCATTGCTGGAGAAGGATTGCGTCATTATCGGCGTATCGGGAAAAATCGAAATTTGGAGCAAGGCGGAGTGGGACCGCTATTCCCAGGCCTCCGAGGACTCCTTTAACGAAATAGCGGAAACGCTGATTGATTTTAACTTCTAGGAGGTTATACACATCTTGTTTCATCATATTACGGTTTTGAAGGAAGAGGCTGTGGAGGGACTTGCCATCAAGCCGGACGGCATCTATGTCGATTGCACCTTGGGCGGAGCCGGCCACAGTGAGCGGATTGCGGCACAGCTGGGAGACGGTGGACGGCTGATCGGGCTGGACCAGGATGATGCGGCGTTGGCTTTTGCCGGGGAGAAGCTGTCGCCCTACGGGGATAAGGTTACCCTGGTGAAAACGAATTTCCGCTATATCCGGCAGGCTCTGGAGAAGGCCGGGGTTCCGTTGTCTGCGGAGGGTGTGCCTCAGGTAGACGGCATCCTGCTGGACTTAGGCGTGTCCTCGCCCCAACTGGATGATGCCGACAGGGGCTTCAGCTATCATCAGGATGCGGAGCTGGACATGCGCATGGACCAAACTGCTCCTCTCACGGCCCGGAAGCTGGTGAATGAATGGCCGGAGGCGGAGCTGACCCGGATTCTGTTCGAATACGGGGAGGAGAAGTTCGCCAGAAGAATTGCTTCTGTGATCGTGAAGGCCCGGGAGAAGGCCCCCGTGGAAACCACCGGCCAGCTGGCCGAGCTGATCAAGGAAGGTATTCCCGCAGCAGCCAGACGGACGGGCGGGCATCCGGCCAAACGCAGCTTTCAGGCCATCCGCATTGCCGTCAATGACGAGCTGGGTGCGCTGGAGGATGTGCTGGAGCAGGGGATTGAATGCCTGAAGCCCGGCGGACGAATTTCGGTCATTACCTTTCACTCCCTGGAGGACCGGATCGTCAAACAAGCATTCGCCGGACATATCGAGTCCTGCACCTGCCCGCCGGATTTCCCCATCTGCGTATGCGGCCGGAAATCCACCCTGAGGCTGGTCAACCGCAAGCCCATCGTGCCGGGGGACAATGAGCTGGAAGTAAACCAGAGGGCCCGCTCCTCCAAGCTGCGCATCGCCGAGAAGCTGGGATAAGCCGTCTGTCGCATAGATCAAGCACCGTTCGATTCTATCGAGTGAGAACCTGATGAAGGATGTGTAAAAATGGCAGCTTACATACGTGGGAATTTGGCAGTCGAGGAGAGACAAAACTCCCCGGAACGTGTTAAGATCAAGGAAACCCGCAGGGTGGTATACCGGACAAGCCGCCTTCCGACACAGGAGAAGCTTCTGTACTTGTTTACGGTGCTGCTTTGTGCGCTGGTGGCAGGCGTTGTCATATGGCGGTATGCCCAAATCTATCAGATGAATACCCGGATTCAGAATGTGGAGAGGGAAATTTCCCGGCTGGAAGCCGACAATAATGCCTTGAAGGAAAAATTGTCGAAGATGATAGATCCTTCCCAATATATGGATGAGGCAGCGAAGAAGGGGCTTGTGCGCATACAGGAGGATAATTTCGTCCGTGTGCCGGGTGAAGTAAAAACCCAGCAGGGTTCGTCAACTGCGGGTAAGCCATAAGGACCGTGATTGAGGATGACTAATTACATATGTAAAGCAGGGTGAAAACATGGAGAAGCTAACGCGTAGCCGTTCATTGGTTATCGGCCTGTTTTTTACCCTTTTTTTTCTTGGGCTGATCGTCAAGATCTATTGGGTACAGGTGGTTGACCACGAGTGGCTGCTGGCCAGGGCGGAGAAGAAATGGCAGGAATCCAAGACAATTCCGGCGGAGCGGGGAACCATAACCGACCGCAATGGAAAAATCTTGGCAGAAGACGGCATCGCTTACATCGTGACGTTGAATCCCCAGGTGATCAAAACCAAGGGGCTGGAGCGGGATATCTCCCAGGGACTATCCGCGGTATTGGCCACAAGCAGCGATCCTGCGGCAACGGCCAAGCTGGAGAGCAAAATTTATGAGATGGCTACCCGCAAAAGACCCAACAGCGAAGAAATGATGATGGCGGTGGAGGTTCAGAGCGAGGGCTACAAGATCGATTCTGAAACCAAGGAAAAGGTTGACGCGCTGATCGAGGAGCTTAAGCTCAAAATTGAGCTGAGGAACAAAGAAACCGAAGGCAAAAAGCTGGATACCAAGGATGTGGGGATTTACCTGACCAAAACCAGCCGGCGGGCCTACCCGTTCAAAAATTTGGCATCCCATGTATTGGGGTATATGGATAAGTGGGATAAACCAGGCGGGTACGGGCTGGAATACTCCCTGAATGATCTGCTTCAGGGGACTCCGGGCGAACTTAACAAGGAAAGCGACCGCAAGGGAGTGGAAATTCCCAACGGCAAGATGTCTTATACGGCACCCGTCAACGGGAAAAATGTGGTTCTGACCCTGGACCAGACCATCCAGTATTATGTGGAAAACGCCATCCGCCAGGTCTATGAAAAATGGAACCCCAGGAGTGTAACGGCCATTGCCGCCAATCCCAAAACCGGAGAAATCCTGGCGATGGCCAATGCGCCGGATTATAATCCCAACAAATATTGGGAGGCTGCTTCCAACCCCGCCGTGTTCAGCAACAATGCAGTTTCCTATGCGTATGAACCCGGTTCCACCTTCAAGCTGGTTACCCTGGCAGGGGCTATGGAGGAAAACATGTTCAACCCCAACGATACCTACCAGTCAGGCAGCATTGTGGTGGATGACCGCCGGCTGCATGACCACAATACCGTCGGCTGGGGCAAAATCTCCTATATGGAGGGACTGCTCCGCTCCAGTAACGTGGCCTTCGTCAAGCTGGGCATCGAAAAGCTGGGCACCCAGAAACTTGGCCAGTATATTACCAATTTCGGTTTTGGCACTCCTACGCAAATCGATCTGCCTGGAGAAGCGGCCGGCGTCGTGAAAATGAAGTATAAATCAGAGTTTGCCACCTCTACCTACGGACAGGGATTGACCGTCACCGCCATCCAGCAGTTGGCCTCCTACGGGGCCATCGCCAACGGCGGTAAGCTGATGAAGCCGTACATTATTAAAGAAATCCTCGATCCCGTTACCAATGAGCCGGTTCAGGTCAATACCCCCACCATGGTAAGGCAGGTGGTTTCCGAGGCTACAGCCAAGGAGGTTGGGATGGACCTGGAGCAGGTGGTGTCCAACCGGGAAATGGGCACAGGCTGGCGGGCTTATATCGACGGTTACCGGATCGCCGGCAAAACCGGCACCGCCAACATCGTTATTCCGGGGGAGAAGGGATACGCGGACGGTAAGTGGCTGATTACCTTCGCCGGCTTCGCTCCAGTGGATGACCCCAAGATTGTGGTGGTCATTGTCGCCGATGTGCCTGATTTGAAGAAGGATTATCATCTGGGCGGCGAGGTGGCCTCCCCTGCTTTTAAGGAGATTATCTCCCAATCGCTGAGCTATCTGGGGGTAACCTCTGAAGCCAGTGCAGCCCAGATGGCCAAGATAGAGACTCTTTCACCGGTGCCTAATGTGGTGGGGATGGCTGTCTCAGCCGCCAAAACCACATTGAACCAGGCCGGGCTTAAGGCGGAGGTTATCGGCTCCGGAGGAGATGTGCTGAAGCAGATTCCCCTGCCCGATACGAAAATCTCCAGTACCCAGCGGGTGTATCTGATGACCCAGGAGGAGGAGACGGCCAATATTCCCAATCTGGCCGGCAAGTCCCTGCGGGATGCGCTGGAGGTCTGTTCGTTAACCGACCTGAAGTGCAAGACGGAAGGGGAAGGTTATGTGGTCGGCCAGACGGTGACGGGTGATGAGAATAACCGGGAGCTGCTGCTCACCCTTAAGCCGGGTTCGGATGGCGCTGAGCCGGAAGCGGCGGAACATTCTGCGACGCCTTCACCAAGCGGCAAAGCCAAGGCTACTCCCAGCCCTTCGGGCAAGGCAGCGACGCCAACGCCCCCGCCAAAGTCAACACCTTCCGGAAAGCCGGCGGGAGCGGCATCCTCTTCACCGACTCCCCCGCCGCAGACGTCCCAAAAGCCATAAGAGACTGCGGGGAAATAAAATACCCCATTTGCCCCTCATATACGATGCGATACCTCCCGCACGAGCTTGTTCTAACCCCTGTTTGTCCCGAATAGTCATGAATTGTACGAGTCTGACTATTTGCGAATGGGGGAGAGCGCCCGTGCGGGTTTCCAATGTAACCATACGTCGCCGATTATGGTATGCCATGCTGGGGGGAACAGTCCTGTTCGCCGCCCTGATTATCCGTTTGGCATACGTGCAGTTGTGGATGGGGCCGGACCTGGCGGAGAAAGCGGAGGAATCCTGGCGCCGCAATATTCCGTTTGAAGCGAAGCGGGGAGAGGTGTGGGACAGAAACGGCGTTAAGCTGACGTATAATGTATCCACACCTACCATTATGGCCATACCGGCCCAAATTAAGGATCCCGAGGATACGGCCCGCCAATTGGCCCAGGTCCTGCAGATCTCTGAGCAATCGGTGCTGGATATTCTCAAAAAACGCTCCATGATCGAGCGGATCCAGCCGGGCGGCCGCAAAATTTCGCCGGAGAAGGCGGAGGAGGTCAACAAGCTGAAGCTGCCGGGTATTGTGGTGGCGGAGGACAATAAGCGCTATTACCCTTTTGGAACCCTGGCTTCCCATATATTGGGCTTTACTGGAATTGATAATCAGGGCTTGACAGGAGTGGAAGCTTCGTACAATAATTTGCTGCAAGGCATACGCGGAGGAGTGTCGTTTCTCTCCACCGCAAGCGGCGGTACCATGCCCGGTTCTACGGATCAATACAACGCACCCCAGGACGGGCTTAATCTGCAGCTGACCCTGGACCACTACATCCAATCCGTCATGGAGCGGGAAATGGACCAGGCGATGGTGCAGCATCAGCCGGACCGGATCATCGGCATTGCCATGGACCCGACCAACGGGGAAATTCTGGCTATGGCCAGCAGGCCCACCTATGATCCGGGGAAATTCAGGGAGTATCCCTCCGAGGTGTACAACCGGAATCTGCCTATCTGGATGACCTATGAGCCCGGCTCCACCTTCAAGATCATTACCCTGGCGGCAGCGCTGCAGGAGAATAAGGTGAATCTGAGCGATCCCTTCTATGATCCCGGCTATATAGAGGTGGGGGGCGCCCGGCTGCGCTGCTGGAAACGCGGCGGCCACGGCAGCGAAACCTTCCAGCAGGTGGTGGAGAACTCCTGCAACCCCGGCTTTGTGGTCATGGGCCAGAATCTGGGGAAGGAAACCCTGTTTGATTACATCGGCAAATTCGGCTTTGGCAAAAAAACAGGCATTGACCTGATGGGCGAGGAAAACGGCATCATGTTTAAGCCCAGCCGGGTCGGCCCTGTGGAGCTGGCCACCACCGCCTTCGGGCAAGGTGTGTCGGTCACGCCGATCCAGCAGATTACTGCTGTCTCAGCGGCGGTGAACGGAGGCAAGCTGTATAAGCCCCACGTCACCAAAGGCTGGTATCACCCGGTTACGGGGGAGATGGTAGAATCGGCGAAGCCGGAGGTGGTCCGGGAGGTTATCAGTCCCGAAACCTCCCAGAAGGTCAGGGAATCCCTGGAGAAGGTGGTGGCCCTGGGCACAGGCCGCAATGCCTTTGTGGACGGCTACCGGGTCGGGGGCAAAACAGGTACGGCCCAGAAGGTGGTCAACGGCCGCTACTCCGCCAGCGAGCACATCGTTTCCTTTGTGGGCTTCGCCCCTGCGGACAATCCCAAGCTGGTGGTTTACATTGCCGTGGACAATCCCAAGGGCATTCAGTTCGGCGGTCTCATCGCCGCACCCATTGTGCGCAACATTATGGCCGACTCTCTGCGTTATATGAAGGTGGAGCCCAGCAAGGACCAAATCCAAAAGGAATATAAATACCCGGATATCCCCGACGTGGAGGTGCCCAATATGGTGGGTATGACCATCCAGGATATTTACGAGGACATCCGCTCCGACCTGGTCCTGGCCAAGTCCGGCACCGGCTCCAAGGTAATGAGCCAGCTTCCGGCAGCGGGCACACGGCTACCCCAAGGCTCCACGGTACGGATTTATTTATCGGACTGATATGTTGATAACAGGAGGAAATAAGCATGAAGCTGCAGGAGTTTGCGGGACTATTCGCCGTACATAGGCTGATTGGCGATGGAAATGTAGAGATTCGGGGCATTCAGGCGGATTCCCGCAAGGTGAAGCCCGGCGATTTGTTCATATGCGTAAGAGGGCTGGTTTCAGACGGACACCAATACGCCGCCACAGCCGTGGAGGCCGGTGCAGCCGCTCTGGTTGTGGAGGAGGCGCTGCCTCTTGCGGTGCCTATGCTGGTGGTGAAGGACGCCCGGCATGCTCTGGCTGCTATTGCCGCCTGCTTTAACGGTTATCCCAGCACCCGGCTGAAGGTCATCGGCGTAACGGGAACCAACGGTAAAACCACCTCCACCTATATAATGGAAAAGATTCTGTCTGACCGCGGGTATGTTACCGGTTTGATGGGCAATATCGAGATGAGAATCGGGAACACCTCCTATCCCACCGGTTCCACCAACACCCGCGAGCCCTTGGAGCTGCAGGACAGTCTGCGGAGGATGGCGGATGAGGGAGTGCAGTACTGCCTGATGGAGGCCTCCAGCCATGCCCTGGATCTGGGCCGGGTGAAGGAAACCCGGTTCCGCACCGCGCTTTTCACCAATCTGACCCAGGATCACCTGGATTACCATAAAACCATGGACAATTACCGCCAGGCCAAGGGGCTGCTGTTCTCCCGCCTGGGCAACGGCGGAATGTCCGATCCCGACGGGCGCAGCTATGCTGTGCTGAATGCGGATGATCCGGCCAGCGCCTATTTTGCCGCCCAAACCGCTGTGGAGGTTGTCACATATGGTGTGGAGCAGGCTGCGGATGTGAGCGCGCGTGAGATCCGGATCACCAGCCAAGGAACCCTTTTCCGGCTGTGCACCTGGCTAGGAGATGCGGACGTGAATCTCCGGCTGGTGGGCAAATTTAATGTCTACAATGCCCTCGGAGCGGTTGCGGTTTGCCTTTTGGAAGGTGTATCCTTAGAGCATGCCGTGAAGAGTCTGGAATCCATTCCCCCGGTGGAAGGCCGTATGGAAGCGGTGGGAGAAGATCAGGACTTTCAGATCCTGGTGGATTACGCCCATACGCCCGACGGCCTGGAGAATGCCCTTGCAGCCGTGAAGGAAGTGGCGGAGGGCAAGGTGATTACTGTTTTCGGCTGCGGAGGCGACCGGGACCGGACCAAACGTCCGATTATGGGGCGCATTGCCGCCCGGTTCAGCGATTATGTGTTCGTCACCTCGGATAATCCCCGTTCGGAGGACCCGGAGTCGATTCTGCGGGACATCGAGCCGGGTGTGCTGGAGGGAGGCTTTACTCCTGAGAGCTACAGGCTGGTTGCCGACCGCCGGGAAGCCATCCAATTAGCTATTGAAATGGCAAGCCCCAAGGATGTAGTATTAATTGCGGGAAAAGGTCATGAAACCTATCAAATTATAAATGGCGCCACCCATCATTTCGATGACCGGGAAGAAGCAAGGGCCGCGCTAAGGAGTCGGAAGCATTGATAACAAGAAAGCTGAGCGATATCGCCCGGATGGCGGAGGGCAGTGTGCCCGACCTGTTCGGAGAGGTGGAAATAAAAGGTGTAGCGCTTCATCCCGAGGAGGTCCGTCCAGGCTGTCTCTATATCCCTCTGTCTGAAGATCAGGGGGATAAACTGGAACTGGCGGAGGAGGCGGTGCGCCGCGGAGCAGCAGCCATGCTGCGCCAGGCGGGACATATAGAGGAGTATCCGGGCCAGATTCCGTCCATCTGTGTGGAGGACGCGAAGACGGCTTTGCTGAAGCTGGCTGCTGCTTACCGCAAGGAGCTGCCGGCCCGCGCCATCGCCGTCACCGGCAGCGACGGCAAATCCACCACCCGGGATGTGCTGGCGACCATGCTGGCCACCACCTACAAAACCTTTCAAACGGAAGGCGGGGTGGACCATCCGTTATCCGATCTGGCCTGTGCCATTCTCCGGATGGATGAATCCATGGAGATGGCGGTGTTCGAGCTTCAATGGAACGAACAGGAGGATCTGGCGGAGCAGGCCGGGTTTATACGTGCGGAGGCGGCCATTATTACCAATGTGGGGGAAACCCAATTGAAGGTACTGGGCAGCCGGCGCGAGGTGGCGGCAGCAACCATGAAGGTGGCCGAGGGGCTTCTGCCCGGCTCGCTGCTGGTTTATAACGGAGAGGAGCCGCTTCTGGGGGAAATGCTGGCCTCGGCCAACAAACCTGACGGGCTTCTGACCTATCGTTTCGGTTCCTCGGATACATGCGATATCTATCCCATCGCGATTATGAACGAGCTGGAGGGCACCTGCTTTAAGACTAATTTGCCCACAGCCTCTTATTTCCGCGTACCATTGCTGGGATTGCATAATATTATGAACGCGCTGGCTGCAGCCGCCCTCTCCAAGTATATGGGCGTGTGCGACCAGGATGCCGTAACCGGCATGAACAGCCTGGAGCGGAGCTATTCCCGGCTTGTGCCGATGTACACACGTTCGGGCGCGGTGATTTTCAATGATTCACTAAGTGCTACTCCGACGTCCATGAAGGCGGCCATCGAGCTGCTGAAGGAGCTGTCCGGCTACGAGCGCAAAATCGTCGTGCTGGGGGATATGACCGACCTGGGACCGGATGAGGTGCGGTACCACAAGGAGATCGGGGCGATGCTTACGGCTCCGGAGATCTATAAGGTATTCGCCTATGGAACATTGGCCAGGCATATTGCGTCTGAAGCAGGGAAAGGCCAGCCGCCGGGACGGGTCAAGTGGTTCCAGGAGAAGGCGGAGCTGATCGACGCCGTGGCGGCGGAGGCGGATAACAAGGATGCCATCTTGGTCAAGGGCTCCAAGATGCTGGGACTCGATGAACTGGTAGAGGTGCTGACAGGCGTCTAGGAATGTCATTACAGGGGGCAAAATGTTGTGATCGATCTTAAAGAAGTGCTGTTTCCCATGGGAGTTGCGTTTTTATTTGCCCTGTTGGCGGGGCCGCTGTTCATTCCGCTTCTGCGCCGGATGAAGTTCGGCCAGCAGATCCGCAAGGAAGGCCCTCAGGGCCACCAGAAAAAAGCGGGAACGCCCACCATGGGCGGCATCATTATATTATTGGCTTTGTCCGTAGCCGCTCTGCGGTTCTCGGACAAAAATGAAGAGCTGGTCATCCTGCTGGTGGCTACGCTGGGTTATGGCCTGGTGGGCTTTTTGGACGACTACATCAAAATTCTGTTCAAACGCTCCTTGGGGCTGACGGCCAGACAAAAGCTTCTGGGCCAGCTGCTGGTTTCCGGCTTTGTCTGCTACATGCTGTACCGCATTGGCCATTCCACCGATTTGTTCATCCCGCTGACGGATGTGTCTATTCCTTTGGGCTGGCTGTATTACCCCTTCGTCGTGATTATGATGCTGGGTATGTCCAATGCCGTGAACTTCACGGATGGACTGGACGGCCTGCTGTCAGGTACCAGCGCTGTGGCGTTTGGCGCCTTCCTGATTATTGCCATGAAGGGCCATCATCCGGAATCCGCTATTTTGGCAGCATCCATGGTGGGGGCTGTGCTGGGATTCCTGGTCTTTAACGCCCATCCGGCCAAGGTGTTTATGGGAGATACGGGGTCGCTTGGAATCGGCGGAGCGCTGTCGGCGGTAGCGATCCTCACCAAAACCGAGCTGCTTATCCTGGTTATCGGCGGTGTGTTTGTGTTTGAGCTGCTGTCTGTAGTCATCCAGGTGGCATCCTTCAAAACCAGGGGCAAGCGTGTGTTCAAAATGAGCCCGATCCACCATCATTTCGAGCTGGTGGGCTGGAGCGAATGGAAGGTTGTTATCTCCTTCTGGCTGGCGGGACTGGTGCTTGCCGGAATCGGATTATATTTGAACGGGGTGTTCTAGGGCATGAGAGAGCCAGGCTGGTATCAACAGAAGCAGGTTATCATATTGGGCTTGGCGAAAAGCGGTGTGGCTGTTGCCAAGCTGTTTCACCAACACGGTGCCATCGTGACCGTCAATGATAAAAAGAACCGCGAGGAATGCCCGGAGGCCGACGAACTGGAGGCTCTGGGTATTTCTGTCGTTTGCGGGGGGCATCCTCCCGAGCTGATCCATGAAGATGTAGCCCTGGTGGTGAAAAATCCGGGCATTCCCTACAAAGCACCGCCGGTGGCCCAAGCGCTGGAGCTGTCCATTGAGGTGGTGACCGAGGTGGAGGTGGCCTACCGGATCTGCCAGGCGCCGATGATCGGCATTACCGGCTCCAACGGGAAAACCACCACGACCACGTGGATCGGCCGGATGCTCGGCGAAGCGGGGCTTCATCCCATTGTAGCCGGCAATATCGGCCGGTCTCTGTGCGATGCTGCTGAGGAGGCGACGGCGGAGAATTGGATGGTGGTAGAGCTCTCCAGCTTCCAGCTGAAGGGTACCCAGCAGTTCCGTCCGCGGATCGCCGTGCTGCTGAATGTTTATGAAACCCACTTGGACTACCATGGCACCATGGAGGATTATGCAGGCTCCAAGGCCAAGCTGTTTGCCAACCAGGAGCCGGAGGATGTGGCGGTGGTGAATTGGGACGATGCTTATTGCCGGTCCCTGATTCCTGCTCTGCAGGCGCGTGTGCTGCCCTTCTCCATGAAGGAGGAGCTGGAGGCCGGGGTTTATCTGTCCGACTCACCGGAGCGCTGTATCATGTATAAGGCCGGGCCGGAGGCTGCGCCTGTGCAGGTGCTTCCCGCGGCGGAGGTGGGCATTCCCGGGGAGTTCAACGTGGAGAATGCGCTGGCTGCCGTTGCCGCTGCCCTGTCCGCAGGAGCGGATGTGGCCGCCGTCGCTAAGGCGTTGCGCGAGTTCCGCGGTGTGGAGCACCGTCTGGAGTTTGTCCGGGAGAAAAACGGGATCGCCTACTACAATAATTCCAAAGCCACCAATCCGGCGGCCACCGTGAAGGCTATGGAGGCTTTTGACCGTCCTATCGTGCTTATTGCCGGCGGACTGGAGCGGGGAATGGACTATCTGGATCTGGTTCCCCATTTCCGCGAGCGGGTCAAGGCAGTGGCGGCGCTGGGGGAAACCCGGCACAAAATCGCCCATGCTGCCGAATTGGCGGGAATCAAGCTGATCAAAACCGTCGATACTGCTAACACCCCTGCGGAAGCTCTTCAGGCAGCGGTGGAGGCGGCGTTTGGATTTGCGCAAGAAGGCGATGTGGTTCTGCTGTCGCCCGCCTGTGCCAGCTGGGATATGTTTTCCTCTTATGAAGAGCGGGGTAGCATGTTTAAGGAGTCCGTGCATAACCTTTAACAGAGGGGTCAAGCCCTGCTTGCCCCTCACAAGCTTACGCTTAAAGAGGTGTCGGGCATGGGAAAAACACGAAACTCGCCGGATTTGATTATGCTGATCGCAACCCTTGCGCTCCTGTGCATCGGTGTCGTGATGGTCTACAGTGCCAGTGCGGTGCTGTCGTACCATGATTTTGGGGACTGGTACTATTACTTGAAGCGCCAGCTCCTGTTCGCCGTTCTTGGGGTGATCGCCATGACCGCCATCATGAACGTGGACTACCAGGTGTGGAAAAGATTGGCCAAACCCGCGCTCTTGGGTGGCTTTGCCCTCCTGATTCTGGTGCTGATTCCGGGCATCGGTGCGGTTCGGGGAGGAGCCCGCAGCTGGATCGGCATCAGTTCCTTCGGCATTCAGCCTTCGGAATTCATGAAGATCTGCATGATTCTCTTTTTGTCCAAGCTGTTGTCGGACGAGAACCACCGGATTACCGAATTCACCAAAGGGCTGCTGCCGCCGCTTGCGGTGATGGGCGCCGCCTTCGGCCTGATTATGCTCCAGCCTGACCTGGGCACCGGCTCCGTGCTGGTAGGGGCATCGCTTCTGATCATCTATGCGGCCGGTGCGCGGATGTCCCATCTGGCCGGTCTGGGCATGATCGGTGTAGCCGGATTTGTGGGGCTGATTATCGCCGCCCCTTACCGGCTGAAGCGGATCACCGCTTTCCTTGACCCGTGGTCAGACCCATTGGGTGCGGGGTATCAGGCGATTCAATCCCTGTACGCCATCGGGCCGGGCGGTCTGGTGGGCCTGGGACTGGGCGCAAGCCGCCAGAAGTACAGCTACCTGCCGGAGCCGCAGACGGATTTTATCTTCTCCATTATTTCGGAAGAGCTGGGTTTTATCGGCGCAGGGCTGGTGCTGGTGCTGTTCACCATTCTGGTCTGGCGGGGCATGCGCACCGCCATAACGGCACCGGACACCTTCGGCAGCCTGCTGGCCGCCGGCATTACCGGCATGATCGCCGTCCAGGTGATCATCAACATCGGTGTGGTCATCGGCATGATGCCGGTGACGGGCATAACGCTGCCTCTGATCAGTTACGGGGGCTCGTCCCTGACACTGATGCTGGTGTCCTTGGGCATTCTGCTCAACATATCACGATATTCGAGGTGAATCCTCATCCTATGAACAACAACAGTCCACTCAGTGGTATGAACAAAATTGTATTCACCGGAGGCGGTTCGGCGGGCCATGTGACGCCGAACCTTGCTCTTATTGGGGAGCTCCGCAAGTCTGGCTGGAGCGTAGATTACATCGGCTCTGCCGAAGGCATCGAGCGGGGCATTGTGGAAGGAACGGGAATCCCGTTCCATGCCATTTCATCGGGCAAGCTGCGCCGGTATATCGATCTGAAGAATATCAGCGACCCCTTCAAGGTGGTCAAAGGGGTTTGGGACGCCTGGCGGGTGCTGGGCCGGGTGAAGCCGGGTGTGGTTTTTTCCAAAGGCGGCTTTGTGACGGTGCCGGTGGTTATCGCCTCCAAGCTGCGGGGCATTCCGGTGATTATCCACGAATCGGATATTACTCCGGGGCTGGCTAACCGGATTTCCGTCCCGCTGGCCGGCAGAGTGTGCGTCAATTTCCCGGAGACGGTCAAGCACATTAAAGGGGACAAGGCGGTGTATACCGGGTTGCCCATCCGCCGGGAGCTTCTTGAAGGCAAAGCGGACAAGGCCCGGATGGATCTTGATTTTGTGCGGACCCGTCCGGTTGTGCTGGTGATGGGCGGAAGCCTAGGCGCCAAGTCGATTAATCAGGCGGTGCGCGAGGCGCTGCCGGAGCTGTTGAAGGAGTACCAGGTGATCCATATATGCGGCAAAGGCAATGTGGACGACACTCTTAACGGACGCCGTGGCTACAAGCAGGTGGAGTTTCTCACCGGCGGCCTGGCGGATATGCTGGCGCTGGCGGATGTGGCTGTTTCCCGGGCGGGGGCCACCTCCATTTTTGAGTTTCTGGTGCTGAAGAAACCAATGCTGCTGATTCCTCTCAGCCGGAACGCCAGCCGTGGCGACCAGATCCTGAACGCGGAATCCTTCGCCCGCCGGGGGTTTGCCCAGGTGCTGGAGGAGGAGGAGCTGAACGCGCAGACACTGCTGGCGCGTGTGCGGGATTTGTATGCCAACCGCTCCGCCTACGCAGCTGCCATGGAGCAGGAGGCGGCCGGCTTCGACGCTACCGGCAAGATTGTAGGCCTCATCCGCGAAGCGGCGGAAGGCCGGAAGTAGCAGTGTCAAGCATGGGGATGGCGAACGAACGTATATGAAAAATCATATACAAAGTAACCCAATGCGGGGTTGATGCTCGATTGTATATGAAAAATCATATACAAATTAGCCAGACCGGGGGTTGCCGCCCAATTGTATATGAAAAATCATATATAATAGCCCAAATAGATGCTTTCAGCCCAAATATATGTGAAAAACCGACTACAAACAGAATAAATTGTGCGGGGGAGCGGTAATGGCAGTTTATTTTATCAGACACGGGATGGATGATGAAGGGTTCCGGGGCGGCTGGAGCCAACGTGGGCTAATCACCGACGGATACAGGCAATCGGAAAGGCTGGGCAGTTATCTTAAGGATCGGCAATCCGATTGGAACATTGGGCGGCTTTATTGCAGCGACTTGCAACGGGCAGTGGATACTGCCAATGAGATAGGGCGGAAATTGCAGATGGAACCGCAGCGGCAGGCTTGCTGGAGAGAAATAAACAATGGCAAGATCGCCGGGATGCCGCATGAAATTGTAGAGGAACGGTACCCAGGTTTATATTTTTCTGCTTTGCGCATGGACGAACGTTATCCCGGAGGGGAAAGTCCCCATGAATTCTATTCCCGCATTCAAGAAGCATGGGCACAATTATGCGTGGAACAGGCCAAGAGCAATCATACTGAGCATACGATCGTCGTTACCCATGGCGGTGTTATCAATGTGGTGTACCATCTGCTCAAGGGGATAGAGTGGTCTAATAAAAACCGCTCCTTTCCCGTTTCGCATACGAGTATTCATAAATTCGAATGTCTTGATGGAGAATGGGAGATTGCCATTGAAAATCTGACCGGGCATCTGTGATTGCACCGATCGGGGATGGGCATTTGTCACACTCTCGGGCCTTTTACATAAACTACACTATAACCGTGACAGACACCCGGTAAAAAGGCGGGCTGGCAGGAACTTGAAGCGGCAAACCCGCGGGGATCCGCGAGCCGCCGGCAGGCCCGGTTGTTCTGTGAAGGAGGTTGCTTGACGATGCATGAGTTGGCTCGCGAGTTGCTGGCTTTTGAAGTGGGAGAAGTATTATCCGGGGAGCCCCTGGCTCCCTACACCACCTGGAAGATTGGAGGACCTGCGGATGTGCTGGTGACGCCTTCCTCCAAGGAGAAGCTGGCGCAAACCGTAGCGTACCTGAACAGCAGGCAGATTCCCTGGTTTTTATTGGGGAGAGGTTCTAATCTGCTGGTGTCCGACAAGGGCTTCCGGGGAGCGGTGATCCGTCTGGGCCGGGCGTTCGAGGAGGTCCGCTTCGATGGGGAAACCGTCTATGCCGGGGCGGCCTTCTCTCTGATCAAGCTGTCGGTGCTGGTTGGCAAGGAAGGGCTGACAGGTCTGGAATTTGCCGGCGGCATTCCGGGTACGGTGGGTGGTGCGGTGTTCATGAACGCCGGAGCCCACGGCTCGGATATGTCCAAGATTCTGGTGGAGGCGGAGGTTCTTCTGGGAACGGGGGAATGGAAAAGAATGGCGCCGGAGGAACTGCAATATGCGTACCGCCACTCTATCCTTCATGAGGAAACCGGCATTGTAACCGAAGCGGTGTTCCGGATGCAGCATGGGGACCGCAAGGAAATTGCCGGCGCCATGGCAGCCTACAAGGACCGCCGGAGACGGACTCAACCCTTGCAGCTGCCCTGTGCTGGGAGTACCTTCCGCAATCCGCCGGGACATTTTGCAGCCAAACTCATTGAAGAAGCCGGTTTGAAGGGAAAGCGGGTTGGAGGAGCGGAGGTATCTCCGCTGCACGCCAATTTCATCGTGAATACCGGCGGCGCCACAGCTGAAGATGTTGCAGGCTTGATGGAGCTGATCCGTTCTACGGTGAAGACCGCTGCCGGGGTGGACCTGGTGCCGGAGATCCGCAAGATCGGGGAATGGT
Source organism: Bacillota bacterium (assembly GCA_023386955.1). GTDB lineage: Bacteria > Bacillota > Bacilli > Paenibacillales > NBRC-103111 > Paenibacillus_AR > Paenibacillus_AR mesotrionivorans. The sequence goes on from JAEWIS010000024.1 coordinate 34,735, forward strand.
GAAGCTCCCCTCTCCGCTGTAAGCAACAGGCGGGCAATTCATGCATCGCGATGCTTTCTCCCCATGCAGGCGCAGGCGGCGGCTCACAAGCCTCGCGGGTTCTTAGTCGCGGGTTTTCCTTCACTGGCCAGACAGCGCGTATCCCGACTTTACGGATACGGAAGCTTCCGGCCGGTAAAAAGAAATGCTTCTCCGTTTAAACATTGCGGAGCTGCAGCTCTTCTCACGGAAAACTTTTACGGAGGTGGAACTTTGGAGAAGCTGGTCATCGAAGGCGGCAGACCACTAGCGGGAACGGTACGCATCCAGGGCGCCAAAAATGCGGCGCTGCCGATTCTGGCGGCGTCGGTTATGGCCAAAGGGGTGCACCGTATCCAAAACGTGCCGGATTTGCTGGATATCCATGTTATGCTGGATATACTAAGGTCCCTCGGGTGCAAGGCGGAATTGGCAAACGGCACGGTCACCATCAATACGGCGCTGATGCATTCCGCCCATATTCCCGAGGAGCTGATGGGACAGATGAGATCGTCCATCTTCCTGATGGGGCCTCTTCTGGCCAGATTCGGCGAGGTTCGGGTATATCAGCCCGGTGGCTGTGCCATCGGGGAGCGAAAAATTAATCTTCACCTTCTGGGGTTGGAAGCATTGGGCGCCAAGGTGGAGGAATCCGGCAACCGGATCGTCTGCACCGCCAGTCAACTGGTCGGCAGTGATGTCTTCCTTGATTTTCCCAGTGTCGGGGCTACGGAGAATATTATGATGGCTGCCGCCAAGGCAGAGGGACTTACCACCATTCATAATGCGGCAAGGGAACCGGAAATCCAGGATTTGCAAAATTATCTCAATGCCATGGGAGCCAATATATACGGTGCAGGCACCGATACCATCACCATCAAAGGTGTTCCCAGGCTGGTACCCGTCACTTATTCCGTCATACCGGACCGGATCGTAACAGGCACACTTATGATCGCAGCAGCTGTCACACGGGGCAGCATTACACTCGAAAACACCAACTCCTCACACCTCACTTCCGCAATCCACGCACTCCGCCGCGCCGGTGTTCAAATTTCCATCGATGGTGATATAATACATGTATGCTGCCACGGAAGACCCAAGGCGGTGGAGCGGATCGTAACTTCCCCCCATCCCGCATTCCCTACGGATCTCCAATCCCAGGTTATGGTGCTTCTATCACTTGCAGACGGAATGAGTATAATCAAAGAAACGATTTTTGAAGGCAGATTCAAACATGTGGATGAACTGGCCCGAATGGGGGCGGACATCCGCATTGATCAGGCCAATGCCTATATCCGCGGCGTTCCCCGTCTGTACGGGGCCACTGTGGAGGCTACAGACCTGCGGGCCGGAGCTGCTCTGGTCATTGCGGGGCTGGCTGCGCGCGGCATTACGGTTGTGGAACAGATTCATCATATTGACCGCGGATATGATAGAATAGAAGAAATCCTGGCCCGTCTCGGAGCCTCCATCACCAGAACCGACGTTTCCACTTCGACTGCGGCATGGACCACCGGCAGCCCAGCAGCCGGAAAGCTGGTTTCCGAGGCATAACAAGAAGCCATCCTTATTACATCTTATTCGCGGCAAAACCGGCCATCATGAGAGAAGTGTTTCTTGCATAACCCGCATCAGCCGCCAAGAAAAGCGGAGGGTGCGGGATATGCGTTTCGCATGGCGTCCCGGCCATGCTTCATTCTGCCCACCCGGGAAAAAGAAGGTGTTCGATTGTCCAAAGGAAACGCCGTGCCTGCCATGAAGCCTGCCGGTCCCAAGGAAAGGCGGGGGGGCGGCAAGCTGCGCCGGCTGGTCATTGTTTTTTTTATCACTTTATTCCTGGTCCTCTTCTTTCAATCCTCCATCAGCAAAATTTCCCAAATTAAAGTGGAAGGCAACGAGCTGGTGTCGGCGGAGGAGATTATAGCGGCTTCCGGGGCGAGAACCGGTGACAACTTTTTTACGATGGGGACAAGCGCCGTTTCGGCCAATGTCAAAAAACATCCGTTTATTGAGACGGTGGAGGTCGTGAAGAGCTTCCCGGGAGTGCTGAAGATTCATGTGGAGGAATACCGCAGAGTGGCCTTCCAGCTGGCGGAGGATGGCACCAAGGAGGTGCTGCTGGCCGACGGAAGTGCTTTGCCCGTTGCCGGACAAGCGGCCAATGTCCCCTTGGACATGCCCATTCTTTCCGGCTGGGCAGCGGATAATCCCTTGAAGGCCAAGCTGTGTATTGCTTTGTCCCAGGTTCCGCAGCAATATTTATCCGACATCTCCGAGATCCGGCCCGATCCCAGCACCGCATATGAGGACCGCATCAAAATTTACACCCGGTCTCGCTACGAAGTGCTGACCACCATCGAATATTTGCCCGGCAACATTCAGTATCTGGGTTTTCTTACTAATGAGCTGAAGGAACGGGGCAAGGATTCCGGCGTGATCACCATGCTGGAGCAGATCCGCCATGCTCCCTTCGAAGGGGAGACGGCGTCTAAGACGAACCAGGCCAAAGCCACGAATGCAGCCAAAGCCACTCCGGCCAAAGGGCAGACCGGCAGCTCCACCAAAGCTTCCCCTAAGCCAACCCCTACCCCCAGCAATAAAACCAACGCTCAGGGCGGCAACACCAACGGGTAGGCCGGCATTTTCCGGTGAAGCAGTGACGTCGGTAATTCCCCCTAAAATAAGGACTACACCATGGCGATATAGTGCTTGCGAATCGGTAATTAGGACTACTCATCGCCTGGAAATAATGTTAAAATTAAAATTATGGAGTTTGCTAGCTTTATAGACTCTTTATGATGGCACCGATAAGGCGTACACCCTTCAGACCTCCTGTTTCAAACAGGGCAAAACGGGGTAAAGATAGCCCTTGCCTCAAACAGGCTCTGCCGGGTTTGAAACCGGCATACCTCCTCCGGCCTATACGGGGATCAGGGGTAGCCGGGGAAGATTTTTCCACCAAAAAAAATGTTGAAAAAAGAGGGAATCCGGGGCTCCTGTTGAATACATACAGAAGCATCCGGCCCAAGCCTCCATTTTTCTATAAATGGAGCGTTAAGACGAAAGAACAGGAGGTGCCATCGGTTGAGCAACAATGACGTCATTGTGAGTCTGGACATCGGTACATCCAAAGTGCGTGTTATTATTGGCGAAGTGATAAACGGGGCCATTAATATAATTGGAGTGGGATCAAGCGAATCCGAGGGAATCCGGAAAGGTGCCATTGTCGATATCGACAAGACTGTAGAATCCATCAGGAGTGCAGTGGACCATGCCGAGCGTATGGTGGGTATCCAGATTTCGGACGTATTCGTAGGGATTTCCGGCAACCATATTGCGCTTCAGTCCAGCCATGGAGTTGTAGCCGTCTCCAACGAAGACCGGGAGATCGGCGATGAGGATATCGAACGTGTTCTGCAAGCGGCCAGAGTCATTGCTCTGCCTCCCGAACGGGAAATTATCGGCATCGTACCCAAGCAGTTCCTCGTGGACGGGCTTGAGGGCATCCAAGACCCCCGTGGAATGATCGGTGTCCGCCTCGAAGTGGAAGCCACCATCATAACCGGAACCAAAACAGCCGTACATAATTTAAGGCGCGTCGTGGAGAAGTCCGGCCTGCGCATTGCCGGGCTGACCCTGATGTCCTTGGCCAGCGGTTATCTGACCCTGTCCAAGGATGAGAAGTCTCTGGGCACCGTCCTGGTGGATGTGGGAGCGGGTGCCACAACAATATCCGTCTTCTTGGACGGAAACATGGCCGCTACCTCCACCATTCCCGTTGGAGGCGATTTTGTCACCAACGATATTTCCATCGGCTTGCATACGCAAACCGAACATGCCGAGAAGATGAAGCTGAAATTCGGCTGTGCGTCCATCGATGACGCCGCTGCCGATCAGGTATTTAAGGTGCCTCGCATCGGAAGCAATCTGGACAAGGAATTCTCCCAGGTGGATCTGGCCAGCATCATCGAGCCCCGAATTGAAGAAATCTTCCAGCTGATCCGTGCTGAAGTTCATCGTTTAGGTTATGGCAATGCGGCCGGCGGTTATGTGCTTACCGGCGGAACGGTGAACCTGCCGGGCATCCTGTCCGTTGCCAAACGGGAACTGGATACTTCCGTCAGGATTGCCTTGCCGGAATTCATCGGTGTCCGTGATCCGTCTTATACCAGCGGGGTCGGCATCATTAACTTTGTGGCGAAGAACGCCAAGACACGTCCTTCAGGGAATACCCGCAAGGCCGCCGTCAAGGCTTCATCCCCTGCCGCGTCGGACAAGCCGGGATTTTTCGAGAGGGTGAAAAACTTCCTAAGCGAATTAATATAGCAGGTTACACTGCTATGAATCTGAATGAGGATCAGTGAGGGGGAACTAATACGCATGCTGGAATTTGATATTGACAACGAACAGCTTGCTACGATCAAGGTAATAGGAGTTGGCGGCGGCGGCAGCAATGCAGTCAACCGGATGATTGAATCGGGCATCCAAAGCGTTGAATTCATTACGGTGAATACAGATGCGCAAGCATTGAATATGGCAAGATCCGAGGTTAAGCTTAAGATCGGCGAGAAGCTGACACGGGGCCTTGGAGCAGGAGCCAATCCTGATGTGGGTAAAAAAGCCGCCGAAGAATCCCGCGAGCTCTTAATCCAACAGCTGAAGGGCGCAGACCTGGTGTTTGTTACAGCAGGGATGGGCGGCGGCACAGGAACGGGAGCCGCTCCCGTTATCGCCGAAATCGCCAAGGAATGCGGCGCATTGACAGTGGGTGTGGTCACCCGCCCCTTCACCTTCGAAGGCCGCAAACGCGCCATGCAAGCGGAGCAGGGCATCGCCGCTCTGAAGGATAAGGTGGACACGCTGATCGTGATCCCCAACGACCGTTTGCTGGAGATTATTGACAAGAAAACACCCATGATGGAAGCATTCCGCGTTGCGGACAATGTCCTCCTGCAGGGTGTGCAAGGGATTTCCGACCTGATCATGGTACCCGGTCTGATCAACCTGGACTTCGCCGATGTGAAGACCATTATGTCGGAGCGCGGCTCCGCCTTGATGGGTATCGGGGTTGGCGCCGGCGAGAACAGAGCATCCGATGCTGCCCGCAAGGCCATCCAAAGCCCGCTTCTGGAAACCTCCATCGAAGGCGCACGCGGCGTCATCATGAATATTACCGGCGGCATCAATATGAGCCTCTACGAGGTTAATGAAGCGGCTGAGATTGTCAGCGCCGCAGCTGACCCTGAGGTGAATGTGATCTTCGGTGCTATTATTGACGAGAGCCTGAAGGATGAAATCAAGGTAACGGTAATTGCCACCGGCTTCGAGCACAAGGCTGCCGCAGCACCTCAGCGCCGTCCTTCCACTCCGGCTCCCGGGCAACCGGAGACCCACCAGCCGGAAACCCGTTCGGCAGGCATCCGGCCCTTCGGCAACCAGCCGGCAGGAGACCAACTGGACATCCCCACCTTCCTGCGGAACCGTCCGCGGAACAACCGGGAATAACCACATAACCGCCACAATGACCCTTTGCCATCCACGGCAAAGGGTTTTTTGCGCTTTATTATTGAAGCTTCACCCCCCCAGCAAAGCACTTGGGGTTTCGACAAAAAAACAGCGGGTCGGGCAGCAGGGTTAGACAGACAATGAGCAAAAGAGGGCTTATACTTAAGTTCAAGCTTATCGTCCATGGTGCCCCGTTCGGCTTGTCCCGTTTTACGGTTCCACGGTGAAGCGGAGGTAGGGAAGGGGCGTGGAGCGTCGGCGTGATTTATGCGGACCTGATATTCCTGGTCAATTTTTTGACGGATGGCGTCTTGCTCCTGGCTACAGCGTGGACAAGGAAATGCAGGATTAAGCTCTGGCGTATTGCCGCGGCCGCCGCCTTCGGCTCTGTGTATGTGGTGCTTCTTTTGTTTCCCCAATGGTCGTTTTTGCTGGCGTTTAGCATTAAGTTTCTGGTGTCGGTGCTGATGGTGCTGATCTCCTTCGGGTACAAAGGGTGGCAGGCCCTGGCCCGCAATGTGGCCGCCTTTTATGTGACGGCTTTTGTAACCGCCGGGGGTATTTATGGGCTGTATTATTTTTTTCTGCCGCCGAAGGACGTGCTGGAGGCGGTATTTACCGGCGTGTATGAGTGGACGGCAGGATACGGTTTTATCGGACTATGCTTTGTGTTCTTGATTTGGCTGTACATGCGGGTTTTCCGCGGGTCCAAAAAACAGGAGGCGGCTGCCCAACAGATGGCGTCGGTGGAGGTGGAAATCAAAGGCCATCGGCTGTCCTGCATCGGATTGGTGGATACCGGCAACCAGCTGTACGATCCCTTGACCAAAACCCCGGTTATGATCGCTGAAGCCAGGCTGTGGAAAGATGTATTGCCCAAGGAATGGCTGAAACGGCTGCAGACCCAGGATGCCGAATCCATTGTGGCGGCAATGGGGGAAGAGGAATTTGCTTGGCAGGACCGACTGCGCATCGTGCCGTACCGGGGAGTCAACCGGTCTACCCAATTTATGCTGGCCATCCGGCCGGATAAGGTGCAGCTCCATTACGGGGGACGGGATTGGGAAACCGGGAAGGTGCTGATCGGCTTCGACGGGGGCCAGTTAAGTGCGGACGGCTCTTACCAGGCCATAATCCATCCTATGCTGCTGTCGGATTAATTAGTATCAACAGGAGGTACGCTACATGCAAGCAAAATGGCGGCTGATGCTGCAACTGTACTACTACAAATTTCTCATTCTGCTGGGCAAAAAAAGCGACGAAATCTATTACATCGGAGGAAGCGAAGCCCTGCCGCCGCCTTTGACCCGGGAGGAGGAGGAATTTCTCCTGTCCCGCCTATCATCGGGAGATGCCGCAGTCCGTGCGATGCTCATTGAGCGGAACCTCCGGCTGGTGGTTTACATAGCCCGGAAGTTTGAGAACACCGGAATCAATATTGAGGACTTGGTTTCCATCGGCGCCATCGGCTTGATCAAGGCGGTCAACACCTTTGACCCGGAGAAGAAGATCAAGCTGGCCACTTACGCCTCACGGTGCATCGAGAATGAGATTCTGATGTATCTGCGGCGCAACAGTAAAATCCGGTCGGAGGTTTCCTTCGACGAACCTCTGAACATCGATTGGGACGGCAACGAGCTGCTGCTGTCGGACGTGCTCGGTACGGAGAATGACACCATCTACCGCAACATTGAAGAGCAGGTAGACCGGAAGCTGCTGCACAAGGCTCTGGATAAGCTGACGGAGCGGGAGCGGACCATCATGGAGCTGCGCTTCGGACTAACAGACGGGGAGGAGAAAACCCAGAAGGATGTAGCCGACATGCTGGGTATCTCCCAGTCCTACATCTCCCGGCTGGAGAAGCGGATCATCAAGCGGCTGCGCAAGGAATTCAACAAGATGGTGTAAGAAAAGGAACGGCAATAAACGGACACGGTAATACCGTCCGGGCTGATGCGCATATGCGCCGGCCCGGGCGTTTTTTTATATGCGGAGACATTGAAGTAGCGGAAAAAACGGCGAATGCAGCAGCTGACTTTTCTAACGAATCTCAGCAACGCTATTTCACCCGTTTGGCCCGTTTTCCAGTTGTAACGAATGTGATACGCCTTATTCCGTCTAAAAGATGCTGAAAAAAGCCAATGTGTTTGCAATAGCGTGGCTCAGATTCGTTACATTTCCAACCTCCACCTTTTCCGCGAAATAAGGCTTGTGAGATTCGTTAGCGGCGCCGCCACTGAACAGGGCTCTATGCACATCTGCAAAATATGCACCGCGAGATGCAAGTTATCGATTCTCTATTGGTAAATCAAATCGGGGTTGCTATAATTTGCTAGGGTTTGTTTGAACCCTCCAGGAGGTGAACTACAATGCTGGTCATTGGGATATGCGATGGCGATACGGCCGTCCGCATCCTGCTATCCAATTTCATCAAAAGATACAAGAGTGAAACAGGCCTTAATGTTCAGGTTCTCTCTTATGACAGTGGAGAAAAATTATTGAAGCATTATCCGCTGGAGATGGATTTGATTTTTTTAGAGATCCCTTTTACAAAAATGAATGGAATTGAAATTGCACGGCGTATTCGGGAAGTCGATTCAAAGGTCGGTATCGTCTTCCTGACGACAATACTGAATCACGTTCTGGAGGCTTATGAGGTAAAGGCAGATAACTATCTGATTAAGCCTTTGCGGTATAGCCGGTTCTTAAAAGAGGCGGAGCAGGTTCGTATCCGCAGCGGAAAAAACCGGTTTTTTATTGAGACCAATACAAACGGCATCTATAAAATTTATACAAAATCCATTCGTTACATCGAAACGGAGGGGCATAACACCCGCATTTACACAGAAAGCGATTCGATACTGAGCTACAAAAGAATGAAAGACCACGAGCAGATTTTGTTTGAGCCCTACTTCGTCCGCTGCCACACGGGATACATAGTCAATTTGCTTTTTTTTGAAAAGCTTGAACATCACGACTTACTGCTGTCACCGATTGCCCGCATACCTGTTAGCCGGGGGCGGCGTCCAGCTGTCCTTGAAAGATTAAAGGCATTTTACGCGGAGGATGAGCTGGAGATATGAAAAAAATAAAAGAAAACTTTCTTACAATAGCCTGGGCAATCCGGCTTGCTCTGCGTATTGATGCGCGCCTGTTTTTGTTCTGGGGGACACTCAGTATTGTACTGGCTGTTTTACCGGCTGTGGCACTTCATTACAATCGGGAGGCAGTATCGATTCTATCCGAGTTTCTCCTTAGCGGAAGCGGAAGCTTTCAGGATATTGTCCCATCCATTGCGGCATTAGGCATTGTCTTGACAGCCGTAGGGCTTTCCAAACGAATTAATGGCAATTTTCTTTACTTTATTATGTACGACTCCTACTATTTTGGACTTGAAGAACACCTGATGGATGTGGTTAGCCGGATCGAAATGAAAACCCTTATGGACAAGAAATACCGCGATGACCATTGGTCAGTAATGGGGCGCTGCGGCGCTTTGGCCGATTTCATGAGCTCAGGGTGTTTGTTTCTTTCCAAACTGGCCGGTGCGGTTTCCCTGCTTGTGGTCGCCGCTCAAACCTCATGGGTTATTTTTGTTATTTCCACCGGTTACATTGCGGCTGTATTGCTTTTGAATTTCTCAACAGCCAATAAACTGCGTTGGGATGGCCGGCCCTATTCGGAAGCCTCCAGGCTTGCAAATTACTACCAAAGCTCCACGATGTCTCCGGGGGTTGCCAAGGAGCTGCGTGTATATGGGTTGACGGAGGAAACGATTGAGAAATGGAATAAGGCATACGATAAAGTCGAACTTATCGACAGGCGTTATGTGCGGGTGCGTCAGCTTGTTGCCTTCATCAGCGGTATTGGTTTTTATGCTTTTATGACAGGTATGATGGGGTATTGTATATACCGCGTTGCCGACGGCGGGATGTCGGTGGATGTGTTCCTGATGCTTTACGCTATGGGGCAAAGCATCAGTGAGGTTACACAGATTCTCTCATCCAGTTTTCAAGAAATGGACCGCGGGCTGTACTTTCTTAACCTTCAGCGCAAATTCGTAGAATCTGTTCCGCAAGCAGCGGAGGATTGGGAAGAGGGGTTTGTACCGGCAGATGACAGCACCGCATTCAAGGCGGAAGGGATTTGCTTTTCCTATAATGATGAAACCGAGGCTCTCCATGACCTTTCCTTTGAAATAAAAAAAGGCGAGACCATTGCGCTGGTAGGTGTAAACGGAAGCGGCAAGACCACGCTGGTGAAAGTATTGATTGGACTATTTACTCCGACAAAAGGAAGGTTGAGTTTTTACGGGAAGCATTATGACTCGAAAACCCGAGGGGCGGTTATAAAAAAGGTTGGGATGTTCTTTCAGGATTTTCATATTTTCCATGCCACGCTTCGTGAGAATGTCGGGTTTGGCGACCTGAAAAAACTCAGCAATACAGAGCGTATTATGCTGGCTATGCAAAAAGGAGGAGCGGACAAACTGCCCGCCCGTTTCCCCAAGGGACTGGAGCAATGGTTGTTACGTAACGTCGTAAAGGATGGTGCGATGCTCTCCGGTGGAGAAAAGCAGCGTGTGGCTGTATCCCGCGCCCACATGAGCGATAAAGAAATTCTGATTTTTGACGAGCCGGCCGCAGCATTGGATCCAATCGCAGAAATGAATCAATTTCATGCCATTCGAGAGAAGATTGAGGGCCGTACCGCTATTTTGATCAGCCATCGTGTAGGTTTTGCCCGCTTGGCGGACCGCATCATCGTTCTAAACCACGGCCGTCTGGCAGAGAGCGGGACCCATGAGGAGTTAATGTTATCAAACGGCATCTATGCCGGATTTTTCCGAGAGCAAGCCCAGTGGTACGAACAGGGGAGGGATGAAGCAGATGGGCAAATTGCGGATTTTGCTTAAAGCATTTGGCGTTAGTATGAAAATCAAAGGACCTTATTCCATGATGATCAGTCTCGTTGGATTTGGCGCCGCTTTGCTGCCGGTCATTCTGGCCAACAGGCTGAGAACGCTGACGGACTCCCTCCAAATGCTCATGGGGACCAAAGGTGATGCTGGCCCGGCATTGTTTGCTTTTATCACTGTTGTTGGTTTGTATATTGTGCAGGTACTGATAACGAACATCCAGCAATATACAAACGGTATGGACGAAATAAAAATCCAACGGTTTATTAAAGGGACCATCATCCGCCACAAATGTGAGGTCCGGTATTCATATATTGAAAACCACGATGATTTCCAAAAGAGGTTGGCATTTATTGAAGAATATGCAGGCTATCAAATGGCGAAATGTATCGGCAATATGGTTACTATACTGCAGCTTGCAGCTGCCTTTGCGGCCGCTTCCTTTTCCTTATGGAAAATCAATCCTTTGATTGTTCTGATTCTCTTCGTCACAAGTATTCCGGCAGCGCTGCTGGCTTATTTCCAGCAGGAGGAAACCTTTCGGTATAGGGCGAAATGGATGGAGGAAGGGGCACTCGCTATTCACTATTTTCACATGATTGGCGGTGGTGGCCATTCTCTGAATGGTTTACAGGAAATACGCCACTTCGCCTTGTTCGACTACCTGAAAGCCCGTTGGCGGGCCATTGCCGATGAATACATAGGAAAAAAGAATAGCATCATGGCAAAGCATGTTAAGTTCAACACAGCAGCCGATTTTTTAAGAAGCGCCGTTTATTTGGCTGTTCTCCTTTTGGCGGCATACGAGATTTATAGAAATCCCGCTATTGGCCTTGGTGCGTTTACCCTCGTATTTGCCTTGTCCGGACAGCTTCAATCGGTGACGGGAGATTTTTTGGTGGGAACGATGGTGCTTGCCCAGAATATTCCCTACATGAAGGAGTTTTTCTATCTGGACGAGCTGGAACGGGAGCATAAAAGCACTTCTGAAGGAAAACCATCAACGGGGACAATCCATTTTGATAATGTTACCTTTACTTATCCCAATACAGATAAAGAGGTTCTGAAAAACATCACTGTTCAGATTCAAGACGGCGAAAAAATAGCAGTGGTAGGAGAAAATGGAAGTGGAAAATCAACGTTCATCAGCCTGATGTGCGGAATGTTTGATCCAAGGGCCGGCGAAATCCATGTTGGAGGAATCAACATAGCGGAAGACCCTGCCGCGGCAAGAGAAGCGGTATCCGTCGTTTTTCAGGATTTTGCCCACTATGAAGCCAGCTTGCGTGATAATATAACGGTTTCGGACAAGCATCGTAAAGCGGATGAAGCCGAGATTATGGAGCTTCTGCGGAGCATCAATGTTCATGATGTGGTGGAGGAGCAAAAAGAAGGATTAAATGAACTTGTTGGTTCGTTTTCGGATAAGGCCAATAACCTGTCAGGGGGACAATGGCAAAAAATATCTATAGCCCGTGCCGCATATAGGCAGAGTGCCAAAATCATGATCCTCGATGAACCGACATCCGCCCTTGACCCGGTTGCAGAGGCGCAGCTGTACAGGAATTTCGCCTCCTTAACAGGAGATAAAACCACGATTCTCATTTCGCATCGGCTGGGTATAACGGCTGTTGTGGACCGCATTCTCGTATTCGATAACGGAAAAATTGTTGAGGACGGGTCGCATAAGCAGCTAATGGCCCAAAACGGGCTTTACGCCGACATGTACCGCGCTCAGGCGCAGTGGTATGCTTAGGGCCCTCTCCATGTGAAGGCTATAATCCCGCATACGCATAAAAAACCCATCCCAGGAGATAATGAACAGTAATGTTTCTCCTTGGGAGGTAATCACGATGACCCGAAATAAAGTCGAGATATGCGGCGTGGATACATCCAAGCTGCCTGTCCTTACCAACGCAGAAATGCGGGAATTATTCGTCGAGCTGCAGGAGAAAAATAACCGCCTGGCCCGGGAAAAGCTGGTCAACGGCAACCTCAGGCTGGTCCTGTCCGTCATCCAGCGCTTCAACAACAGAGGCGAGTTTGTGGATGATCTGTTCCAAGTAGGCTGCATCGGCCTGATGAAGGCCATCGACAATTTTGACTTAAGCCAGAATGTGAAGTTCTCCACCTATGCGGTGCCGATGATCATCGGGGAAATCCGCCGGTACCTGCGCGACAACAACCCCATCCGGGTTTCCCGTTCCCTGCGGGATATCGCCTACAAGGCGCTCCAGGTCCGCGACAGCTTGACCAACCAGAATTCGCGGGAGCCGACCATTTATGAAATATCGGAAGCCCTGAACGTGCCTAAGGAGGATGTGGTGTTTGCGCTGGATGCCATTCAGGACCCGGTCTCCCTGTTCGAGCCCATCTATCACGACGGCGGCGATCCCATCTATGTGATGGACCAGATTAGCGACGACAAGAACAAGGACATCTCCTGGATAGAAGGCATTGCTCTCCGTGAAGGGATGCGCAAGCTGAATGACCGTGAGAAAATGATCCTGTCCATGCGTTTTTTCGAGGGCAAAACACAGATGGAGGTTGCGGACGAAATCGGCATCTCACAGGCCCAGGTATCGCGGCTGGAGAAATCGGCCATTTCGCAGATGCAAAAACATGTGAAATCATAAACTAACACTCCCCATAAAGGAGCCCGGCGCAAGCCGGGTTTTTGTCATTTTTACGCGCCCCCGCCCAAAATAGTTGGATTGTCGTATGCGGGAGAGTTGCTTTGCCCTTCCTGCCTCATCCGCGTCTTGCCGTATACTCAAGGTACGACGAACGGAAGGAAGGAGACAAGACCCATGAAAAGAAGGCTTCAATTAATCAACTCGTATGTATTCATTTTTCCCAGCCTGTTCCTTACCTGCGCATTGGGCATTTACCCAATTGCCTGGGCGCTGCGGTATATGTTTTTTGATTACCAGGGTTACGGAACGCCCAAATATATCGGCCTCGAGAATTTTGCGCGGCTGTTCCGGGATCAGGAATATTGGCACGCGGTGTACAACACCTTCATTTATGCCGGCGGCAAAATCATCATTACGCTGCCCATCTCCCTGATCCTGGCGGTGCTCCTGAACCGGGCGATCAAGGGCAGAAGCTTCCTGCGGGCGGTTTACTTTATGCCCACCATTATCAGCACCTCGGTTATGGCCATTGTATTCTTCACCATCTTCAATTCCTTCAACGGGATGTTAAACCAGTTTCTCCTGAAGTTCGGGCTTGGCTCCATCGATTGGCTCGGACCCAAGTATGCCATGCTCACTGTAATTATTACCGCCGTGTGGGGCGCCATTGGCAACTACATGCTGCTGTTTATAGCCGGATTGCAGGGGATTCCCGAGGATATCTACGAAAGCGCCGGACTGGACGGAGCCAACGGTGTGCAGAAATTCTGGTACATTACCATCCCCATGCTGGGGCGTGTGCTCCAGATGATTATCATGCTGGCCATTATAACCGCCCTGAAGGGTTATGAAAGCATTATGGTGCTGACGGAGGGCGGACCCTTCGGAAAAACGGAGGTTATGTATCTGTATGTGTACAAGCTGTTTTTCCCCGTTTCCTCCACGACCACAACCGTTCAGCAATTGGGCTACGGAAGTGCCGTCGGTTTTGTCACCGCCCTTATCGTAGGCGCCATTACCGGCTTGTACTTCTACATGTCCAAGAAGCTGGCCCAAGAATAGGAGAAGGAACCGTTATGTTCAAAACAAATACCCGCCGCAGTCTGCTGGTTGGCGCATGGGGCGGAAAAGTCATCATGTGGATCTTTCTCCTGGCGGTGGCCCTGTTCACGCTGCTGCCCATGGCCATGGCCATCCTGGGGTCCTTCAAAACCAATGCCGAGCTAACCTCAGGGGCTACCTTCTTCCCTTCATCCTGGCAATTCTCCAATTACCTGACGGCATGGAAGCAGGCCAACTTCGCCCGCTTTATGTGGAACAGCTTTTACATCTCTGCTGCGGTCACCGCGGGCACCCTGCTGGTTACCGCCATGGCCGCGTATGCGGTGGACCGCAACCGGTTTCCGGGCAAGCAAATTTACGTGGTGCTCCAGGCCAGCACCATGTTTATCTCCATCGGCGCCGTTGTCCTGCGTCCGCAATTCGACCTGATGGTTTCCCTTGGCCTGAACAAGTCCCTGTGGGGAGTCATTATCATTCTGATCAGCGCCCATGCCTCCACCTTCTTCATGCTGATCGGCTTCTTCCGCTCCATACCCAAGGATTTGGACGAAGCGGCTTACATTGACGGCTGCAACTTCTACTCGGTGTTCTTCCGCATTGTGCTGCCGCTCTTGCGTCCCGCCTTGGCCGTCACCGCGCTGTTTACCTTCCGGGGTGCATGGAATGAATATATCCTGCCCCTGGTTTTCACCCTGACCAACCCCAAGCTCCAGACGTTGACGGTGGGTTTGGCCAATCTGCGCTATGGCATCGGCGCGGCGGCGGAGAATCAGTTGATGATGGCCGGCGCATGTATTGCCTTTCTGCCGGTGCTGATTGTGTATCTGTTTGCCAGCAAGTCCTTCATGCAGGTGACGGCGGGAGCCGTCAAAGGCTGATTGGAGCCACCAGGACGCAAGCCTTGCGGCTCGCTGAATGTTATTCATATAATAATTCATACCAGGAGGGGTACAGATATGAAAATGAAAGTTGCAGGCACATTGCTGAGTTTGTCTCTCGCCGTTTCTCTTGCCGCTTGCGGCAGCGGGGGCTCCGACAATACCGCAGCCCAAGGAAGCCCGGCCGCCACAGCGGCCAACGGGGCCAAAACCAAGGTCACCTATTGGACGATTGACCGCCACGACGCCGATTATATCAAGTCGGTGATCGAAACCTTTAATAAGAATAATCCCAGCATCGAAGTGGAAATGACCGTAATGGCGGACAACTTCACCCAGTCGGTAGACATCGCCTTTGCCAGCAACCAGGCTCCCGACGTATTCCGTACCACCGATTTTGTCAGCTTCGTCAAAAAGGGTTATCTGATGCCTCTGGATGAGCTGATGTCCAGCGACATGAAGGCGCGCTTCAGCAAGCTGATGGTGGCGGAGGCCAATACCTTCGACGGCAAAACCTATTCCCTGCCCAGCACCGGACAGCTGTGGAGGCTGATTTACAACAAGGACCTGTTCGCCAAGGCCGGGCTGACCGAACCGCCCAAAACCATTGCCGAGATGGTGGACTATGCGAAGAAGATTACAGACTCTAACAAGGACGTGGGCGCTTACGGCTTTGCCGGCAACTTCAAGAGCGCATCCTCGGCCTTCACACGGGTGGCCAATCCCATTATGTCCCTCTCCGGGACCTCTACCATTGACGGCTATAACTACAAAACAGGGGAGTATGATTTCAGCGTGTACAAGCCTCTTCTGGAGGGCCTGCGCCAAATGAAGGTGGACGGCAGCATGCTCCCGGGTGTGGAATCCCTGGATATCGATCCCCTGCGTGCGCAGTTCGCAGCCGGCAAGATCGGCATGTACTTTAACCACTCCGGCGAGCCGGGTGTGTACCAGAACCAATTTCCCACCAAGATCAACTGGGATTCGGCTTTGCCGCCGACCATTGACGGCAGCCGGAACGGAACCGTGTCTGTACTGGCCGGCAACTACATCGGCATGAACAAGAACACGAAGAATAAGGAAGCGGCATGGAAGTTTATGGAGTACATGTACAGCGTAGAGGTGCAGAAGGCTTATCAGGAAAAGGGCTTCGGCATTTCCATCGTGCCTGATGTGAACTCCGTGGCGGCCAAACCTTCTATTCCGGGCATTGAAAATTTCCTTCCGACCAAATATGATGCTCTGTATTCCCCTTCCCCCTTGTCCGCAACGGAAGCCAAGGTGGAGGGTGTGAAAACAGGCAACGCGGTCATCAAGTACATTCTGGAGGGCGGCGACGCATCCGCTGTGCTCAAGGATTTGACCACCCGGTACAATGCCGGCCTGAAGAAGGCCAAGGAGGCTGGTGACACCAAGGCAGCTCCCAACTCTGCCTTTGATCCTGCCGCTCTTCAGGGAAGCATGGCCAAGTAACCTTTCATCAAGAGAGACGCGTTGAACCTCCCTCAGCGCGTCTGTTCTCTATTCCCGGCCTGCGGAAAGGAGGCTTTCGCCTATGAACACATTTTTTTACCGGCTAAGCCTGCGCCGCAGGCTGCTTTTGTCGTTTCTGGTGCTGGCCGTATCGGCCAGTGCTCTGACAGGGCTGGTATCCTACTGGATCGCTTACCGCTCCACGGAGCAGGAGGCTGCGGTTTCCGCCCAGAATACGCTGAATAAATCGGCCCAGGTGTTGAATGAACGGCTGAGGAACGCCATTGTGTCCACCTCCTCCATGATGCTTAGCGATCCCTTCAAAAATATTATGAAGGATATTTATGCAGCCTCTCCCGGCTACTACTACCAGCGGCTTACGGAGCTGCAGATTCCTCTGGCCCAGATGAAGCTGACAGACATGTCCATCGCCTCCGTGCTTATCTCCACTCCTGTCGGGGAGTTTTTCGCCACCAGTGATCTGCGCACACCCAGCGTCCGGTTGGAAAATACCGCGATTGGCGCAAGAATCCCGGACATGAACCAGGTGTTATGGGTGGAAAGCCATGTGGATCCCCTGTTTATGGACCGGAGGAAGGTGATCACGCTGGTGATGAAGCCGATTACGGATGTTAGCGTCAGCGGGGTGTATGTGATAGCCAACCTCAAGGAGGAGGTGCTCCGTTCTGTGGTGGCCGACGGTTTGCCCGGCGGAGCCAAGGGGTATTATCTGGTGTCTCTCACCACCGGCCTGCCGGTAATGAATTTGGGTGAAAGGGAAGGGCTGCCGGAGGATGCGGAGCTGCTTCATAACCTCCAAAAAAATGAACGCGGTTTTCTTAAGCTGGAGACGGAGGGCCGAACCAACCTGGTCAACTATGCCAGGCTCGATCTGGCGGCGGACTGGGTTTTGGTCAGCATCCAGGACCAGCAGTCCCTGCTCAAAAACGTGAATAAAATTAAAACCACCTCCCTCTTGATTATGGCGGCCTGCACCTTGGCAGCTCTGATCGCGGCTAACGGCATGTCCGGGTTCCTCTTAAAGCCGCTCCACCGTCTGCAAAGCATGATGCGGCAGGTGGAGAACAACAATCTGGATGTCCGATTCGACAGCAAGTACGACGACGAAGTGACCCAGGTGGGGCATAAGTTCAACCGGATGCTGGAGCAGCTGGAAACCCTCATTGATGAGGTGAAGGAGGCGGAGGGTGAAAAGCGGAGGATGGAAATTAAGGCGCTGCAGGCCCAGATCGATCCCCACTTTTTGTACAACACCTTAAATGCGATAATTTGGAAATCGGTTTCCTCCCGCAACCAGGAGGTGACGGATATGATTACCTCCCTATCTCTGCTGTTTAAGCTGGGGCTGAACGGAGGCAGTGAGCTCACCACACTGGAGAAGGAGCTGGAGCATGTCCGCCACTATTTGAACCTGCAGCAGCAATGCTACAGGGGATTGTTTCAATATGAGATCCAGGTGGAGGACGAAGCCCTTCTCCCGCTTCCGGTTGCCAAGATCATTCTCCAGCCCTTGGCGGAGAACGCCATACTCCACGGCTTCCGGGAGCTGGAGGAGAAAGGCTTCATCCGGATCACTGCCAGGCGCTCCGGAGGCTTCCTGCTGCTGGAGATAGAGGATAACGGCTCAGGCATGGACGTCAAAACGGTCACGGCAGGCATGCTGCAGAAGGAGCCGGCAAAAAAGAGCTATGCACTGAAGAATGTGTACGGGCGGATTAAGCTTCTGCACGGAGAAACGGCAGAATTGTCCTTCACCAGCGAGCCAGAACCTATCCGGTCCACCCGGGCTGTAATCAAAATTCCCATTGAAGGCGAGGCATCGGCATGACGGAGGAAATCAGACTGTGCATCATTGACGACGTCCCCGATGTGGTGGAGGGCATCTCCCGGGGCATCCCATGGTCAGATTACGGTATCACGGTTGCCGGAACAGCCGGCAACGGTGTGGCCGGGCGGGAGCTGATTCTGCAGACCAAGCCCCATATTGTGCTGACGGATATCCGCATGCCGCGGCTGGACGGCCTGCAGATGATGAAGGAACTGGAGCATGTATGTCCGGGAATGAAGACCATTTTTATCAGCGGCTATACGGATTTTGAGTATGCGCAGCAGGCGGTCCGGCTGGGCGCCTTCGATTATGTGATCAAGCCCTTCCACCCCGGGCAGATTGTGGAGCTTGTGCTGAAGGCTAAGGCGGCAATCGAGGAGGAGGCCCGCCAGGCGAAGCAGTACCGCGAGATGGAGCGGAAGCTGCGGGAGAGCATGCCTTATTTGCGCCAGGAGTATTTCCAGCTGCTGCTTCAATATCCGACTCCGGCAGAGCAGGCGGCCAAACGGTGGGACTTCCTGAATATTGAGCTGGAGCGTGAGGGGTTTACCGTGCTGCTGGCGGAGATCGACGGCTTCGCTGAACGTATCAGCTCCAGCCCCGTTCAGGAGGTGGAGCTGATCCGCTTCACTCTGCACAACATTCTGGAGGAGACCATCCGCAGCATCACCAAGGGTTTCATATTCCGGGATCATTCCAACCGTTTTGCAGCAATAATTAACCCCGCGGCCGCAACCGATACGGAAGCGCTGGCGGAGCTGTGCCGGGAAAATATAGCCAAATACTCCAAGTTCACCATTTCTCTTGGAATCGGAGAAGCGGTGTCTCATATTCACGACATTTATTATTCCTATAACCAGGCCAGAACGGCATTGTCCTACAATTTCTATACCGGCGGCAACAGCGTATACAGCTACCGGAAGGTGCAGCCGGTGGATGAAGCGGCCCCCCAGTATGCCGCAGAGAAGGAAAAGGAGCTGTTTTTCCTGCTGCGGTCGGGTAATCTGCCCAAGGCTCTGGATCTGCTGGAGGAGCTCTTCGCCGCCGATGTCAATGGTACAGCCCCGCCTCCGGATATGATGAAGGGCAGATATTATGAGCTGGCGTTTCTGATGAACCGCGTGTTCGCCGAGAAGCTCACTCCTGTGGAGATGAAGCCTCTTGAGAGGCAGGCCCACCGGCTGAAGGATGCCGGACTCTGTTCCTTGCAGGATTTGCGGGAAACGGTGAAGGAGCTGTGTAGCATGGGCTGTATGGCCATGGAGCAGAAGCACACGGATGCGGCCAATCAGGTGGTGGATCAGGTGATTGCTTATATCCGCGACCATCTGCATGAAAATAACACCGTCAACGACTATGCCCGGCTTGTATTCTTAAGCGGCAGTTACTTCGCCAACCTGTTCAAGAAGGTGACGGGTTACCCGGTGGCCCAGTTTGTGACTTCGGAGCGGATGGAACGGGCCAAGGAGATGCTGGCGCAGGGAATGGCGGTGCAGGACATTGCATTGGCTCTCGGGTATGAGGGGCGGCAATATTTCAGCGAGCTGTTCAAAAAACATACAGGCGTCACTCCGTCGGAGTTTAAGCAGGCGTATGCGGATAAGGAAAAATGACGCTTTAGCAGTGACCTAAGAGACAAGAGAGGCGGAGGAGAACATGACAGCCAGGAAGGATGAAGGCGTTTCGTATGCAGCAGACCGGTTTATCCCCTATTATCTGCTTTCGGGTCCCCGGTTAACGGAATGGAAGGATGAGGCCGCTGACAAAAACCAGCTCCGTTACGAAAAGCATCTGCGTTCCATTTTGGCGGAGCACGGTCTGCCTGCCCCATGTGACGGCATCCGGCTGGGGGAGCCCAGCGAGCTGGACATCCCTTGGGAGCTTCATCAGGCTGCCGGGGGCTTTATCAATCTTCCCATGTTTTCGCGGACGCCCCACAGGGTGGAGTTTTTGGCTGCTGCGGTCCTGGAGGCAGAGGAAAAGCTGATGGTGCCTGTGTATGTTTGGACCTATGCCGCTGTAGAGCTCTGGCTGAACGGAATGCTGGCGGCATCGGAGGCGGAGCCTGTTTACAAGCCCATCCGCAGGCTGGAGGCGCAGCTGGAGCTGAAGCCCGGAGCCAATCTGCTGATTCTCCGGGTACAGAATCTGGCCATCCGAGACACGCGCAATATCATCGGAGTGGAGCTTCTGGCGCATACGGACAAAATCCGGTTTGAGCTGCCTGATTCCGGTGAAGCCCGCCCATTAATGGAGCTGGACCGGTGGCTTGGGGGGATCTCTCTATATAAGGGGAGACTCCGGCTTCCTCCGGCGCCGCCCTGCATCATCCGGCTTGCCTATGAAGGAGATGGGCTTGCGGAGGAATCCGAGAATATAATCGGTGCGGAAACCGTGGAATTGCGTCCGGAGAGGACCATGATTGTGGTCAGCGGAGAGATTGAAGGAATCCGGCGTTTCCGGCGGATAGAGCTGCTCCATCATAAGCGGCCCGCTAAGACAGTGTCTCCCGGGATTTTGGTTAATGAAGGGACTAGCGGGCATGCCCATACCCGGCGTATGTATGCGGAGCTGGCGGGTTTGGGGTTGGAGGAGGAGTACCGTCCGCTGCGGTTCGGATTGTTTTATGTTCTGGCCCGGCGGATGCTGGGGAGCCAGGGGCCTCACGACCTGCAGCATCTCCGCACGGCGCTGGACCAGATCCGGAGGCGGGAGGATTGCTCGGATTTTTTTCTGGCCGGGCTGCTGAGAATGATGGAATTTTCTCTTCTGCCGGAAGAATTGCTGCCTGAGGCGGAGGAGGCTGTTCTGGCCTACCGGTACTGGATGACGGAGGATGGCACGGACGGTATGTGCTTCTGGAGCGAGAATCATGCGCTGATGTTTTATGTATGCGCTTATATGGCGGGAAGGCGTTATCCAGGGAGATGTTTCCTCCGGTCCGGCAGATCGGGAGAAGAGGTTGCTGCTGTCGCCCTGGACCGTGTGCGGCAATGGCTGGAGGATGTGGAGGAGTACGGCTTCGAGGAATTCTTAAGCGCGGATTATATGTGCGTTACCTTGGGCGCACTGCTGAATGTGGCAGACTTCATGGAAGAGCCTGAGGCGCGGCGGGCCGAAGCTCTCTTGAATCTGATGCTGCAGCAGATTGCGGCGCATACCTTCCGCGGGTCGATGATTGCTCCCCAGGGCCGGGTATACCGCTCGGTGATCCTTCCTTTTACCCAATCGGTGCAAGCGCTGGTCCATCTGGCCAATCCCGGGGCGCCTTATGGAAACAGCGAATGGATGGTCTTTATGATGGACAGCCGCTACAAGCTTCCGGAAGGGCTGGGAGGGCTGATGGAGCAGACTCAGACACTGGCTTATCAGACGGGCAATGCCTGGGTGAAGCTGGTGAAGAAGCGGGATTATGCGCTGACCTCTGTGCAATCTCCGCGCAGGGATCAGGCTCCCCGGTTCTGGGAGAATGTGATGCTGGAGCCGGGAGTGGACATGGAATCCAACGCTTACGTGAAATCCCTGAATGAAAGCTTCCACGGCACCACCCGTTTCGAGCCGGGCGTTTACGGCTATCAGCAGCATATGTGGACGGCGGCCTTGGACGGGGAGACGCTGATTTTCGCCAACCATCCCGGAGAGGCTTCGGATGACGGGGGGATGCGGCCGGGTTATTGGTACGGCAACGGGATTATGCCTGCTGTCCGGCAGGAGGGCAGTCTCTTGGGGGCGGTATATGTGATCGATGACCGGCATCCTATCGGGTTCACCCATCTGTTTTTCCCGCTGGAGAAGCTGGACCGGTGGGAGCGGCAGGGCTCATGGTTGTTCGGTCAAAAGGGCAAAGGCTGTGTGGGGGTATGGTGCAGCGCGCCGCTGGTTGCCCATCACGACCGGATCTTCCACTGCGAGCAGCGGGCTTATGCCCGCCGCGCGGCTTATCTGTGCCAATGCGGCTCGGTAGAGGAGTATGGCAGTTTGGAAGCATTTTCCGCCTATTGCCGGGAACTGGCACCCCGGTTCGACGAAACGGAGCTTTGCCTGACCGCCGACGGCTGCTTCGAGCTCTGGTATGAGGCGTGTGACAACAAGACGCAATATATGTAAAGGGTTACGAACAGCACCTTCGGCTTTGCGGCCGCCGGGTGCTGTTTTGTTAAGCTGATGAATGTGCAAGCTGCCTTATCCGCTGCACCGAAGGAAAATTCACGCTGACCGGACATTTTGCCCGGGCGGCTCATATAATGGGTAATAGCCTGCCCCTTGCGGCCTTCCCGCGAGAACAACTTTGAAAAAGGATCAGTGGTGGTGATATGGCCATGAAGATTTCCGATTTTCAATCGAAGGATGTCATCAATATTGTCGACGGCAAAAAGCTGGGCTCCGTCAATGACCTGGAGCTGGATCTCCGGCAGGGGCGGATCGAGTCTATTGTGGTTCCCGCGTCCGGCAAGCTGTTCGGTTTTTGGGGGAGCGGTGCCGAAGTGGTCATTCCCTGGCGGAACATTGTGAAGATCGGCATGGATGTCATTCTGGTGAAGCTGGATGACACCCGGCTGTACCGGGATGAGGAGGAGCGCGACAGAGACCGGGACAAGGAAAGGGACCGTGACTACGGCCGGTCCAACTACAGGGACAGGTAGGCGTCGGCATATGCTGCCGCCTTCCCTGTTGGCTTGCTGCGCGGGGGAGCTGGATATGAAATTTCGCATATAATTCGGAGAGAATAGTCCCGGCGGCTATTTATATATGAAAAATCAAGTCACTTTGGAATGCAGCCGTTGGCGGAAGCACCTGCATGGAATGACGGGATGATAACCGGAGTTGGAGCCCCTAGCGGTGATGGGACAGGACGCCATGCTTCAAGTTACCCCGTTCGTGGTATAATGATTAAGCTATTCGTTGGAAACGTGCATGCTTACAGGAGGAATTATGGAACCTTTTGTTCAATATACAGCGGAGAATGGCGTGGAGCTCTACCGGCTGGACGGCTGGCTGAGCAGGTTTCCCGGTCTCTCCGCAGGCTTTACGGGAAGGAACGGGGGAACCGGCAGCACACCTTATGCCACCCTTAATCTGGGCCTGCATGTGGACGACGAGCCGGCTGTGGTGGTGGATAACCGAAGGCTGCTGGCAGATGCATTGGGAACCACTCTGGGGTCCTGGACGTATGGGGAGCAGGTTCATGGGGCCCGGGTGCTGACGGTGGAGCCGGGCCATAGGGGACGCGGTACCCTTGAGCAGGCCGATGCTTTCCCGGAGGCCGACGCCTTCATTACCGCAGAGCAGGGCATTATGATGGCCGCCCTGTTCGCGGATTGTGTGCCCTTGTTTTTTCTTGATCCTGTCCATCAGGCGGTTGGGCTTGCCCATGCCGGCTGGAAGGGGACGGTGCAGCAGATCGCACGGTTTACCGCAGAAGCCATGGCGCAAACCTTCGGCACCCGCCCGGCGGAGCTTTATGCCGCCATCGGTCCCTCCATTGGAGCCTGCTGTTACGAGGTGGATGACCGTGTTACGGACAGCGTCACCGCCCAAACCGGCCTTCAGGGGGAGCCCTTTTTTCGTCCGAGCCCAGTCAATCCGGGGAAATTCATGCTGAACTTGCAAGAAATAAACCGGAAAATTATGATAGAAGCAGGAATTTTGCCGCAACATATCGAAATGACTAAGTTATGCACCAGCTGTGCCGTATCCCAATTTTTCTCCCACCGGAAGGAAAACGGGCGGACCGGACGGATGGCTGCATGGATCGGTTGGGTTTGACAGAGTGGTTGAAGGAGACGTTGGAATGGACATGGAAGGCAGACTGGCTGCCATACGCAGCCGGATTGAAGCGGCATGCCGCCGTTCCGGCCGACAGCCGGAGGAGGTAACGCTCATTGCCGTAACCAAATATACCTCCCTGGAAACAGCGGAGGCGGTGCTGGCTGCGGGACTTACGGACATTGGCGAAAACCGCTGGCAGGATGTGAAGCCCAAGTGGGAAGCGATTGGGGACCGAGCGGTTTGGCATTTTATCGGCAGCCTGCAGACCAATAAGGTGAAGGATGTTATCGGCAAGTTTGCCTACATCCATTCCCTGGACAGGCTTTCCCTGGCGGAGGAATTGAACCGGAAGGCCGGAGCGCTTGGACTGGAGCCGGTGAAATGCTTCATCCAATTGAATATCTCAGGTGAGGACACGAAACACGGGCTTGCTCCGGAGGGCTTGGAGGAATTCGCCCGGCAGCTGGCGGAATTGCCATACATACGTGTAGTCGGCCTCATGACCATGGCACCCCTCACGGGCGGACCGGACCGTGCAAGACCGGTTTTCCGCAGACTCCGTGAGCTGCGCGAGCAACTGAATGAACAACAGATTTACCCATATGCCGTTACAGAGCTTTCCATGGGAATGTCGGGAGATTTTGAAGCCGCTGTTGAAGAGGGGGCCACTTATATCCGTTTGGGAACCGTTCTGGTTGGCAGCCAGAGCTGACGGGAAGGGCCTTGGCCGGTCCGGCGCAATACCGCCGGGTTGTTATTAACCACGCCATAAGGAGGTATGCTAAGATGGGCGTTATGAACCGCATTATGAATCTGATCGGCCTGCAGGAGGAAGAGGAGATTATCGAGCGGGAGCAGGTGGTGGAGCAGCATGACGAGCCTGAAACCAATCCGTTCGAAGCCCGTAGAAATAAGGGCAATGTTGTGAGTATTCATTCCCAGAAGAACCTGAGAATGATTATGAGCGAACCCCGCAATTACGAGGATACCCAGGATATTGCGGACCATCTGCGCTCCCGGCGCTCTGTGGTGGTGAATCTGCACAAGGCCCGGCAGGACCAGGCGGTCCGTATAGTGGACTTCCTCAGCGGAACCGTTTATGCTTTGAATGGGACGATTACCAAGGTCGGACCGAATATTTTTCTGTGTACGCCGGATAACGTGGACATTCTTGGAGCGATAACCGATTCGGCGGAGGCGGATGAATTATGATTTTATACTAGCAGACCGGGGTGAAGATGTTGATCGACGAGATTGTTAATTACCTCAAGACGATTTATTACTTCATGATTATTGCGTACGTCTTCATGTCCTGGCTTCCCAACGTCCGCGAAAGCTTCGTGGGCGAATGGCTGGGCAAGCTGGTAGAGCCCTATCTGAAGCCCTTCCGCAAAATTATCCCGCCCATCGGCGGTATGCTGGATATCTCGCCCATCGTGGCGCTGATTGCGCTGGAATTTGTGGCGGAGGGCATTAAAGCCGTTCTCGGACTGATTCTGAGCCCTTTTGGCCTGTAGGCTGGGGGGCTTTCGCATGGAACGGGAATGGATTGCGCATTTTCACGACGACGAGAAGAGTTTTGTGGACAAAGCCTGGGACTGGATCCAGCGGGCGGAAAACCATACGGTGAAACGGACGGATTTTCTGGATCCGCGGCAGTGCTTTATTGTGGAATCCTTGGCCAACCGGGCGGATGTAAATCTGCATATGGACGGCGGTTATCCCGGCGCAGAGCGCAAACGGGCGGTTTTTGCCCCGGCTTACCGGGACCCTGCGGAAGAGGACATGGGCATTGCGGTGTTGGAGATCACCTCGCCGGACAGCCGGTTTGCCGAGCTTGAGCATGGTGATTTTATGGGCTCCATTCTCGGTCTTGGCGTCAAACGGGACAAGGTGGGGGATATCCATGTGTTGGGGGATGCCTGCCATATCCTGGTCGCCAAGGAGATTGCCGATTATTTCAGCATGAATCTGTTCCAGGTGCACCGCTTGGGCGTAAGTACGTCGATTTTGCCTGCGGCTGAGCTTAGGACCGCGGAAACCAAACTGGAGGAGGTCTCCTTATCCGTGGCATCCTTGCGTCTTGACGGCATTGCCAGCGATGTGTGGCATCTGTCCAGAGCCAAGATCCTGATCCCCATCAAAGCCGGCCGCTGCCGCTTGAATTGGAAGGTGGAGGAGGATCCCAGCGCCCCGCTGAAGGACGGCGATGTGGTTTCGCTGCAGGGCTTCGGGCGTTTTAAGGTGCTGGAGATCGAGGGCACAACCAAAAAAGGACGGGTCCGCGTAAAAATCGGCAGGTATCTCTAAGATTTGCGTTCACTACCGGAAGGAATTTCCGCAGGGTGTGTCGAATACATTGGAAATACCGGCTATTTTCTTGGAGGTGCAAGGATGGCATTAACACCGCTGGACATACATAATAAGGAGTTCCGTCATTCGTTTCGCGGTTATGACGAGGATGAGGTCAACGAGTTTCTGGACCAGGTGATTAAGGATTACGAAGCCCTGATCCGCGAGAATAAAGATCTGGAGAGCCAGATTCAGACCCTCCAGGATCGTCTGAACCATTTCACCAATATTGAGGAAACCCTGAGCAAAACCATCATCGTGGCCCAAGAAGCGGCCGACGAGGTGAAGGGCAACGCTAAGAAGGAAGCCCAGCTCATTATCCGCGAGTCCGAGAAGAATGCGGACCGGATTATCAATGAAGCTCTGGTCAAGTCCGGCAAAATCGCTCTGGAGATCGAGGAGTTGAAGAAGCAGGCGTCCATCTACCGGACACGGTTCCGGACGCTGCTGGAAGCACAGCTGGAGCTGTTGAAGACGGACAGCTGGGACAGCCTGGAAGGCCGCAGCATCGAGGAGCGGGAACGGCGGTCCATTGACTCGGTTATTTGAAATGGGTATACTGTAAACTGACATAACTTGGTCCAAGCCGAAGGCCGGATAAGTTATGTCAGCCTCGAAATTGCTGAAGGCAATTTGAGGGTTAAAGATTGATATAACTTGGTCAACGAATATTTTGATTGCGATGACTGGAACAAGTACGCGCATAACCTCCGTTACGCAGCGACCCGGGACATGGTGGAAGCCCGGGAACCGGATGGCGCCGAATATCCTCCAGGAGTATGCTCTGGAACGCCCTGATGCGGCCAGTATAGAGCATCGGGTGATTCCGTTACGGATCTTACGAGTGAAGCCGCTTCTCTAAAGAGAAGACGGTTTTATGAGGGTGGTACCGCGGGAATAAGACCTCTCGTCCCTTTGTTTGGGATGGAAGGTCTTTATTTTGTTATTAAAGGAGAGTCAGTTTACAATGGATCAACCGAAAACAGATTACGGTAAAACACTAAATCTGCCCGAAACCCAATTCCCCATGCGGGGGAACCTGCCCCAGGCCGAGCCGAAGGTGCAGGCGTGGTGGGATGAAATCGGAATTTACGAGAAGGTGCAGAAGAAGAATGCGGGTCGCCCGAAATTTATTCTGCATGACGGCCCTCCTTATGCCAACGGTGATATCCACATTGGCCATGCCTTGAATAAAACTCTGAAGGATTTCGTCGTCCGTTTCAAATCCATGAGCGGCTTCGACGCGCCTTATGTACCCGGCTGGGATACCCACGGCCTGCCCATTGAACAGGCCATCACCAACAGCGGTAAGGTGGACCGCAAGAAAATGGGCATCTCCGAATTCCGCGAGTTCTGCAAGGAATATGCCTTGGAGTGGGTGGAGCGCCAAAAGAAGCAATTTCAGCGCCTGGCGGTACGCGGCGACTGGGAGCATCCATATTTGACCCTGCAGCCGGAATATGAAGCGGCACAAATCCGCTTGTTCGGCCAAATGGTCAAGAAGGGATACATTTACAAAGGCCTCAAGCCTGTTTACTGGTCGCCTTCCTCGGAAAGCGCACTGGCTGAAGCCGAAATTGAGTACAAGGAAAAAACCTCCCCATCCATTTATGTGGCCTTCCAGGTGAAGGACGGTAAAGGCAAACTTCCCGAAACCGCTTCTTTGGTGATTTGGACCACAACACCATGGACCTTGCCGGCTAACCTGGGCATTTCCCTGCATCCCGAGTACGAATACGCTCTGGTTAATGCCGCTGGCAAGCAGTATGTGCTGGCCAAGGGGCTGCTGGAAGCGGCGGCCAAGGAAATCGGCTGGGCGGAGTACACCATTGAAGCCACCTTTACCGGCTCCGAGCTGGAGCATGTGGTATGCCGCCATCCCATCTATGACCGGGATTCCCTGGTGATCCTGGGCGAGCATGTTACGCTGGAAGCAGGCACCGGCTGTGTGCATACGGCTCCCGGACATGGTGAGGACGACTTTGCCGTGGGTCAGCGCTACAATCTGGGTGTGCTGTCGCCGGTGGATGACCAAGGGAAGTTTACTGCAGAGGCCCCGGGCTTCGAGGGCATCTATTATGAAAAGGCTAATGGCATGATTCTGGAGATGTTGACGGAATCGGGCCATCTGTTGAAGCAAAGCTCCATTGTCCACCAATATCCCCATGACTGGCGGACCAAAAAACCGGTAATGTACCGGGCGACGGAGCAATGGTTTGCCTCCATTGACGCTTTCCGGGAAGACATGCTGCGGGAAATCAAAAACGTAGAGTGGACTCCTGCTTGGGGCGAAGTGCGGCTGCACAATATGATCGCCGACCGCGGAGACTGGTGTATCTCCCGCCAACGTGTCTGGGGAGTGCCGATTCCGATCTTTTATTGCAAATCCTGCGGACATTCCCATGTGGATGAAGAAACCATCAACCATGTGGCGGATATTTTTGCCAAGGAAGGCTCCAACGCCTGGTTTATCCGCGACGAGTCTGAGCTTCTTCCGGAAGGCTCTGTCTGCCCTAAGTGCGGCCATAACCAATTCCGCAAGGAAAAGGACATAATGGACGTATGGTTTGATTCCGGTTCCTCCCATGCAGGGGTGCTGGGCCAGCGTGAGGCTCTGCAGTTCCCGGCGGACCTGTACCTGGAGGGCTCCGACCAATACCGCGGCTGGTTCAACTCTTCTCTGATCACCAGCACGGCCGTTAACGGCTGCGCACCATACAAGGGCGTATTGAGCCACGGCTTTACCCTGGACGGGGAAGGACGCAAAATGTCCAAATCCTTGGGCAACACCGTTGACCCGCTGAAGGTGTGCGATAAGCTGGGCGCGGATATTCTCCGCTTGTGGGTGGCATCTGCGGACTACCAGTCCGACCAGCGCCTGTCCGACAACATCCTGACCCAAACCGCCGAGGTTTACCGGAAAATCCGCAATACCCTGCGGTTTCTGCACGGCAATCTCACCGGCTTTAATCCTGCCACTGACCGCGTAGCGGTGAAGGACATGAATAGCCTGGACCGCTACGCTATGATCCGGCTGAACAAGCTGATTGCCAAGGTAACGGAAAGCTACAATCATTATGAGTTCCAGCAGGTGTATCAAGCGGTGCATCATTTCTGCGCCGTGGAAATGAGCGCCTTCTACCTGGATATTGTGAAGGACCGGCTTTATGCCAGCAAGCTGGAGGATCCGGCCCGCAAGGCAGTGCAAACAGTGCTGTACGATGCCTTGTGCGCCATCACCAAGCTGGTGACTCCCATCCTGCCGCATACCGCCGACGAAATCTGGCGTTTGATCCCTGGAGTAACCGAGGAATCTGTCCAGCTGGCAGAAATGCCTGTGGCTGATCCCGCTGTAGCTGATGCCGAGCTGGAGCAGCGTTGGGAAGCATTCATCGTGATCCGCGACGAGGTTAACAAGGCCTTGGAGGAAGCGCGCAACAAAAAGCTCATCGGCAATTCCCTTGGCGCCAAGCTGGATCTGTATCCCACCAAGGAGACGGAAGCACTCCTGGGGCAATTTGCCGATCTGGACCAGCTGTTTATTGTGTCTGCGGTAGAGCTGCATAAAGCGGACGAGGCTCATCCGGAGGATGCGGCAGCCTTCAAGGGGCTCCATGTGCGGGTCAGCCAGGCGGAAGGCGAGAAGTGCGAACGCTGCTGGATCGTCACCCCTGAGGTGGGAACCGTCGAAGAGCATTCTACCTTGTGCGAGCGCTGTGCCGAGGTTATTGGCTAAAGCTGGGTGTGATACGGTGCGTGTATCAGCCGGCATCCGTGCCTCCGTCCCTACGGCAGGCGGCTAACGGAAGTGAGAGCCCTAATTCGCTAGAAAAAGGGGCTCTCCAAAATGTAACGGAAGCAGGAGACGCTATTTGGGTAAAATTGCGCCTCCGGCAGTAAGTTTGGGCCGAATAGCGGCTCTGGCCGCCGTTAGATTTTCCAAAGCGGTGTTTTTGTGGAAATAGCGGCTGTAGCCGCCGTTAAGAAATTTGGCTGCAGCTTGGAAACCCGGCGAACTGGGCAAACCTAGCAAAACTGGGCGAACGTAGTGAAACAGCGAACATGGAAAACCGGAAAACCAGCCCAAAAAGACGCCCTGATAAGGGCGCCTCCGGGTTGTGCAGACTGGGAATGGCGGATTGCGGTTACCGCAAATCTGCTCCATAATCATCCTGGGCCTCGGGTTCCTCCAGCAGCGCCTCACCTTCACCGTTATGCATATATTCTTGGTACTGCTTGTTGCGGACAACCGTTACATGCCTGCCGTAAATATCGGTAGCCAGGAAGCTCTCAAGGGCTTCCACATACCCGATATTTTCATCGGCTTCGATCTCCATGTCATCGTAGCTTTCCACCTGGGGATTCTCGGACATGGCAGGGGAATCGGAGCTGCCCCAGGACTCTACGATCTGCCAGGCATCCTCTCCGTCGAATTCGGTTTCGTCGGAGCGCTCATCCAGACTGGTCCGGCCAAAGGGAGGCTGGAGGAACTCCTCCTCCACCGGGCGGTTATAATGGGGTTTGGCAGGGGTGTGGTCAATGGTAAACTCTGCAGTAGGCATAGCGGCAAGCCGCTCGAAAGGGATGGGGTCGCCGCTGGCTTTGCAGATGCCGTAAATTCCGGCATCCATGTCAGCCAGAGCCCGTTCCACATCCTCCAGATGATGCCGCGTTTGCTCGGCCAAGGCCAAATCCTTGCCGCGCTCAAACACCTCGCTGCCCACATCGGCCGGGTGGTTGTCGTACGTCGAAAGCTCGCCGGTCCCCTCACTGAGGGAATCGTGGAAGCCGAACAGCTCATTATCATGAAGCTGGTCGGTCAGCTCCTTTTTATCCTGAAGAAGCTGGCGGCGCAGGGTATCCAATTGTGAAGCGTTCAAATGGTTCAAAGGAAGCGCTCCTTTCTAAAACAGGTCTTACCGGTAGTTTGCGTCATAAAACAGGTTTTCTCGCAAGGTAAAGTTTAGCGTACATGCAGGTGTGCATGAACGACAAGGATGAATGGACGTTATTAAGGGAGGGTTTTTCCTTGCTGTATTTTATCCTTGCCTTTGTGGTGCTGGCTTTGGACCAGGCCAGTAAGTGGATCATCGTCAATAAGATGGATCTGTACGAAACAAGACCGGTAATCGCTGAATTCTTCTCGATTACCTCCCACCGGAATACCGGCGCAGCCTTCAGTATTCTGGAGGGGCAGCGGTGGTTTTTTGTATCCATTACCGTGGTTATTCTTACCGGCTTGATCTGGTATCTGCTCCGGACTATCCGCTCGGGCAAAAAGCTTCTGCCCACAGCCCTCGGATTTCTTCTAGGCGGCGCCGCGGGGAATTTTATCGACCGGGCATTGTTCGGGGAAGTGGTGGATTTCCTGCAATTCCGCTTCCAATTCGAGTGGTTCGGCAAACATGTGGATTATACCTTCGCCATTTTTAATCTGGCGGATTCAGCCATTGTGCTGGGTGTGGCATTGATATTTTTGGACACACTGTTCGAATGGCGCAAAGAAAAACGGGCATTGCAGCAGAAAAACGGGGAGCAAGCTTCCTAGGCCGTGTTTGCTAGTCTACACGCTCTAAAAGGAATGAATTTGAGGAGGACAACCGCTTGAACGAAGATCTCATCGGAGGGGAAGAGCTGGACAGCGCTTTTCCGGAAGAGGCGGAGGAGCAAGACGAGCTTCAGGAGGAGTCCGCAGCACTGGCATTAACAGTGGAGTCCGAATTTGCCGGCCAACGCATCGATAAATATGTCAACGAATCCATGGATACGGTGGTGTCCAGGACGCAGATTCAAGGCTGGATCAAGGACGGGTATGTGCTGGTCAACGGTTTTTCCGTGAGGCCGAATTATAAGGTTGCGGAGGGTGACAGCATTGTGGTCACCGTGCCCCAACCGGAAGAAACGGAAGTTGCAGGCGAGCCGATGGACCTGGAGATTGTATATGAAGATAGTCATGTCATTGTAGTGAACAAACCCCGAGGTCTGGTGGTGCATCCTGCAGCAGGCCATTACACCGGAACCCTGGTGAACGGCTTGCTCCATCATTGCAAGGATCTGTCGGGCATCAACGGCAAGCTGCGCCCCGGCATCGTCCACCGCATCGACAAGGATACCTCCGGGCTGATTATGGCGGCGAAGAACGATCTGGCCCATCAATCCTTGGCTCAACAGCTGAAGGATCATACCGTTACGCGGAAATACATTGCTGTGGTCCACGGTGTGGTACAGCATGATATGGGCACAGTAGATGCTCCTATCGGACGGGATTCCTACGACCGCAAGCTGTTTACCGTTACTGAGAAAAACAGCCGCCATGCCGTGACCCATTTTAACGTGACGGAGCGTCTGAAGGATTTTTCCGTGCTGGAATTGAAGCTGGAAACCGGCAGAACTCATCAAATCCGGGTCCACATGAAATACATCGGCTACCCGCTGGTAGGCGACCCGTACTACGGCAAAAGCAAGGACAAGGAAATGAAGGGGCAGGGACAGGCCCTTCACGCCGCCGTGCTGGGTTTTGTCCACCCGGTCACCGGCGAATATCTGGAATTCAGCGCCCCGCTTCCGGAGGATATGCGCCAGCTGCTGGAACGCTTGCGGATGAGCTAACCCACGGGCGAATAGTGCAAAGGAAACAG
This sequence comes from Bacillota bacterium, assembly GCA_023386955.1. Classification (GTDB taxonomy): domain Bacteria; phylum Bacillota; class Bacilli; order Paenibacillales; family NBRC-103111; genus Paenibacillus_AR; species Paenibacillus_AR mesotrionivorans. Next base: position 67,833 of record JAEWIS010000024.1, read on the forward strand.
CCTTCGATCCATTGATATTCGATAGAGTTTTCGGTAATTTAGAGGAAGCGCGGTAAGCAAAGCGAATCAGGAGGAATCAAATTATCCATGGCCAAGATCAATCAGAACTATAAGAAATTGCAAGGCAGCTACCTGTTTGCGGAGGTGGCCCGCCGCCGGGTGAAGTTCATCAATGACAATCCCAACGCAGAAGTGATCAGCTTGGGCATCGGCGACGTGACCCGTCCTTTGCCGGAAGCGATCATTACCGGGCTTCACGCCGCTGTAAATGAAATGGCGGAGGCCTCCAGCTTCCGCGGCTACGGCCCGGAGCAGGGCTACGACTTCCTGCTTAACGCCATTATCGAAAACGACTATCAAGCCAGAGGCATCGATATTAAAGCTAACGAGGTATTTGTCAGCGACGGCTCCAAGTGCGACGTGGGCAATATCCAGGAAATCTTCAGCCTGGACAGCGTAGTTGCGGTTACGGATCCGGTGTATCCCGTATATGTGGATACCAACGTGATGGCCGGACGCAGCGGCGACTATGTGAAGGATCTGAACCGCTACTCCAACATTGTGTATCTGCCCTGCCATGCAGGCAACCACTTTATTCCCGCGCTGCCTGACAAAAAGGTGGACCTGATCTACCTGTGTTACCCCAACAACCCCACCGGCATGACCTTGTCCAAGGAAGAGCTGAAGAAGTGGGTGGATTATGCCCGCGCCAACAAGTGCGTGATCCTGTATGATTCCGCCTATGAGGCTTATATCCAGGAGAAGGATGTGCCGCGGAGCATCTACGAAATCGAAGGCGCCAAGGAAGTGGCCATCGAGTTCCGCAGCTTCTCCAAAACCGCCGGTTTTACCGGCGTGCGCTGCGCCTACACCGTTGTGCCCAAGGAACTCCTGGCTTACGACGAGGACAACAATGCGGTAGTGGTCAACGAGCTGTGGAACCGCCGTCAGACCACCAAGTTCAACGGCTGCTCCTACATCACCCAAAAGGGCGCCGCTGCCGTTTATTCTCCGGAAGGCAAGGCGCAAATTGCCAAGCTGGTGGAGCATTACATGACCAACGCCAAGATTATCCGCGAGGGTATTGCGGCTTTGGGCATTGAAGTATTCGGCGGCATCAACGCCCCGTATATCTGGCTGAAAACTCCGGAGGGTATGGGCTCCTGGGAATTCTTCGACAAGCTGCTGACTCAAGCGCATATCGTCGGCACACCGGGTGTAGGCTTTGGCCAAAGCGGCGAAGGGTACTTCCGTCTTACCGCCTTCGGCAGCCGCGAGAATACCGAGAAGGCTGTGGAGCGTTTCCAAAACCTGCGTTTCTAAGAACGGACATCCAATTGTACAAGACAAGCTCTCCTTTGCGGAGGGCTTGTCTTTATTTTCGGGACACTTTTAATTTAACCATTTTATGCCATGCCGCATGGGGAGCCGTATGGGATAATAGTGGCAGCTGTTCCAAGGAAAAAGGGGATATGTGCCATGAGTTGGATCATTAGACAAATGCGGGTGCCGGAGGATTATGAGAGGGTGGCGGAGCTCTTGACCACCTGGCAATCCGACCCGGTTACCGTTGACCGGCTGAAGGCGGAGGATGCCATTATTCCGGTTAAGGGTCAATTGAAGCAAAACGATAACAATGAGCTGTGCGGGTATGACCGTATCCGGTGGGTGGCAGTCAAGGAAGAGAGCGGTGAGGCCTGCGGATTTGCTGTTGTGGTCCGGGCAGGCTGGGATGCCCCCGGAGATCTGTTCCTCACGGTGGTGGTCCATCCGGCGGAGACGGGGCAAGGAGCGGGACAGGCACTGTACCGGACAGCGGAGCAATGGGCGGAGAGCGTCAGCGGCTCTCTCTTCAAGCTGTCGGTGCGGGAGGAGGATCAGCGGGCTATTGCTTTTGCCCAAAAACGGGGATTTACGATTGGCCGGAGGACCTTCGAATCCAAGCTGGATGTGGCAGCGTATAAAGGACTCTCTTCGGTGGATAAGCGCCATGCCCTGGAGAAGGAAGGTATTATATTCTGCAGCTTACAGGAGCTGCCGGGGGAAGAGGAGGAGCGCAAGCTGTACGCTCTTTGCCAGCAGACCCAGCCGGATATTCCCGGCTTCTCGGGTAAACCGCCCATGTACGAGTGGTGGCGGAAATGGACCCTGGAGGCAGACGGAGCGGCGCCGGAACTCATTTTATTGGCTTGCCATGGGGAGAGGATCATCGGCATGGTCCAGCTGTTATGGAACAAAAGCTCCTTGTCCATGTACCATGAATATACCTGCGTGGACAGGGAGTACCGTGGCCGGGGAATTGCCCTTGTTCTGAAGCTTATGGCCATCGAAAAAGCCAGGGAGTGGAAAGCCGCCCACCTGCGCACCCATAACGATTCCATGAACGGTCCGATGCTGCATATCAACCGGGATGTGCTGGGTTTTCAAGCAGAGCCGGGTTTCTATTGGATGGAAAAGAATCTTCGGCCTTGACTTCTTTTGTCGAACATGGGATAATTCTTTTAACCAAATAGCACCTTTAACGGACAGTCCCGTGAGACTGGCAAGGTGAACGATTTCGAAGGATGGGGCGCTGCCTCATCTGTCAAGTTGTGTGCGCAAGAGGATGGTTGTATCCGGTCATGGATCCATCTGTCTTTCTATGCGGACGTAGCCGGAATCCGCCCTTCATCAACTCACCCCTGCCGTTAGCGGCAGGGGTTTTCTTGTGCCCTAATGAAAACAATAGGAGGAGATCATGATGCTCATGCAAGAGGAGCATGTGCTGCTGGATGAAACGGCCATCAGACGGGCCTTGACACGGATCGCCCACGAAATTTTGGAGCGCAACCGGGGAGTGGACAACAGCATGCTGATCGGCATCCGTACCAGAGGAATTTATGTGGCCCGGCGGATTGCCGAGCGGATCGAGGAAATCGAGGGTGTCCCCATCGGTGTCGGAGAGGTGGATGCAAGCTCCTACCGGGATGATATCCGGCGCGGTGTAGCCGGACCGCGGATTCAGGCGGACAACCTGTCCATAGAGGGCAAAAAGCTGATTTTATGTGACGATGTGCTGTATACCGGACGGACGGTACGCGCGGCTATGGATGCGCTGATGGACTGCGGCCGGCCCGAGATGATCCAACTGGCTGTGCTGGTGGACCGGGGGCACCGGGAGCTGCCCATCCGACCGGATTATGTAGGCAAGAATGTGCCGACCTCAAGATTGGAATCGGTGGACGTGCAGCTGGCCGAAATCGACGGCAAGGATCAGGTGATTATTCAAAGGAGGCAGCAATCATGATTCAATTGGCGACAGAGAAGCATTTGTTGGGCTTGAAGGGGGTTCCCGCCTCGGAGATTAACGCCATTCTGACCCGCGCTGTATTCTGGGAGCAGTACCCGGCCAAGGCCACTTCCATCCTGCAAGGGAAATTTGTAGCCAACATGTTCTTCGAGAACAGCACCAGGACCCGCTTCTCCTTCGAAATGGCCCAAAAACGGCTGGGCGCCCAGGTTCTGAACTTCGCGGCGGCGGTATCCAGCGTGCAGAAGGGTGAATCCATCTACGACACAGTACGGACGCTGGAATCCATGGGTATCGATGCCGGAGTCATCCGGATGAAACCCGAGGGTGTGCTGCAGACGCTGGCGGAGAAGGTGAAGATTCCTCTAATTAATGCGGGCGACGGCAACAATGAACATCCCACCCAGGCACTCCTGGATTTTTATACAATGAAGAAGCAGTTCGGCGATCTGAAGGGTCTGACGGTCTCCATTATCGGAGATGTGAAGCACAGCCGGGTGGCCCGCTCCAATCTGTGGGGGCTGCAGGCGCTGGGCGCCAATGTGAAGTTCTGTGCACCGCCTAATATGCAGGCTCCGGAGCTGGCGGAATTCGCTCCTTATGTAAGCATAGAGGAGGCACTGCTGTCGGATGTGGTGATGCTGCTGCGGGTGCAGCTGGAGCGTCACGAGGACGGGCTGTTCAATTCTGCCGCGGAATACCGGGCGCAGTACGGTCTTACCGTGGAACGGGCCGACAAGATGCAGCCCCATACCATTATCATGCACCCTGCTCCGGTGAACCGGAATGTGGAGATTGATGACGAGCTGGTGGAATGCGACCGGTCGCGGATCTTTTCCCAGATGGCCAACGGAGTGCCGATCCGCATGGCGGTAATTGAGCGGGCATTGTCCTGATGGCTGCGGAAGCATGGAGCTGAATCGGCAGCCTCAGGAAAAGTGTTGTATATAGTCTGCATAAAGTGTATAATCTTTGCGATTAGCCTTAATTTTATACGTAGTCAGTGTATATTAATACAAGCGGGGATTTGGAGCGGCTCAAGAAAATGCGTGAGAAGCAGATAGCACAAAAACAGTAAGGAGGCCAAAATGGGAACCTGGATTATAAACGGCAAGGTCAACACCGGAGGCAATGAGCTGGCAGAGAAGCGGATTTATATCGAGGACGGGGTGATTTCCCGGATGGAGGAGGTGTCCTCCAGGGAGTGGAACGGAGCGGAAGCAGGCGACGAGGTTATCGACGCAGGCGGCAGGCTGGTGGCGCCGGGCTTCATCGACATGCACACACATCTGCGCGAGCCCGGCTTTGAGCATAAGGAAACCATCGCCACCGGAACCCGTTCGGCAGCCAGGGGCGGCTTTACCACCATCGCCTGTATGCCCAACACAAGACCGGTAACGGATAATCCGGAGACCATCAAGCTTATCCTGGAAAAAGCCCGGACGGAGGGCAACGGTGTGCGGGTGCTTCCCTACGGCAGCATCTCCAAGCAGGAGCTGGGCCGGGAGCTGACGGATTTCGCCGCCCTGAAGGAAGCGGGAGCGGTGGCCTTTTCCGACGATGGGGTCGGGGTTCAGAACTCCAAGATGATGAAGGATGCCATGCGGCTGGCTCAAGGCTTGGGAATGACGGTAGTGGCCCACTGCGAGGACGACTCCCTGCTGGAGGGCGCCAGTGTAACAGAGGGGGCTTTTGCCGCCAAGCATGGCTTGAAGGGCATCCCCAACGAGTCGGAGGCCATCCATGTGGGCCGGGACATTCTGCTGGCGGAAGCCACAGGGGTCCACTACCATGTCTGCCATGTGAGCACCGAGCAGTCCGTGCGGCTGATCCGCCAGGCGAAAGCGGTGGGTATCAACGTGACCGCAGAGGTTTGCCCCCATCATCTGATCCTCTCTGATGAGGATATCCCCGGAATGGACGCGGATTGGAAAATGAACCCTCCCCTGCGGACTCCCCGGGATGTAGAGGCGGTGCTGGAAGGACTGGAGGACGGGACGATTGATATTATCGTCACCGACCATGCCCCCCACAGCCCTGAGGAAAAGGCCAAGGGCATGGCCCTTGCACCCTTCGGAATCGTCGGCTTCGAAACAGCCTTCCCGCTGCTGTACACCAAGTTTGTGCAAACCGGACGCTGGACCCTGGAATTCCTTCTGGAGCGTATGACCGGCAAACCCGCAGAGGTATTCGGGCTAAAGCAGGGCAAGCTGGAAGCAGGGGCGGACGCGGATCTGGTGCTGGTGGATCTGGACCGCAGCGCAGCCGTAGATGCGGCTGACTTCCTCTCCAAATCCCGGAACACCCCCTTCATCGGTTGGGAGCTGGCCGGGTGGCCGGTACTGACCATGGTAGCGGGAAAGACGGTCTGGCAGGACGAATAGGCGATAAAAGATGCCCTCAAGCGGGTTTGAAGACAGACTCTAGAGAAACCGCTCCACATTTTCGCGATAAAAGGAGAGATCACCATGCAGGTTCAGGCGAGACTGCTTTTGGAAGACGGCACGCTGTTTACGGGCAAAGCCTTCGGCGCAACCGGCGAATCCACCGGCGAGGTCGTGTTTAATACAGGAATTACAGGCTATCAGGAGGTGCTGTCCGATCCGTCCTACTGCGGCCAGATCGTGACCATGACCTATCCCCTGATCGGCAACTACGGCATCATCCGCGACGATTTCGAATCCATGCGGCCCTTTATCCACGGCTTTGTGGTGCGCCATCATGAGGAAACCCCCAGCAACTGGAGGGCCCAGTTCACCCTGGACACCCTGCTGAAGGATTACGACATCACCGGCATCAGCGGTATCGATACCCGGATGCTCACCCGCATCCTGCGCCACCACGGCACCATGAAGGGGCTTCTGACCACCTCCAATGCTCCTCTGGAGGAGCTGAAGGAGCGTCTGGGCGTGGCCCAGCTTCTGCGTGACCAGGTGGACCGGGTTTCCACCAAAAGCGTCTTCGGCTGCCCCGGCACCAAGGAGCGTATCGTACTCGTGGACTACGGCTCCAAAAGCGGCATTATCCGCGAGCTGAGTACGCGCGGTGCAGATGTGGTAGTGGTGCCTCATACCGCTACCGCCGAGCAAATCCGGAAGCTGTGCCCGGACGGGGTGCTGCTCTCCAACGGCCCCGGGGACCCCAAGGATGTGCCCCACGCGGCCAAAACCATCGCCTCCCTGCTGGGTGAACTGCCCATCTTCGGCATCTGCCTCGGGCACCAGCTTCTGGCGCTGGCCTCCGGCGCGGACACCGAGAAGCTGAAGTTCGGCCACCGCGGCGGCAACCATCCGGTGAAGGAGCTGGCCAGCGGCCGCTGCTACATCACCTCCCAGAACCACGGCTACACCGTAAAGGAAGAATCTGTAGAGGGCACCGGTTTGGTGGTCACCCACATCAACAACAACGATAAAACCATCGAAGGCCTGCGTCACACCCAATATCCGGCCTTCTCTGTCCAATACCACCCGGAGGCGGCTCCCGGCCCCTTCGATTCCAGCTACCTGTTCGACGAGTTTCTGGAGATGATCCGCGATTTCAAGGCAGCCAAGCCCTATGTGCCGCAGCAGGCGGCAATGGTGGCGGCATCGGCGCTGAAACACAAAGAAGAAGCCTCTGAAGTGAAAGGAGACCTCCAGTATGCCCAAAAATAATACTCTCAAAAAGATTCTCGTGATTGGCTCCGGCCCCATTGTCATCGGCCAGGCTGCGGAGTTCGACTATGCCGGCACCCAGGCCTGCCAGGCCCTCAAGGAGGAGGGGCTGGAGGTGGTGCTGATCAACAGCAACCCTGCCACCATCATGACCGACACCAATATGGCAGACAAGGTGTATATCGAACCCATCACCCTGGAATTTGTCACCAATATTATCCGCACCGAGAAGCCGGACGGCCTGCTGCCCACCCTGGGCGGCCAAACCGGTCTGAACATGGCGGTTGCCCTGGCCAAGGCGGGAGTGCTGGAGAGGGAGAACGTGAAGCTCCTGGGCACCCAGCTGTCGGCCATCGAGCAGGCAGAAGACCGGGATCTGTTCCGCGATCTGATGCGGGAGTTGGAGCAGCCGGTGCCGGACTCCGCAATTGTTACCACCGTAGAAGAGGCAGTGACTTTTGCCAATGAAATCGGCTATCCCATCATCATCCGTCCGGCTTATACCCTGGGCGGCACAGGCGGCGGCATCTGCTCCAACGAAGAAGAGCTGATTGAGATTGTCAGCTCCGGCATCCGCTACAGCCCCATCGGCCAATGTCTGGTGGAGAAGAGCATCGCCGGCATGAAGGAAGTGGAGTATGAGGTCATGCGGGACGCCAACGACAACTGTATCGTGGTCTGCAACATGGAGAACTTCGATCCGGTTGGCGTACATACCGGCGACAGCATCGTCGTGGCTCCCAGCCAAACCCTGTCCGACCGCGAGTACCAAATGCTCCGCTCCGCGTCGCTGAAGATTATCCGCGCGCTGAATATTGAAGGCGGCTGTAACGTCCAGTTCGCTCTGGACCCCCACAGCTTCCAGTATTATGTCATCGAGGTAAACCCCCGGGTCAGCCGCTCCTCGGCCCTGGCCTCCAAGGCAACCGGTTATCCTATCGCCAAAATGGCCGCCAAAATCGCTGTTGGTTACACCCTGGACGAAATCGTCAACCCGGTTACCGGCCAAACCTATGCCTGCTTTGAGCCGACACTGGACTATATCGTAAGCAAAATCCCGCGCTGGCCCTTCGATAAGTTCATCTCCGCCAACCGGAAGCTGGGCACCCAGATGAAGGCGACCGGCGAGGTTATGGCCATCGGCCGGACCTTCGAGGAATCCATGCACAAGGCGATCCGCTCTCTGGAAATCGGCGTACACCGCCTTTTCCTGAAGGGAACCGACGCGCTGGAGACAGAGGCGCTGGAAACCAGACTGAAGCGTCCCGACGATGAGCGGATGTTTCTCATCGCCGAAGCGTACCGCAGAGGCTACACGCTGGATCAGATTCAAGAGCTGACCAAAATCGACTGGTGGTTCCTCTCCAAGCTGCAAGGCATGATCCGCTTCGAAGCGGAAATCGCCCAGCCTGAGCTGACCCGCGAGCTGCTGTGGGAAACCAAACGGATGGGCTTCACCGACCGGGCTGTCGCCGAGATCAGAGCTTTGGCCGGCTGCACGTCCTATGTGAAGGAAGCCGATGTGCGGGCGCTGCGCTTTGAGTTGGGGCTGAAGCCGGTTTACAAGATGGTAGACACCTGCGCCGCGGAGTTTGAGGCCACCACGCCTTATTACTACTCCACCTACGAGACCGAGGATGAAGTCACCGAAACCGCCAAGCAAAAGGTAGTGGTTCTGGGCTCCGGACCCATCCGTATCGGCCAGGGCATCGAATTTGACTACTCCACCGTCCATGCCGTCTGGGCCATCCAGGAAGCCGGTTTTGAAGCGGTGATCATCAATAACAACCCGGAGACTGTGTCTACGGACTTCAATACCTCGGACCGGCTCTACTTCGAGCCGCTGTTCTACGAGGATGTCATGAACGTCATCGAACGGGAAAAGCCCATCGGCGTGATCGTGCAGTTCGGCGGCCAAACCGCCATTAATCTGGCAGGTCCCCTGACCAAAGCAGGCGTGCGCCTTCTGGGCTCCGATCTGGACAGCATCGACACAGCGGAGGACCGGAAGCGGTTTGAGGCGCTGATGAACGAGCTGAACATTGCCCAGCCTCCCGGAGGCACCGTAACCTCTGTGGACCAAGCGGTAGGCACGGCAGCCCGCTTCGGTTACCCGGTATTGGTTCGCCCCTCCTATGTGCTGGGCGGCCGGGCGATGGAAATCGTATACTCCGACAATGAGCTGCTGAACTACATGGAGCGCGCTGTGAAGATTAATCCGGAGCACCCGGTGCTGATCGACCGCTACATGCTGGGCAAGGAAGTGGAAGTGGACGCCATCTGCGACGGCGAAACGGTCCTGATCCCCGGCATCATGGAGCATGTGGAGCGGGCAGGCGTACACTCCGGCGACTCCATAGCGGTATATCCGCCACAAACACTGTCCGATAGAATCAAGCAGCAGATTGTGGATATCACCATCCGCATTGCCAAGGGCTTGAACGTAGTGGGTCTGGTGAACATCCAGTTCGTCATCTACAAGGATGAGGTCTATGTCATTGAGGTGAACCCGCGCTCCTCCCGGACTGTTCCGTTCCTGAGCAAGGTGACCAAAATCCCCATGGCCAATGTGGCTACCCGGGTGATTATGGGCCAAACCCTGAAGGAGCTGGGTTACACCGAAGGCCTGTGGCCGGAGGACGAGTATGTGTCCGTCAAGGTGCCGGTATTCTCCTTCGCCAAGCTTCGCCGGGTAGACACAACCCTCGGTCCTGAGATGAAATCCACTGGCGAGGTTATGGGCCGGGATATTACCTTCGCCAAGGCGCTGTACAAGGGTCTGGTAGGCTCCGGCATGAAGATTCCGCCGACAGGCTCTATGATTGTAACCGTAGCGGACAGCGATAAGAAGGAAGCCATCGAGATTGTGAAGGGCTTCTACGCCATGGGCTACGACATTGTGGCTACCGGCGGCACAGCTCTGGCCTTCGAAGAAGCGGGCATCAACGTGAAGCGGGTTAACAAGCTCTCCGAGGGTTCGCCGAATATTCTCGATCTGATCCGCAACGGCCAGGCCCACTTTGTGGTAAACACCCTGACCAAGGGCAAAACCCCCGAGCGCGACGGCTTCCGCATCCGCCGGGAAGCAGTAGAGAACGGCGTGGTCTGTATGACCTCTCTGGACACGGTGCGGGCGCTCCTGCATACACTGGAGGCCATTAACTTCTCCTCCCGTCCGATGCCGGCCAATGCTGTAACACTGTAAACCCGAACTGACATAAGAAGCCCTGCCCGCAAGTTACGGGAACGTCCTCCGCCAATGGTGGAGCCGCTCCTGAAGGCTTGCGCGCCGGGCTCCTGTCTTGAATGAAGGGTGTTCCCCGTGCGGGGGTAACTCTAAATTATATGAAGGAGGCGTCAACACGTGGCGGAGCTTCAACAACCGGCGGGTGTCCTGAAGGGCAAAACGGCGGCGGAAATCGCCGAACGGATCATTATTCCTCTGGATTATCCGTCTGCCCAGGCAGCCAGCGGACTCCTGGAGAAGCTGCGGGGCATCCCCTGTTACATGAAGGTGGGCATGCAGCTTTTTTATGCGGAGGGGCCAGCTTTTGTACGGAGTCTGAAGGAGCAGGGCTACAAGGTGTTTGTGGACCTGAAAATGCATGACATCCCCAATACCGTTGCAGGTGGAGCGGACTCCATCACCCGGCTGGGAGCGGATATGTTCAACGTCCACGCAGCGGGCGGCAAAGCCATGATGGAGGCAGCGCGGGAAGGAATGGAGCGGGCTCTTGGCCAAAGCGCCGGCGCGCTCAAGCGTCCGCTGCTGATTGCCGTCACCCAACTGACCAGCACCAGCCAGACGGTCATGAACAAGGACATCGGCATTCCGGGTACCGTGGAAGAAGCTGTTCTGCGGTATGCATCCTTGACCCGGGGTGCGGGGTTGGATGGTGTGGTTGCCTCACCCTTGGAGGTAGCGGCCATTAAAAACGCGGTTGGCTCCCAATTTGTTACGGTAACTCCCGGTGTCCGTCCCGCAGGGGCAGACAAGGGTGATCAATCCCGGGTGATGACGCCGCGGGAGGCTTTTGGGCAGGGAACCGATTTTATTGTGATGGGCCGTCCCATTACTGCTGCGCCGGACCCGCGGCAAGCACTGGAAACTATTCTGAAGGAGCTGAGCTAAAAGATGCCTAACACCGGAAATCTGAACGCCCTTGCCGGACAAATCGCCAAGGAGCTGCTTAATATCAAGGCGGTGGCCCTGCGGCCGGACCAGCCGTTTACCTGGACCTCCGGCATTATCTCGCCTATCTATTGCGACAACCGGCTGACCATGTCCTACCCGGCCATCCGCAGCCTGATTGCGGACGGCTTCGTGCAGCTGATCCGCCAATATTATCCGGATGCGGAGGTTATCGCCGGAACTGCTACAGCGGGCATTCCCCACGCCGCCTGGGTGGCGGAGCGGATGAACCTGCCGATGGTTTACATCCGCGACAAGGCCAAGGGCCACGGCAAGAAGAACCAAATCGAAGGGCTGCTGCCAGAAGGCGCCAAAACCGTTGTTATCGAGGATCTGATCTCCACCGGCGGCAGCTCTCTGAAGGCGGCCCTGGCGGTGAATGAGGCAGGCGGCAACGCCCTGGGAGTTGCGGCTATTTTCTCGTACCAGCTGGATCAGGCGGAGGCTACCTTCAACGAAGCGGACATGCCTTTGCACACGCTGTCCAACTATACGGCGCTGATCGAGGAGGCTGTGAGGCAGGGCAGCATCCGGGAATCGGATGTGGAGCTGCTCCAGTCCTGGCGGAAGGATCCGCAGGCGTTCGGCAAAAAGTAAGTTATCGGCTGCGGCGAAATTTCTGCATGCAGCGGCTTATATGCTCCGGTTGCGGAGGCTGGCGGGTGACCGGCGGCTTTTCCGTGGCCGGAGTTTTTTTGGCAGCTCTAGGGCGAGTTTGCAAACAAACCCTGGCTCTAACGGAACTGAAACGCTCTTAGCGGCTTAAAATGGGCCGGTTGAAAATCTAACGGAATTGAGAAGCCCTTAGCAGGAAAAAATAGGCGGTGGCTAGTCTAAATAGGCGTCTAAGAGTCGCCGGGTTCCGTTAGATTTCAGATCAGCCGGATTTTAGCTTCTAAGAGCCGCAGAGTTCCGTTAGCTTTGATACGGGGGCATGTTAAGGCTTTCTCATCTGCCGGTGGGCCATGGCATGTCTTTCCTTGATTCAGGCCGCGTAAACAGCCTCTCAATCTTCCTACCTTTTCAAGCCCCTCCCGCACCGCTATAATAGATAGGTGGGTTCAAGAAGCAGATCCGACAGGATCTGGAGAAGGGAAGGAAATCATTCATGCCGTCCATCCAAATTGTTGCGGACAGCACATGCGATTTAACGCCAGACATGATCCGGGACCATAACATCCGGATTATACCGCTCCATGTTGTGTTCGGTGACCGTACATACCGCGACGGTGCGGATATGACCACCGCCGAATTGTATGAGAAAGTGGAGAAGGAAGGGGAGCTCCCCAAAACAGCGGCTCCCTCGCCTGCTGATTTTGTCCAGTCCTTCGAGAACATCGTCCGTGAGGATAAGCGCATTGTATACATAAGCATTTCTTCCGAATTGTCGTCCACGTACCAGAATGCGGTCATTGCCAGCCGGGAATTCCCCCAAGGCACCATTGAAGTGGTGGACTCCCGCAATTTGTCCACCGGCATCGGGGTGACGGTGATGAAGGCCGTGGACTACGTCAAGGCTGGGATGGATGATCTGTCGGAGCTGGCTAACCGGCTTCGGGATGATACGGCGCTGGTAGAGTCCGAGTTTGTCATCGATACCCTGGATTACCTCCACAAAGGTGGACGCTGCAGCGGCACTCAGCTGGTGATCGGCAGTCTGCTGCGGATCCATCCGGTGATCAAGGTGGTGAATGGCTCCATGATCGTCGCGGAGAAGCTGCGCGGGAAGATGGATAAGGTGGTGCAAAGCCTGCTTGACCGGGCCTTAAGCCACAAGGAAACCATAGACCCCAAACGGATTTTCGTCACCCATTCCCTGGCTGCGGAGAATGCGGCCTGGGTCAAGGGAGAGCTGGAGAAGCAGTTCCCCGGCAGCGAGGTTATTGTCACCAATGCCGGCTGCGTCATCTCAAGCCACTGCGGTCCCGGCACCGTAGGGATTTTGTTTGCCAAACGCCCGGCATAACCAGGTTGCTTCACACGAAACCCGCACTTCCGAAAGGAGGCAGCGGGTTTTGTCTATGTTCCCGGAGCATTCCAGAGTATTCCGGGGCATTCCGGCACTCGGGACATTCGCCATTTACCCCGGTAGTATCGTCCTTCCCTCCGGTTTTCCATTGAAGGCGCCTCCTGTATGCTTATTACAGTAAGCCCTTTCATAACAGCAGAGAAGCGGGAAACGGAGGAGTTAAGGATGGAAATGGCGACGGTTAAAGCCGTCAAGGAAACGGCGCTGCCCTACAGGCGCCTCAAACGGATATGGAAATACAAGCTGCTTTATGTACTGCTGCTGCCGGCATGCACATGGGTATTCATCTTTGATTATTTGCCCCTTCACGGCATCAGAATCGCTTTTATGGATTATAATTCCATCCAGGGTTACGCTGGCAGCCACTGGGCCGGGTTCAAATATTTCCGCATGCTGGTGGAATCGGAGATGTTCCGCAACTCCTTCAAGAATACCCTGATTATCAGCCTGTACAAAATGATCAGCGGCTTCGTATGCCCTATTGTGCTGGCGCTGGCCTTAAACGAAATCCGTACCATATGGTTCAAAAAAACGCTGCAGACTGCCGTGTACCTTCCCCGGTTTGTCTCCTGGGTGGTCTATGGCGGCATCATTACGCTCCTGCTGTCTCCTGAAACCGGTCTCATCAATAAGCTGGCCGGGCTTCTGGGGATGAAGGCGGCCTACCTGCTGGCCGATCCGGCATCCTTCCGGTTTATTCTGGTGCTGACGGATGCCATGAAGGAAATGGGCTGGGCAGCCATCATCTATATTGCGGCTATTGCCGGACTCAATCCCGAGGTTTATGAAGCGGCGGTTATGGACGGAGCGGGACGGCTCCACCGTATTTTGCATGTGACTCTGCCGGGGATTACCGATACCATCATCGTCATTTTTATCCTCCGGGTAGGCTACATCATGAGCGCCGGGCTGGATCAGATCATCAACCTGTATAACCCTATGGTATTTGAAGTGGGGGATATTCTGGACACCTATATCTACCGGATTGGCATTGAGCAGTTCAACCTGAGTCTGGCGGCGGCAGCGGATCTGATCAAGGGCATAATCGGACTGATCCTGGTTCTTCTGGCCAATCAGGCGGCCAAACGGGTGAATGATTCGGAGATTTTTTGAGAAGGGGGCATTTTACCGTGAAAATGAGCAAAGGCGAAGCTTCCTTTGTAACAGTCAACTATACGCTGCTAACCGCCATGACGCTGATCATCGTTCTGCCGTTCTGGTATGTGCTCGCCGTATCTGTCACGCCGTACCATGTGTTCAGCGAGAAAAACGGGCTGATCCTGTTTCCCCGGAGCTTCAGCCTTCAATATTACGAATATTTGCTGGCCAAAGGCTCCCTGGTCTATTCCTCGTATGCCAATACACTGCGCAATACGGCCGGGGGTGTGCTGCTGGCTCTGTTTCTGACCGTGTCAGCGGCTTATGCGCTCTCCGAAAAGAAGCTGCCCGGCAGGCGGATCATCCTCCTGTATTTTATTTTTACGATGCTGTTTAAGGGCGGGATGATCCCCGCCTATATCAATATCAAAGCGCTGGGGCTTTTGAACTCCAACCTGGTGCTGATCCTGGTGATGGCTTACAGCGCGTTTAACATGATTATCATAAAGTCCTTCTTCGAGGGAATCCCGGAGAGCCTGAAGGAATCGGCCTCCATCGACGGCGCCTCCGAATTCCGGATTCTGTGGCAGATTGTCCTGCCTCTGTCCCTGCCCGTTATGGCCACCATCAGCCTGCTGTATATGGTGGTGTATTGGAATGACTTCTTCAACGCCATGCTGTATGTGACCGATTGGGGAAAAGCGCCTGTCCAGCTGGTGCTGCGCACGATCATCGCCAACTCCAGCCTGCCCCCGGAGCTGCTGGAGGCCGCAGGCTCCGCACCGCCTCCCACCATCGGCATTCAGATGGCAGCGATTGTAATTGTTGCTTTGCCGATGATGATCATTTACCCCTTTGTCCAGAAATATTTCGAACAGGGGATGCTGCTGGGCTCTGTGAAAGGTTAGGATCTGCGGCATCCGCTGCGGAATTATATATAAATATCCTCAAGGAGGTCAAGCCAATATGGCGACTATCGAGAGAAAATTATCCATGGGTATGCTTGCCGCCGCTTTAGCGGGCACCGTGACGCTTGTTGGATGCGGTAATGACAACGGGGAGGGACGGGCTTCTGCTCCTCCGCCGGCGGCTTCAGCAGGCAGTGCTTCGGCGGGAGCGGGAACACAAGCCCCGGCAGCTCCCTACGAGATCAAATTCCTCAAGTCCCAGGATATTTCCAAGCCGTATGATTACACCAAGGATGCGGTTCTCCAGGCCATCGAAAAAAAGCTGAATGTCAAGATCATCCCGGAGATGGTGGATCTGCAGCAGTACAAAACCAAGCTGAACCTGAAGATGGCCGGCGGTGATATTCCTGATGTAGTGGTCAAAATCGACTTCGCCGATGACTTCCAGAAGTACGCCCAGCAGGGGGCTTTTACGGATCTGACCTCGTTGTTGAACGAAAAGGATACGCCCAATATTATGCGTGAGGTACCGCCGGAGGTTTTCGAAAAAACCAAGGTGAACGGCAAAATTTACGGCCTCCCCTTCCAGGGCGGCCCCGGCGCCGGATACCGCTGGAATTTGGCTATGCGCAAGGATTATCTGGACAGCACCGGCTCCGCAATTCCCAAAACACTGGACGACTACTACAATCTCCTTAAGAAGATCAAAGCGGCGAAGCCGGAAGTGATCCCGTTGGGCGGATATACGGCGCAGATTGGCCAGTCCAAGTATGCCAATAACTCCTTCGACCATATCTTCGGCGCTTTCGGCGTCACGCCCGGCTATTTCATGGAGAAAAATGGCGAATTCAGCAGCTATGATACCGATCCCAAAACCAGAGAAGCCCTCCTGCTTCTGCAGAAGATGTATGCGGAAGGCCTGATTGACAAGGAATTTCCCACTATCAAAGAGGAGCAGCTGCGGGCGAAGCTGTACAGCGGCAAGCTGTTTTCCTGGATGGGCTGGTGGTCCACAGCCAATGATTACGATACTCAGATCGAAGCCAATGAGCTGAAGAAAAGCGGCAAGCTGGCCGCGGACGGCAGCCTCCCCAATCAGGTGGAGCAGCCCTTCAAGTATTTGGCTCTGACCGGCTCCCTGCTGGGTACCGACGGCAAAGCGGTGGCTCCAGCCGGAGCGCCCTTCGCCCAAATGACCGCCATCAGCGCCAAAACTAAGGATCCCAAGCGGGCGCTGGCCATTCTGGAGAATTCCCTGACTCCGGAAAATCAGATGCTCACTGTCTGGGGGATCGAGAATGAGGATTATAATATCGTGGACAACAAGCTGAAGATGGTGACGGACATTGTTGATCCGAAAACCCAGGTGGACAAAAACGGCCATTACCGTGGTGTGCAAAGCTATCTGGTCTCCCCAGGCCTGAAGGGCTGGCCGCGTTATCTGGAATCGGTGCCGCTGCGCAACGCCCAGGCGTTGGATATTGCCATCAACAATAAATACCAGATTACCGACGCCTCCAATTATCTGGACTCCCCCACCAAAATTGAGAAGCTGACCGAGCTGAATACCATGCGCGACTCGGTGTTTACCCAGATTATTATGGGCGGGGATATCAAGAAGTTCGATGAATTTGCGGAAAAATGGAGGGCTCAGGGCGGAGCACAGATTCTGAAGGAGCTGGGAGCTTCATTCCAGAAGAAAGCCGGGAAATAAATCCTGACCCGCGGATGCATGAGGCAGGATACGCAAAACCGGGCGGAGAATACGAATAAAGGGAACGGTGAAGTCCAATAACGGCTCCTAAGGCGGCAATAGTCTGCTGAAGGAGCCGTTGGGCATGAAGACCCGGCACTATGGCTGCAACGGAGTGTGGACAATGATGGAGCATTTGCGGCGCAGGGCAGCCGGCACGAGGCTGCTTTCCCGGCTTACCTATCCCATTTTTTTGCTGATCGTCACATTCATTGCTTTGTTCTCTACGGCTGCCAGCTATATGATGATCCGGGTGCAAAATGACCATAGCCTGAAGATGGCGGAGCAATCCCTGCAGTTTGTTTACCGGAACATCCGGTACCAATTTGATACCATGGATAATCTGGCTGCTTTTGTGCTGAACAATCCTGCCCTTGACAGTCTGCTGAAGCCCAGTGTCCGGGAGGCCTACGAGGCCATTAATGATTATTACACGCTTCAGTTGAACCTGGAGAATATGTCCCTATTATCGCTGTTGAATTACTTCGGGTCCGCCCAATCGGTCAAGCAATCCTATGTGGTCAGTATGGCTCTGGAGCCGGAAAGCGGGCTGTATGCCCTGGCTCCCGAAGCCTTTTACCCGGTAACCGGTATCTTCAAAAGTGAAGGCCTGGACACACGGGACTGGTATAGCCGTTTGAAGCAAGGAGACAGCTCTACGGTCTGGTGGGGGGAGAAAACCAATGTTCTAAGCGGCACTATGATCTATTCGGCTAGAAAAAAGGGAAACCTTAGCGGCGGCCGCAGCATCGGTACGGTGATTATCGGGGCCGACACGGGCAGTATCAAGGGAGTATTCGAGAACGCTCCCTTAGAGGAGGGGCATCATCTGCTCCTGGATGAAGGTGGCAGGGTGATCTACAGCGAGCAGTATGGCTTTCTGGAGGATCTGTCTGCGATGCCGTATATGGAGCTGCTGAAGGGGAAAGCGGGTACGGCGCTGGTGAAACTGAACAGGGAGCAGCACCGGATGATGTACGAAACCCTGGAGAATGGCTGGCGGCTCCTGGCAGTGGTGCCGGAGCGCCATTTGAGCCGGTATACCTATTTCATCGCAGCTCTGGGGGCCGCAACTGCGGTTGCCGCATCCTTTATTGCCGCCTATCTGCTGCGGAAGATTGTGGTAAGGGTAACCGTTCCCATCACCAAGCTAGTCCATGCCATGCAGCGCCCGGAGGTGGTGGATTTTAAGGAGCCGCTGCCCTGCCATCATACGGGAATCTACGAGGTGGATGAGCTGAACCAGCAATTTGCGGGGATGCTGGTCACCATTCACCGCCTCATCGAACGCTCCTTTACGGAGGAGATAGAGCGTAAGCAGCTTCAGTTGGAGCTGCTGCAGGCGCAGATTAATCCCCATTTTTTGTACAACACACTGGATTTGATCAATTGCCGGGCTATTCTGGCGGGTGACCGGGAAACCAGCCGGATTGTGCTTTCCTTGGCCGATGTATTCCGTTATGGACTGAACCAGGGACAAACCTGGATTTCCCTGGAGGATGAAATCAAGCAGGCGGAGGCGTATCTCCATATCCAATCCATGATGCTGGAGCAGCTTGCCGTGGTGACAGATGTCCCCCGGGAGCTGACGGGCGCACGGATCGTCCATCTGATCCTCCAGCCTTTGGCGGAAAATGCTGTAAAACACGGATTTGCCTTCCGCCGGGAGGAGTGCCTCATCCATATTGCCGCAAGGACCGAGGGGCAGGCCCTGATTCTGCGGGTGACGGACAATGGCCGCGGCTGTGATCCCGGGGAGCTGAACAGGCTGCTGCGGCAGCCGCCCAAGGAACCGGGCCAAAGGCAGGACGGAGGGGAGCGGGGGTATGGCATTCTTAATGTCCACCGCCGTATTCAATTGTATTGCGGGGAGGGATATGGTTTGCGGTATCTCGCCGCTGAACGTGGAACGGTTGTGGAGGCGGTCCTGCCTTATGATGCGGAACGGTCCGTTTTGACAGGAGGCTGCCATGTATAAGCTGTTGATTGCGGAGGATGTGAGGCTGATCCGCCTGACGCTGGAATGCTCCATCCCTTGGAGTGATCTGGGGATAGAGCTTTTGGGCAGTGCCGAGAACGGGGAGGAGGCATTGGTCCGGATGGAGCAGGAGGTCCCGGATCTCCTGCTGACGGATATCGGCATGCCGGGTATGAGCGGGCTGGAATTGATCGAAGCCGCCAGGGCCAGGTTCCCGGATATCAAATGCCTGATTCTGTCGGGATTGAATGAGTTCGAGCATGCCCGCCAAGCGATCAAGCTCCAGGTGCTGGAGTACGTGCTGAAGCCTCTGGATCCCTCCGAGCTGGAGGCGGCATTCGCCAGGGCGGTGGCGGAGCTCGACAAGGAGCGTTGGGAGCGCCGGGAGCTCGAGCTGGCCGGCCGGACAACGAAGGAGAAGCTGCCGCATCTCTCCGGAGCTCTCCAACCAGACGAATGGGCAGGCAGCCTGAAGAAGGTCAAGCTGGCGGAGCAGGCGCTGGAGGTAATGAACGTGGGCTTCCGCAAGCGGGATTTCGCTTTGTCGGATGTGGCCGCAGCCGTTGGATTAAGCGAGCGGTATTTGAATCGGCTTTTTAAAGAGGTGACCGGCACAACCATCAACCACATGATTATCCGGCTGCGGATGGATGAGGCGGCCCGGCTGCTGAAGGATCCGCTGACGAAAATATACGAAATTTGTGACCGGATCGGCTATGCAGACCAGGACCATTTCCGGGAAAGCTTTAAGAAGCAATTCGGCTTGACGCCAACGGAATACCGGAATACGTTTCTTTGACCCGTCGGAGCGGCAGCTCCCCAAACTATACGTCTCGTCGGCGAGAACTGGTCCCCGGTTCAGCCGTTTTTGTTTTGGGCCAGGCGGATTATTCTGCGGCCAGGGATAGACCTAACGGAAGTGAGAGCCTTTATTTGGCCGAAAAAAGGAGCTTTGGATTCCTAACGGAAGCCAGCGCCCTTATTTGTGCTCCATTCGGGCCAAATCGCCTCCCCGTCCTCAAATAGCGGCCGTGGCCGCCGTTAGAATTTATAAAGGGTGATTT
This sequence comes from Bacillota bacterium, assembly GCA_023386955.1. Classification (GTDB taxonomy): domain Bacteria; phylum Bacillota; class Bacilli; order Paenibacillales; family NBRC-103111; genus Paenibacillus_AR; species Paenibacillus_AR mesotrionivorans. Next base: position 87,797 of record JAEWIS010000024.1, read on the forward strand.
TGGGGCAAATAAAGGCTGCAGCTTCCGTTAGCAAACCTCCAAACAAACCGAAAGCAAATAATTTTCGAAAACTTGTAACCTTATTCCAGTTTTGTACGTCTCATTAAGTGTGGATCATTGCCTGTCCGGGCAGATGACCCGGGAATTTGAAAGAGGGAGAGTATAAGGATGGGGTGGTTGGCGAACCGAAAGCAAGCAAGAACCGGTCTGATCGACGAGCCGGAAAGGGAGAACACTACAGAGCCGGACGGGCAAGCCGAAACCGGCCAGAGCAATGACGCTCCCGAGGAGCGGAAGAAGGCCGGCAGGCTGAAGGGAATGGCCCTGAAGCTGCGTCCCGGCAAGGGCAAGCCCCAAACAGGCGATGCACCTGCACCGGCAGCCGCTTATGTGCCGGAGCCGCGGGAGGTTGTTGATCCTCTTCTCGTCATCTCGGGAGTGGTAAGGAGCTTTGACGTGGGGAGCAATAAGCTCCAGGTTTTGAAGGGCATCGATATGACCCTGCGGGCCAACAGTCTCATCATGCTGCGGGGGAGATCCGGCTCCGGCAAAACCACCCTGCTGAATTTGATGGGCGGGCTGGACCAGCCGGACGAAGGGGAAATTCTGTTTCAGGGCAAGCCGTTCCATACGTTGAATGATGAGAACCGCACCGAGGCCAGACGCAAGGAGATTGGCTTTATCTTTCAATCCTACGCGCTGCTTCCCCTCCTGTCAGCCTACGAGAATGTGGAGTTGTCGCTGCGAATGGCAGGCATTCCCCGGAGCGGCTGGAAAACCCGGGTGGAGCATTGTCTGGACCTGGTGGGATTGGCCAAACGGATGCACCACCGCCCCTTTGAATTGTCCGGCGGCGAGCAGCAGCGGGTGGCTATTGCCAAATCCATTGCCCACCGGCCTGTGCTGCTATTGGCGGATGAGCCCACTGCGGAGCTGGATTCCCAGATGGGCGCTCAGATTATGGCGGTCTTCCGGGAGATTATCCGGCAGGAGCAGGTGACCATCTGCATGACGACTCACGATCCAACAATAATGGAGGTTGCGGACCATGTTTACCAAATGGTTGACGGACGGATTCAGGGCTAGCGTCCGCAAGTCAGGTTTAGTTGCGGCGGCCGCGTTGCTGGCGGTCACCGCGTTGTCGGGCTGTGCTCTTTTGCCCAGCGAGGAAGTGGAGGAAGCCCTGCCCACCATCAACCCGCCCAAACTGTCCAAAAAACCGGAATACACCGTCAAAACCGAAACTCTGACCACCAAGGTGCGGGGTTCGGGCAAGCTGATGTCCTCCCGGGAGGAGGATGTGTATTTCTCGGACGACGGCAAGCGGATTAAGGAAATCTATGTAAAAACCGGCGACCAGGTGGAGGCCGGACAGCTGATTGCGGAGCTGGATGTGGCTACTCTGGAGAGTGACTTGAGGCAAAAGAGGCTGCAGACCCGCAGCGAGGAGCTGAAGATGATCCAGCTGTTGCGGGACGCAGGCACCAAAACCGCCGAGGAGCTGGAGCAGGCCAAGATCGAGTTCGAGCTGAAGCGCAATGAGCTGGTGACGCTGGAGGAATCCATCGCCCGGGCGAAAATCACCGCCCCCATCTCCGGGGAGGTAGTGGGTGTTTATAAAGCCAAGGGGGATAACAGCAAGGCTTACGAGTCCATTGCAACGGTTGCCGACATGTCCCAGCTGACGGTGGTGGCGTCTATCTCCCAGGAGGACCTGAAGAAGGTGGCCTTGGGTATGGAGGTGACGGCGGATATCAACACGGCCGGCCAGCACAAGGGTACGGTCAAGCAGCTTCCCAATCCCAACAAAACCCAGAATCAGAACAACGGCGGCTACTATGGCGGCGGTTATTACAACGGCCAGGAGCGGCAGAAGGAAACCATCGACCAATATCTGGTGGTAGAGCTGGAGAAGATGCCGGAGCAGGTCTCCCGGGGAACCCAGCTTAGTGTGGAAATCGTTGTCCAGAAGAAGGAAAATGCCGTCACGATTCCGCCCTCCGCACTGCGGACCATAACCGGGCGCAACTATGTCCAGGTGGTGGATTCGTCGGGAGCCAAGCGGGAGGTTGACGTGGAGCTGGGCCTGCAGACCTCTACCAGCGTGGAGATTCTGAAGGGGCTTCAAGCCGGGCAGAAAGTTGTAGGTCGATAAATGATGGCCATGCTGCATTTTATTATGCGGAAAATGTGGAATACCCGGTGGCTTACGGTCAGCGCCTTGGTGGGGCTGATTGTGGCGGTGGCTTTTGTCACCAGCATTCCCATGTATTCCGACGGGGCGTTAAAGCGCGTCATCGCCAAGTCCCTGGAGGAGAAGGCCGGCGGTCTGCCCCCGGGCTCCCTGGTGCTGCGTTACCAGGCGGCGGGACAGGACAAGGCGGACTTCGCGGACGTGGAGGAGATTGACCGATACATAAGGGAGGACGTGGCCCAGGACATCGCGCTGCCCCAAGAGGTATATGCCAGCGTAATGTCCATCCGCAGCGCCCAGGTGACGCCGGTGAACCCGTCCAAAACCGATCCCAGCAAACGCAGGCAAATGACCGTCAGCGCCATGTCCGATCTGGACGCGCGCACTGAGCTCAGCCTTGGCCAAAAGCCCAAGGACACCATCCAGAACGGCGTGATTGAGGCGCTGATGCTGGAGGAGGCCATGTTCCGCAGCGACCTTCACGTAGGGGATGAATTCACGTACCCCATCTCCGGCGGACAAGGGATTGCCCCGCTGAAGGTCAAGATTACAGGAGCTTTTAAGCCGTTGGATGAGGCAGATCCTTATTGGTTCCAGGGTTTTGAGGGGATGCTGAACACCCTGGTTGTGCCGGAGGGATTGTTCCGAACTGAGCTTCTCCAGAAGAAAAAAATCCAGCTTCATCAGGCAAACTGGTTCTATGCCTTCGATATGACCCAGATCAGCACCTCGCAGATCGGTCCTCTGGAGAAGAAGCTGGCCCGTCTGGACGTCACTCTGTACCAGAAGCTGAAGGACACGAAGGTGGATGTCACCTTCACCGATATGCTGCAGGAATTCCGCCGGGACAGCATCCAGCTGCAGGTGCTCCTGTTTACACTGGCGGCACCCATGCTGGGTATGGTGATGTACTATATCGTCATGAACGCCAGGCAATCCCTGGAACGTCAACGCAGCGATATAGCGGTGATCCGCTCCAGAGGGGGCAGCACCAAACAAATATTCATGCTGTATCTGCTGGAAAGCCTGATGCTGGGGCTGGCCGCTCTAATTGCCGGTCCGCTTCTGGGCTGGTTCATGGCCAAGAGCATCGGCTCCTCCAACGGGTTCCTGACCTTCGTCAACCGGCAGAACATCCCGGTGGGCTTTCATGGCACCACCATGATGTACGGTCTGGCGGCCGTGCTGCTGGCTATGGGCGCCACTCTGATCCCGGCCGTCCAGTATGCCCGCTCCTCCATTGTGGGGCTGAAGCAGGCGTTGGCCCGGGCGGATGCGAAGCCGGTTTGGCAGAAGTGGTTCCTGGATGTGATTCTGCTGGCGGTGTCCGGCTACGGCTGGTATATGTTCCGGGAGCATAAGCTTCTGTCGCAGCAGACGGGTCTTGGTTCGGACCAGCTGCAGGTGCATCCGCTGCTGTTTTTTGTGCCGGCGCTGACCATTTTTGCGCTGGGACTCCTGTTTTTGAGATTGTTCCCGCTGATTCTAAAAGCCGTCAACGGCATCGGCAAACGGTTCTTTCCCGTTTCCATCTACTTGACGCTGGCGCAGCTGTCGCGCTCCGCCCGATCCTATTACCCGCTGATGCTGCTGCTTACGCTGACGTTGGGTTTGGGAGTATACAATTCCTCGGCGGCCCGCACCATTGACCTTAATTCCACGGAGCGGACGCTGTACCAATACGGTACGGATGTGATAATCAGCACTGCGTGGGAATCTGTATCCGATGATCTGCCTGTTTACAATCCCGGTCAAAACCAGGGACAGCAGGGCGGCGGCGCCGGTTCAGGCGGCGGCGGGGGTTCTCAAGGCGGTGGTGGAGCTGGCACCGGCGGCGGTGGCGGCCAGGGAACTGGTGGCGGCGGCACCGGCGGTGGCACGGGCGGAGGTTCCGGCAGCAACCCGGGCACAGGCAATCCCGGAAGCGGGGGTCCCGAGCTCCCTACCAATATCCGGTATGTGGAGCCCCCTTATGCTGTGTTTAAGGAACTGCCGGGGGTCGAGCATACTGCCCGCGTTTTGCAGACCCGGGCCAATATCAGCGCTTCCGGCAAGTCACTCGGCGTTGTGAATTTAAACGCCATCGATAACGTGGATTTTGCGGATGTGGCGTGGATGCGGCGGGACTTGTTCCCGGCTCACCCTCATGCCTATCTGAATCTTCTCGGCAGCTACGAGCAAGCAGCCATTATTCCCGATAAATTCGCCGAGAAGAACCAGTTGAAGCCCGGCGACCTGATGAGCCTTTCCGTCAACCAGAAAAGCATGGAGCTGGTAGTGGTAGGTGTGCTGCCCTATTGGCCCAGCCAATACCCGGATGACCGGCCCTTTGTGATTACCAATCTGGAGTATATCTATGACCAGGGGGATACCATCCCCTATGATGTATGGATCAAGATGGAGGAAGGGGCCAAAACGGCTCCGCTGATCGAAAAGCTGCAAGAGGCCAAAATCGACGTCACCAGCATCAAGGATGTGCGCAGCGAGCTGGTCCGGGAGAGCAAACAGCCCACCAGGGGTGGCGTGTTCGGCATTCTCAGCCTGGGCTTCCTTGTATCCGTACTGGTGTCCCTGATCGGATACCTCCTGTATTGGTTCTTCAACCTCTCCAGCCGGGTGGTGCAGTTCGGTGTTCTGCGGGCCATGGGCCTCAAAAAACGCCAGCTCACCGGCATGCTCCTGCTGGAGCAGCTGTTTACGGCAGGGCTGTCCATTGTACTCGGCATCGGCATCGGCAAGCTGGCCAGCACCCTGTATCTGCCGTTTCTGCAAACGTCGGATGATGTGAAGAAGCAGGTCCCCCCCTTCCGGGTGGTATTCGAAGGACGGGACACCCTGCAGCTGTATCTGGTTACGGTCGTGATGATGGCGACGGGAGCCGTTCTGCTTCTGCTCCATATCCGCAGGCTGCGGGTTCATCAAGCAGTGAAGCTGGGGGAGGAGCGCTAACCGATGATTCAATGCGAGGGTTTGGTCAAAATTTACAAAACGGAGGATCTGGAGGTTGTGGCGCTCCATGGTCTGAACATCAATGTGCAGCCTGGCGAGCTGATGGCCATCATCGGCAACAGCGGCAGCGGCAAGTCAACGCTTCTCAACATCCTGGGCGGTCTGGACCGCCCCTCCGCAGGCCAGGTGCGTGTAGGCGAGTGGAATCTGCTGAAGATAACCGACGAGGAGCTGGTGGAGTACAAACGCCGCACTGTTGGTTTTATCTGGCAGAACAACGGACGCAACCTGCTGCCGTATCTGTCCGCCTTGGAGAATGTGGAAATGCCCATGATGCTGGGCGGCAAGGTGGACCGCGACTATGCCAAGCAGCTCCTGGAGGCTGTAGGTCTGGGAGCCCGGATGAACAACAAGCTGCATCAGCTCTCCGGCGGCGAGCAGCAGCGGGTAGCCATCGCCATCTCACTGTGCAACCGGCCCAAGCTGCTGCTGGCGGATGAACCCACCGGCTCCGTAGACACGGAAACCTCGGATATGATTATGTCCATCTTCCGGCGGCTCAACAAGGATACGGGGGTCACCATCGTGATCGTTACCCATGATATGTCCTTGGCCAGCTCCGTGGACCGGGTGGTCGCCATCCGGGACGGCATGACCAGCACGGAGTTCGTGAAGCGGAACCCGGGTCTGGATGCCTCCGTTTCCGGCTTCAAGGGCTCCATCCGGGATGAGCATGAGGAATATGTGGTGTTGGACCGGGCGGGGCGGCTTCAGGTGCCCAAGGCTTATCTGGAGCAGTTGGGTATCGCCGGCAAAGCCTCCATGGAATTCGACGGCGAGAAGATTATTATCAAGGCCCCGCGCAAGCTGGGATAAAAAATTAATCCCCCAAAAGTGAAGCGAAGGCTTTGAAGCGGGTTCCGATACCTTTTGGGGGAGCCCCCGGTAAAGAGATATTCAAAAGAGAGACCTTAAAAAAGGAAGGGAGAACAAACACATGAAGAAGTCTTGGATTGCCGCGGCGCTTTCGCTGACGATGGTGCTGCCGACTGTTGCAGCCTGTACCAAAGGGGACGCCGACGACAAGGACACGGAGCGGGTGCTTCGGGTTGCCGCCACTAGTGATAACGGGGAGGAAGGGGAATATTTCCGCCAGCAATTTACGGAGATCTTCGAATATGCCCATCCGAATATCAAGCTGGAGTTTGTGGAAGTGGTGGACAACAGTTCTATGCGCTACGGCGGATTTATTTCACCTGAACAGCAAAAGGAGCAGCAGCCCAATCCGGTGGTGAAGCTGAAGGAGGTTATGCAGGCCGACAATCCGCCGGATATCGTCATGTTTAACCTGAATGAAATGCAGGATCTGCTGACGGATAACCTGCTGCAGCCCTTGGATCCCATGATCACCAAGGACAAATTTGACACCACGGATATCGCGCCTATCGTGCTGGACGGTTTGAAGAGCGTCAGCCCGGACGGCAAGCTTTATGCGCTGTCCCCGACCTTCTCTTCCGCTGCATTGGTATATAACAAGAAGGTTTTCGACGAGGCAGGCGCTCCTTATCCCGAAGACAATATGACCTGGGATCAGGTATTCGACCTGGCCCGCCGGGTGACCAACAAGGACTCCGCTAAGCGGGTTTATGGCTTCAGCTTCAACTCCCAAGGCTATATGGACTATATGAACATGATGTCCATCTACGCGTCTCCTATGGGGATGTCCATTTTTGACAAGGATGTAGATAAGCTGACTGTGGATTCGGATAACTGGGAAAAGGTTTGGAACACCTTGATCCAACTGGAGAAGGATAAGGTTATCCCCAGCCAGAACGATTATCAGGATGAGGTCTTCCAGCAATCCAAACAACCCAGTGTAGAGAAACCGTATGCCCATGACGATTTCTTGTCCAACCGTCTGGCCATGTCTGTCATGAACTATTATGACCTCTCGCGGATCGACAACGCCAATAAGAATGCAGCCAAGAACAACTTTACCCCTGTGGAATACAATGCGGTTACCCTTCCCAGCCATCCGGACCATCCGGGTGTGGTAGGCAGTGTCAGCCTGAACGGGATTATGGGCATCAACGCCAAGGCAGGCAATCCGAAGGATGCCTGGAGCTTCCTGAAGTTCATCAACGGCGAGGATTACGCCCGTGCCAAGGCGAAGAATAACTACCAGCTCTTGTCCCGCAAGTCTTACATCAAGGCTAAGGAAGGCTCGGATCTGAACATCAATGCCTTCATCAATGTGAAGCCGGCCCTCGAAACCATGAACGACATGTACAGCCTGTACCGGAAATATCCGAATATCTATGCGGTCTACAACGTAGCCCAAATGGAATATATGCAGGCGCTGCAAGGCACCAAATCTATCCGGGATGCGTTGAAATCCTGGCAAACCCGCGGGGATTCCATGCTGCAGCAGATGCGGGATAATCCCAACGGACCTCTCGATATGGGAGACGGCAGTACTATGGGAGCAGCTCGCGCTTGGTAAAAAGCTAATTACAATGAAGGGCGGACCGGCTTAGACCGGTTCGCCTTTATTTTGTGCCGCGGCTTCGCTTATAATGGATGAGACGTAGTCGGAACAAAGGAGCTGAATTCATAGATGGAACGGGTAGCGGATCAGACGGTTCAGGAATTGTTAAGCACCATCCTCCCCTGGTTTGACCGGGAGCATGCTTTTATATGCGACAGCGCAAGAACAGACTTGGGGGCGCGGCTGGCGGTGGCCTCCGCGCTTCTGGAGTCAGGCAAACAGCAGGAAGGGACGCTGCTGCTGAAGAGCATCGCTGCGTCAGACCCCACCGGGGACAGCGAGCAGGATGCGGCACGTATCCGCTCCCGGATGGAGATGGCGTATCTCCTGATGGACGAGATGAAGTATGATGAAGCGGAGAACCTGCTTTGGGAAGCCCGCAAGGAATACGCCCAGGTGCCGGAGCTGGAATTCCTGCGCGAGGAGATTTCTCTCCTGATCGCTCAATGCCGGTTTGGCCAAGGCTTTATTCTGGAGGCTGTGGAGCGGGCTGAGGAGATTCTCCATAAGCTGAACAGCCTTAACGCGGACCATACACGGTTGGCCAAGGCCTACCAGTACCTGGCTTGGTTCGAGCTGCATAAGACCGATGTGCCCCAGGCTCTTACCCATATGAAGAAGGCCATGGAGCTGGCGCCGGGGCTCGACCGGGAGATGGTGGATGCAGGCCTTGCGGCCGAAAAGAACAACGATTATGAGAAGGCGCTGGAGGCTTATTTCGACGCCATTCAATACGAATAAACTAATCTCCAATAACTTTACCCCTGCCCATGGACACTTCTGCCCCTCCCCCTTCATAAGATAGAAGAGAAAGGGGAGATGGGTATGGAGGGAAGAGTTCACAGCAGGACAGTGAAAGAGGCGGCGGTGCAGCTTCTAGCGGAGCGCGGCGTCACTCTGGATAGTATCGCGGAAATTGTATACGAGCTGCAAGCTCCCTATCACCCCCACCTCAGCCAAGAGACCTGCCTGGACAGCGTCAAGCGGGTTCTGGAAAAACGCGAGCTGCTGCATGCCATCCTGGTTGGTGTGGAACTTGATAAGCTGGCTGAACGGAAAGCCCTATCCGAACCTCTGCAATCTATTGTGGAGAAGGATGAGGGTTTGTTCGGCTGCGACGAAACGCTGGCTCTCGGAGCCGTATTCGCATACGGCAGCATTGCGGTAACCACCTTCGGTTTCCTGGACAAGTGCAAAACCGGCATCATCAAGAAGCTGGATTCCAAAACCGGCGGCCAGGTACATACCTTCCTGGATGATCTGGTGGCCAGCATCGCCTCCTCGGCGGCCAGCCGTTTGGCCCACCGCTTACGGGATGTGGAGGAAGCGGACGCAGGCAGCTTGGTTACCCTGGCGGAGGAGCATGAAGAAGCGCCGTAATTCCTGCTTGGTAGTCCGGAAACCGACCCTGCCCCCGCCCCCGATGCCTTCCGTTTGCAGCGGAGGGCATTTTTATATGAGAGGGGGCCGAGTGGGGTGGGGCAGATGAGGATAGGGGGAGTAGGTCTGAGTGAGGCGGATGGGAGTAGGTCTGAGTGAGGCGGATGGGAGTGGGTCTGTGTGGGCCGAAGGGCTGCAACGGAACTTAGCGACTCTTAGAGGCAGAAAATCGGGTGTTTGGAGTTTTAACGGAACTGGGAGCTCCTTAGACGGAAAAAATGGAGAGAAATGTAGCCGGAGCGTGCTCTAAGAGCCTCTCAGTTCCGTTAGCCGTGAAAGAAGCCGCAAAAGTCGCTCTAAGAGCTGCTCAGTTCCGTTACACTCTTGTACACACCGTTCCAAACAGAGCTACACCCACCGTCCCACACAGAGCTGTACCCACCGCCACACACCGTCCCACACAGAGCTGCACCCTCTGCCTCACTCTCAGCGGCTTCAACAGTAGAGATACGGGAATGGATTTCCCGACAAATTGGATATGCTAAGAATACCAACCATTACTGACAGGAGGCGGAGCCATTGAATTGGGTGTATTGGGCCAAGTTGTACGAAAGCAAATTCCAAGCCGGCTGCCTGGCCAAACGGATGGAGGAGGATTGGTGGATTTACGGGTATGAGTGCCCGCAATTCGTGGAGATTTACCGCTCCACCAAAGGACGCTTCGGTGTCCGGTACCGCTTGATGGAATAAGCGGCTTCGTACAGACCCGCGGCGGACGCGGGGCTTTTTTGCGAAAAAAGCCTTGACTGGACAACCGCAATTCTGGTATATTTACATTTGTCGCCATAAGCGGCAACAGATACGCAATTTCCTTAACGACGCGGGGTGGAGCAGCCCGGTAGCTCGTCGGGCTCATAACCCGAAGGCCGCAGGTTCAAATCCTGCCCCCGCAATATTTTTTTGTTCGGGCCCTTAGCTCAGTTGGTTAGAGCGGTCGGCTCATAACCGATTGGTCGCAGGTTCGAGTCCTGCAGGGCCCATAGATGAACAACCCCTTGCCACTAGCGCAAGGGGTTATTTGTTGTTTCGGGTAGTTTTTTTGTGAAGCCTAATGGAGATGGGGAATCACCTGATTGAGCTTGCTCTCAGGCTCTTCACCACGTTCTACACGTTTTATATTGTTGATAAAGAAATCATATCTTTTTTTGTGGAATTTCCGGCCATCCGGCATTCCGGCTGTATGGGGAGTCAGGATCACATTATGCAGATTCCGAAGCTCACTGTCTATAGGAAGTGGTTCAGATTCAAATACGTCCAGACAGGCGCCAGCAATATCCCCGTTTGTTAAGGCCTCAATCAAGTCTTGTTCGTTGACAACCCCGCCGCGGGCTGTATTGATAAAAAGAGCGGTTTTCTTCATTTTCTGGAATACTGCTTTGTTAATCAGTTGCTTGGTTTGCTGAGTCAAGGGGACATGTACACTGATAATGTCCGATGTGCTGACAAGCGTATCGAAATCCGTCATTCTCACGAAATCATCCGCTCCTACAACGGGATTTCGCTTATAAGCCAGTACATTCATATCAAACACCCGGCAAAATGCAGCTACTTTATTGCCGATGGCGCCTAAACCTATGATCCCAAGGGTTTTGCCCTCTAACTCACTCCCGGTATAGTCCAATTGGTTTTCATCCATCCTGTTTTTCATGAAGGCATCAAAAAACGGGATGTTTTTATAATAAGACAAGATCAGTGCCATAACGTGCTCGGCCACTGCCTGTGCATTCACTCCTGCCGCATTGGCCACCCAAATGCCGCGTTGTGTACAGGCAGGAATATCCACATTATCAAATCCTGCACCCGTCTGCACCAATTTCAAATTTTTAGCGATAGAAAGCAGGCTGTGATCCACTTTAATATGTTCAGGAATAATAACCTGGCAATCTTCAACATGGTGCAGCATTTCTTTTCCGGGAGGAACAATGACAACGTTCCAGTTTTGCGGAAAATAGCGGACAATATTTGATTTGGAGCTCTCATTAAAATGACCCACGATGAGAATCTTCATTGCTAAACCACCTTTCGTTGCGGTATGTCTTGATTCATGATAATTTTAGACATAAAGAATAATGTTGTAAAACTCAATTATTTGCAGAAGTATATTAAGTATTTCTATATATCGAGGAGCTGTTCTATGTATTTTCCCGGGATTGAAGCGTTCCTGGCTATCGTACGGACCCAGAGTATAAGCAAGGCGGCAGACTGGCTGCATCTGTCACAAGCGACGGTTAGCTACCGGTTAAAGACGTTGGAGCAGGAAATGGGCGGCCTTTTGGTTGAACGGAGAAAAGGGGTATCCAGAATCAGTCTGACCCCTAAAGGGGAGAACTTTTTTAGCATTGCGGAACGATGGGAGGCTCTCTCCAGGGAAACACAAATCTTACAGGCTAGCGGTTCGCAGTTAAGCTTGGCCATAAGCGCTGCCGAAAGCATAAGTCACTTTGTGCTGCCTCCTGTCTATAAAATGCTTAATCAGCATACCCCGCTAATTCGATTGCAAATTCGTACGCAGCATACTCAGGAAGCATTCGATAGTATTGAACGGCGTGAAATGGATGTGGCGTTTGTGGTGCGGGAAATCGTGTCGCCAAGTGTTACGGTTAAACCGTTTTTTACGGAGGAAATGGTGCTGCTGCGCTTGGCTGTGCCAGGGCGGAAGGCTGGAGATACGGTGGAAATGGAAGAATTGGCGGCACAGCACGAAGTTTTCATCAATTGGAACAGAGAGTTTCAATTCCGGCATGACCAATGGTGGGATCCTCTTTGCCCGTCCCGTGTTCATCTGGATACAGCGGGACTTATCACTACTTTTTTGAATGACGCCAAACAATGGACCATCGTGCCCGCTTCGATTGGTGAACATATGATGCGGATGGGAGATTTTGTGCTTCAGAAGCTATCGGTACCGGTGCCTCCGAGAATATGCTATAAGGTAACGCATAAGTTTCCAAACCAGGCTTTACACGAGCCCCTTCGTATTCTGGATACCTACCTGCAAGATATATTCGGAAGCCAATGATCCGGCAGGCCGGCATACGGGGAAGATCCACACAATGCATGGAGGAACTTTTTGACTATCACCTGCGTCTTAATATATGGTTTACACTCAATTAACAAAAGTAGGTGACCTATTATGATTGGTTGCAAAAAAAGCATATTGGCCGTTTTGCTGGCTTTTGTACTCGCGCTGCCTCTGATGCCGCTGTCCCCGGCGCAGGCGGCGTCCTCTGTCCGGGTCAATCTACCCTATTTCCCTGTCAAAATCAACGGACAAACGATGGACCAGACACACAGCGAATACCCCTTTCTTTATTACAAGGATGTGACGTATCTTCCTCTGACCTGGAATAATCTGCAGGCTCTTGGGCTTCGGTATGGTTGGAGCGAGGAAGAGGGGCTGCAGGTGTCTTCTAATCGGGATTATCCGCCCCCTGTGGTGGAAACACTGCTTGTCCAGGATCTGATGGAGGCAACCAATTCCGGGCGCGTTTATACCGCTCAGTTGGCGCAGGGACCTATCCGTATTGGTGCAGCCTCCATTGACAATTTGAATGAGCCGTATCCCTTTCTGATGTTCAGGGATGTCACCTACATGCCTCTTACCTGGCACTTCGTCCATGATCTGCTGCAGTTGGATATTCGCTGGAGTGAAGGGGAAGGGCTGCATCTGATCGGCGGGCAGCATGTGCTGGGACCCGTGGTCGGCGAGGATGACGAGGCGCTGTATTTTCAATCCATGTATTATGCTGACCCCCAAAAAAGAATGATCCGGATGGATAAAACGGATTTCGGGCTTCAATGGAAGTGCGAAAAGGAAGGGGATGCCCTGAGGACCGCTTTGTCTTCCAGAGATGTCCCTTACACCGGCAAACCTGCGAAGCTGCTGAGGAAGGACCGGGAGCTGTATTATGGCGATGTGAAAATCTATACCTTTACGGATAACGACCTTCAAGAATTAGTCACATGGGGGGCTCCTGTCCACACCTACAAGGAGTATGCGGCAGGTGAGGATGCGGTGATCATCACCGTCAATCTGAGAATCTCCATAGCGGTGATTGGACCGAATTATGGCACCACCTACACCTTTTTGGTCCGCCATGGCCAAGCTACTATGCTCGAAGAATTCAAGAACCAACGGTTGGGCAGGGTAATCCCCAATTCGGACGGTACCGTATGGATTGCCTCCGATCGGTTGCCAAGCCGATCTGCATATATATCAGGCAGTGCCCGTTTGGGTCTGCTGGATGCGGATGGAAAATTACGCATGGTAAATGAGCTGTTAGGTGGAGCGGACGTTCTGACACTAGGGTTGAATAATCCGATGCTGGACAATCCGGCGGATCAGAATGGCAGCCTCCGCCTGGCGGTTTATGGGGATTATGATATCAATGCCGGTAAACAAACGGTTGAGGGTGTGTATACCATCAATACGAAGCTGGAAACGACCCTTATTTCCAATCAGACACAGGGGGATTTTTATCTGGACCGGAACCGGACCCTCTTTGTCCTGCACGGCAATAACACGTTAGAGAATCTGAATACAGGGGAAACCCGCACCTGGTTTGACTACGATCTGATCGGTATGAAATAAGGAGGATGCAAATTGTACTATTCAACGACCTATCTGTCACCTGTCGGTACCATTACGCTTGCGAGTATGGATGGCCATCTTGTTGGGATATGGAATGAAGGGCAAAAATATCATGGTTCCGGTCTTGCCGCGTCAATGACGGAAAAGGACGATATGCCGGTATTTGACGCTGCAAAAAGATGGCTGGATCACTATTTCGCAGGAAAGAAACCCGCCATTTCCGAATTGCCGCTGAGTCCTATTGGAGGGGAATTTAGGCAGCACGTATGGAGGATTCTATGTGAAATTCCCTATGGGCAGGTCATCACCTATGGGGAGATTGCACAAAAGGTTGCCGCTAAATTGAACAAAACAACCATGTCCAGCCAAGCGGTAGGCGGGGCAGTCGGGCATAATCCTATCTCTATCGTGATTCCGTGTCACCGGGTTGTAGGGACCAACGGCAGCTTAACAGGGTATGCCGGAGGGATAGGCACAAAGGTGAAACTGCTTGAGCTGGAGGGCGTGGATATGTCCCGGTTGTTTGTCCCCACAAAAGGTACAGCGCTATAACATAAAACACATAAAACATAACCAAAAGCCCCCATTCATTGCGAATAGGGGCTTTCCTTGATGAGTTTGGCCAATGTGGAGATAACGATGCTTACCCCAGCACCTCCTGAATTCTCACATCCAACACCTTGCTCAGGTCCATAAACTCGTCATTCTCCAGCACGATTAAGGGCTGTGTGGGATAATTCACATTGGTCAGCAGGATTTTGCCGCGGCGGCCGTCGGAGAGGATCACGTCGCAGCCGGTTTGCCGGACTAGGATAAGATCCAGGAAGGTAATGCCGATGACCGAGTCCAGCTTGTTGCGGAGAATTTGCTGATGAATCTCTTCGACTGCATCAAAAAAGGTGAACGCCGGCCGGTGGGGGCGGTCCGAGGTTAAGGCCATGTACACGTCGGCCAAGGCGATAATCTTGCTGAAGCGGCTGATCTGATCCCCCGTGAGTGAGTTGGGGTAGCCGCTGCCGTCCTCCCGCTCGTGATGCTCCAGGGCCACAGCAGCAATCCGCGGATCCACACCGGACTTGGATAACAGCTCATGACCCAGCACGGTGTGCTGCTTCATGATGGCATAGTCATGGGTGTCGAATCGGGCGGTTTTATTAATGAGAGAGGAAGGCAGCTGGACGGAGCCGATATCATACAGAATGGCCGCGGTGGACAGAAGGGCCAGCTCCTCCTCATCCATCTGTAGCCGTTTGCCCAGGGCGGTTGCCATAACGGCTACACCGAGAATCTGCTTGTACCGGTAATCTCCCTGGTCCTTCAGCTCAGAGAATACCTGGAACATATTGTACCGCATAGCCGTTTCCCGGATATACGGCAAGATCTTTTCCTCCACCTGTTCCAAGGGGACGATGCTGTTCTGGTGCACGAAGAAGTCGATGTGGTTCAGATGCTCCCCTGCCAGCCTCGCTTTTTCCCGGGTGTCAGCCGCACTCCCGCCGCTAACCTCACGGGCTTCTCTTTCCGTTGTTAATTCCGGTTCAGACTCTGTCTCTGTCTCCGGCTCTTGTACCTCCACTGCTTCCACATCCGAAGCTTTGATTTTGAAATTGGCCAGCTTCTCGATATGGCTTGGCAGGAGTATAGTCCCTTCGCCGATCAGCATTGTTCCTTTGGCACCGTAAATACTCGCTGTCAGTCGTTTCCCGATTAACTCTTCATACTCTTTGGCCGGCATGAAAGCATACCTCCCGAGGTCTTATGATTTTTGGCATATAAATCCGGGATTTCCGATACGTGCTGCGCATAAAAGCATGAAAAATTTTCGGTAAAACAGGCGGTTTTCATTAGGCGAAAAGCAAAAATGAATCGAGAGTAGCATACGCCTCCTGCCCCGGAAGCGGTTTTCCCATGAGAATGGCACTATATGCCGGTGCGGCCTGGGTATTTCTCCCCCTAGGGAAAAAGCCCCCGCTGCTTAGGCGGGGACAGGAGCATATCTATTAAATTGCCAGCAAAAGCTGTAAAATATCCGACCGGCATTTCATCAGCTCGGGCAGCTTGATCCATAAAGCCCTCATACAGATTGGTGCAGAGCATCGGCTTGGTGGACAGCACAATAATGAAGACGGAGGGCAGATCGGTAAGCCCGAACCAGATAATCGCGATGCCCAGCCAAGCAATGGGCGGGATGGACTGCATCATATCCACCACCGGCTCTACATACGGCTTCCAGCGGGGACGCAGGCAAAGGCCAGCCCCAGTCCGCCGCCCGCGAGAAGCACACAAACCATACTGACGGCAAGCTTCAGCAGTGTCCGGTGGAGGGCATGATAGAAGCTGGCATCCCCCAGATAGGCGGCAGCTGCCTTCAATGTGTCCAGCGGGCCGGGGCGAATACGGGTATAGTAAAAAATCTAACGAATCTGCAACACGCTATTCACCCGTTTGAACGCATTTCGGCGCCCATTCGGACAAATAGCGTGGCTACGATTCGTTAGATTTGGAGAAGGCCCTAATTCAGCCTAATAGCGATGCACAGATTCGTTAGAGTTTGCTGCGCAGGAGGTCTGCAGCCTCCTGCTAGCCCCTAATGGACGGATCCCGCCACAGCTTCCTCGTCCGCCACCATGGTCCGGTTCCGGCCGCAGCTTTTGGCCCGGTAGAGGGCCGCGTCGGCTTTATCCAGCAGGGATTCCCGGTCGGTGGCATTCATGGGATAGTTAGCGATCCCTGCAGACACCGTTACTTTGCCGGGAATAGGCGGGCTGCTCTCCTCCAGAGCATGGCGGACTCTTTCGGCTATGGCATAGGCATCTCCCGGCTCCGTACCGGCTAACAGGATGACAAATTCCTCACCGCCGTAGCGGTGGCAGACATCCCCCGGACGCAGGGAGGACGAAATAACATGGGCCACATGCTTCAGCACCTCGTCTCCAGTGCCGTGGCCGTAGGTGTCATTCACCAGCTTGAACTTGTCCACATCCAGGATGATCAAGGAAAATGGCAGGTAGGCCTCCATCCATTGGTTCATGGTATATTCCAGTGATCTGCGGTTCAACAGCCCGGTTAATGCATCCGTCGCCGCCTCCTGGGTCAGCTGCTCCGTTTGTTTCCGGATATTGCGCGCGGCCAGAAAAACCGCCTTCGTCAGCAGGTCGGCCTCGCGGCTCAGGTGGTGTTTGACCTCCGGAAGCTTTACCGGCTCCCGGCCCATTTGGCTGACGAGATCCGCCAGTTGGGTGAAGGGCTGCGCCAGCCGCCGGGCAATCAGCACAACACCGGCCAGCAGGATCAGGAAAGGAATCAGCGAATAAGTGATCAATGTCCGGAAATGCCCGTACAACTGATGCCGGATTACCTCCACAGGTGAAACCATAACCACGCCCCATCCATTGGCTGGAATCGCGGAATACCCCGCCAGCATATCAATCCCATAGAGATTGGTGGCCTGCAGCATGCCGCTTTCTTCCCTCTTCAGCTGCTGCACCACCTTGTTGGCGCTAAGATCCACACCAATCCTCGCTTTGTCCGGATGATACAGCACATGCCCCGAGGCATCCACAATATAATAGTAGGAGCCGTAATCATCCGCCTTATTATTCCCGAATACCTCCGAAATCACGTTCTTCTCCTGAAGATACATCGAGCCGCTCAGCATGCCCAGGTACGAGCCGTCCCGGCCCCAGATAGGCTGATTCACCAGCACGATCAGCCGTTTGCTGTTGGGAGTGGTATAAGGCGCCGAAATACTGGGCTTCTGCAAAGAGAGCGCTTCCTGCACCGCTGCGGAGCTTGCCCGCTCCCCGACTTTGGTGACTCCGGCCGGATAGGCGTTCAGGATGATGCCGTTTGCTCCCACGACGATAAGAGAATTGAAGAAATTGCTGCTGTTGTACATATGCCCCAAATCATCATCTATAACCTCAGTCTTCATATTATTCAGATCTGTAAAAGCGGCGGCATTATACCGCAGACTGCTGGAAATGGACAGGAACAGAGAATCCATGGTTTTGGACATCCGTTCGGCACTGGAGAGATTGAGCCTAAGGGTAGTTTCAATAAGGGATTTCTTTTTGGAATCATATGTGCCCATCAGCAGAATCGTTGAGGTAAGGAACACCACTACAATCACCAGCCCTGAAAGAAGGGATGTCAGGCTGGGCTTTTGGCTGAGGCGGGTTCTGGTTTTTTTCCATCTAAGCAAGCTGCCAACCTCCTGGTACAAAGAACTTCTTTCGTATATAATACTACAAAATTCGGGTTAATTCGAGCATAATAGGGCCGGAAGTATCAAGAGATTGGATGTAACGGAAGCCTCTAGATGAGATTAGCGGAAGTAAATGCTGCCAATAGATTTCTCAATCATAAATTGGACACATAGTAGGAAAGATAAGTTTATGTCATAAAATATAACATAAAGTCGAGTTGAGGGATTTGTTTTGGGAGATTAATCACATATTTCGGATAATTCAGTAAATAAAAGTTGAATAAACAAGCCAATATATGTAATTAAATAACTTTATATCCCTATAAAAGATTTTTTAGATGACAAAAATAATTGACTGATGTAATATTGTGTGAATATACCTTACATACATATAATAAAAGTTCCTTAATTATCCAAGGAATAGGCGAAGGTGATTCTCGATGTCCGAAGTGGCATTGGAAGTGAAGGCTTTAAGGACGGTGTTAAAGGATAAGGACCGGGAGCTGGCCGTTGTGGACGGAATTGATTTTCACATCGGCAAGAATGAAGTGGTTGCTCTTGTCGGAGAATCCGGCTGCGGCAAAAGCATGACCTCCTTATCCATCATGGGGCTTCTTCCTCGTATCGGTGAGGTGGAGAACGGGGAGATCCGTTTCCAGGGAAGGAATCTGCTGGAGCTTAACCGCAAGGAGATGGCCAAGATAAGGGGGCATCATCTGGCGATGATTTTTCAAGAGCCCATGACCTCCCTTAACCCGGTTCTGACCATCGGCAAGCAGCTTACAGAAGGAATCCGTCTTCATCTGAAGACTGACCGTAAGGAAGCGGAGGACAGGGCAAATCTGTGGCTGAAGAGAGTAGGCTTTCCCGAGCCGGAGAGAATCCGCAGGGAATATGCACATCGGCTGTCAGGCGGCATGCGCCAGAGAGTTATGCTGGCTATGGCCATGGCCTGTGAGCCCCAACTGCTGATTGCCGATGAGCCTACCACGGCGCTTGATGTAACGATCCAGGCCCAGGTTCTGGACCTGATGCGCAAGCTCCAGGCCGACACAGACATGTCCATGCTTTTTATTACCCATGACCTGGGGGTGGTAGCCGAGATGGCGAACCGGGTTATGGTGATGTATGCGGGTCAGATCGTAGAGGAAAGTGATGTAAGAACGCTGTTCAAGGCTCCACTTCATCCTTATACAGTCGGCTTGCTTCAATCCACGCCCAAGCTGAAGGGCACGTCCGGGCCTCTCGTTCCCATTCCCGGCACGGTTCCCCCCGCAGGACGGTTTGGGGAGGGCTGCAGGTTTGCTGACCGCTGCCGGATGGCCGCTCCCGAATGCAGTGCTGCTGTGCCCGAGTTAAGGGAAGTGGACAAGGGTCATTTTGTCCGCTGTATCCGTATATGAGAGGGAAGGAGGGCGGAATCAGATGAGCGCACCGCTGCTTCAGGTAGAAGGAGCCAAGAAGGTTTTTAAAACAGGCAGCAGGCTGAACAAAACCTACATACATGCTGTTAATGGAGTCAGCTTTACGGTTCATGCAGGTGAGACATTGGGCATCGTCGGGGAATCCGGCTGCGGCAAGTCGACAGTGGGAAGGCTTATTTTGCGTCTGACAGAATTAACCGAAGGTGAAATTCGTTATGAGGGAATGTCCTTAAGCAAGATGAAACCCAAGGAGCTCCGCAAATTCCGGCGGCAGCTTCAATGCGTATTCCAGGACCCGTATGCCTCCTTGAATCCACGGATGTCCGTGGGCAAGGCGATTGCTGAGCCTATGGTTGTCCACGACAAGATTAGCTGGAATGAAGCCCTCAAGAAGGCGGAGGAGCTGCTGGTTACCGTCGGTCTGGGGCGGGAGGCCGCAGCATTGTACCCTCATGAATTCTCTGGGGGCCAACGCCAGCGGATTGCCATAGCAAGAGCTCTGGCCTTGAATCCGAAGCTTATTGTAGCGGATGAGGCAGTTTCGGCGCTGGATGTTTCCATTCAGGCCCAAATTGTGAATCTGCTATCGGATTTGCAGCACAGAACCAATGTGTCCTATCTGTTCATCTCCCACAACCTGAGTATCGTCCGCCATATATCAGACCGGGTGGCCGTTATGTATCTGGGCAGGATCGTGGAGCTGGCAGATAAGGATTCCTTGTATGACACGCCGCAGCATCCTTACACCCAGGCGCTTCTATCCTCTGTCCCTGAGCCGGAGGTGGATTCCGCCAGGGAACGCATTCTCTTGACGGGCGAGGTGCCCAACGCGGCCCATCCCCCCTCCGGCTGCGCATTCCACCCCCGTTGTCCCTATGTGCAGGACAGGTGCAGAGCAGAAGAACCCGTTTTGAAAGAAGTGGGCAAGGGGCATTATGCTTCCTGTCATTTCATAGAAAACCATTTATCCAATTGAAAGGGGCAATCCCATGTTTCCATTATCCGCAAGCAAAATATCCAAAGCTGCATTATCCGTCCTGTTGGCGGGGGTACTGGTTTTAAGCGCCTGCTCCTCCGACAGCAAAGAGAACAGCGACCCAAGCACATCTCCGGCAGCAAGTCCTGCCGCATCGGCTGCGGCAACGAAAGCCCCCGCTAAGGAAAAGGTGGACGGGGGAGAAATTGTCACCGCCTATTTGTCCGATCCGCAAGGCTTTATCCGCTTGTGGGCTACAACCACAACCTCCAGCGAAGTAACGGAATTGGTATTCAGCTATCTGTACAAGGTGAATGAGAATCAGGATATCGTGCCGGATCTGGCTACTGGGCTGCCTGTATTCTCGGATGACAAGCTGACTATGACGGTCAAAATCCGCAAGGACGCCAAATTCACCGACGGCACTCCGCTTACGGCGGATGATGTGGTATTCACGTACAATGTAGCCTTGAGCCCGGATTATACCGGTCCCCGGAAGGGCACCTTCTCCGAGCTGAGCAAGGTGGAAAAAACCGATGACGCAACCATTGTCTTTACCTTCAAGACCCCTTTTGCAGGCTATATTGATATTTTCCCGTACAATATCCTGCCTAAGCATCTTCTGAAGGATGTTCCGGTCAAGGAGATGGACAAGTCCGAGTTTTACAAAAAGCCTGTCGGCTCCGGTCCGTATAAGCTGGTGGAATGGAAAACCGGCCAGTACCTGACCTTTACCCGCAATGATTCCTATTATGCCGGCAAACCTGCCATAGAGAAGATTACCTCCAAGATTGTGCCGGACGCCAACGCGATGATGGCCCAGCTGCAAACCGGTGAGATTAATGTCATCGGCGTACCGGCTGACCAATTGTCCGTCATCGAGCAATATGTCAAAACCTCAGGCAAGCTTAAGCTGCAAAAAGGGATTGTGACCACCTCTTATTCCTTTATAGGCTGGAATATGACCAATCCTTTGTTCACCGATAAGAAGGTGCGCCAGGCGCTTACCATGTCCATTGACAGACAGGGCATTATCGACGGCGTAGCGGAAGGACAGGGCAAGATCATGCACGGCCAAACCGTTCCTTCCTATTGGAGCTACTCGGATAACCTGCCTAAATTCGCGTTTGATGTGGAAAAGGCCAAAAAAACCTTCGAGGAAGCCGGCTGGAAGGATACCAACGGCGATGGTGTCCTGGATAAGGACGGCAAGAAATTTGAATTCGAAATGCAGGTAAACCAAGGCAACAAGATCCGTGAAAAGGCGGTTACCGTTATCCAGCAGCAGCTGAAGAAGGTCGGGATTACCGTCAACATCCGGGTGGTAGAGGGCTCTGCTTTCACGAAGAACTTCCAGGAGAAGAAATTCGAATCCATCTACTATGCATGGAATATCACCGGCGACCCGAACCCGAAGGGACTCTGGCACTCAACTGAAATAGAACATGGCTTGAACACCGTTTCCTATAAAAATCCGGAGGTCGACAAGCTCATCGATGAGGATCTGAAGAGCTTCGACAAGAATAAGCGCAAGGAGCTGCTCGGCAAGGTGGATGCTATTCTCGCCGAGGATCAGCCGTATACCTTCCTGTACACCCCGACTACCATTATGGCTTATCCGAGCAATCTGGAAGGCTACAATCCGCTTCGCGACAGCTTGAAGGAAGTGGAGAAATGGTACTTTACCAAATAGGGAAAGAAGTGACCAGCCTTGGCCCTCTATCTATTAAAACGGGTACTTAACGCCATTCCGATCCTGATCGGAATTACGATCATCTCCTTTGTCATTATTCATCTGGCTCCGGGAGGGCCGTTGTCCCAGTATTCGGAGGATCCCACGATTAAAGCGGCCGACATCGAGAATATGACCAAGGCCTACGGCTTGGATAAACCGCTGCATACGCAGTATCTGGACTGGGTGGGAGGGATGCTGAAGGGTGACTTCGGCACCTCCTTCCAGAAATCCGAACCGGTCTCCAAGCTGGTCATGGAGCGTATTCCAACCACCCTTTTGTTTACGGTGACGAGTTTTCTCTTGTCCATTCTGATCGCTGTCCCCTTGGGCATTCTATGTGCCATCAGGGCGAACTCAAGACTGGATCAGATTATCTCCGGTTTTACCTTCGCAGGAATCGCGGTGCCCGGCTTCTGGCTGGCTCTGCTCTTGATGATGCTCTTCGCCGTTAAGCTGGGCTGGCTGCCCTCCGGCGGGCTGAAAACCATCAATGCGGATTTTAATCTGGCGGACCGGCTGAAGCACATGATCCTGCCGGTTATCACCATGACGCTGGGAGAAGTAGCCTTGTGGATCCGGCATATCCGCTCCAGCATGCTGGAGGTGATTCACCAGGATTACATGCGGACGGCACATGCCAAGGGTCTTCCTTCCTTTATCGTGCTGTTCCGGCACGGGCTCCGCAATGCCCTGATTCCGGTAGCCACCTTGTTCGGGCTGACGCTGGCCGGATTCTTTACGGGTTCGCTGATCCTGGAGAATATCTTCAGTATTCCGGGCATGGGGCGTCTGTTTATTGAATCGGCCTTCCAGCGGGATTACCCGGTGCTGTTTGCGGTTACTACCATGGCGTCTATTCTGACCGTGGCCGGAAGCATTGTAGCGGATGTGCTGATTGCCCTTCTTGACCCCAGAATCAATCTAAGCCGGATGCAGGAAGCGGGGGCGTAGGAGATGAATGCAGCAGTAACCGAACCGTTGCCGAAGCTGGCCGCTCCCAACCGTACGGGCAGCAGAGCGTGGGGACGGTTTAAGAAGAACAGGATGGCTGTTATCAGTTTGGTGATCCTGGCGACACTGATTGTACTCGCCTTGCTGGCTCCTGTAATCGCGCCTTATGACCCGGCCGAGCAGGATCTGCTGTACCGCCTCAAGGCGCCAAGCTCGGACCATTGGTTCGGTACGGATGATCTGGGGAGGGATGTATTTACGCGGGTGCTGTACGGGGCGCGGGTATCTCTTTCAGTCGGTATTTTCTCTGTGGTCTTCAATGTGATTATCGGGGTGACAGTAGGAGCAATTGCAGGCTATTACGGGGGCAAGGTGGACAGCATTCTGATGCGGTTTGTGGATATCATGCTGGCCTTCCCGCAATTTTTCCTGCTGATTACTGTGGTTACCCTCTTGAAGCCCAGCTTATTCAATATCATTGCGGTGCTGACGGCCTTTGGCTGGATGGGGAAGGCCAGGCTTCTGCGGGGGCAGATCCTGTCTGTGAAGAACCGGGAGTATATCGATGCGGCCCGTTCCATGGGTCTTCCTGACCGTCGCATCATCTTTTACCATGTTCTTCCAAATTCTATTGCTCCTGTGATTGTTGCCGCGGCGATGAATATGGGCAGTATGATTCTAACCGAGTCCGGTCTAAGCTTCCTTGGACTGGGTATTCAGCCGCCCACGGCCAGCTGGGGGAATCTGCTGCAATCCGCACAAAGTCTGAAGATCATGGTGGAGGCGCCGTGGTACCCGGTCTTTCCCGGGATGATGATCTTCATCACCATTATGTGCTTTAATTTCCTGGGCGACGGCCTGCGCAATGCGTTTGATTCCAAGTAAGTATGATGAGGGGCGTCCGGAAGGTCAGTGAAAACTGGCTTTCTGGACAGCCCCGTTTTTGTAGAATGGTAAAAACTCAGAGGGAATAAACAAAGGGGAAACGGTGCGAAGAAATCATTTTGCGCACAATTGCTCGATTGATTTGGATTAGTTGAATCTGCCGGCAGCCTGGCCTGACAGTACAGATTCCACTTGGTTTGCTGTGTCTTCCTCGGCTAGCACCACCAGGGAGTCGCCCGATGCAATTCGGGTAGCCCCTGTGGGAATCACTTCACTGCTGCCCTTTTGGATGCCTACCACCAGGCAGCGTTCCGGCCAACGGATATCCCGGATGCGTTTGCGGTCCAAAGGGGAACCAGGATGAATGGGAATCTCCAAGAGTACCTTATGCTTTTCTTCAGCCGCGTAAGCGGGAACGCCCTTGTTGGCAAGGTACCGGTGAAGAAGCAGCTCATACACCGGTTTGGAACCCAAAGCGTCAGCCGTCACATAAGCAACCAGACAAACCACACCCATGGATAACAGGTTAGAAAATGAGCCGGTCATTTCGGTCAGCAGGATAATTCCTGTCATGGGGGCTTTCACCACTGCTGAAAAGAAGCCTGCCATAGCCAGAATGATGAAGTTGGCAGCATAGAACGATTCTGCTCCTACCGCAAATCCCCATGCTCTGGAGTAAACAAGACCCATCAAAGCTCCCAGTGCCAGCATGGGCAGGAATATCCCCCCAGGCGCTGAGGAGCCGTAGCTGATCATGGTAAACACATATTTCGCCGCCAGTATAACTGCCAAAATCAAAAGGGGCCGGTTATCCGTGAGCAGGCTGTTGACCATTTGATTGCCGCCTCCCAGTACCTGTGGAAGAACAAGACCGAAACCGCCTGCACAGAGAAACGGCAGGATCATACGTACCTGTAAGGGAAGGTTCAGGCGTTTATAGAGGTCTTGGGTTTTGCACAGGCTGGCATTAAACAGGAGGCCGGCGAGGCCCAGTATGATGCCCAATACGATTAGATGTCCATATTGATGTAAAGGAATAGCCGATATTCCACGAAAATCAAAAATGGGCTGTAAGCCGAAAAATTCCTTGGAGACCATATCCGCTACGATGGATGATGCCAAGGCGGTAATCATAACCACAGGAGAGAAGCTGTTATGCAGTTCCTCCAGCGCGAAGACGGCACCAGCAATCGGAGCATTAAAGGCAGCGGCCAAACCGGCGCTGGCCCCGCAGGTGGTCAGAAATTGTGTGGTCATCTTGGGCTTGCGAAGCAGCTTGCTAAATCCCATACCAATGGCTGAGCCAATCTGGATGGATGGGCCTTCACGTCCCAAGGAGAGACCTGCACCGATGCTTAAGGCTCCGCCTGCAAATTTGGCCAGCACGGTTTTCCACCAATTCATTGCCAGCCTTCGCTGTAATACTCCTTTGACCTGAGGAATACCGCTTCCCGATACAACGGGGTTCTGCTTAACGATCCAGCCTGTCAGCCAGCCACATAATGCCAGGACAGCAAACCAAAGGGGAATGTACAAAGGTCGTTCTCTCAGATATTCATAGACCTCCAGAGAGAACTCCAAGCTTAATTCAATGACGTAGCGGTAAAGCACTACTACAATGCCTGCTGCCAAACCGACAGCGAGTCCAAGACCAATCAGTTGGAACTTCGTTCCGTGCCAGAAGTGCAGGATAGCCTGCGAATTATTTTTTTCACTCATGGCGATCGCTCCTCATCCGGTAAGATATAAACAAAACGTTAACCAGTATACCATAATTATGAGATGAAGGAGCTTATTCCGGGTAAAGTTCGCGGTGTTGTCAAGTTTGGTAACTCTTATTCGGCAGAAGCAGCACAAAAAAAGACCCGCCCATGGGGGCCGGTCTCCGGTCACTTCAGAATATGGGCGAAATACTGCAAATTCCGGTTAAGCAAATCCCGGTTTCCTGAAACGGAGCTTTGGATGAGGTCCTTCATTCCCTTGGTGAATGCAGCCAAATCCGACGTATCCGCGCCTTCAAAACGGTTGTCATGCTTGGTGTTTTTCAGACTGGCCGCCAAATCTTTCTCTTCCTTCAGGTAGGTTTCCGTCCAATCCGTATGCTGCGGCACACGCTTGGCAAACCCGATCAGGATGCTGCCCCAATCCCCGCCGCCCGTTATCGCTTCTTGCAGCTTGGTATAGGTGTCCGGCTCAAACCGCTTCAGCAGGTCACCGGCGCTGACATAATCCTCCGGTGCGCCGGCAGGCCTGTCGGCAGGTGTGGTGTAGGAAGCTTGGCCTGTCGCAGGGTCAACAGTTCTGGTTTTGGCGATGGCGGCAATTTGGTTCATGGTGTCCATAAATTGGCTGCTTTCCTCACCGTTCATATAATGGTCGGCAATATATTGCGCCTGGGCCAAACCCGCCTCCAGCAGAGCCGCCCGGTCCTCCTCTTTCGAAACTGTACCATCGGGCATAAAATTGGATTCGATGATGGTATATACGGCCTTGCCCACCTTCGGGTCCTTATCTGCCAACAACCCGGTCAGGCTGCCGTTGATCTCCGCCGTACCGTAATACTTGGCCGGCTCATGGGTAATGGCATCCGCCGCCAATTGCCTGCCCTCTGGGCTGATGCTCACCGTATCGTTGGGCAACCCAACCAATTGTCCCTTCGATTGGCCGGCTTCCAGGGACTGTTTGGTGGCATGATACAGCTTCGGTATGGAAAAGGGGGGGCTGTTTGTGATTTCCAAGATTGTTCCTCCTTCGGTTTGACCTTTCCTTTTATAATATCGGAAATTTTTCCAGATTTTTAAGTCCTTGCGCAACCGTTGGGGATTGTATCGAAAACAAACACAACCGATGCATAAGAAAATACATACCCGCCCCTAAGCCGCGGGGGTACAATGGGCATACAGCCAATCCTTTTGGTTCAACTTACAAGTAAAAGGGGAGTCAGTATGAAAAAAGCGCTTCATTTGTCATTGGTTTGCGCCTTGGCGTTGGGCGTTGTCGCAGGTTGCGGGGACACTCAGGAGAGTGCCGCCGGCAGCAGCACCAAGCCTAACGAGAAGCTGAAGTTCAGCATGTCCATGGCGACTAGCGGCAACAAACATGCGGAAAAATCCACCGATATCAACAAGGAAAAGTGGGTTCTGAAGCTGGAGGAGCTGACCAACACCGATATTGATTTCAATATGATTCCGCTGAAGGATTTCGATCAGAAGATGTCCCTGATGTTCGCCTCCAACGAAATTCCCGATGTGGTGCAGAATGTGGGCGGCGCTACCACCAAGGGCATGTCCGGCTCTGTGGAAGCGGGGGTATTTATGCCTCTGGACGATCTCTTGAAGCAATATGCTCCCACCATCATGAAGCAGATTCCCAAGGAAGCCTGGCAGGAAACCAGCTACAACGGCAAAATTTACGGCATTCCGTCCTGGCTGTCCAATCCGTCCCGTCGGGCGCTGTTTATCCGCACGGATCTGCTGGAGAAAACCGGTCTTCCGGCTCCCAAAACTGTGGATGAGTTCATGAATGTGATGCGGGCCATGAAGAAAAACGGCGTGGAGCACCCGTACCAAATGCGGGAGAACTTCAAATACGCCGACACCCTGCTGGGTTCCTTCGACGTGCTGCCTTCCCAGTTCGAAATCAAGGACGAGCAGGTGGTGCCCAAGTTTTTTGATGTGGAGAATATGACCAAGGCGCTTCAGACCTTCAAGGCAATGTTCGACGAAGGGCTGATCCCGAAGGACTTCGCCTCCATCAGCTCTACGGATTACGGCAAGAACATCGAATCCGGCAAAGCCGGCATGTGGTCGGGCAACGCCCAGAACCTGGGCACCTACCGCAGCAAGCTGAAGAGCGCCCTGCCCGCTTCCAAGGTGGATATTGTTTCTTCGCCGAAGGGGCCTGAGAATACCGGCGGACACCTCCTGTATTCCAGCATCAATACGTCCTACTACATCAACAGCAAGGTATCCAAGGACAAGGCCATTCAAATTATCAAGTTCTTCGAATGGATGACTACTCCGGAAGCGGAAACTTATTTCTCCTTCGGCATTGAAGGCGAAACCTATACCAAGGAAAACGGCCAGATCAAATTCACCGTCCCTACAGACCCGGATGCATTAAACGAAGACACCTTCCGCGGCATGTTCTGGTTCATCCATGACGTGGTGTACAACAAATCCCGGGAAGAGCTGACCCAGGACGGACGGGATATGATTTCCTTTATGGACAAGGTTGTGTCTGCAGAGGGCTTGGGCAGCGTACGCTTCGTGCCGGCGCTGGATTCCTTCTCCAAGTACCCGGACCTGGCTCCCCAAGCGGATGATGTGGGACCGAAGCTGGTTATCGACCATATGGTCAAAATGATTTACGGCAAGGAGCCGATCTCCGACTGGCCGAAGGTTATTGAGGAGTACAAGAACAAAGGCGGCAACGAGATTCTCAAGGAAGCCACCGCCCGCTACAAAAGCGGCAACGGCGCCATTGTAAGCAAAAACAGATAAGGGTTCCCCAGATGAGGTATTTGTCCGCCCAAAGCGGGCAGATACTTCTCCTGTTTTATGACCCTTATGGGGGAGGCGGAACGGTGAAGAATACCATAATCATGAACTATCCGGCGTCCTGGTGGCGGGGCCGCTGGCGGGATGCCCTTCCCGCAGGCAACGGCAGGATTGGGGCTTCCGTATACGGCGGTGTCCATGAGGAAACGGTGCTGCTGAACCACGGGGAGCTGTGGTGGAACGGCCGGACCCCGCCGCTGCCGGATGTTAGTGCCAAGCTTGACGAAACCCGGAGGCTGCTTCTCGCCGGGGAAACCTGCAGAGCAGACCGGGTGCTGGCCGACGCCCTGGCAGAGGAGGGGTACGAGCCGAGAATGTCCGCGCCTCTTCCTGTGGGAGATTTGAAGCTGTTTATGCCCCAATCCGCCGCGTTTCAGGATTACAGCCGCCGGCTCCATATGGACACCGGCGAAATATCCGTTGACTGGACAGACGGGCAGACCCGTTATGTGCGCAGGCTGTTTGTGTCCCGGACAGCGGATGCCATTGTTTACGAGCTTAACCGGGCAGGGCCGGCTTCCATCACCGCACAGATCCGCCTCCAGCTCCATGACCGGCAGGACTTCCGCAAGCCCGTTGCCGATTGGCCCGTTGCCGAGGAACTGCAGATAACAGATAACCGGCTGTTCTATGCGGCGCAGAAGCCGGAGGGCGGCGATTTCGGCGCGGTGGCCAAGGTGGTCTGCCGCAGCGGGAGCATCAGGCCGGCAGCGGATGGGTTGGTTATGGAAGAAGCGGATTCCGTGCTGATTCTGGTCAAGCTGTTTGCTTCCGGCGGACGGGAGGAGATGTGGGGGAAGCTTGCGGAGGAGCTGGACCGGCTGCCGGAGTCCTATGAGGAACTGCTTGTCCCCCATAAGAACGAGCACGGGCGGTTGTTTCATGCCATGGAGTTTGATCTGAACGCGGAAGGCAGAGAACTGTCCGCCGAACAGCTGTTGATGCAGGCATACCGGGGGCAGGCGCCTGACGCTCTCATGGAGAAAATGTGGGCCTTCGGCCGTTACCTGCTGGTGTCCGCCACCCGGGCGGAGGGCCAGCCCTGTCATCTGTATGGCCTGTGGTGCGGGGAATATGACGGACTGTGGGCTTTTCATATGGTCAACGAAAATCTGCAGATGATGTATTGGCAGGCCTTGTCCGGGAATATGCCGGAGCTTCTTTTGGCCGTATTCGGCTATATGGAGGAGCTGCTGGAGGATTTCCGGATCAACGCCAGACAGCTGTTTGGCTGCAGGGGAATCTACATTCCCGCCCCCACCGCTCCCGGCTCCGGGCTGCTGAAGCACAAGCATCCCCATATCCTTCACTGGACAGGGGGAGCGGGCTGGATCAGCCAGCATTATTACGACTATTACCTGCATACGGGGGACATGGAATTTCTGCGGAACCGCGCATTGCCCTTTATGCGGGAGGCGGCGCTTTTTTATGAGGATTTTTTCACTTTGGGAGAGGACGGGTATTGGGTCAGCGCACCCTCCAACTCGCCGGAGAACACACCCGGCAACTATTGGCAGGGGCCCGGCCATTCCATGGAAACCACCGTCAATGCCACTATGGATTTTGCCATCGCCCGGGAGCTGTTCACCAACCTGGCGGAGGGGGCTGCCGCAGCCGGATGTTACGGGGAGGAGCTTCCCCGCTGGAGGGCGTTTCTGGAGCGGATTCCCCCTTATCAGCTGAATGAGGACGGAGCGGTCAGGGAGTGGATGCATCCCGGCTTCCTGGATAATTACCACCACCGGCACCAGTCCCACTTGTATCCGGTTTTCCCGGGTACCGAGGTCACCCGCAGCGGACAGCCGGAGCTATTCGGAGGTTTTGTAAAAGCGGTGGAAAAGCGCCTGGTGCTTGGGCTGAAGGAGCAGTCCGGCTGGTCCTTGGCCCATATGGCCAACAATTACGCACGGATGGGCCAAGGGGACGAAGCGCTGGAATGTCTGGACATTCTGAGCCGCTCCTGTGTGCTGCCCAACCTGTTCACCCTTCATAACGATTGGCGGGGAATGGGCATTGGCGTGGATATGGAATGGGCCCCGGTGCAGCTGGACGCCAATATGGGCTGGTCCTCCGCCGTGCATGAGATGCTGCTGTTCTCCAAACCGGGAGAGCTGCATATTCTTCCGGCGCTGCCATCCCGGTGGCGCAGGGGCAAGGCAGGACCTCTCCTGGCCCGGGGCGGTGTGGAATGTTCGTTATCCTGGGATACGGAGGCAGGACGGGTGGAGCTGGAGCTGCGCTCCCGTCAGGGAGGGCAACAGATAGAGCTCCATCTTCCTTCAACAGCTGCGGCTGTACCCGGATATACTCTGGGTGCGAAGGATGTGGTCTCCAAGGTGGCGGTAGGAGAGGCTCCGCTGCGTCTGGAGATCCGGTTGGACAGCGAATCAACAGGTCAGGCAGGGAGGCATCAACATGGATAAGCTGGAACGGATGCTGGAGAGAATCGGCCGGGAGGCGGAGGTGACCATCCGGGAAAAGGATTGGGAGGCCCGCACCGGCATCTTCACCCGGCCCCCGCAGCGTATTCCCACACCCAAGTGGACGGATGCTCCGTTATTGGGCAATGGCGATATGGGCGTGGCCATTGGCGGCGGGGCGGAGGAGCAGACCTTTTACATCGGGAAAAGCGACTTTTGGGTCCTGCCCGGGCTGGGCGAAACCAAGAAGCAGCGGGAGGAGCGGCTGTTAGCGGACAACGGCAGAAGAACCGGGGCGCGGATCATCACCGTAGGCCAGGTAGCCCTGCTGATGCCGGAGCTGGAGGGGGCGGAGTACCGCCAGGAGCAGGATATTCTGCATGCCGAGGTGCGGGGCAGCTTCTCCTCGGATCGGACTGAAGCCGCATTATGCTCCTGGACGGCGGCGGAGGCCAATCTTCTGGTTACAGAGGTGGAATGTCTCAGGGGCGAGCTGAATCTGACGGTGCGCCTGCATGCCGGGGAAAAGGATACGGATGAGGTGTTCAGCTACGATAACGGAGCAGAACCCGAGTTGATGTGGTTCCGTTATGCCTCCACCCCCGGCAATCTCCCGCAGACACGGCGGGTAGCGGCGGCTGTTGGGCTGGCCGGCGGCGAACCGGTGTACCGGTGGCGCTTCCAGAATGTGGAGGCGGCAGTACGGCTGCACGCGGGGGAGCGGGTGACGGTGGTAACGGCGGTGGTCAGCAGCCGGGGAATACCGGATTATGATGATGAGGCCCGGCGTCTGGTGCTGGCCCATACAACGCAGAAGCGGGCTCTGGCGGAGCTAAAGGAATCCCACCGCCGCTGGTGGAGGGACTACTGGGCGGCATCGGCTGTCCGGATCGGGGACCCCGTACTGGAAAAGTTCTATTACGGCTCCTATTACATTCTCGGCTCCTGCATGAGAGGCGGGAAGAACCAGCCGGGGCTGTTCGGCCACTGGATCACCACGGACCGTCCCGGCTGGACCGGGTCCTACACCATGAATTATAACTACGAAGCCCCGTACTGGGGACTCTACGCCGGCAACCGGATTGCATTGGCTGAGGACTACTGCCAGCCTCTGCTGGATTTTCTCCCTTGGGGAAAAATCTTCGCCCGGGAAAAGCTGGGCTGCCGGGGCATCTATATGCCGGTGGAGCTGGGGCCGGAGGGGCTGATCTGCTCTATGTTCTTCCACGGCCAGAAGTCCAATGCCTCCTTCGCCGCCGTCAATCTGTTGATGCATATCCGGTATACCCGGGACCTGGATTATGCCCGTAAGGTATACCCGTATCTGAGCGAGGCGGCGGCCTTCTGGGAGGACTATTTGGTTCATGAAGACGGCCGTTACGTAATTTATAATGATGATATACACGAACGCTCCATGGACAAAAAGAACCCCATCCTGTCTCTGGGCTTCGTCCGGATGCTCCTGGAGGCGCTGCTGGAGCTTAGCGTAGAACTGGACATGGACAAGGAGAAACGCGGTACATGGAAGCGTATTCTGGAGAATCTGATCCCTTACCCGGTTATGGAACGCAACGGCCGCAGGGTGTTCCGTCTGACGGAGGAGGGTATGGACTGGAACGACCGGAATTCCCTGGCGGTCCAGCATGTGTATCCGGCCGGGATGATCGGGCTGGACAGCGAACCGGAGCTGTTGGCCACCGCTTGGGACACCATTGACGAGATGCAGCGCTGGAGCGATTTCAACGCATTCCCCACCTATTATGCCGCCGCCGCCCGGGTGGGTTATAAGCCGGAGGTGCTGCTGGAGCGGCTGCGGCTGGAATGCGAGGCCAGCGGCTTGCCCAATCTGTCCCTGCATCATGGCGGCGGAGGGATCGAGGATGCATCCGCCGTCCCCGTGGCGCTGCAGGAGATGCTCTTGCAGAGCAGGGGCGGGGTTGTTCGCCTGTTTCCCGCATGGCCCAAGGACCGGCCGGTAAGCTTCTGCCGTCTGCGGGCGGAGGGGGCGTTCATCATCAGCGCCAGCCTGGCTGGCGGCGAAGTGGAATATGCGGTCATTGACAGCGAGCAGGGCGGAACGCTGACGATGGTTAATCCCTGGGGGAATGCGGGGGCAGTGGTGTGCCGCTGCGGACGGTTGGCCAGGGATGGGGAAGCCGCCGGGGAACGTATGACCCTGGCTATGGAGAAGGGGGAGCGACTGTTTCTGCTGCCCCCGGGAGACTGGGAGTAACTGGAGGGAGGAAGATGGGAATGGAAGCAAAGGTTAACAAACGGCTGCGGCTGTGGTACGACAAACCGGCCTCCTCGTGGGAGGAGGCGCTGCCCATCGGCAACGGGCGGCTGGGGGGAATGGTGTTCGGTTCGCCTTTTCAGGATAAAATCCAGCTCAATGAGGATACCCTCTGGTACGGGGGGCCGCTGGAGGCGGACAGTCCCGCTGCGATGGAGCAGGTAGGGGAAATCCGCCGGCTCCTCATGGAGGGCCGCCAGCGGGAGGCGGAGCATCTGGCCCGGATGGCCATGATGTCCGCACCCAAATATATGAAGCCTTATGTGCCCTTGGGCGAGCTGCTGCTTTGGTTCCTGGAGCCCGGTCCCCAAGCGGACAGGGAATATCAACGGGAGCTGGATCTGGAAACAGCGGTGTCCTCCATCCGTTTCCGTTCAGGCGGACACCTGCACTGCCGGGAGTATTTTGCCAGCGCGGCAGGGCAGGTGATGGTGGTCCGGCTGACGGATGAAAGCCCGCAGGGCATGACCTTCAGCGCCAATCTCATGCGCAGGCCCTACGACGGCGGCTCCGCTGCCGCAGGGGTTGATACCATCCTGATGACCGGGGACGGAGGGAAGGACGGCATCTCCTTCGCCTGTGCCGTGAAGGCAGTGCCGGAAGGCGGCCGGGCAAGGGTTGTAGCTGATTGCATCTCTGTAGAGAAGGCCCGGGCGGTTACCCTGTATATTGCCGCAGAGTCTACCTTCTGTTCGGCTAATCCGGCGGAGGTATGTCTGGCGCGGGTTGCGGAGGCGGCGGACAAGGGATATACCCGGGTGCGGGAGGAGCATGTGGCGGAATACCGGGAGAAGTTCGGACGTGTGACCCTGCGGCTGGAGGACAGCAGTTTAGCGGTGAAGGACGCAGCGCCTCAAGGAGAAACGGAGGAACGGCCCGAGCAGCTGCCTACCGGCCGGAGATTGGCCTTGGCCGCAAGCGGAGTGGAGGACAATGGGCTGGATGAGCTTTTTTTCCAGTACGGGCGTTATCTGCTCATCTCCTGCTCCCGTCCCGGCAGCCAGGCCGCCAACCTGCAGGGCATCTGGAATGACAGCTTCACTCCGCCCTGGGAGTCCAAATATACCATCAACGTGAATACGCAGATGAATTATTGGCCTGCGGAAACCTGCGGGCTGGCAGATTGCCATGAGCCGCTGTTCCGTCTCATCGAGCGGATGCTCCCGGCCGGAAGGAAAACGGCGGAGACCGTTTATGGTTGCCGGGGCTTCGTAGCCCACCACAACACGAATCTGTGGGGCGATACCATGGTGGAGGGCATCCGGGTCACCTGCTCCATCTGGCCCATGGGGGCGGCATGGCTTTGCCTGCATCTGTGGGAGCATTACCGCTTCGGGCTGGACCTGGCCTTCCTGGCGGAGCGGGCTTATCCGATCATGAAGGAAGCGGCAGAGTTCCTGTTGGATTATATGGCGGAGGATCAGGAGGGGCGGCTGGTTACAGGCCCGTCCGTCTCCCCGGAGAATTCATTTCTTCTAGAGGATGGGGTCAAAGGAACCCTGTGTATGGGCCCGTCCATGGATTTGCAGATTGTCCGCACCCTGTACGTCGCCTGTATGGAGGCGGAGAAGGCGCTTCAGATGGAGGTCGGCCTGACGCCCAGGCTGGAGGAGGCCTTGGCACGTATACCGGGTCCGAAGATCGGACGGCGCGGCCAGATTATGGAGTGGCTGGAGGATTATGAGGAGGCGGAGCCGGGCCACCGGCATATTTCCCAGCTGTTCGGCTTGTATCCGGGCGAGCTCATGGATAAGCGCCAAACCCCGGAGCTGGTGGAGGCCGCACGGAAAACCATCGAAGGGCGGCTTGCGGCAGGGGGAGGCCATACCGGCTGGAGCCGGGCCTGGATTATCGGATTCCAGGCCCGGATGGGAGACGGCGGTGAAGCCTACCGGCACTTCCGCAAGCTGCTGGGCACCTCCACCTATCCCAATCTGCTGGACTGCCATCCCCCGTTCCAGATTGACGGGAACTTCGGCGGCACCGCAGCTGTGGCCGAGATGCTGCTCCAGTCCCACAGCGGTGTCCTGGAGCTGCTTCCGGCACTGCCGACCGCTTGGCAGGGAGGGCGGATTACCGGCCTGCGGGCCCGGGGGGCTTATACGGTAGATATGGAATGGAGGCAAGCTCGTCTCCAGCAGGCCGTGATCCGGGCCGGGTGCGCCGGAGAGTGCCGGGTTGTATCTGTGCAGTCCTTACGGGTACTTGACCAAGGCGGCAGCCCCATCGCCTCAAGGTATGAAGGGGACATGCTCTGTTTTGCGGCGGAGGCCGGCGGAGTGTATACACTTGTAGCGGCGGAGATGGGGGCAGCTCCGCAGACTGCTTTTAACCGGAAGGAGGCAGAAGCATGAAGGGCGCTTTGTTGAACAATCTGTCCGGGCGCCTGCTGCCCGCTCCCCGGAACGGGGGCTTCCATCTGGAGGATTATTGGGTATGGTGCGGATCTGCGGTCCGGGGAGAGGATGGCCGGTTTCATCTGTTTGCCTCCCGCTGGCCCAAGTGGCTGCCCATGCATCCCGGCTGGCTCATCGGCTCGGAGATTGTCCGCGCTTCCGCTGACCGGCCCGAAGGGCCTTATGTGATGGAGGAGGTGGTGCTGCAGTCCCGGGGAGCGGAATACTGGGACGGGCGCTCCACCCATAATCCCCACATCGTCAAACATGGGGACACCTATATCCTCTATTATATGGGCACCACCCATCCTCTGGCGGAGCCCCTGCCCGGGGAGGAGCTGACGCTGGAGGACCCCCGTGTCATTGTGGCCAGAGCCAACAAGCGGGTAGGCATCGCCGTATCCAAAAGCGTGTCCGGGCCCTGGGAGCGGATGGACGCGCCGATTCTGCCGGTCCGTCCCGGACGCTTTGACAGCTTCCTCACCTCCAACCCGGCGCCGTGTATCCGCGAAGACGGCTCCGTGCTGCTAATCTACAAGGCTAGGCGTTATGAGGGGGTGGCCCATGGGAAGATGACCATCGGCGTTGCTTGTGCGGACCATTATAAGGGGCCGTATCGGGTGCTCTCGGAGGAACCCGTGTTTCCGCCGGAATTCCATATTGAGGACCCGTTTATCCGGTTTACCGGTCAGGGTTATGAGCTTATCGCCAAGGATATGGAGGGCAGCCTGTGCGGTGAAAAACACGGGGGGATCCACGCTGTGTCTCCGGATGGGCTGCAATGGCAGCTGTCCGCATCGCCCAAGTCCTATTCCCGCACCATCCGCTGGGATGACGGCACGGAGCAGACTATGGGAAGTCTGGAGCGCCCCTTCATTCTGTTTCAGGATGGGCGTCCCACCCATCTGTTCGCAGCGGTTGCCGACGGTCCGGGGGGCTTCCGCCAGGCTGCCCGGACCTGGAACCAGGTGATTCCCATTGCTGAGGAATAGCCCATCTCTAACCCGCAGAGGCGAATCATAAAAAAACACAAGCCGCCCCCGGTTTTCCCCATGTAAACGGCTCTAACGCCGGCTTATGATGGAGTAGGGCGGCTTTAAGGCAATTGCCCATTGCGCCTGTACCATGTACACTCGAGAGTAGCACGGAACAACAAGAGTGGAACGAAAGGTGGCGGCTGTGGCATATGAGACTGCTGGTTGTAGATGATGAGCCGGTCATCCGGAACGGATTGAAGAAGATGGCGCTGGATTACCCGCGGCGGCTGGAGTCGGCGGATACGGCCGGCAACGGGCTGGAGGCCCTGGCGAAGATTGAGGAGTCCGAGCCGGATATTCTCCTGACGGATATCCGCATGCCCCGTATGGACGGGCTGGAGCTGTGCAGACAGGTTCATGAGCGTTATCCCCATATTATGAAAATTGTCATTTCGGGCTACAGCGATTTCGATTATGCCCAGAAATGTATGGATTACGGAGTCAAGCATTATCTCCTGAAACCGGTTACGCCCCCCGATCTCCATGAGGTGCTGGACAAGCTGGTCCATTCTGGCGCCCCCGGTTTTATTCCGGCTTCCCGTTATCTGGGCTGGATCGGACGGCTGGAGGAGGCGGTCTGGTCCCTGCAGGAGGAGGAGATCGGCAGGCTGGCGGAGGAGTGGAGGGAGCACGGCGCCGGGCTGTCTGTCCAGCAGTTGAAGGAGCTGCTGGAGGACGTGCTTGCCCAGTTGGAGCGCAACTTCCGGGAGAAGAGCCGGCCTGTGCCCTCCGGGTTGGCTGCCCCTCTGGGCGGCCATTCCCGGCAGGAGTTTTTTACGGAGCTGGAGGACCGCTTGAAGGCTTGCATGACGGGGCTTCTGGCCCAAAGACGGGGCAATTTCAAGGACCCCATGGAGGAGGCCAAGGCTTACATCGACAGCCACTTGTCCCTGGAGATCTCCCTGAAGGAGGTAGCGGATATGGTAGGGATTACACCCACCTATTTCAGCGCTCTTTTCAAAAAAATCACCAACGAAACCTTCATCAGCTACCGTATCCACCGGAGAATGGAAAAGGCGCGGGAGCTATTGGCGGTGCCCCATATGAGGACGGTGGATATCGCCGCGGAGGTGGGATATGACGATTATCCCCATTTCACCAAAACCTTCAAGAAAATATACGGCCAATCCCCATCCGAATACAGGGCCTCCCTGGGGATCAAATGAGAAATCTAAGCCTGTACCAGAAGCTGTTCCTCTCGTATCTGGTGGTGATTCTGCTTTCCCTGGGCGGTGTGGGCATCTTCACGTACCGGGCCTCCTCCGGGCAGCTGTCCCAATTGGTGGAAAGACAGCTCTCCCAGATTGTGGGCAATGCGGTGCATCACACGGATTTATATATCCGCTCCTATGAGCGGTCCATGGTTTCTTTTTTGAACAGCAATAACGTGAAGCGTTTCATCGATCTGCCGGCCGGGGAGAACGGTTATCCCTTCTACGAGCTGCGCAAGAATATCCGGGAGCTCAGCATTGACCCCGCCTTTGTCCGCAATCCCGAAATCTCCGCCATAACGCTCCTCAGCTTCAGCGGCAATGCCCTGTATTTTTTTAACGGGAATAACGGGGAGTCCTTCAACGGTGAGCAGGTTGCCAAACAGCTGGAATTCTATAAAAACGCCACGGATAAGGGCGGCAATCTGAACGTGCTGAACCATAGTATTCTGGAGGACCAGCAAAACCAGATGCTGACTCTGGTCCGCCGGATCCGAGGGTTGGCCTCCTCCGAGCCCCAGGGCATTCTGGCTATTGAGCTGCGGGCCGCCGAGCTGTCCAGTCTGTGGAAGGGCATTGACCTGGGCCGCAACGGTTATTTTTTCATTACGGATGAAGGCGGAAACTATGTGTATCATCCGGATGCGGGGCTGATCGGCCAAAGCCTGCCGGAGCCGGTGCGCCATCAGGTGCTGGAGGCCGGGGAAAAGGTGTTTATGTCCGGGAAGGGCAAGGACGCCCGGATGTATATGAGCCGGCATTCCGCTTACGGCAATTGGCGCCTTGTGGTCTCCACGTCTCTGGAGGAGGCCCGCAGTCCAGTGGACGTCATCCGTTGGACGGCCATTGTGGTGGGCTGCTTCACACTGATTCTGGCTTTGTGGCTGGCCTACAGCTATACCAAAGCCATTACCGGTCCTATCCGGATGCTCAAAAAGGCGATGCAGCAGACGGAAAAGGGCAATTGGGCCACTATTCCTCTGCCGGACTACCGGGATGAAATTGTAGAGCTGATGAGCCGCTACAACCTGATGGTGAACCGGCTGTCGGAGCTGGTCCGGGAGGTATATGAAGCGGAGCTTCGCGATCAGGAAAGCCGCATGGAGCGGCAAAAGGCGGAGCTGCAATCCCTGCAGCTGCAGATCAATCCCCATTTTTTGTATAACACGCTGGAGACGATTGTCTGTTATGCCGCCATCCGCAATTCCAAGGAAATCTTCGAGATCGTTAAGGCCATGTCCTATATGCTGCGGTATTCCGTCCAGGTGAATGTGGAGGAAATTACGGTAGCCAATGAGCTGAAGCATGTGCTGCATTATCTGGTGGTGCTTCAGCACCGGATCGGGCGGGAGTTCGAGGCGGATGTGG
Organism: Bacillota bacterium; assembly: GCA_023386955.1. Lineage (GTDB taxonomy): Bacteria > Bacillota > Bacilli > Paenibacillales > NBRC-103111 > Paenibacillus_AR > Paenibacillus_AR mesotrionivorans. Next base: position 126,981 of record JAEWIS010000024.1, read on the forward strand.
CAATTCATCCGGATTATCTCCTGCGGAGTATGGTCCGCCTGACCATGCAGCCGCTGGTGGAAAATGCCTTCCATCATGCCTTCCCCGACGGGGTGGAGGATTACCATACTATCCGGATTGATGCAGGGGAGGAAAACGGCATATTCTGGGTCAGCGTGGAGGATAACGGCGTAGGTATCGGGGAGGAGAAGCTCCGGGAGCTCCGGGAGCAGCTGGGGGCCAACCGGCTGGCGGACCGTGATGATGCGGGCAAGGAGGGCGTCGGCGGCATCGGCATACTGAATGTGCACCGGCGGATCCAGATGGTCTTCGGTGAGGCATACGGACTGCGGATTGAAAGCGAGCTGGACATAGGAACCAAGATGATTATGATCATGCCCGCCACGGGTATGCCCCAAAACGGGGATAAAGACGGGAGGAAGGATCTTGGAGCACAAAGAGGATTTGATGGACAATGAAGGACATCCGGAGGCCGCCGGGGGTACGGCGGTTTCCGGAGCCGGGCATGATGCCAGAATGGCCTGGTGGCGGGAGGCGCGGGTAGGTTTGTTTATCCATTGGGGCCTCTATTCCATTCCGGGAGGCATCTGGAAGGGGGAGGAGATCAAAGCTACCTACGCGGAGCATCTGATGCTGCGGGCCCGCATTCCGGTTGGTGAATACGGGAAGCTGGCGGAGGAGCTGACGGCGGAGCGGTTTGACGCGGCAGAATGGGCCGCCCTGGCCAAACGGGCCGGGCTGAAGTACCTGATTTTCACCGCCAAGCATCATGAGGGCTTCTCCATGTACGACACGGCGCTGTCCGATTACAAGATTACCCGCCGCACCCCTTTCGGAAGAGACCCGCTGGCGGAGCTGGCGGAGGCCTGCCGGGAGGAGGACGTGAAGCTATGCGTCTATTACTCCCATGCCATGGACTGGTATCACCCGGATTCCCAAGGGAATACCTGGGATTACCCAGGCAATATCGGGGCTTATGACGAGGTAGAGCATTGGATCGGAGATGAGGACAAACGCAGCCGGTATGAGCATTATCTGCAGTCCTTTGCTCTGCCTCAGGTCAAGGAGATTTTGGAAAAATATGGAGATATCGGCCTGATGTGGTTTGACTGCGGCCACAAGCTGACGGAGAAGCAGGGTGCGGCTTTCGTGCGGCAGGTCCGGGAGGTCCAGCCGGATTGTCTGGTGAACCGCAGAGTGTGGCGGGAGCCCTTCGGCGACTACGGCAACACCTCGGATAACCAGCCGTATGTCCGTGTGCCCCGGGAGGATTGGGAATCCATCAATACCCTGAATGATTCCTGGGGCTACAAGGTGATGGATACCAATTGGAAAACGGCTGATGAGGTGCTCCGGCAAATGGCGGATGTGCTTAGCCAAAACGGCAATTTTGTGATTAATGTGGGACCCATGGGCAACGGCGCTTTCGATCCTATGTCCATTAAGCTCCTGGAGGAAATCGGCGGGTGGATGGAGCAAAATGGCGAGGCGGTGTACGGAACCGTGGCAAGTCCCATCGGTAAACCTGCTTGGGGGCGCTGTACCCGAAAAGGGAGCACCCTGTATCTGTATATGTTCGACTGGCCGGAGGACGGCAGGCTGATTGTGCCCGGGCTCCGCAACCGGGTCTGCCATGCTTATGTTTTGTCCGATCCCGGACGGGCGGAGCTGACGGTAACCCGCCTTGGTTCGGATGATATCTCCATCCTGCTGCCTTCCCGTCCTGCGGAGGCCCTGCTGCCGGTGGTGGCGGTGGAGCTGATTGGTGAGCCGGACGCCAATCCGGTGCGTCTGCTCCAGCCCGGGGCACATCCGGCGGTGTTCGGCGCCTTCGATGCGGAGATTATCGGGCCGTTTCTCCGTTATGACACGGGGAAAAAGGACCATGACAATCTGATCAACTGGCGGCATCCGGAGGATGAAGCCGGATGGGTTTTCCGCACGCTGGAGGGGGGGACCTACACCGTGTCGGTGGTGTACAGCGCAGACATGGCGTTTTCCGGCGGTTTTGCCTTGTCTATTGAGGAGCGGGGCTCCGGCAGGCCGTTTGCCGCCTTGACGGGTGGCCCGGTGCGGTCAACGGGGGGCTGGGCCCGGTTTGAAGCCCTTCTTTTGGGGCAGGTGACGCTTCCCGCCGGCGGCGAGTTTCTGATGCGGCTGCATGCTGTTGAGGCAGAAGCGGAGCAGCCTGTCGTATGTGTGAAGCAGATGGTTTTGGAGCGGCGGCAGTAAATTGCCGCTTCCCGGAAGGCAGCGCAGAGGCGCTGCCTTTTTTGCATCATAAAAAAACACATCTGCCCCGGAAGGAATCACATGGATGCCTGAAACCTCCGGCCTTATGATAAAGAGGACAATCATTATGAGATTTTGAGAGGAGAGAAAGGCATGGCTTCCAAAACAGAGACAGCCGGACAACCGGTATACCGGTTCGCCAGTTCACGCGCCAAATGGGGGTTTATCAAGAAACATATGGCGTTGTATCTGATATCCATTCCGGGTTTGGTGTACTTTCTGATTTTCAAGTACATCCCCATGGGCGGCTCCATGATCGCCTTCCAGAACTACAATATTTTTAAGGGGATTACCAACAGCCCCTGGGTAGGTCTGGAGCATTTCCAGCGGATGTTCGCGTATCCGGAGTTTATGAATATTTTGAAGAACACGCTGCTGCTGGGTTTCTATGATCTGGTAATCGCGTTTCCCGTCCCCATCGTGCTGGCGCTGCTGCTGTCGGAGATCCGCTCCACCGGCTTCAAGCGGGTGGTGCAGACGGTGGTGTATATGCCCCACTTCCTGTCCTGGGTTATCGTCGGCGGCATTCTGATCGGGCTGCTGTCGCCGTCCACCGGCGTGGTGAACCACATTCTGGGCTGGTTCAATATGGAGCCGATTTATTTCCTGGGAGAAAACAGCTACATCCGCACCATTCTCATCAGCTCGGGCATCTGGAAGGACAGCGGCTGGGGAACGATTATTTATTTGGCTGCCATTGCCGGGATTAACCCGGACCTGTACGAAGCGGCAGAGATTGACGGCGCAGGGCGGTTCCGCCAGGTGATGTCCATTACGATTCCCGCCATTGTCCCCACCATCGTGATTCTGTTCCTGCTGCATATCGGCCGGTTTATGGATTTTGGCTTCGAGCGTGTGTTTGTATTCCTGAATCCGCTGAACAGCCAAAACGGCGAAATTCTGGACACCTACGTATACCGGGCAGGTTTGATTGACCGCCAGTACAGCTATACCACGGCCATCGGCTTGTTCAAATCCCTTGTCGGTCTTCTCTTGATCGGAACCGGCAACGCTCTGAGCAAACGGACCACCGGGGAAAGCCTGTACTAAGAGAGGAGAGAAAACAACATGATTACGACCAAAGGCCAACGTATTTTTCAGATCTGCAATGCGGTATTTCTCACCATCATCGGCTTGACCATGGTGCTTCCCATTCTGCACGTTATTGCCCAATCCTTCAGCGATGCGGCGGCCATCAACAGCGGCAGCGTCGGCATCTGGCCCAGCGGCTTCACCTGGGAAAACTATCACATGGTCCTGAAGGACAAAACCATGTGGGTGTCCTTTCGCAACAGTGTGGTGATTACTCTGTTCGGCACGCTGATCAATCTGGCGGCCACAGCAAGTTTGGCATATCCCTTATCCCGGCCGGAGTATCTGTACCGCAAGCCTGCACTGGTGCTGGTGCTGTTGACGATGATTTTCCATGCACCGCTGATTCCCAACTATCTGCTGCTGAAAAATCTCCATATGCTGAACACCCTGTGGGTGCTGATGATTCCGGGGGCGATCAGCGCCTATAACCTGTTCGTAATGCGCTCCTTCTTCGTGAATCTGCCTGGCGAGCTGCTGGATTCCGCCCGGATTGACGGCTGCGGGGAAACCCGGATGATCTGGAGCATTGTGCTGCCGCTGTCCAAGCCGGTTATGGCCACTATGGGCATCATGTATGCGGTGGGCAACTGGAATATGTACTCGCAAGCCATTTATTACATCAACAAACGCTCTCTGATTCCGCTTCAGGTGCGGCTGCGGGAAATTGTCATTACGGACAATATGGGCTCGGCGGATATTGCCTCCGAGCTGCTTCAAACCATTTCACCCGAGGGGCTGAAAATGGCGGTTATCGTCATTGCGACCCTTCCCATTATGCTGGTGTACCCGTTCCTGCAGAAGCATTTCATTAAAGGGATGATGGTGGGTTCGATTAAATCCTGATGGATGGCGGATGGCATGACGGATGGAGCTCGGATGGTTAGCGATCATACGATGACTTTCACAACGGATGGCATAGCGGGAGGGACTGGATATGGCGCTAATGGGGAGTTTGCTGGAGAGATTGGCTGCCCGCCTGGAGCCTATGGAGGTGCTGGACACCCACACCCATCTGGTGGGAGACCGGCTTGGCGCTGCGGACTTTTGGGAGTTGGCCCATTATTTCTGGCTGTTCCGGGAGCTGCAGGCGGCCGGTTATCCCGCCCATGCGGAGGAATTGCCGGTGGAGGCGCGGGCAGAAGCCTTTATTGAAGCTCATCGGGCTTCCCGGCACACGATGATGAACAAGGCCCTCACCGTTATGCTCCGGGATTTGTACGGCATCGCACTGACAGATGCGGCCTCGGTGCTGGAGGCCGATACGGTGGTGCGGGAATGCTCCCTCAAGCCGGGCTGGGCCCAGCAGGTAGCAGACCGTACCGGTGTCCGCCGGTACGTGGTAAACCACCCGGAGCATGCCCGGTTCGAGGGGATGCGGGAGGACGCCCTGCTGATCCCGAGAATCGACGGCCGGCTGTCCGGTTGGGTGAATGAGCTGCTGCGCAGCGCGAACCGGAGCGGGACATACGAGCGGATCGCCGGTGAGCTGGAGTCACTGCTCAGCGGCTACCGGAAGATGGGCTGCCCGGGCATTATGACCACATTGCCGGGATTTGAAGCCGCCACCGGCAAGGAGTACCCGCTGGAAGGGGCAAACCGGGATGAATTGGTGGCGGTGATGCTCCATGCCATTTGCAGTACGGCATACCGGCATGAGCTGCTGGTCCAGCTGTTTGCGGGGGTGGAGCGGAGCTGGTGCAGCCAGCCCCTGCCTGTGAATGATCCCCGGCGGATTCTGAAGCTGGCGGGATTGTTCGACCGCTACGATAGCCCCTTCGAGCTGGTGGTGGCTTCGGAGCTGAACAATCTGGATGTGGTGCAGGCAGCCTGGACCTATCCCCATGTCCATACGGGTGGCATGTGGTGGTTCAACTTCCGGACCTCCACATATAAGCAGGTGATGCAGTATCGGCTGGAGGCGCTGCCAACCTTGAAGTCCTCGCTGGTGGCCTCCGATTCCCGCTGCATCGAGTGGACTTACGGCAAAATCTGGCTTGTCAAACGGGCGTTGACGGAATTTTTGGCGGAGCGTGTTGCAGCCGGCTGGCTGGAAGAGGCGGAAGCGGCGGCTGTAGCCCATGATTGGCTCTATGCCAGTGCAGCCCGCCGGTACGGTGTGGAGGAGAAGCGCTTCTAAGCGTCATCCGGGCGGGCTTGAAGTGCCGCCTGATGTTCCGCTGCCGGTTCCCGCCGCACCTTCTGTCAGAGAGGCTCCTCAAACCGGCTTTGCCGATTACGAGGCTTCCCTAACACATCCAGCCTGCGGCTCGGACCATGTTATTTGAGGGTAGCGGAAGGGAACTTTCCCTTATTCGGGGGTCAGGCGGGGAAAAGCTGCGATAAGGGAAGGGGAATTTCCGCTATTGCTGCTTTTTGCCGCCTCCTCCGGTTTATCTGGAAATAGAGGAGGGCTGGCTTCCGTTATCTGCCCCGCTAGGCCTTCCCAGACTAATAGGGGAAAGGAAGCTTCCCTTATCAAGCCGCCAGGAATGCCAATTCAGCAGCCTAACAGCAACCTATGCTGCGTTATCGCCACACCGAGAGCCGGTGAAATTCACCGAAGGCCCTCAGGGGCAATACGATTTCTGGATAACGGAAGCTTACTTTCCGTTATTGTACCTGCAGGATGGCGGGCAGGCGGAATAGCGGAAGCACTTTTCCGCTATTGGGGTTTAGCGCCCGGGTAATGAGGACCGGACAGGGCTATAGCGGAAGATTGCTTCCGTTATAGCCCTTGCTCGTCCGGTCAGGCAACATATAGCGGAAATTCGTTTCCGCTATTGCCATTACCCTTCGGCTACGCAGTGGCCCTATCCGACATGCAGTGTCCATACCGGTACGCAGCCCCTATCGGACATGCAGTGTCCATATCGGAAGTCCTCTTCCGTTATGGATGCCGCCTCAACCAGTCTCTTCATCACCAGAGTACCTATCCATTCCGAAAGTTGGCTTGAAAAAGGAAGGAGTGAGCACTATGCAGCATATAGAGGGAAAAGAGGAGCAGCCGGAGAGCAGCCCCATACAGCTGCCCGCACCGCCGGAACTGGCCGGTGTGGAGGCGATTTACCTGATGGACGGGCAGGGACGGGAATTACCGGCCAATGCCTCCATGGAGTTGACATTGGGAGATGCCGGCTTTTTGCAGGTGAGAGGCAGGTTAACCGGGGGAGAGGAGGCCACGCTGGACCCGGGAGCGGTTGTGTTTGTCATCTGCTCGGATGCGGTGTGCATAAGCAAGGACGGGCAGGTGCGGACCCTCCGCGCCGGTGCGGCCCGGCTCTATGCCGAGGCGGAGAAGCCGGAGAGCGGCAAGCTCCGCACCCCCGATTTATGGATCATAGTCCAAGACCCCGGGGAGTTCTGCAAGCCAAGGTTGATCTGTCATACCTCGCTGGAGCATCCGGTAATGGACATGGACATCGGCCAGCCTGCTGTGTTGGCTCCCGGTGATTCCCTGCCAAACATCGTTATTGAACCATTGGTCAATATCATGGCTTCCGTCACGCTGCTGTGGGAAGGCACCCCTGCAGGCATAAACACCATCCCCTGCTCCGTTCCTTCCATGGAGCGGCGCAAGCTCCAGCTTCCGGGGCATACCCGTGCAGGGGAGAAGGGGGCATACGAGCTTCGCCTGACTCTAACCACAGAGGCAGGACAAACTTATAATGATTCCCATTATTTCACAGTAATGGACGAAGAAGATGTGCCGCCCGGTCAAAGCCGGATTGCCTTTATGAACCAACAAGGGAAGCTGCGCTGCGTTCCGGATTACCGGGGCAACCGGATCCTGGATTTCTCCGGCGCCGGTTACCGGGGAGGCGGCGTCCAGCTGCCTGATGTGCAGACTATGGCTGTGGTGGAGCCGGCTCCGGGAGACGCTACGGCCCGCATCCAGGCGGCTATTGACGCGGTATCGCAGCTGCCGGCTGATGCAATGGGGCTCCGGGGCGCCGTGCTGCTTCGGAAGGGCTTCTATGACATTGCCGGTACACTGCTGGTCCATACCGGAGGTGTGGTGCTCCGCGGCGAGGGAAGCCATGCCGAAGGCACGGTGCTGCGGGCAACCGGAGCGGTCCGCCGTAATGTGCTGGAGATCGGTTCGGGAGCGGGACCGGCCATTCTTCCCGGTACAGAGCAGGACATTACGGACCTGTACGTTCCCTGCGGAGCCCGGACCTTCCGGGTGGCCGACGCTTCCCAATATAAGGCGGGGGATACGGTGCTGGTGCGGCGGGTGGGCAATGAACGTTGGCTTCACGAAATCGGCATGGATGCCATCTACATGCGGCCCGGAACCGACGGCTCCTCCACCAGGCAGTGGGAGCCCTTTGATCTGGATTTTGACCGGGTGATTACGGCTGTTAACGGCTGCACCATTACCGTGGATGTGCCCATTGCCAATGCTATTGAGCGCAAATGGGGCGGCGGACGGCTGTACAAATATACAGACGGGGAACGGATAGAGCAGGCAGGTGTGGAGAATATGCGGGTGGTTTCGGATTATGACCCTGCAGTTCTCAGCACGGTGATGGATAACGGGCGGACCTACCCGTATTATGCGGATGAGGAGCATGCCGAACGGTTTGTGGTGTTCAACAGTGTCAAGAATGGCTGGGCCCGGGATTTGGCAGGTTTCCACCTGTCGTATGCGCTGGTGCAGCTGGGGCGGTTCAGCAAGTGGATTACGGTTCAGGACTGCTTTGTATCCGACATGGTCAGCATTGTGACCGGCGGGCGGCGGTACAGCATCTATGTGCAGGGCCAGCAGCACCTAATCCAGCGGATTTATGCGGAGACCGCCCGGCATGCCTTCATTTACGACAGCGCTGTGGCGGGTCCTAACGTGGTGTTGGACAGTGAGTCCTTCCGGGATTACAACACCAGCGAGCCCCATCACCGGTGGTCTGTGGGAGGGTTATTCGATCATGTGAAGGCGCCCGTTTCCATCCGGGACCGGGGTTGGCTGGGGAGCGGGCATGGCTGGTCCGGGGCCAATTATGTAAACTGGAACACGGAAGGCAAGCTGACCAGCCAGCAGCCGCCTACCGCCCAGAATTATGTGATCGGCCATGTCGGACCCAAGGTGCCTCCGCTGCTGCCGAATGCGTATGATCCCCGCCCCCGCCGGGACGCCTATTGGGAAAATCACGGCCAACATGTGGCAGCGCCTGCCAGTCTGTACAAGCAGCAGTTGGAGGAACGGCTGGGTCCCGAGGCAGTAGCTAACCTGGCTAAATGTCCGTATGGGGAAGCGGCAGCGGCCGGGGCCAGTATTGTATCTGGGGACTGCCATCACCCCTGTTAGCAAGCATAAATGGAAAGGACTGTATGGGAAGAAAAGGGAGTGCAGATCGGCCCTAATATATTGGAATCGTTCTTCCGATATATTTCAGGCACCGTAATTGTATGTGGAGGCCTGATGACCATGACAAAATTGCTTTCCATTAGAGTCCGACTGATTCTGCTTCTTCTGATTCCCTCGCTTATGTACGTGCTCACCAGCGTTTACCTGCTGAATCAGAACAAAAACGATACCGGCAGCCTGTCCACCTCGCTTTATGAGGTGACCAATAAAAGCACCTCGCTGGTGCTGAATGCCGACCGGGATATGTATCAGGCCCTAACCGCCTATCAGCTTCTGGTCTCCGGCGCATTAAGCGCCGACGAACGCACCCGGGAGCTGGATGCGCTGCAGGAGAATATTGACCAGACCAATGACCGGATCAAGCAGGCAACCGAAATTATGACCAGTCATAACCTTCTGGGTGAGAGCCACAGCAGCACCAACCAGTCCGTGGAGCAAAATTTGGCCGGTTTTCATACCCAATTTGATCAATGGGCACAAACGGCAAGGAGCGTGGCTCAATCCGCCCGGCTCCAAAGCGGGGCTATCAATGACGCCAAACATATGGCGGTCTTCGAGGAAGGCCGGGGACGGCTGAATGAAATCGGTGAAATTCTCGACGATTATGCCCACACCAGTATAAACACCATCCGTACAAGTAATGAAGAGATGGCCCGTATGGTCTATATCTGCGTCGGGATTATCGTGGTTATTCTGCTGGTGGCTGGCCTGGGTGTAATCCGGCACATCATGACCACCATCCGCAGAATTGCCGCCGTCACCCGGAATGTAGCGGCAGGGGATCTCCGCCATGAAGCGAGAAGCCGGTATGCCCGCGACGAGCTGGGACAGATCAACCAATCGGTCGACGTGATGGCGGTCAAGATGAAGGAGCTTATCGGCGTTATTGCTACAAACACCCAGTTTGTGCAGGACGCGTCCACTGAATTGTCCAGCTCCTCTAAGGAATCCGCCGCCGCTGCGGAGCATGTCGCTGCCAACATCCAGGAAATGACAGAGGATGTGGAGACACAAACCAGAAGCAGTGTGGAAACCAGCAAGGTTGTGGAGGAAATGTCCGTAGGCATCCAGCGTGTGGCCGAAAATGCCAGCGTCATGGCCGAGCAATCCTCCCTGACCTCGCATCATGCCCAAACCGGTACCCAGCTCTTGGAGCAGCTTCAGCTGCAGATCGGCAATATCCTGGGGGCAGTAAACCAGCTGTCGGACAGCGTGCTGGCCTTGTCCCGCAAGTCCGATCAGATCGGCGAGATTGCCGACAGCATCACCACCTTCGCCAACCAGACCAATCTGCTATCCCTGAATGCTTCCATTGAAGCTGCACGGGCCGGGGAGCACGGAAGAGGGTTCAGCGTCGTCGCCAACGAAATCCGCAAGCTGGCCAGCCAGTCCATTGAATCTGCCGACGGCATCAACGGGCTGATTCAGGAAACCCGCCAGGAGATCGGACGTGTCTCCCACGCCATGGGCACCACCAAGGATGAAGCGGGAGCAGGCTCCCGGATGATGCAGGAGGTTAGCGCCAGCTTCCAGACCATTCTGCAGTCCGTCCAGGAAATGGTGGAGCAAATCCACGAAACCTCCGCCATTGCCCAAGAGATGTCGGCCAGCTCCGAGGAAATATCCGCTACCATGGAAACCGCTGTTACCGGCTCCGGCCATATCCTGATGAAGTCCCAGGGTGTGGCGGCTGCAACTGAGGAGCAGCTGGCCATGATGGAGAACATCGCGGCCTCCTCCGAGGAACTGATGGCCGTGGTGAAGGTCCTGAACGATTCCGTTGCTTATTTCAAAACCGCCTAACCCGAACACCCGCATCGAAGCCTTGGCTTCCGGCGCGGGTTTTTTATTTGCCCTTTTGCCCCTTTTGCCCAAAAGGGCATGCCCTTCCGGACGTTATCCCATCTGAAGCCGCAGGTTATGATGGATAGCAGATAAACAGATTTACACATACGGAGGGATAGGACAGATGGCTAACCCAATATCCGCTGCCTGCTCCGGTTGCGGGTCTCATTATGATCCCCGTGTTTGCCAGCTTCATCTTCGATGAGGATACCATCGTCAAGTCCATGGGACTGGCGCTGGCCTTCGGAGTGCTGTTCGATGCCCTGATCGTACATCTGACCCTTGTCCCCGCCCTTCAATCAAAAGTCAATGATTGGGGTAGGTTAAGAGTGGAAGGTCTGGGAAAGGGAGCTTACGATTTTCGGACAAAATGGAGGGATCAAGGATGAAATTGGAGCATAAAACAGCGGTGGTTACAGGGGCCGCTTCAGGTATGGGCAGGGCCATTGCGGAATTGTTTGCGGCGCAGGGCGCCAAGGTGGTGGTGGCGGATCTGAATATGGAGAAGATCTCCGCTGTGTTGGACGGTATCCGGAATGCCGGAGGGAAGGCGGAGGGCGTGGTAGCGGATGTGACCAAGGAAGAGGATATCGGTCGGATGATCGATACAGCGGTCCAAACCTTCGGGAGTGTAGATATTCTCGTCAATAATGCGGGCATCATGGACGGCTTCCGGATGATTGAGTCGGTGGAGGATGAGCTGTGGGAAAAGGTCCTGGCCGTAAACCTGACCGGTCCCATGCGCGCCATCCGCAAGGCCATCCCTCTTATGCTGGCCCAAAAAAGCGGCGTCATTATTAATGTGGGCTCATCGGCAAGCATCACCGGCGGCAAGGGCGGAGTGGCATACACCTCCTCCAAACACGGACTGGCGGGTTTGACCAAAAACGTCGGCTTCATGTACGCCAAATCCGGCATCCGCTGCAATGCCATTGCTCCCGGGGCGGTCAAAACCAACATCGCCATTACCGATCCGGATATGGCGGGGCTGCAGATCTTCCAGGAAAGCTACGGCACCCAGCGGTCGGAGCCGACGGACCCCATGAACATTGCAGCGGTGGCCCTGTTTTTGGCCTCGGAGGATTCCAAGTTTGTAAACGGTGCGATTCTTGCAGCAGACGGCGGTTGGACGGCTTATTAAGCAGGATGGTAAGAACCGCTGCAGATATTGTGGGACAGCCGCTCTAAAGGGAGCGGCTGTTTTCGTGGGGGCCGGCCCTTCCGAAGGGAATTCCGGCAAGCTCTTTTCCCGAGAGGAGGAAGGGCCTTATAATGGGAGAAGGAGGGACGATCCTTTGAATAAAAAAACTCCGGGCCTGGACACCATCCACGACCTGTTCGCCACCAGACTTCCGATATTAATTTGGGTATCCATGGTTTATGTGGGGACGGTGATCCTGCAATTCTTGAATGAACCCCTGATCTTGCAGGCTTGTGTGTTTACCGGCTTGTTTACGGTTCATGTTTTGCTGCATTGGAATGTATACCGGATCACCGCAAAACAATACTGGTTTTATTTTTCTATCCAGGCTGTGCTGATCTATCTGTGCGCCATTCTGATGCCGGGAGGCTACCAGGTGGTGCTCATCGGGCTCCTTCCGGTGATGATTGCCCAGAGTCTGGGCTTTTCCTTCCGGCTCAAGCGTATTCTGTTTGTTTCCGTCATCAGCCTTTTCCTGTTTTTTGATGCGGCCTTGACCATCCATGATACAGGTGAGCTGATCGTGTTTTTACCGCTTTTTGCGTTGATGCTGATTATCGTCATTGCGTATGGGATCTTATTCTTCCGCCAGGTCCAGGAGCGGCTGCGCATCCAGAGCTTCCTGCATGAGCTCGAGGAGGCCCATTCCAAGGTGGAGGAGCTGACCTTGTCCAATGAGCGGCAGCGGATGGCCCGGGATCTCCACGACACGCTGGCGCAGGGAGTGGCGGGGATGATCATGCAGCTGGAGGCTGCGGATGCCCACATGACCCAGGGGAACGGGGAGCGGGCCCAGGGGATTGTCAGACAAGCCCAGCAGCAGGCACGGCGGACCTTGGCCGAAGCGCGGAGAGCGATTGATGACCTGCGGCGCAAATCCGGCCCCGATCTGGATTTTCGGGAAGCGGTGGCGGAGGAAGTGCGCCATTTCCGTGAGGCTACCGGAATTCCGGTCGAAGCGGAGGTGAAGCTCACACGGCCAATATCCGGACTTGTGATGGAGCACAGCCTGCATATGGTGAGGGAGGGCTTCACCAATATCGCCCGGCATGCCAGGGCCAGTGAGGTCCGGCTTGGGCTGTCCGACCGGAACGGTGTGCTGCAGATAGAAATTACGGACAACGGCAAAGGCTTTCAGGCGGCGGATATCGGCAAGGACGCAGGCCACTACGGCCTTCTGGGCATACGGGAGCGGGCCAGGCTGATGGGCGGGGACATGACGGTGTCCAGCACGGGAAAAGGAACGGCGATGCAGGTCACCATACCATTGGATGAAAGTGAGAAACCATGAGCCAGTACAATATAATGATTGTGGATGACCATTTGGTGGTCAGGGAAGGCTTGAAGCTGATTTTGGAAACGGGGGAGCAGTTCCGGATTGCCGGTGAGGCGGAGAATGGCCAGCAGGCCCTGGACCTGGTGGAAGCTGTTAACCCGGATGTGATCCTGATGGATCTGAACATGCCGGTGATGTCCGGCCTGCAGGCGATGGAGGAGCTGAAACGGAGGAATAACCCCACCCCGGTCATTATCCTCACCACCTACAACGAGGATGAGCTGATGATCAAGGGTTTGGCGCTGGGAGCAAAAGGCTACCTGCTGAAGGATACCGGCCGGGAGAATCTGTTCCGGAATATCGAATCGGCAGTACGCGGCGAAACGCTGCTGTCGGCGGATATTATGGAGCGTGTCATGAATGCCCGGATGCAGCAGCAGGAGGCGGCCAAACCCGCCGCGTCCGGCGCGGGACCCCTCAGTGAGCGGGAAACTTACATTCTTCAATGTGTGGCCCGGGGGTTTAAAAGCAAGGAAATCGCCTATGAGCTGGGGATTGCCGAACGGACGGTCAAGGCCCACCTGACCAGTATTTACAACAAGCTGGGGGTGGATTCCCGGCCGCAGGCGGTAGCCCTGGCCCTCGAGCGGGGAATCTTACAGAATTAGACTGGAAGCAGCCTGCCGCGGGCTGCTTTTTTTCATGGCTTCATTTTCCTCTTGCACACGAATGTGCGTTCGTGTATATAATAAGAACATATATTCTCTATCCGAAGAAGAAGCCGCATTGCGGAAATTGGGGAGGCGAACATCATTGTGCAGCAAGCAGCAGGAGACCGCACCATATTCCTCATTGACGCCCAATCCTTCTATGCCAGCGTGGAAAAGACGGGAAGGCCCGAGCTGGCCGGCCGCCCGGTAGCCATCGGCGATCCCGAGCGCCCGTCAGGGATTATTCTGGCCGCATGCCCCGTCGCCAAGAAGAAGGGGGTGACCACGGCAGAGCGGATTAACCAGGCCCGGAGCAAATGTCCCGAGCTGGTGGTGATCCGTCCCCGGATGCACCGGTATATCCAGGTATCCCTGTTGCTCACCGGGATTTTCGAATGCTACACGGATCAGGTGGAGCCGTATTCCATCGACGAGCAGTTTCTCGACGTAACGGGCTCCTTGGCCCTGTTCGGCTCCGCCGAGTCCTTGGCCCGGGAGATTCAAACCCGCATCCTGCTGTCTACAGGCGTGTGGTGCCGGGTGGGCATCGGCCCGACGAAGATCCTGGCCAAGATGGCCACGGACAACTTCGCCAAGCGCAACCCCGAAGGGCTGTTCCGGCTAGATGCCGCCAATCTGGAGGAGGCGCTGTGGCCCCTGCCGGTCCACCATATGTTTATGACCGCCTCCCGGATGACGCGGCATTTTATGCGGATGGGCCTTCCTTTGATCGGGGATATCGCCCGGCTGGAGCTGGCGGACTTCAAACGCCGCCTGCGCAGCGAAATGGGCAAACAAAGCGACATCCAGGCGGAGTATTATTGGCAGACGGCCCGGGGCATCGATCCGAGCCCTGTGGTGCCCAGCATCCGCAAGCCGCTGAAGGGCATCAGCCACGGCAAGGCACTGCGGGCCAGCCTGTATAAGAACCGCGAGGATATCGAGGTGGTGCTGCTGGAGCTGGTTGTGGAGGTGTGCCGCAGAGCCCGGCAGCATGGGCAGATGGGGCGGGTCATTGCGGTTGGCGCGGTGGAAACGGACGGGGAGCGCAGCGGCGGCTTCCAACGGCAGATGACACTGCCCCAGCCCACCTCGCTGACCCATGAGACGGCGGAGGCGGTGCTGGCGCTGTTCCGGCGGCATTGGGGCGGTTTGCCGGTGACCAGGCTTATGGTGATGCTCATGGACCTGTCGCCGGATGATACGGATCAATTGACGCTGTTCGCCGACCGCACCCGCCTGTACCGTCTGGAGCGGACGCTGGACACCATTAAGGACCAATACGGCAGCGCCGCCATTGTGCGGGCCTCCTCCTTCCTGGACAGTGGAGTAGCCAAGGAGCGGGCGGAGCAGATCGGGGGTCATTACCGATGAGCCGGCTGGACGGAAATGAAAGGTGGAATTCGAAAATGCTGTTGACCGAGCATCAGGAGCAGTATGACCGGCGCCATGAGCCGGCGGGGACCCGGCCTACCGCTGAGGAGTTCACCCTTGTGCGGGATTCGGTGGTGCTGAAGAACATGCAGATTATGGTGGAGCGCAGCCTGGAGGAGATCGGCCTGTCCTCCCACCTCTTCAAGAAGCTGTACACCGCCGTCACCCAGCTGGTGATGAACCGGATCAGCCGGGAGCTGTATGCGCTGCAGCGGGAGATGAAGAAGCGGAACCTGAGGATGACCACCGACGAGCAGGCGGATAACGTGCTGTATTACCGCTTCATCTGCAGAGGCTACGAGGACCGCTTCGGAATCATGCGGGAGGCCCTGCGGGCGGAGATCAGCGTCCGGCTGGGCGCTATGGTAACGGAACTTTTGTCGGAGCTTAAACAGAAGGCGGATTGAAGGACAGTTATTCGCCAAAATCATAGCCGGCCCTTAATGGATCGCTCCAATCGACAGTGGTTCTTCCGCTGCCGCTCCCCTTACACTGAAGGTGTTAACATGCAACCTGAAGGGAGATAAGGGAGGATGGACAAGAAGCATGATTTGCTCCGCTTTAAGCCGGCGGTCCTTCTGCACGGTGCTGACTATAATCCTGAGCAGTGGCTGGATGAACCGGAGGTGCTGCAGGAGGATATCCGGCTCATGTGCCAGGCGTCCTGCAATGTGATGGCCGTGGGCATCTTCGCCTGGGCGGCACTGGAGCGGGAGGAGGGTGTTTTCACCTTCGGCTGGCTGGACGAGACCCTGGACCGGCTGGCGGCAGGCGGTCTGAAGGTTTGGCTGGCCACCCCCAGCGGGGCCAGGCCCCCATGGCTCGCGGCCCAATATCCCGAGGTGATGCGGGTGGGCCCGGACCGGGTGCGCCGTTTATTCGGCATACGCCACAACCATTGCTACACCTCACCGGTATACCGGCAAAAGGTTACGGAGATCAACGGACGGCTGGCGGAGCGGTATGCCCGGCATCCGGCGGTCTTGGGCTGGCATGTATCCAACGAATACGGCGGGGAATGCCACTGCACTCTGTGTCAGGATGAGTTCCGCCTTTGGCTGCAGAACCGCTACGGCTCTTTGGATGCTCTCAACAAAGCATGGTGGACTGCCTTCTGGTCCCGCACCTACACGGATTGGCATCAGATCGAATCTCCGGCTCCACACGGCGAGCACATCCTGCACGGGATGAACCTGGATTGGCGGCGGTTTGTTACCGACCGTACCGTGGATTTCTGCCTCCACGAAATGGCACCGCTGCGCAAGGCCAATCCGGAGCTGCCTGTCACCACCAATATGATGGGGCTGTATGACGGTCTGGATTACCGCCGGTTTGTACCGCATTTGGACGTTCTCTCCTGGGACTCCTATCCCGCCTGGCACGAAAAAACGGATGAGAGTGAAGCGGCGCTGGCTGTTTCCTTCCAGCATGACCTGTTCCGTTCCATGAAGGGCCGACCCTTTGTGCTGATGGAAAGCACCCCCAGCACCACCAACTGGCAGCCCGCAAGCAAGCTCAAGCGGCCGGGCTTGCACCGTTTGTCTTCCCTTCAGGCCATCGCCCACGGCGCTGATGCGGTGCAATATTTCCAGTGGCGGAAAAGCCGGGGAGCCAGCGAGAAATTCCACGGCGCTGTTGTGGACCATGCCGGCCGGGAGGACACCCGGGTGTTCCGCGAGGTGGCGGAGCTGGGTGCAGCCATGAAGCGTCTGGCGGCTGTGACAGGGTCGGGTACGGAGGCGAAAGCTGCCATTCTGTTCGATTGGGATAACAAGTGGGCGGTGGAGAATGCCCAGGGACCCCGCAATGGCGGCCTGCATTACGAGGAGACCCTGTATGCCCACTACCGTCCGTTCTGGCAGCATGGTGTTGCCGTGGACGTGGCAGGAGCCGGCTCCGATTTCTCCGCTTACCGGCTGGTTGTGGCCCCTATGCTCTATCTGTGCCGGGAAGAGACGGCAGCGAAGCTGGAGCGCTTCGTGGAATCGGGGGGCATCCTGGTAGTCACCTATTGGTCCGGCATCGTTGGGGAGTCCGACCTGTGCCATACGGGAGGGTTTCCCGGTCCTCTGCGGAGGCTCCTCGGTATATGGGCGGAGGAGATCGACGGGCTGCAGGATGGGGAGACCAATAGGATTTCACTGCTGGACGGCAACGGACTTGGACTTTCCGGGGAATACGCCTGCTCCGAGCTGTGCGAGCGGATCCACCCGGAAGGGGCGGAGACGCTGGCCGTCTATAAGGAGGATTTCTATGCGGGCATGCCGGCGCTGACGGTGAACCTGCGGGGACAAGGCAAGGCGTATTATCTGGCGGCCCGTATGGAGGCGGCTTTCCATGAAGCATTTTATGCCTCGCTGATCAATAACGCAGGACTGCGCCGCGCCACAGGCACCCGTCTGCCGGATGGCGTCACCGCCCAGGTACGCGTCAACGGGCCGGAGGAATATGTATTCCTGCTGAACTTCAACAAGGAGCAGCAGGAGGTGATGCTGGCAGGCCCTGCCTGCCGCGACGCCGAGACGGGTATGGCGGTGGAGGAGGGAACGCTCTGGCTGGACGGCTATGGGGCCCGGGTTCTCAGCCGGGCCAGATGCCTCTAAGGGAACTGAGAGACCCCTACCGGGGAAAAAACGGCTGGCTCCCGCGGTAACCGACGCAAAACACCCCCAACCATATCCAGGTTGGGGGTTCGTTTGCAACGGTCAAAACCGGCGTGGGGTTGCTTCTATAAAGCACATCACTTCAAGCTTTGCGCCTTCAGCCAGGTATCCAGCTGCTTCTGCTGTTCGGCAATGAACTTATCGATGCCCGCGTTTTTCTGGGCTTCGATATACTTGGGCAAATAGACGTTGGGGTCGACGGAGCCGGACTGCAGTGCCTTGGCAAATTCCTGGGTTACTGCGGTCAGGTTGGCCATTTCGGTTTTGACGGGCTCGTTATTGAATTTATAGCCGAAAACCGGCGGGCGTTTGGCGGACATGTTCAGCTCCTGTGTTTTGGTCCAGGTGTCGGGAGCCTGCCCTTCCTTCAGGTAGCTGATCAGGGAATTGCCCATAACCCACGCTTCCGCACTATAGCCGCTTTTCTCGATTTTTTTGATCGTATTCTGACCGACCACTTGATAATGCTTTCCTTCGATTCCGTAGGAGAGCATGTTCATCAGCGCCGGATCGGTATTGACCAGCTCCAGTAATTGAAGCGCTTTCTCAGGATGCTTGGATTTGCGGTTGATGGCCGTCATGGTGTCCAATACACCGGTAAATTCCGGTTCGGATATGCGGACATAGACCACTTCGTTGTTGCCGAATTTGGCGAACTCCTCCACTTCCCCGCCGGGTTTCATCACCGTATCCCAGCCTACGGCTACCTTTCCGGTTTTACGCAAATCCGGCAGGGTGGTCAATGTGGCATCATCGGTATAAATATACCCCTTCTCGTACCAGCGGCGCTGGCGTTCGATGAACGACTTGTATTCCGGTGATTCCACGGTATTGACGATCTTGTAATTGGGATCATTGACGCGGAAGCCTTCCCGTGCAAACCCCCACAGCTTGCCGTAATCGAACATGTTGGTGGAACCGGCAATGGGGATAATGCCCGGCTCATTGGCCTTGATGATTTCCAGCACCGGCTCAATATCGGCCTGCGTTTTGATTTTGGAGACATCGATCTTGTATTTGTCAATAAACCGCTTCTGTATGATAAAACCCTCCGCTTTGGCGGCAACCTGATAGTTGGGAACGGCCCATATCTTGCCTGCCAACATGGTATCCGTCCAGGCCAGCTCAGGCATGGCCGCTTTAAGCTTAGGTGTTTTCTCCAGAAGCGTATCCAGATCCAGATAAGCCCCTTTCAGCACACGGTTGGTATAGTCGCCGCCGCCCCATCTTGCCGTCCACGCCAGGTCAAAATTCTCGCCGGCAGCCAGCATAGTGTTCATCTTCTGTCCATAGGCCGACTCAATAATGGGCATCAGCTTGAC
Source organism: Bacillota bacterium (assembly GCA_023386955.1). Lineage (GTDB taxonomy): Bacteria > Bacillota > Bacilli > Paenibacillales > NBRC-103111 > Paenibacillus_AR > Paenibacillus_AR mesotrionivorans. Next base: position 146,184 of record JAEWIS010000024.1, read on the forward strand.
CGTGGCGTTGATCTTCGGCTGGATATAGGCATTGACGGCGTTCTGTACGGCCGGAAGATCGGTAGGCATTTCATAAACGATGTAGTACCAGGTAAGCTCTACCGGCTTTTCCTCCACTTTGGTTGATGAGGCGGGAGAGGGGCTGCTGCTGTTTTCCTGGGTACAAGCGGTGGCAGCCAGCATCACAGCCAGGCAGAGCATGATGGTGCGGATCATTGCAAAACTCCATTTTTTCATCTGATGACCTCCCTTAGGGAATCGGTGCTTGATTGGTCAGCCCTTTAAGGAGCCGACGGTTAACCCTTGCACGAAATAACGCTGGAACATCGGGAAGATAAACATCATCGGTCCGACAGCGAGAATGGCCATGGCCATGCGGGCAGACAAGGTCGGGAAATTGCTGGTGTCCACATCGACGAAACGGACAAAGTCGCTGTTGGAGGTCAAGTAATTGATATTCTCCATCATACGTACCAGCAGAAGCTGAATGGGGACGAGCTTTTCATTGTTGATATAGAGGAGTGCCGGAAACCAGGAATTCCAATACCCGAAGGATATGAACAGCCCGAGTGTGGCCAACGCCGGTGTGGACAGCGGCAGGATGATCCTGAAGAATATCCGCAGCTCTCGCGCTCCGTCTACCTTGGCCGACTCGATGATCTCCGGAGGCAGCTTGACCAGGAAGCCGCGCATAATGAGAATGTTGAAGGGGCTGACGAGAGTAGGGACAATCAGCACCCAGATGGTGTCGCTGAGATGCAGGTATTGCGTAATCAGAATATACGAGGGTACCAGACCGCCATTAAACAGCATGGTAAAAAAGATAAAGAAGGTGGCGTACGGGCCATATGCAAAATTGCGGCGGGAGATCACGTAGCCCAGCATAGCTGTAATCAAAAGAGCCAGGACGGTACCGCAAACGGTAACAAAGGCTGTAACTCCATAAGCCCGCAGCAAAACCAGCGGAGACTCGAAAATATAGCTGTAAGCCTTGGTTGTAAACACCTTGGGAATAAAGCTGTACCCAAACTCTGTGATGGCGGTTTCCTCTGTGAAGGAAACGGCAATAACAAGCAGCAGCGGAGCAATCATGCAGACAGCAAGTACAATGAACAGCGTGTGAATCAGGAATTCTACCGGGTTGAAGGATTTTTTGGGATGACCGGCGGATGTGTTCACAGGTATCCTCCTTTCTGGAAGTCTACCAAAGCGAATTTTCATCATTGATTTTGCGGACAACGGAGTTGGCTGCCACTACCAGCACCAGTCCTACAAAGGATTGGAACAGTCCTACTGCGGAGGACATGCCGATATCGCCCAGATCAATTAACGCCCGGTAAACATACGTATCGATGATATCGGTGGTGGAGAAGGTAAGCCCGGAATTCTGCGGGATGAAATAATGAAGCCCGAAATCACCTCGGAAGATATTGCCGATGGACAAAATAATCAGCACCGCGATTAAGGAGGAAATCATCGGAATGGTAATGCGCGTCGCCATTTGCCACCTGCTGGCCCCGTCCATGCGGGCGGCCTCATAATACTCCTGATTAATCCCGACAATTCCGGCGAAATACACCAGAGTGGAAAACCCGATGTTTTTCCATAGCTGCACCACATTCAGAATATAGGGCCATACCTTGGCCTCCAGATACCACTTATGCTGGGCAATTCCGAACACATCCAGAGCGCGGTTTAAGAATCCCAGCTGGTGGTCCAAAAAGGCATAGGTCAAATAGCTGACGACGACCCATGACAGAAAATAAGGGATGAAGAGAGGCGTCTGGTAAACCTTCAGCCATTTCTTTCCGATCTCATTGAGCAGAATGGCCAACGCCAGTGCAGAGAAGGTCGTCAGGATCAAATAGCCGGATTCATACAGCAGGGTATTTCTCGTAATCCGCCAGGCATGGTTGGACACGAAGAAAAACTCGAAGTTTTTGAGGCCGACCCATTGGCTTCCCCAAATTCCCAGATCGTAGCGGAAATCCTTAAAGGCAATAACAACCCCGAACATGGGCAGATACGCAAAGATAAAAAGCAGGAGCCCGCCCGGCAGAAACAAGAGCAGCAGCTCGGCGTTTTGCTTGATCCGGGTCCAATGGGATTTCTTCTTGACCAGAGCCTTTTTCCTGATCAGGGATTTCTTCTTGAATATCAATTCGGGCATGATAAAGTAATCACCTCCTGTCCGTTGCATGTTCCGCTTTACACACCGATCATGTCACAGGGCTGCCGCCTGAAGCTACTGTGATTACCGCCAATCGGTTGTTATGCGACTATGTAATTTGCGACTCGCTGCACTTCCGAAAAAAATCGCCCTGGTCTCTCCTTCACGGGGAGGATCAAAGCGATGGTTCATTCATTTGATGTTGTTTTTGAGGCGGTACTCCTTGGGAGTGACACCAAATTTTTTCTTGAAGAGCTTGAAGAAGGTGCTTTCGTTGGAATAGCCCACCAGCTCCATAATTTCCTTAATGCTGTAGCTTTTGGTTTCCAGATAATGAAGGGCGCTGTTCAATCTCACTTCATTGATATATTCGCCAACGGACATCATCTCGCTTTGCCTGAACATACGGCCGATGTAGGCCGGTGTCATTCTGAGCATGGAAGCGACGCTTTGCAGGCTGTAGCCCATATCCGTGTAATTCAGCTCTATGGCTTCCTTGATGGCATCGATGAGGACATCGTTTTTGTCCTGCTCCGAATGCTTCAGCTGGTCATGAAGATCCCGGCAGGTCTGCAGCAGCAGCTCCAAAATCTCGGTCATGGTTTCCTGCTCCAGGACCCGCTGGCTTAAGGTGCTCAGGTCGATCCGGAGGGTGGTTACGCGGTTTTTGTTCAGCTCGCGCACGGTGGCTTTGATGACATCCACCACATGCAGCAGCCCATGCACAATATGGTCGTAATGGTAGGCGGATATATAATGCAGCAATTGACCAACGGCGTTTTCCATAAGGGGAAGATCGTTGGTTTTGATGCCCTCCGCAAGCTTCTTATCCAGCTCTGCGGAACCGATATATTCGACTTGCTCCATGTTGGATGCCACCCGTTCCGGAGTGATCAAGGCTTTCCTGCCAAAAAGCAGCTTATAGGTGGAAATCTGCAATGTTCTGTTGTAGTGGAGAGCAATATTTCCGTATCCCTGAAACGTTCCGCTAACGGCAATGGATAAGCTTAGTTTATAATAGCGCCAGACAATCTCCTGGATGGTTTCCATCAGCCCGGGCAGTTCCTCACCTTGGGCATTCTCTGCAGAAATGCCGCTGACCAGCAGAACCAAATGATCGTTCCGGGTGTCAACCGTCTCGCAGAGGAAGGAACGGGCGGTTACCGATTCCTCGGCAATATTGGAGATGGCAAAGCTGTACATGGCTTTTTCACGTGGTGATGTATTTTCGGCAAATTTGCGGTAATCGTCGATTTTGACAATAGCCACAAGAAAGCCTCCCTGAAGATCAAGGCGCAGCCCGTTCTGCCGGATGCACTCCGTCCATTCCTCAGCGGAAAGCAGGGAGCTGTCCAGCAGCAATCTTCTCATGTGGTAGTTTTTGGCTATGGTCCGCTGTCTGTTCTGTTCATATAAGGCTCCCCCCAGCCTTTTGGCCATAGAGCTGTACACACTGCTTACATAGGTGAGTTCATCCTGCTCCGGCTGTGGGGGTGAATCATCATGCTCCGAATGGCTGCGGATCTGCTTCAGCATAATGTCCACCGGCCTGTATAGCTTATGGGAAATGTAGATGGAAGCGCCAATAGACAGAATGAAGAAGCACAGAATGACCATGACGGAGGTCACCCTCATTTCATAGATGCCGCCCAGGACGGCATTGTAGGGCTGGATGCTCACCACTTTCCAATGGTTGATGCCCATATCCATAAAACTGACCACATACTTTTTTCCGCCGATCTCACGGGAGAAAAAGCTGAAGCTTTCCTGCCCGCCGCCGCTTTTGTCGGCAATGGTCTGGCGCAGCAGATTCACTTCCGGGATATTCTCTTGATTGCCCGAAATAATAATCTGTCCGGCTTCATCGATAATGAACACGCTGGATTGCTGGGGGGCGGCGAAATCATTGACAATTTTCAGATTGTCAAAGATCCACTGCGGCTTAATATTCAAAACGAGAACGCTTTCATTTTCGTTGTCATCGTAATAAGACTCGTACATGATATAGGAGAAAAAATCAACCCGATGAGCCTCACCGCTGAAATTCATCGGAATCAATTCCATGCGCGGCTGCTTCTCTTTGGATTTCAAAAGCTGGACCAGCCGGTCTAGAGGCGGATTGCTTCCGGAGCTGTACGAAAGCTGCCCTGCCGTATAGGCCTTGCCGTTATGGCCGTTATAAATCAGGATGGAATGCAGAAAGGAGGAAGAGATATAGCTTTTTTGCAGCCGCTGTGTGGAGCGGATGACATCCATATCACCCGGGTTGAGCATCAGCGGCGCAATTTCCATATCCGAATAAAGCGTCACCGCCAGGTTATTGATAATCTCATTCATGTAGGACAAATTGCGGTTAATCTGGTTCATGACCTTGCGGTTGGCCTCTTCCTGCATGTGCAGCACCCGGGTCTCCGAGCTGTAGTGAAGCACAGTGGATGAGAAAAGCAGAATGATGACGATGATGCATGAGATGGACAGCAGAATGCGCAGCAAGTATTTTTTGGATTTGTACGTTTCGATTACCTTCACATCCACCCCTCCTCCACCTTAAAGAATGCCATAGAATGGGATGCCGCTCTACTGTTTTTTTTGCGGAAAGCTTTGATTTGCGGAAGGAGCCCCTGACGGAATGCAGCTATTCATAAAACGGACAGCGGCTGAAACAGGATTTTACATAAAATACAGTCTTGTCCTCACACCGCTTCTGTTACGATGTTAAGGGACGGAGCCAGCCGGTCTGTCGGAAAGGAGGATACGGGTTTTTCGCGGAGGGATGGGATGCCGCAATTTTAAAACAGGGGAGATGAGGCAATAATGCGAAAGGACAAAAAAGGAAGGCCAGGCTTATCCGGGATTTTGCTGTTCATGATGCTGTTCGCAACTGTGTTTCCGGCAACGGGGGTTTTTGCTGCAACGCTAAATGTAACCGCTTACGGGGCAAATGGCAGTGATGGTAACGACGATGCCGCAGCCATTAACAGCACCATCCTTGCGGCAGCTGCCGGGGATACCGTATATTTGCCCGCCGGCACTTATTATGTTTCCACTTCCATTATTCTCAAGTCCGGAGTCAAGCTGGAAGGCCAAAGCAGGGACACCACGGTTATCAAGTTTAATGGCACCTCGGATGCGCCCATCATCAATTTAACCGGCAAAAGCGATGTGGAGATTACCGGGCTGACCCTGGACGGGAACGGCAGCCCCTATGTGACCAGAGGAATTGTGGGAGAACCGGCCGCGGGTGCCAATATCCACCATAACCGGATCCGGGGATTGGCCCAGACAACCGGCTTCGGCCCCTTCGGTATTCTGTTCTCGGGCTCCGACGATGTGGAAATCACTGACAATGATTTTCAGAACATCGGCGTAAACTCGGTATGGGGCGGCGCCATTCGCGTAGGCTGGGGCTCGGACCATCCGCAGATCCTGCGCAATACCATTGCCAATACCGGCCGCGGTGGCATCTTCCTGAACGACGGCCTGACCGGGGCGGTGATCCGGGAAAATACCATTACGGGCTCCGGAGTACACAGCCACGGGTTATCCATCGAGCTTCATACCGGCGTCAATGAATCCGTTATTGAGGACAATGTGGTGGATCATTGGATCAGTGTGGTCATCTCGGATTACAATGCCATCCGCCGCAATACGGTACGGGCCACGGACGGCACCTACAAGTCGTACGGTCTTGAAATCTCCTCAGGCAATTCCGTGGTGACGGACAACTGGGTGGACGGCGGGCAGCATCTGGGGATCTCCTCCTCGCCCGCCCGGGACTATACGTATTACGGCTACAACCGGATTGAGGATATGATTCAATGGGGGATGCAGTTCCAGGGTGTCAGCTCCACTGTGTTGAACAATCATCAATATTTCTATAAGAATCAATTCCTGAACACGGATAAGGATAACACACTGGCCGTGTACGGCGGTCATGCCGGATATGGGGTCAGACTGCATGGTTACTCCACCAATATCACCTTCGATAGCAACGTCATCAGCGGTAATGAACGGTACGGCATCAATATTACGGACACCCTGCCCGGTATAGACAAAATCAGCTTCATTAATAATACGATTACCAATAACGGTCTGGAGACCATCGATTATTATCCGCCCAGCGCCGGGCATTTGGAATGGAGCGGCAACACCGTCTCCGGCAACGGTACGGACATTCAGCTCACCTCCCGCGGCTTCGGCAATCAGAAGCCAACGGCAAACTTTGCGGCACCCGTCTCTATCCAATTGGGGCAGACTGCCTCCTTCACCAATACCTCTACGGACGCGGACGGTACTGTCTCCCATTATTTATGGGATTTCGGCGAAGGCATCCCGGCTACGGCGGTGAATCCCACACACCTGTACCAAAAGCCCGGGACCTACCGGGTGACGCTGATGGCTACGGATAATGAAGGAAGATCCAGCATCAAGGAGCAGCTGATCCAGGTATATGAAGGAGCTCCGGACACACAAGCGCCGTCGGCGCCTTCCGGACTGGCCTCCCCCTGGAAGACGGATACGGCTGTTGGACTGGTTTGGAATCCGTCCACAGATAATTTCGCCGTGGCGGGGTACGACATTTATGCCAACGGCAGCCAGATCGGCTTCACCGGCGGAGCTGTTACCTCCTATACGGCGGCAGGCCTGCTGCCGGAAACGGTTTATAACTTTAGTGTGAAGGCAAGGGACGCGGCCCATAATGTTTCCGCCGCCAGCAACACGCTCACCATGACAACCAACGAACCTCCGGGTGGCGGAACAGGAAGCATTATCCGCGAATATTGGAGCAATGTTTCCGGCACCGTCATGTCCTCCATACCGGTCCATACTGCACCTACCGGCACCCAAACCCTGACGAGCCTGGAGGGGCCCTCCAACTGGGGGGATAACTACGGGGCGCGGATCCGCGGGTACATTACACCGGATATTACAGGAGCCTATACCTTCCGCATCGCCAGCGATGACAAAAGCGAGCTGTGGCTCAGCAGCAGCAACAATCCGGCAGGCAAGGTGCTGATCGCCAGTGTAGGGGACTGGACCAATCCCCGGGAATGGAATAAGTACCCTTCCCAGCAGTCCTCTCCTCTTACGTTGACAGGCGGGCAAGCCTATTATGTGGAGGTGCTGCACAAGGAGGGCCATAGCGGGGATCATGTGGCTGTTGGCTGGACAGGACCGGGTATCGAATCCATTGCGGTTGTTTCGGGCGGTTATTTGACGCCCTATGGCGGCGGGAGCGGCAATCCCGATCCGGCGGATACGCAGCCGCCTACAGCGCCGGGGAATTTGACGGCACCGTCCAAAACCAGTGTGAGCGTGAGTCTAAGCTGGACGGCCTCGACGGACAATGTGGGGGTAACGGGCTACAACATCTATAAGGGCGGCGTCCTGGAAGGAAGCACAGCAGGCACCACCTACACGGCAACAGGGCTTAGCGCCAATACGGCCTACAGCTTTACGGTGAAGGCCAAGGATGCGGCCAACAATGAATCGGCGGCAAGCAATACACTGAGTGTGACTACGGCAGTGTATGGCGGCCCCGGCGGAGGAGGAACAGGCACGATCGTGCGGGAATATTGGACGGGAGTGGGAGGCGAAACCATCGCGGACATTCCCTTGGGCACCCCGCCAACCGGAACCTCCATCCTCACCAGCCTGGAGGGACCGTCCAACTTCGGCAACAGCTATGCTACCCGGATCCGGGGGTATATCACGCCCGCTGTGAGCGGCGACTACACCTTCTACATTGCCAGCGACAATGCAGGCGAGCTGTGGCTGAGCCCGGACAGCAATCCGGCGAATAAATCGCGGATCGCTTACGTCTCCACCTGGTCGGGGTACCGGGACTGGACAGGGAACGCCACGCAGAAGTCGGTAACCCTCTCTTTGACGGCAGGGCAGGCGTATTATGTGGAGGTGCTGCACAAGGAAAAATCAAGCAGCGACCATCTGTCGGTGGGCTGGACCGGACCGGGTATCTCCGCAATAACGGTCATTGACGGCAGTTATTTGTCTCCCTATCCAACTGAAGGAGGTGGAAATGAATGAGCAATGTAATCCGTAAGATTTGCTCACTGCCTGTGCTGCTTGCGCTGGTTCTGGCGATTCCGATGTTTCCGGCAGCCTCAGTCCAGGCGGCATCTACCCATGATGTCACTCTGTACGGCGCCAACGGAGGGGATGCAACGGATGACCGGGCTTCCATTCAAAGCGCCATCAATGCGGCTTCTACCGGCGATACGGTATATTTTCCAGCGGGTACCTATTATATTTCCAATAAGCTGATGGGCAAGTCGGGGGTCAGACTCCAGGGGGAGGCACAGAACACAGCCATCATCAAGGCGGCAACGGGAAGCGGATCGCAGTTCGCCGGCTTGAAGGTGGAGGCCACCATGCTGAATCTGAACAATATCAGCAATATGGACATTTCCGAGCTGACGTTTGATGCCAACAGCAACAATGCCGTCACCTCCGCCATTTGGGGGGAGCCGGGCATCGGGCACAAAATCCACCGCATTAAGGTGAAGGATATTACCCAATCTACCGGTTTCGGTCCCTTCGGCATCCTGTTCTCCGGTACGCCGGATGTGGAAATTACCGACAGCGAATTTACCAATATCGGCACCCAATCCATGTGGGGAGGGGCTATCCGCGTAGGCTGGGGCTCCCACAACGCCAAAATTTTAAACAATACGATCCATAATATGGGCCGTGGCGGCATCTTCGTCAACGACGGCTCAACCGGGGCCGTGATCAAGCATAATGTCATTTCGGGGTCCTCCGATTTTATTTCGGGCTATGGCTTCGGCATCGAGGTTCATACAGATTGCAATTATACGATTATCGAAGACAACGTCATGGATCACTGGCTGAGTGTGGTCAGATCCCAATATACCTCCATCCGCCGCAACTACGTAGGTACCTCTAACGGCACCTACAAATCCTACGGCCTGGAGGTATCGGCAGCCCCGACCATTGTAACGGATAATGTGGTGGACGGTGGCCAGCATAACGGTATTTCCATGTCGCCGGGCAACGGGCAGCATATTTTTGCCTACAATACCATCCAGAATATGATTCAATGGGGCATGCAGCTTCATGGTGACGGTACTCCGGCGCCCAACCAGTACCTGTATTTCTACAAGAATGTATGGAAAAATACGGACAAGGACAACCCTATCGCCGTCTATCCCGGTACGGCGGGCAATGCCATCCGGATCAACGGCAAAACCACGGATACCACCTTTGACAGCAACCAGATCATCAATAATGACCGCTTGGGCATTCAGATTACCGGCGCAGCGGGTGTAGACCGGCTGAGCTTCGTGAACAACACCATTACAGGCAACGGGGGTTTATCGGTGGACCCTTATCCGGCTGCTGCTCTGGATCTGGAATGGAGCGGAAACACGGTGAGCGGAAACGGCTCCAATGTGCAGCTGACCTCCCGTGGCTTCAGCAATGCCAAGCCTACAGCCAGCTTTACTGCCAGCAGACTGATTGTGCCCCTGGGGCAAGCGGTCACCTTCACCAATACCTCCACCGATCCGGGCGGCTCCATTGTCCATAATCTGTGGGATTTCGGAGAGGGGGTTCCCAATACCACGGCCAGCCCCACCTATACCTATGAAAAGGCAGGCACCTATAAGGTCAAGCTGCTGGTAACCGACAACGGCGGCAGAATGCATCTGTCGGAGCAGACCATTGTGGTGGATGCCGGTCCTGCGGATACCCAGGCTCCCACCTCCCCCACCGGACTGGTGCTGCTGGCCAAAACGGACACCACTGCGCGGTTATCCTGGAACCCCTCTACAGATAATGTAGGAGTGGCCGGCTACAATATATATAAGAATGGTGTGCTGGAAGGCGCCACTGGCGGAGCCGGAGCAACAGAATACCTGGCTGCCGGACTTACACCCAATACTGCTTACAGCTTCACCGTTAAAGCCAAGGATGGGACGGGCAACCTGTCGGCTGCAAGCAATGCGCTGAATGTCACCACCAACGCTCCTGACACGGAGCCTCCGTCAGTGCCGGTCAATCTGTCGTTGTCCTATAAGACAGACACCACGGCCAAATTGACCTGGGCCGCATCAACGGACAACGTGGGTGTGACGGGTTATGATGTGTTCCGCAATGGAACATTGGCTGGCTCCACGCTGGGTGCCGGGGCTACGGAATTTATGGCAACCGGGCTTACTGCAGGGAGTACGTACAGCTTTACGGTCAAGGCCAAGGACGTGAAGAACAATTTCTCTGCGGCCAGCAACGGGCTAAGCGTCACCACTTACGGAGCCCAGGAAATTAAGTATGCCAGCGATTTGAGCTGGGTGTCCGCCACTGCGGGTTTTGGGGCGGTTCGCCAGGACAAAAGCTCCAGCGGGAATGCCCTCCGGCTGGATGGCGTGACATACAGCAAGGGAATCGGCACCCACGCCAACTCTGACATTGTGTACCAGTTAAACGGCAATTACGGCAGGTTTGTCTCTGATGTAGGGGTGGATGACCAGGTTACCCATGCGAATGCGTCTATCGTCTTTCAGGTATGGGCGGACGGCGCTCTCCTTTTTGACAGCGGGGTGATGAATGCCTTATCTGCCACTAAGACGGTGGATGTGCCGGTAGCCGGGGTCAATCAAATTAAACTCACGGTTACGGACAGCGGCAACGGCAACAGCTATGACCATGGGGATTGGGCGGCAGCCAGATTCACCCCCTCGGGAAGCGGCAACCCCAATCCGGCGGATACGCAGCCGCCTACAGCGCCCGCGAATCTGACGGCACCTTCCAAAACCAGTGTAAGCGTGAGCCTCAGCTGGACGGCTTCTACAGACAATGTGGGGGTAACGGGCTACAACATCTATAAGGGCGGGGTCCTGGAAGGAAGCACGGCAGGAACCACTTACACGGCAACAGGGCTTAGCGCCAATACGGCCTACAGCTTTACGGTGAAGGCCAAGGATGCGGCCAATAATGAATCGGCGGCAAGCAATACGCTGAACGTGACCACGGATGCTCCCCCGGCGGATACGCAGCCGCCTACAGCGCCCGCGAATCTGACGGCACCGTCCAAAACCAGTGTGAGCGTGAGCCTCAGCTGGACGGCTTCTACAGACAATGTGGGGGTAACGGGCTACAACATCTATAAGGGCGGGGTCCTGGAAGGAAGCACGGCGGGCACCACTTACACGGCAACAGGGCTTAGCGCTAATACAGCCTACAGCTTTACGGTGAAGGCCAAGGATGCGGCCAACAATGAATCAGCAGCCAGCAATACCCTGAACGTGACCACGGATGCCGCTGGAAGCCCGGGAGGTGGAACAGGCACGATCGTCCGGGAATATTGGACGGGAGTGGGAGGCGAAACCATAGCGGACATTCCCCTGGGCACCCCGCCAACCGGAACCTCCATTCTCACCAGCCTGGAGGGGCCGTCCAACTTCGGCAACAGCTATGCCACCCGCATCCGGGGGTATATCACGCCCACTGTGAGCGGCGACTACACCTTCTACATTGCCAGCGACAATGCAGGCGAGCTGTGGCTGAGCCCGGACAGCAATCCGGCGAATAAATCACGGATCGCTTACGTCTCGACCTGGTCGGGGTACCGGGACTGGACAGGGAACGCCACGCAGAAGTCAGTGACCATTCAACTGACGGCTGGGCAGGCGTATTACGTAGAGGTGCTGCACAAGGAGAAGTCAAGCAGCGACCACCTGTCGGTAGGCTGGACCGGACCGGGCATCTCCGCAATAACGGTCATTGACGGCAGTTATTTGTCTCCCTATTAACCCTTCGGGGGGCTTGCACGGCGGCCGGTTGACGGCTCCGGCGCAGGCCCTTTTTGTGGACCGTGATACACGGAATATACAGCTTTTCATGAAAAATACAGTCGCAAATACATCCATTTGCCGAACGTACAGTATGCACAAAGTGTGACCAATGGCATGCTTAACTCGGGAGCGGATGAATTGGCGGGAGAGAAAGGAGGCGGATGAACATGCCACAGTGGAGAGCAGATTATCCACGCCCGCAGTTTGTGCGGAAGGATTGGCTGAATTTGAACGGGGCATGGGAATTTGAATTTGATGACGGGGATGTGGGGGAGCGGGGGAGGTGGTATGATGCGCCGAAGACCTTCTCCCTGAGCATACAGGTGCCCTTCTGCTTCCAGAGCCCGCTTAGCGGTATTGGAATCCATGATTTTCACGACATTGTCTGGTACCGCAAGCGAGTGGAGCTGCCCCCTGAATTTAGCGGCAAACGGGTGCTGCTGCATTTTGGCGCGGTGGATTATTCCGCCAAGGTATGGGTGAACGGACAGCTTGCAGCCCTGCATGAAGGAGGGCATACGCCTTTTTGGGCGGACGTAACCGAACTGCTGAGACCCGGGGGCCTTCCCAATGATATTGTGGTCCGGGCACAGGATTACAGCAGGGATGTCCGGCTGCCGCGAGGCAAGCAGTATTGGCTGGAGAAGCCGGTATCCGTATTTTATTCCCGCACGACAGGGATCTGGCAAACAGTCTGGATGGAGCCGGTGGCAGATACACGGATCGATAACGTCCGGTTCACACCGGATATCGATGCCAATGAAATCCGCATTCAAACCGTGGTTCATGGTCATTCCGCGGCCAAGAGCCGGCTCAAGCTGAAGCTGTCGGTCAGTCTGGAGGGTCAAGCCGTAGCAGAGGATATCCTCGAAATCCGGGAGGCCGTCACAGCCAGGCGGATTTGGCTTACCGACTATAACGATATGGGAAAGGGGAGATGGTGGTCTCCGGAAAATCCGGTTTTATACGATATAGAGCTGACCCTATGGGCGGATGATGTGCTGCTGGACCGGGTATGCAGCTATTTCGGCATGCGCAAAATCTCCGTGGAGGATGGCCGGATCTGCCTCAACAACCGCCCCTATTATATGAAGCTGGTTTTGGACCAGGGCTACTATCCTGATGGTATTCTTACGCCGCCCAACGGCGAGGCGGTCCGGCGGGATGCGGAGCTGGCCAAAGCCATGGGCTTCAATGGCGTGCGCAAGCATCAGAAGATTGAGGACCCCAGGTATGCTTACTGGTGTGACCGGATCGGGCTTCTTCTTTGGGGAGAGATGCCCAATGCTTACGCGTATTCGGAGGAATATGTCCACCGTATGACAAGGGAATGGCAGGAATTCCTGGAGCGGGATTACAACCATCCCTGCATCGTAGTGTGGGTGCCGCTGAACGAAAGCTGGGGTGTGCCGGGGATTCTGACGGATCAGGCCCAGCAGCATCATGCCTTAGCAGTGTATCATTTGACCAAGTCTCTGGATCCCACCCGCCTGGTCATCTCCAATGACGGCTGGGAGCATGTAAAATCGGATATTTGCACCATCCATGATTATGATTCCAGCGGGGAAACCCTCAGGGAGCGGTACGGCAGCCAGGATTGTGTGAAGGCCAGGCCGTGCAACCGGCCCGTGTATGTGCCGGGGTATGCTTATGGCGGGGAGCCGGTCCAGGTATCCGAGTTCGGCGGAATACGGTACAGCCCTGACAGCGCCGGGGGCTGGGGCTATTCGGAAGCGCACAGTGAGGAGCAGTTCCTCAAGCGCTATATGGACCTGACCCATGCGCTGCTGCGGGCTCCTGCCCTGCAGGGCTACTGCTACACGCAGCTGACGGATGTGCAGCAGGAGAAGAATGGGCTGTTGACGGAGAAACGCCAGCCCAAAGCGCCTGTGGCGTCTATCCGGAGCATCAATCAAGGATTAATGCCATAAGCAAAATGGGCTGAACATAAGGAGGATACCATGAAAATCGGCATTGCGGATTACGGGATGAACGTTTGGGATGGCGGGACGTGCTTTGATCTGGAGGAACGCCTGCGGCAATTGAAGGCTATCGGTTACGAAGGCATTGAACGGCTGACGGCGTTCAGCGGGGAGCATGCGCTGCAATCGGCGGCGATGATGAGAAAGCTTGGTTTGGATTTTGGCACGGTGAGGGCCCCCAGCCCGGAGCTGTCCATTCAATGGACGGCTGCTCTTGGCAAGGATTATGTCTGGACCCACGTGGACGGCCGGGATTTCGCTGCATTCTGCAGGCAGGTGCGGATTCAATCGGCTGCCTGCCGCCGTTGGGGCCTGCATGTGGCCCTTCATAATCATATGGGGACGCCTGTAGAGACGCAGGAGCAGCTGGAGGCATTTTTGCGGGAATGTCCGGACAGCAAGCTGGTGCTGGATACCGCCCACCTGGCGGCAATGGGCGGAGACGCGGTGGAGATTGCCGGGAAATATGCAAGCAGGCTTGCCGTCCTACATCTGAAGGATTGGCTGGAGACCAATCCCGAATCCCTTGATTGGACCAAACGCGGGCGGTTCTGCGGCCTAACCCGGGGCAATATCGGATTGGACAATGCAGCAGTCCTGAAGGAGGCGGCCAAACACGGCTTTGACGGATGGGTGTTTGTGGAGCATGATACCCATTTGCAGGAGCCTCTTGTGGATCTGGAATGGAGCAGGCAGGTTGTCCGGGAGGCCGGGTATTAAGGATAAGCAAACGGGAATAGGGGGATGGTACGATGACGGAGCCAATCAGAATCGGCCTGGCCGGAGCAGGCAGAGCCGGATGGGGTATGCATTGCCAGGAGCTGGAGGATAAGAAGCATCTGTTTACCATTGTGGCGGCCTGCGATCTGATCGAATCGCGGCGGGAGGCAATGGCGGAGCGCTACGGCTGCAAAACCTACGAGCGCCTGGAGGAGCTTATGGATGACCCGGATGTGGAGCTTGTGGATGTGGCCACCCGCTCTTCGGATCACTGCGCTCACGGGCTTTTGGCGCTGGCCGGTGGCAAGCATGTGTTCATGGAAAAGCCGCTGGCCTGCACGTATGAGGAGGCCCAGGTGTTGCTGGAGGCGGAACGGAAGAGTACAGGCAAGCTGTACGTGCGCCACAACCGCCGGTTTGATCCCGACTTTCTCCATGTCCGGGAGGTGATGGAGAGCGGAATATTAGGGGACATTTATGCCATCCGGCTCTGCCGCCACGGCTATCAGCGCCGGGACGACTGGCAGACCATCATGGCTTACGGAGGCGGACAGCTGCTGAATTGGGGTCCGCATATTATCGACCATGGCCTTAGGCTTTTGGAAAGTCCGGTTGCAGAGCTGTGGACGGACCTGAAGCGTGTGGCTGCGGTAGGGGACGCGGAGGATCATGTGAAAATCATCATGAAGGGGCAGAACAACCGCCTAGTGGATCTGGAGATCAGCGGCGGGGTGGCGGAGCCGTCACCGCAATATGCGGTATATGGTGCAAGGGGCACGATGACAGTGATGGACGGCCAAATGTCCCTGCGCTACCTGGACCCTGCCGTGCCGCTTATGGAGAAGCAGGCCGACCCGGGCACCCCCGGGGAAACCTTCGGCAGTGTGGAGAATCTGAGCTGGCGGACGGAAACGGTGCCCGTGGCACCCGCCAAATCGTATAATATATGGGAGGAGCTGTACCGCTCCATCCGTTTGGGGGAGACATTCCCCATTGCGCCGCAGGAAGCCCTGGAGGTGATGCGGGTCATTTCGGAAGCCAAACAAGCGTCTGCGTTTACCGGTTAAAAAAGACATAGCCTTCTTTATCGAAACGGCAGCGATGCCGTTTTTTTGCGCTTTGTTTGGCTTTCCGACCCCGTTGATGGATATATCCCTCCCCCGGCCTACCCCCATCCCTCCTCCCGACGGAGGTATGCCATGACCGATCTTATGACCCCAGTCATCTGATTTCATGACAGATTTCACATGTTTCCAAATCCTTCTGCGTCTATAATGAATTCATTCCTGTGCCTTCGTGAGATACAGGGATCAGAGATAAGGAACACAGGGAGGCAGCGGCCATGTGGCCGGCTATTTTATCGGAGGAGCTGTGAGGATGAATAAGTTAACCAATTTTTCCATGAAGAACATCACGGCCGTCATCATTATTGTTCTTCTCCTCTTCGGCGGGGGCGCTTATTCCGCAACCACGCTGAAGGTGGAAAGCATGCCGGATATTTCGTTTCCGGTGGTGCTGATCAACACCATGTATATGGCGCCGCCCAAGGATGTGCTGGAAGGAGTGACGGAGCCGCTGGAGAAGGCGGTTGCCAGTATGGAGGGGCTGAAGAACCTGAGCTCAAACTCCAGCGACAACTTCTCGCAAATTATCCTGGAGCTGGAGCAGTCGGTGAAAACCGATGACGCCAAACGGGATGTGGAAAGCCTGATCTCCAACGTCAAGCTGCCCTCGGGCTCGGAGAAGCCCCAGGTCACCACCTTCGGCTTTGCCTCGGAGCCGGTGTATTACCTCTCGCTGTATGCCCAGAACGGCATGAGCCAGCAGGAGCTTGACAAGCTGTACAAGGATGTCATTGAACCGGGCTTTAAGGGAATGGACGGCATCGACCACATCGACTCCATCGGCAACCAGGAATCGGTGCTAACCATGAAGCTGGACGGCAATGCCATCAATAACTATGGCTTGACCCCTTCCCAGGTGTCCCAAAGCATCCAGGCGGCTCTTATGACAAGTCCGGCCGGAACCGTTGATTTCAACGGCAACGAGCAGATGGTCCGGGTCAAAAGCGACTTGAACACCATCTACGGTCTGGAAAATATGAAGATCCCCACGGGTATCGGCTCCACCGTATTATTGAAGGATGTGGCCAAGGTCGAGGCCATTACCGAATCCACCTTTTACTCCCGCCTGAACGCCCAACCGGCGATTGGTGTGCGTCTGTACAAGACGAAGAATGCCAATGCTGTCCAATTTGGCGCTCAAGCCGATGAAATGATGGAGAAATGGAAGGTAGAATACCCCAACATTAAATTCCAGCCGATCTACAACAGCGCCACCGAGATTCAGAACTCCATCAACGGTATGCTGAAGGAAGGCATTTTGGGAGCGCTGCTGGCCTCCATTATGATTCTTCTATTCTTGCGGAACGTACGGATGACCTTGATCGTATTGGTATCTATCCCGTTATCCATGCTCATCACACTCATGGTCATGGCTCCATTGGGGATATCCCTCAATATTATGACCCTGGGCGGAATGGCCATTGCCGTCGGGCGGGTTGTGGATGATAGTATCGTAGTTATTGAGAATATCTTCAGTCAGCTGCAAAAGGCCCAGGAACGCAATGAGTCGGTCATTAAAATGGCGACGGCTCAGGTGGCTTCGGCAATTACCTCGTCCACCATTACCACCGTGGGTGTGTTTGCCCCCATTGCCTTTGTCAGCGGAGTGATGGGTGAAATCTTCCGTCCCTTCGCCATCACCCTGAGTGTGGCGCTGCTGTCATCACTGGTCGTTGCATTGACGGTTATCCCCATGCTGGCCAAAATTCTGGTTCTGAAAAGCGGGTCCATCAAAACCCACACAGAGGCACCTGCAGGGAAATTAGCCACGACCTACAAAAAAGCGCTGACTTGGTCCCTGAAGCATCGTATGCTTACAGTGGGCATGTCCATCCTGCTTTTGATCGTATCGGTTATGGGAACATTGCCGTTCCTGGCCCAGACCTTCATGCCGGAAAGCGATTCGGATAAAATGATGCAGTTCTCCATCAAGATGCCACGGGAGACGACCATCGAAACCATGAATGAGAAGGTAAAAGAAATCGAAAACGACATGTTGAATGCTAAGGATTCTGCAGGTCAGCCCACATTTGAATATGTGGAATCCTCCATCGGCTATAACGGAGGCAGCGACCGGGTTTCATACCGCAGCTCCTTCTTCGCGGTAGCTTCCGGCGCCTCGGATACCAAAGCTGTTGTCCAGGATTTCAAGAAGCGGATCCGTGATATGCTGCCTGCGGGCTCAGAAGCGGAAGGTTCCGTGATCAGTATGGGCGGCACCGGCGGCGGTACGGACTTCAGCTACATGCTGAAGGGCGACGATATGCTGTATCTGCAGGAAGCAGCCAAGCTGGTCAAGGAGCAGATGAAAACCTTCCCTGAGCTGACCGACATCAAGGACAGCTTAAGCGAATCCAAGATGGAAGTGGAAATCGCGGTTGACCAGAACAAAGCAAGAATGTACGGACTTTCCTCCGCTCAAATCGTGCAAGGTGTACATACATGGCTCGCGGAAGAAAAAATCGGCGATCTGAAATTTGACAATACCACCTTCGAAACCAAGGTTATGCTGGATCCCAGCTTCAAAAACTCCGTGGACAAAATCGGCCGTTTTACCCTGACTGCCCCCACCGGAGCCAAGGTCGCCCTGAATGAAGTAGCCAAGGTGAACCAGATTGAAGCTCCGGCAGCCATCAGCCGTGACCAGCAGGTTCAGTTCGTTCAGGTCACCGCCAAGATCAACTCCGCCGACAAAGGCGGCGTCAGCGCCAAGGTCACAGCTGAGCTGAACAAGCTGGAGCTGCCCGGCGGCGTCCGCACAGAGGTTAAGGGCGTAACCGACGACATGACGGAAAGCTTCCAGCAATTGCTGGTGGCTATGCTGGCCTCTATCTTCATCGTTTACCTGATTATGGTTCTGGCCTTCGGAAACGGCAGCGCACCCTTCGCCATTCTGTTCTCCCTGCCCCTGGCGGCTATCGGGGGACTGGTAGCTCTATTAATTACCAATGAATCTATCAATATTACCTCTCTGATCGGCTTCCTGATGCTCATCGGCGTCGTGGTCACTAACGCCATCGTGCTTGTGGACCGGGTGCAGCAGCTCCGGGAGGAAGGCCACAGCATCCGCGAGGCTCTGATCGAAGCGGGCATAACCCGTCTGCGTCCCATTATTATGACGGCGGGAGCTACCATTATCGCCCTGATGCCTCTTGCTCTGGGCTTCTCCAAGGGCGCCGTCATCTCCAAGGGGCTGGCGGTTGTGGTTATCGGCGGTTTGACCACCTCCACGCTGCTTACCCTTGTTGTTGTACCGGTGGTTTATGATCTGATCGAAGGCTTCAAACGCCGTATGGGACGTCTGTTCCACCGGAAGAAGCCGGCCGGTCTGGATACCCCGAATACCACTTCCGCAACCCACTGAAAAGGAGAATAAACCATGAAACGGACAAAAACCAAGAAGTTGAAAGCCGGCTATCCTGTTGCCGGAGCCATGGTGCTTGCCGCGGCTCTTCTGGCGGGATGCTCCGCGGAGCCGGCACAGCAGCCTGCAGCTGCCGCCGAATCCCAAGTGAAAAGCGTGAAGGTGGCCCCTGTCGCGAAGAAATCCATCGGTGAGCCCCTGGAGCAGGTGGCGGATATCTCCGCCTCCGTCCAGATGAATATTGTGACGAAGGTAAACGGCGACGTGCTGGAGATTTTGAAGAAACGCGGAGACCGGGTGGAAAAGGGGGATGTCCTGTTCCGGATCGATCCCACCGACCTGGAGATTCAGAAGGAAAAGGCCCAGCTGTCCATCGCCAGCACCCAGGAGCAGATGTCCAAGGCGCGTCTGGATCTGGCGGACGGCAAGCAGGAGCTGAAGGACGGCATCACCAAGATGGAGTCTGCCTTGAAGGATGCGGAGAAGGGCTACAACAAGCTGCGCAATGATTATGATCTGGGTCTGGTGCCCAAAATCCAGCTGGAGCAGGCGGAAACCCAATTAAACGGCCTCCGGTTGGATCTGGAAGGGATGAACCGCAAGCTTCAAAACCTGGAAAACTCCAACTCTCTTTCCCAACTAGAATATGGGCTTAAAACAGCCGACGTTTCCTTGCGTGAGCTGGACCGGGGCTTGAGCAATACGGAAGTGAAGGCCACTGTCAGCGGTGTATTGACAGATCTTCCTGTACAAATAGGGATGACCTTGAGCCCGGGCATTCCGGCGGCTACTGTGCAGCAGCTGGATCCGGTGAAAATCCAGGCGGAGCTGACCGAGGAAGCGGCGGCGCTGGTGCGCGGCAAGCAGGAGCTTAGCTTTTATGTCCCCGGTACCGTTGACAAGGCCAAAGCAACGGTCAGCTACCTGGCCGATGTTATCGGCGCCCAAACCAAATCCTATTCCCTGGAGCTGACTGTGCCCAATCCGGATTTTAAGCTGAAGCCGGGCAGCAAGGCGCAGATTCTGCTGACAGAAGAACAGGACCAGGTCGTAGTGACGGTACCGACATTAAGCGTCGTCCGTGAAGGCGGGGATACCTATGTGTTCGTTATCAATGGAAATGCGGCAGAAAAGCGGAAAGTGGAGCTGGGACGCCTGCATGAAACGTATCAGGAGGTGCTCTCCGGCGTTAAGGAGGGCGACCAGCTGGTCATCTCCGGACAGAACCAGCTGAAGGACAAGGAAGCCGTACAGATCGTCAAGTAAAGGACAAAACAGGAGGAGAGCAACTTGAATAATAAATGGAAATTATCCCTTGCATCTGTGGCGTTATCCGTCTCGCTCTTGGGCCCCGGCATCGCCGTGTATGCAGCAGACGGCAGTGCAGTCCCTGTGCTTGCCGCAGCCGCCGGACCGTCCGTGAAGCTGACTGATCTTTTGGATGTGGAGCTGAAGAGTGTCCTGAACCAAAAAACAGAAACCGGCACCCGCCTGGGTGTGGTGGTCCGGTTGAAGAATACAGGGGCCGCGGTAACCCGTGTGCCGGATTATGAGGTTAGGGCCGAAACTGCCGACGGCATTCAATATACCCTGAAGGCCAGCGCCGCTAATGCCCGGTCTCTTCAGGCCAAGTCCAGCACGGAGCTCAGCTATCTGGTCGAGCTGGACCGGATGGACGAGGTCACTGTGACGCAGGTGAATTGGACGGATGTGGATGTTTATGTCTATCCCAAGACGGAAACGATAGTGGCCTCCATTCCGGTCCAGGCTGAGGTATGGCAGGGGGAGAGCAGCGTTATTGCCAAGCCGGAGGCGCTGAAGAAATGGTCGGATTCCTTCCGGATTCCGGGCCTCACCTCTCCTGTTCAATACACGCCTGTGTCCATCAGCAAGGAATCCACCGCCGCGGGAACGGTGTATGTGGTTCAACTCCTGGCGTCCAATCCGTCTGAACGGCGCGAGTCCATTCCCGCCTTCACCCTGGACGGGAAATCGGACAGCAAGGTCTTCAACGGCTCCCGGGTGGAGCAGGGGGCATTGACCCTGGAACCCGGCGCAGATAAGTACATCCATTACGCCATCCCGACGGAGCAGGATACCGTGCTGCAAAGCCTGAACTTGCTTACGCCGGAAACCTTCGCTGATGCGGGAACGGTCGGAGTGAATGTAACCAGCTATGCCGTAGGCCGGCTTCACATTCTGCTTCCCGGTGAGGGAGAGGGTACCGCAGCCACTGCCTATTCGCTGGGTACATCCATTGTGTTTGACGCCAAAAGTCAGCTGGTCAATCCGGAGATGAAGGTTTCCGTGGAGGAGTTCTATATGCACTCCAATAAGGAAGAAGGCAATAAGGGAGTTACCGCCACCTTCAAGCTGACCAATACCTCCAAAAAACCCTTGGCCGTGCCTGCTTTTGCCGCAGATCTGGTTACCAAGGAAGGGTATGAATATGCAGGCAGCCGCCAAGCTATCCAAACGGCCACCGTGCTGCCCGGCTCCTCGGTGACCGTACGCTACGCCTTCACTGTGCCCGCTTCGGAAAAAGGCGAGAACCTTGTCCTGAAGGTGCAGGACGGAGTGACGGCCGCTCCTTACAAAACCGCCATCGCGGCGCTGTCGACAGGGCTGCAGAAGGCGGAAGACAATCAATGGAACCTGTACCCGTTTAATGTTAAGGTCAACCGTTGGACATTAAATTCGAATTACGGACCTGAAACTGGGTATGCCTATGTCTACAAATTAAAGCTTGACTTGTCTATCAACCGCGCTGAGGATATCCAATTGGACAACACCTTCCCGCGGATTCTGGTAGAGCAGTACGACTCTTTTGACCGGCTTGTTGGCAGCGGAAGCGCCACTCTCTATGGGCAGGGACGTCTCGTGAGCGGCGAGAACCTCATTACCCTGCAGGGTGCTTCAGATATGCTGGATATCCGGCATAAGATCCTGATTTATGAAGTGTTCACCACACCTAACGGAGAGGCCAAGCGGCTGCTGGGCCAATACAGACAATAATTCATTTGTTTTACCAAATAGAGAAGTCCGGCCACATCCACAGGATGATGGGCCGGACTTTTTTTGTTGCTATTGTCTATTATTCCCCCGACCAGGCCGCTTCCAGCGCCGCCAGATCGAATTTTTTCATGCCCAGGAACGCCTTCGTGACCCTTTTTACCTGTTCGGGCGAACCCTCCGCCATCATCCGGTCCAGCTGCTCCGGCACAATTTGCCAGGATACGCCGTAGCGGTCCTTCAGCCATCCGCACTGCTCCGCCTCCGGAACAGCCGATAGCTTGTCCCAGTAATAATCGAGTTCCGTCTGGTCCTTGCACCGGACCATAAAGGAGAGGGCTTCATTAAAGCCAAAGTCGGCATCATAGCCATTGTCCATGGCGGTGAAGCTTTGGCCGCACAGGGTGAAGGAGGCGAAATTAATTTTGGCCCGCTCCATCCTGGCTTCACCTTTTCCGTATCGGCTAATGAAGCCGACGGTGGAATCGGGGAAGATCTCCGCATAGAAGCGGACGGCCTCCTCTGCCTGCCCGCAGACATCCCCGGAAAAAAGCAGATTGGGGGTAATGATCTGTTGGAGCTGTTCTCCGTCAACGAGCATGGGCTGCCAGCTCAGGCCGAACCGGTCCTGAATCCAGCCGTACCGGCGGCTGAAGGGATATTCCCCCAGGGGCATCAAGGCGCTGCCTCCTTCTGCCAGGACGTTCCACAGCACGTCCACCTCCTCTTCGGTTGCGCAGGCCACCATGAAGGAGATGGAGGGGTTCAAGCGGAAATATGGGCCTGCGCTAATGGCCTGAAAGGGCTGGCCGGCCAATTCAAAGCTGACCGATTCGGCATTGCCGGAAGGCGTATCCGCCAGGGTAGTGGCGGATGTAATGCCCGAGTTGGGCAATAATCCGGTGTACAGCTGCGCGGCCTCCTTGGCTTGTGTGTCAAACCAGAGATGGGGAATAATCTTATGCACACAAATCCTCCCAACAGATCATTTATGGCTGTTCTAAGCCCTTGCCCTATTGGTTATTTCCAGGTGGGGTAAAGGGCGATCAGCTTGTCGTCGTTTTCCTTGGGGGACCCCCGGCCGTCACGATTGCCCACCAGAATGTAGAGGGTGCCGTCCGGAGCCTCGGCTACATTGCGCAGGCGGCCCCACTCCTTCTGGTACAAGGAGCTGACAGAGGCGGATTGGCCGCTGCCCTCTGGCATCACCTGCAGGAGCTGCTGCCCGGACAAGGCTGCTACCAGCAGGCGGCCCTTCCAGGGGCCTTGGGTGATAAACGCCATGCCCGAGGGAGCCCAGGTTTCGCTGCCGCTATGAGTAAGAGGGGCCTTAAGCGAAATGCCGTCCCGTGTATCCGTTTCGTCCCCCTGGATCAAAGGCCATCCGTAGTTGGCGCCGGGGGTGATGATGTTTAATTCGTCATGGGCGCTTTGTCCATGCTCGGAGCTGAACAGGGCGCCGGTATCCGGCTGCCAGGCCAAACCCTGGGGATTCCGGTGTCCCCAGCTGTAAACCGGGGAGCCGGGAAACGGGTTATCCCCGGGAACGGAGCCATCCGGCGCAAGGCGGAGGATTTTGCCGGCCAGACTGTCCTTTTGCTGGGCCAGCTCCCGTTTGGCGGCATCGCCTGTGGTTATATACAAGAACCCGTCGGGCCCGAATTTCATCCGTCCGCCGTTATGGGTGCTGCTTCCGGGAATGTCGTCCATAAGGGTGGCTTCCAGTTTGGCCGATTCCTGCCCGATGGAGAGGCGGAGTATACGGTTTTTAACAGCATCGCCGTTCCGGTAGGTCTGATATACATAAGCGGTGCCATTCGCGGCAAAGTTGGGGTCCAGCGCAAGCCCCAACAATCCGCCTTCGCCCAAGCCGGTGGAAGGCAGCTCCAGCAGGGGGGCCTCCCGGACCTTGCCGCCTTCAATGACGCGGAGAAAACCCGGCCGTTCCGTGAAGAAAATCCGCCCATCCGGCGCAAAAGCCAATTCCCATGGCAGCTGCAGGCCCTCCGCCAGCACCTGGGCCCGGTATGGGAAATCATCGGCCTGAGGTGCCGCGGTGCGGCCGGCCGCTGTGGAAGCAGTCGGGGAGGATACACTGCCGGTTCCCGGTCCGGCTTCCTCCCGGACAGCACAGCTTGTCGTGAGCAGCATGAGGGCAGCGGTTCCAGCCGCTGTGAGCTTCCGCATCATCATCCGCCTCCAATCATTTTAACATGGTATTGGTAATCGTATCTTCATTCGGTTTTGTTCTTACCGGGGGCTCCCCCAAAAGTAATCGAAATCCGCTTCGAAGCATTACGTCACTTTTGGGGGATTGTTTTGGGGGGAATCATTAATATTACCCGCTTCCATCCATTCTGAAACCTACAGCGGATGTCGGTTCTGCTGCCGGTAATCGCTGGGAGAAATGCCGTAGCGCTTGCGGAACATCCGGCTGAAGTGGGTATAGCTGGTAAACCCGCAGGCGAAGGCCGCTTCCTCCAGGGTAACGTTATCGTAGAGAATATGCTCCCGGGCATGATTCAGCCGCATCAGAATGGCATAATCCATAACGGAGCAGCCGTAAGCCTCCTTAAACAGCTCCGACGCCCGGGAAATGCCCAAGCCGCCGTGTGAGGCAATCTGCTTCAGGGTCATGGGCTGGGCCGAATGGGCCTCCATGTAGCTTTTCATCCGGGCTGCCGCCCGTGGGATGGGATGAGAGGAGTAGGGGGAGAGACTGCGGCGGACAGACAGCAGCAGAAGCCGGCCCAGATAATCCTGGGTTTCCGCATCCTGGTCCCGCAGTCTGCGGAACTCATAAACCAGATTTTTGAAGAGGTTCAGGAACGGCTCATCCTGGCCCAATTGGAGCTTACGCTTAAAGTCACCTTCCAGCCAGTCGAGAGGTTCGTCCACCGTGCAGGACATATAATAATCCGCGCAGCGCACCGCCTTCTGTCCATCAGGCAGCCCGGTTTCCAGCATATAGCTGTCCCCCGGTGCGGCAACCATCAAATCGCCGGGGGCATATTCCTGCGCAACCCCATTCAGATGGATACGGCTTTTACCCTCCGCCTGGAAACGGAGCAAATAGTGGGGCAGAAGCCGCCGGGAGGAATAGGGTTTGGTGTGAATGGAATACCCGCAGGCTGTAACCGTACAAGGCGGCATTGGCATGGATAAGGCCCCTTCCTGTATAAATAATCGGAAGATATGACAACTAGGCGGAAGATCGTTTCTGTTCAGCGTACCGTGGTCTTTTTTATAATGATAAAGGAAAATGAAAACGGTCGCAATCATGGGGGGCTAGACAATGGAAAACAAAACGGCTGTGCAGCTGTACACACTGCGGGAGGAATGCCAAGCGGATTTTCCTTATGTCCTGCGGGAATTGAAGCGGATGGGCTGGAGCGGCGTGCAGTTTGCCGGCTATCACGGCAGGGAGCCCGAGGAGCTGGCAGCTATTCTGAAGGAATTGAACCTGCAAACGGCGGGACTGCATGTGGGTTATATGCGGTTTGTGGAGGAGTTGGACACGCTGGCCCGCGAGGCGCGGATTCTGGGCACCAAGGATCTGGTTTGCCCCGCTATTCCGGCAGATTTGCGTACTCCTGAAGGATATATGGAGGTCCGTAGGGTCTTGAATGAAGCCGCCGCCCGGCTGAAGAGGGAGGGGATGCGGCTTAGCTACCATAACCATGCTTTCGAATTTGAGACCATGGTAGAGGGGCGTACGGCGCTGGAGTATCTCCTGGACCCGTCCCCCGATAATCTGGTGCTGGCGGAGCTGGATGTATATTGGGTGAAAAAGGGCGGGTATGATCCCGTGGCTTATTTGGCTCCCTACCAAAACCGGATGCCCATTATCCATCTGAAGGATATGACCCAAGACGAGGAGCAGACCTTCGCTGAAATTGGGGAGGGCTCCATCGATTTTAAGCCGATCCTGGAGTGGGGCGAGGCTAACCGGGTGGAATGGTATGTGGTAGAGCAGGACCACTGCAGCCGCTCCGCTATGGATTGTGTGGAAACCAGCTGGAGAAATCTGTCCCGGCTAATCAGGGAGCTTCATTAAAGATAGGCATTCCATAAAGGGGGAAGAACGATCATGGGCAAAAAGCTGAGGGTTGGCGTTGTGGGTACAGGCAATATCTTTGTGTCGGCGCATCTGGAGCCGTTGCTGCAGCATGCGGAGCTGGAGGTGGTGGCCCTTTGCGATATTAAGCAGGAGAAGGCGGAGCGGATCGCCGCAGAGCATCACATCCCGTTCGTGTATGCCGATTACCGGGAGATGCTGGCGGAGCAGGAGCTGGATATCGTAGACATCTGTACGCCCAACCTGCTCCATTCGGAGGTGGCAGTGGCAGCTCTGCAGGCAGGGGCGCATGTGTTCTGCGAAAAACCGGATGCGGTCAGTCCGGAGGAGGCCCAGCGGATGGCGGATGCCGCCGTGGAAGCGGGCAAACATCTCATGGTGATGCGAAACAACCGGTTTTCACCCCAAGCCCAGTTTTTGAAGCGGTATATTGAGGAAGGCCATGCAGGCGAGATTTATACCGGACGCTGCGGCTGGCTCCGCCGGAGAGGCATTCCGGGGAAGGGCGGCTGGTTTACAACCAAGGAGTTATCCGGCGGAGGGCCGCTGATTGACCTGGGGGTCCATTTTATTGACCTGGCTATTTGGCTGATGGGCAATCCCCGTCCCGTAGCCGTCAGTGGCGCCACGTATACTAAGTTTGCCAACAATGAGCTAACCGACTCCATTCACAGCAGCTTCGGGGAAAAACAGGAAAACGGTACCTTCGACGTGGAGGATCTGGCCACCGGCTTCATCCGCTTCGACAACGGTGCCACGCTTCAGCTTGAATTCAGCTGGGCCTCCAATGTGGGGGAGGAGATGAACTTCGTGGAGCTGCGCGGTACGAAGGCGGGAGCCAGCATCAAAAAAGGGGAGCTGGGCGTATTTACTGAAACAGCGGGCCAGCTGACAGATCTGGTGCCCGTATTCAAGGGTAATCAAGGCCATGGCAACCATGGGAAGCACCTGTATCATTTTGTCGACTGCATTCAGGGAAGGGCCACTCCCATCAACACCCCGGCCCAGGGGGTGGATATGATCAAGATATTGTCCGCCATCTACGAATCCGCCGCCGCAGGCAAGGAAATCCGGCTGTAGGCAGCGGCTCACCGTATAAGAAAAGCGCTGGTTTCCCTTGGTGAGGGAAGCAGCGCTTTTTGCGAGACATCGTTTTATGCGGCCGTGACCGTAGTTGTAATTTCCTTATGCGGCTGCAGGAGAAGCCAGATGCAGGAGACCAGCAGAGCGGCTACCACCAGACTGTCAAACAGCACGGAGGCCTGCTCCTTCACCAAAAATTGTGTAAAGTTGTGCAGGAAATGAAAGGCGATAAGCGGAAGCAGGGTTTTATGCCGGATATACAAAAGCGCCAGGGACAGACCCACCAGAAAGGCGTAAGCCAGCTGCAGCAGGGTGGCGGCCAAATCCTGTCCGCCCACCAGATTCAACAGATGGGTAAGGGAGAAGAGCAAGCTGGAGGTGAGAACGGCAACGCGGACGCCTTTTTGCAGCATCAAATTAAGGATCAGCCCGCGGTAGACGGTCTCCTCCACAAACCCCACCAGCAGGGCAAGACCCAGCAGTCCGATCCAATGCAGAGCCGATATCTCCCGGAAGCCGTTGGTCAATCCGTTGGTGATAACCAGGAGCACATCCGCTACCAGCGGCAGATAAAAGAGCAGCTCCTTACGCGGGATGGAGCCGAAGCTGCGGAAGCCGTAACGGGTGTACCGTTTGCCGGTCAGCAGATACAGGAGCAGCAGGATTGCGATGGGAACAAAAGCATATGGAACCGGGGAATGGCTGGTTTTTTCCGTAATGGTGAGGTAAGCTCCTGCGGCAAACAAGGACAAAAACAGGATCACCTCAATCAGCACTACAGCCAGTACCGGGTGTCTTCCGGTAAAGCCGGACAATCCGTGTTTGCTTGTTGGTTGGGCGTTATTCATCATGGTTCTCCTCCACAGCGGCATCTTGGTCCGCATTATATTCATTCTTTAGTTCCTTCTCCCGCAAGTCGCCCAGCCACCGCTCGGCCATCTCCAGATAGCGGAAGCCGTAGGTCAGCACCGACAGCCTGTAGCGGTAATCCTCCGGATTCTCCAGAGCTTCGGTTTCTTTATCCACGATCTGTTTGACTACGGCAAGCCGTCCCAGCTCCTCCCGCAATGATCCGTGAAAGGCAGCAAGCCGTTCCTTCCGCAAGGACTCCTCCAGATAATCGTAGAAAAAAAACTTTAGCAGATGCTCGTTGCGGTTGCGGGTCAGCGGCTCTCCCAGCCATTCCAGGAACTGTTTGCGGCCTGCAGTCTCCATAGTGTACAGCTTCTTGTTTTTCGTTCCGTCGGTCTCCACCAGTGAAATGGCTCCCTGCTCCGCAAGACGCTTCAAGGCAGGATAAAGGCTGCCATAGCTGGCTGTATAAAAAAAGCCGACGGATTGTTCGATGGTGCTTTTTAATCCGTAACCGGTCTGGGGACCTTCCATTAATATGCCGAGGATTACATTATCGATCATGTTTAGGCTCCTTCATATCAAGTCGATATATCGAGTTGATACTATTATTATCCGGACAGCATCATTTTGTCAACAAGAAATAAGGTAAGGTTGTCCAGAAAAGAAAAAGCCGCCCCTTTAGAAGGGACAGCTTTGGTGTATGATTGCGGTATGCGGCGGTTTTATTCCTCTTCCTTCACGGCGGCGGCAAGGGTATTGTAATTGGCCATAGGCTCCTTGGTCAAAAACGGCGCATCCACAAAACGGGACAGATAGTTGTCACCGAACAGGATGTCATACTGCAGTAGCCGGTATTGCTCCACCAGCTCCTCGGAACCGGCGGGGATTGTGTGGGAGAGTGCTCCCGACGGGTCCACCGTCAGGTTGCGGATCAGACCGGGCACAGACCGGTACAGCTTGGAGCCTAGGGCGAATTGCCCCTCCGGCTTCATACCCAGTGTATCCAGCACATACGAGCCCATAAAAGAAGCGCTAATGGTGTTGACCTGCTGCTCCTCCGGTGCGGCAAAATTGGACCAGGTGACAAAGGGGATGCTGCGCAGGCTTTTGTACTCCGTGAGGCTCCAGTCTGCCGGCTTGCCAGATTGGACAAACCCCGCCTGGCGGTACAGGTCATACTCTAACCCCAGGGTGGGCAGATGGTCGCCGTAGAAGACAATATAGGTGGGTTCGTCGGACTGGGCAAAATGCTCCACCAGCCGCTTCAAGGCCTGGTCGGCATAATGGGCGCCTTGGGCGTAGGTTTCCAGCATATCGCGGGCTTCCTCTGTCAGGTCACCCTCCACCTTGAAGGTGTTGCCGGACGGATACCGGTTTTTATCTGTATAAGGGGCATGATTCTGCATGGTTACCGCATAAATAAATACCGGGTCATCACTTCGGTCGATCTCATGAATGATGCTGTCGGCGATTTCGTTGTCCGAAATATAAAGACCGTTGTATTCAGGGTTGATGAAGCCATCCTTGCTCTTAAAGCCTTCAAAACCCAGCTCCTTGTACACACCCTCCCGGTTCCAGAACCAGCCGTCGTAGGTATGGATGCCGAGACTCCGGTACCCTTTTGTTTCAAAATAACTGGCCAGACTGGGGACACTTCCGTTGACGTATTGCAGATACGGTACGGACCCGGCGGGCATAAAGGACATGGAAAGACCGGTCAGTACCTCAAATTCCACGTTGCTGGTGCCCCCTCCGAATTGGGGAGACAGCATAGTGCCGGAGGGATAGCTTTGCTGCAGCTGATGAAGCGTCGGCACCGGGTCAGCGCTAAAGGACACATTGGAAAGTCGGGTTGGGTCCCAGAAGGCCTCGCTCATGATGAACACCACGTTGGGGCGTTTCTGCGGAGCCGCGGGTTCCTTGCCGCCCGTCTGATTGAAGGCGGGTATGGCCTCACCAAAAGTGTCGGCGGTTAAGCCCTGAGCCAGTGACGCCATCTTGTCCGCGCTGTAGTCCTCCGGCTCGGGAACCTGGGCATTCTGTACATTCAGGGTAAAGGCCAGGAGCAAACCGTTGCTGTCATAATTGGCCTGCTGGCTCCAGATGGTATCATCCACTCCGGCCTTGGCCACCCTTTCCTTCGCCCAGGACACCTGGAGGCCGAAGGACAGCAGTACGGCCAGGGAAACAGCTCCCAGAATTCCGCGGCTGATCCATGAAACCATCAGCCGGCTTTTGAGCTTGCGGTGGAGGTAAATCAGACCACCTAACGCGGCCAGGATTACCGCCAGCTTGAGCAGATCCTGGGCACCTGTAAACAGAGGGCCTACGTCCATTCCTTCTTTATTCAGGATAATATCCCAAGGGAAGAAGGGTTCACCCACCAGCATGCTTTTGTAATAATTGATGAAGGCCATCACTGACAGCAGCACCGCCGCTGCGCCAACAGCTAAAAAGACCGATCCGATCAGGCTATAAAATAAAATCAGGGCGCTGCCGCTAATGAGGGCGTTTAAGGCATAAATGGAGGTGTTCCGGCGAATCCAGGCCAGGGTTTCCCACAGAGAGCCTCTGCTGATCCACTCGACTCCGATGCTGAGAAGACAAGAGGAAAGCAGAAGGGCGGTTCCGATAAATAATGACTTTGCCAGACGTTTCCTCCCAAGAGGTAAAGTTTGGCGGTTCATAAAGGGTTCGCTCCTTCCTCGTACATATGATTATTACCCCATGGTAACAAGGGGGTTTGAAATATTCATGAAGCAAAAGTAAAGAAATTCTTAAATTTTTGTGAAGATGTTTCGTCGGAAAGAGCGTTAATACAGCCAGAAAATCGGGTAAGATAAGCGTATAGAGATATGAGGAGGAATGAATCATGGATCAAGAGGGGATTCGTCATGTGGTGCAGTTCCGGTTGAAGCACAAGCCGGACTCGGCTGAGGCGGAGGCGTTTCTGGAGGAGGGAAGGAAGTCGCTTTCGTCTATACCTGTGGTGAAATTTTTTGAAGTTCTGCGCCAGATCAGCAGCAAGAACAAATTTGATTTCGCATTCTCCATGGAATTCCTGACGCAGGCGGATTATGAGGCGTATGACCGCCATCCCGTCCATGTGCAGTTTGTGGAGGAATTTTGGAAGCGGGAAGTCGAGGATTTCCTTGAAACGGATTTGAAAATTTGGAAGGATTAAACCGCAACTCTTTTGTACAAGAGTGCGTCTAATGGATAACCTCCCAAAACAAAGAAAAACCTGAGGAGTGTCCTCAGGTTTTTTGGGCCGGGGTTGAAAAAGATTGTGGGCTATGTTACAATTATATTCTCATTCATCATTCGTTCGCATATCATTATTATCATAGCACTTATCGAAATGATTGTCAAGGAACGTTCTTGTGTCATTTCAAAAGCCGCATCATGGGATGTCCGCAGCAAGGGGTCGTAAATAGAACGGGAAGCCCACATTCCCACATGGAGGAAGTGCATGCCAATGGTGAACCACACGGATACAGGCCAGGAGCATATAGACAAAAAAGGCCTGATGGAGCTGGATTTATCAAGTCAAACACGGGATCTCTCCGCTTTGGAGCAGCTTGAGCCGGCCAAGCATGAGCTGGAGGAAGAGGAGTTTATCCCTCTTGATGAGGAACTGCTGCTGCCCGCCGATGTAAAAATTGATGATCCGGTGCGGCTTTATTTAAAGGAAATCGGCCGTGTGCCGCTTTTGAAAACCCAGCAGGAAATTGAGCTGGCCAAACGCATTGAGCAAGGGGACGAGGAAGCGAAGAAACAGCTGGCGGAAGCCAATCTCCGGCTTGTGGTCAGCATTGCCCGCCGGTATATCGGCCGCGGCATGCTGTTCCTGGACCTGATCCAGGAAGGAAACCTCGGCCTGATTAAGGCCGTGGATAAATTCGACCATTCCATGGGCTTCAAATTTAGCACCTATGCTACATGGTGGATCAGACAGGCCATAACCAGGGCAATAGCCGACCAGGCCCGTACCATCCGGATTCCCGTGCACATGGTGGAAACGCTGAACAAGTTTGTCCGCGTATCCCGCCAGCTGCTTCAGGATTTGGGCAGGGAGCCTACGGAAGAGGAAATTGCCAAGGAGATGGGCGTCACTGTAGAGAAGATCCAGGAGATCAAAAAAATCGGCCAGGATCCGGTATCACTGGATACCCCTATCGGTGAGGAAAACGATTCCCTCCTGGGAGATTTTATAGAAGACAAGGACGCATTGGCTCCGGCTGATTCCGCTGCATTTAAGCTCCTGAAGGAGCAGCTGGAGGATGTGCTGGATACGCTGACGGAGAGGGAGGAGAACGTGCTCCGGCTTCGTTTCGGCTTGGACGATGGCAGAACCCGGACGCTGGAGGAAGTGGGACAGGTGTTCGGCGTCACCCGGGAGCGGATCCGGCAGATTGAAGCCAAGGCGCTCCGCAAGCTCCGCCACCCCAGCCGCAGCAAACGACTCAAGGATTTCCTGTAACCAACTGGCTTCTTTATACAAGCCGCGGGCATTACGCCTGCGGTTTTTTCGCTTCTGTCCGGAATACTTGTGCGGAGCCGGTAACCGGATATAATAAATACAACAAGGTTGTATCAAGCAGCAGGGACGGTGGATACGTGCAAGCATTGGCAGCGAATTTATTAGGGCATTTATACGGCTTTATCACGATTTTGAATGTGCTTCTTGCCATTACCGTTATATTTTTGGAGCGGCGCAATGTGGGGGTGACCTGGGCATGGCTGATGATTCTTTTGTTCCTGCCTGTGGTGGGGTTTGTGCTGTACATGTTATTCGGGCAAAATCTCAGCAGGCGGAAGCTGTATAAGCTGGGGGCCCGGGAGCGGATGGTGATCCGCACCGTTGTGAATTCCCAATTGGAGGATCTGAAGGACAAGACGATCTTATTCCCCGATCCGGCTTCCGAAGAGTACCGGGATATGATTATTCTGAACCTGCAGGCCGGCCAAGCGCTGTATACCCAAGAAAACCAGGTGGAGATTTTCACCAACGGCATGGATAAATTTGAGGCCCTCTTCCAGGATATAAAAAATGCTAAAAAGCATATCCATCTGATCTATTATATTGTTCAGATGGATACCACCGGCAAAAAGCTGGTGGAGGCTTTGACGGAGAAGGCCAAGGAAGGGGTGGAGGTCCGGTTTTTGTATGACGACATCGGCTGCTCCCATATGAATGCCGATTTCTTCAAACCCTTGCGGGTGGCAGGCGGGCAGGCTGTGGCGTTTTTTCCATCGCGTTTTCCCTACCTGAACATCCGTGTAAATTACCGCAACCACCGGAAGCTGGCCATTATTGACGGTACGGTAGGATACATAGGCGGCTATAACGTCGGAGATGAGTATCTGGGGCTGGACCCCCGGTACGGCCACTGGCGGGATACCCATTTGAAGGTCAGAGGCAGCGCGGTGCTGATGATGAATTCCCAGTTTATGCTGGATTGGAATCTTTCCTCCGCCAACAAGGTGGTGCCGGATACCCGTTATCTGCCTGCGGCTCTGCCGGACAGTCAGGTGGGGATTCAAATTGTCTCCTCCGGCCCCAATGATTCCATGGAGCATATCCGCAATGCGTACATTAAGATGATTCATAAAGCCAAAACCAGCATTTGGATACAGACGCCCTATTTGATACCCGACGAAAGTCTGCTTAACGCTCTGCAATTGGCCGCTATGTCCGGTGTGGATGTGCGGATTATGATTCCCCGGACCCCCGACCACCGGATGGTCTATTGGGCCACGTATTCGTATTTGGGGAACCTGCTGCCCTATGGGGTCAAGTGCTTTTTGTACGGCAAGGGTTTCCTCCATGCCAAAACCATTACCGTGGACAGTGAGGTGTCCTCTGTCGGCACAGCGAATTTCGATATCCGCAGCTTCAAGCTGAACTTTGAGGTCAATGCCTTTGTCTACGACACGGAAGTCGGCAGACGGCTGGACGACATCTTCATGGAGGATCTGAAGGAATGCATTGAGCTGACCATGGAGATGTATGAGAAGCGGCCTGTGCACCACAAAATGAGGGAGTCCTTTGTGCGGCTGATGTCGCCTATTTTGTAGGGAGCCTGCTCCATTCATAACCTCAAAATTCGAAGCATCCGTAACTTATCCGGCCTTTGGCTTTGACCAAGTTAGGATGGGGGTAGTTCTCCAGTCATACTCCGCACGTTTGGTGCGCCTCGCGAGAATAGTCGGGGAGTCCGTAGGATTCCTTCCGCCGATTCCTTATACTAATGAGGGTCGGCGATTTCCGACAATTTTTGAAAGAGCGGGGATGAATTCTTGAAACGTTGGCAGAAAACAGGACTTGCAGGAATCACCTTATGTGTGTGGCTCATGGGCGCTGTGCCGGCAACAGGTTTTGCCGCGGCAGGCCAGGAAGCTGTTTATGCCGATATGGCAGGGCATTGGGCCAAGGACAGTGTAGCCAACATGAGCAGCTTGGGTATTTTGGACGGTTTCCCGGACGGCACCTTCCGGCCGGAGGAAGCGGTTACGGCGGACCAATTCGTTAAGATGCTGCTGCTCTCTTATTCGGAGCTGTATCCCAACGGGGAACGGGGCTGGAAAACCAGTTTTTTCGGGGCGCTGTCTGAGGCCAACAAAAGTGTGCTCCAGCGGGATTACCGCAATTTCACCTTCAAGCCCGATCCTTCCGGCTATTGGGCTAAGCCTTATGTGGATTTGGCGGAGGACCTGAATATTCTGGCCAAAAACCAGTTTGCGGACTACAAGGTGAAGCTGAAGCGCGAGGATGTTGCGGAGATTGTCTATTATACCCTGAAGGAAACGGAGTTTCTGGAGGACAGCGCGTACAGCATGGGCTTGGCCTCCCAATACGGGGATTACCTGAGCCTCTCCTCCCGGTCCCAGCGGTTTGTGGCCGAGGTGACAGCCAAGGGGATTATGGAGGGGTACCCCAACGGGTACTTTGGGGCCGGGCTGCCGGTGACGCGGGCGGAGGCCCTGCGGATTCTGGAGCGGCTGACAGATAAAAGCGGCCGGGTGAACGCTTCCTCCGCTTCCAATGGCACTTTCGTCAAGATGGTGCCTACCGCGGACGGCAGCTACAAGAAGCTGATTTTTCCCAGCGAAAAGATGCTGGGCGCTTACGACGTGATGCTGGAGGCGGCTGCTCTTCGGGGAACCAACTACGATATGCAGGGAACCGTTCTGCGTCTGTTTAAGGATGCCGCGGCCAAAAACAAGGGGATCTCCGGAAATGGCGGAGCATGGGATGAAGCCTCCCTGTGGCTGGAGCCGGGCTACCGGATTTACGGGATCACTGTACGTCTGCAGGATGGTATGCTGGCCCGTAACGAAGAGTCCATCGGCAGGTTCGCCGCATACATATTCGGCAATCATACGGAACCCTTCCTTATTTTGTTCAACCAGATTTACGGCCAGCTGGCGGAGGGTCAAACTGTGGAAAACCGCACGGTCACCATCGGCGGCTACAGTGTTGAAATCGCCATACAGGACGGCGGCCAAACCGCAGTATTCTCCATTTTGGAAAAGCAGTGACGGAAAGTTTAAACGCCTCTCCGGCAGTCCGAGGACTGTGGGGAGGCGTTTTTTTTTGACGGGCTTTCAAGAGCGTCAGCGGACGGCCTCGAAAAATTCACAGAGCTTCCGCTCATGGTAGGCGATCTGGCTGACGGAGGATTGAACCACTACGAGATGATCATCAAAGCGGATGATGACGCCTCCGGAATCGACTATATGGTCATCCTTAAACACCTTCACAGGATATTCACGGTCAAGGGCCTCCTGAAAGTCCCGGTCTGTCAGCAATTTACGGTTTTTGGGCATAGTACAACTCCTTTCATGGGAATTATAGCATAGGTTGCCGGTGCGAGATGGTCATAAAATTGTCTTTTTTATTAGCACTAGGTACTAGGATTTAATCTTATAATGAGGTATATGAAATTACATATCATGTGCAATAGGAGATGGATGTCGTGATTCACGAGAATTGGATTGCCCCTGAATTTTATAACGTAACCTCGGAGATGGAAGGGCATGCTTCCGGCAAAATGGCATTGACCTGGCTGGATGAATCAGGAGTCAACGAGCATTTGACATATGGGGAGCTGCGTGCTCAAGCCAACCGGCTGGGACATGGCCTCCGCGGGCTTGGTTTGGAAAAAGGGGACCGGGTGCTGGTCATGGTTCCCCGTAGAGTAGTTTCGTATGTGATTTATCTGGCATGCCTGAAGCTGGGGCTGGTGATTATCCCCACCTCGGAAATGCTGCGGGCCAAGGATCTCAGCTACCGTCTCCGCCACTCCGAGGCAAGAGCCGTCATCGTGTGGCCGGAGCAGGCCGCCGAGATGGAGAAGGGGATCCGCGAGGCGGAAATGCCTGCCGGAACCGTGCGGATCTCCGCAGGGGACGAAATTCCCGGCTGGACGGCTTTGGCCAGTGTGATGCAAGATCAGCCGGAGGTGATGGAGGCGGCGCCTACCCGGCGGGAGGATATGGCGATCCTCACCTATACCTCCGGCACCACCGGCAACCCCAAAGGGGTGGTGCATACCCATGGCTGGGGTTATGCTCATCTGCGGATTACCGCTTCGTCGTGGCTGGATATTCAGCCCGAGGATACGGTATGGGCTACGGCGGCGCCCGGCTGGCAAAAGTGGATTTGGAGCCCCTTTTTGTCGGTGCTGGGTATGGGGGCAACAGGTTTTGTATATAACGGCAAATTCAATGCCGAGCGGTACTTGGAGCTGCTGCAGCAATACCGGATCCGGGCGTTGTGCTGTACACCCACAGAGTACCGGCTGATGGCCAAAACCGACGGGCTGGAACGGTATGACCTGTCCGGCCTCAGAAGCGCCGTCTCCGCCGGAGAGCCCCTTAACCGGGAGGTGGTGGATGTGTTCCGCCGGTATTTCGACATTACGATCCGGGACGGCTACGGCCAAACGGAAAGCACGCTGCTGATCGGTACGCTGAAGGATACCCCCATGAGAATCGGGTCCATGGGACTGGCCACTGCCGCCGGGATGGTGGAGGTCATCGACGAAGCGGGACAGCCTCTTCCGGCAGGTGAAATCGGAGATATCGGCGTCCACCGGGACATGCCGGCGTTGTTTGATTCGTATTACAAGGATCCGGAGCGGAAGCCGAGCTGTATGCGCGGGGATTATTTCGTAACCGGCGACAGAGCCAAACGGGATGAAGAGGGGTACTTCTGGTTTGAGGGACGCAACGATGATATTATCATCAGCTCGGGGTATACCATCGGCCCCTTCGAGGTGGAGGATGCGCTCATGAAGCATCCTGCCGTGAAGGAGTGTGCGGTTGTGGCCAGCCCGGATGAAATCCGCGGCCATGTGGTGAAGGCCTTCATCGTGCTGAAGGACGGCTTCGGCGGCACGGAGGAGCTGGCCGTTGAGCTTCAACGGCATGTGAAGTCCTTGACCGCCCCTTACAAATACCCGCGCAAGATCGAGTTTATCCCCGAGCTGCCCAAAACCATCTCCGGCAAGGTGCGCCGGGTGGAGCTGCGGGAGCTGGAAACGGCCCTGAGAGGGTAAGGACTGCAGTCAGGGGATTCCATGGCCTTGGCAGCAAGCCGGAAATTAAGTGGAGGTCCCGGAATCGGCGATGCCGGTTTTGGGGCCTTTTTCGCATAACACGGAAGATAAGAGCAGAGCAGATAAGAGCAGATAAGAGCAGATAAGAGCAGATAAGAGCAGATAAGAGCAGATAAGAGCAGATAAGAGC
>JAEWIS010000003.1 GCA_023386955.1 Bacillota bacterium
TGATTGCTCAATTGTTCAAACGTTTGGCTTCATTGTTTTGCTGCTCGTTGTTCAGTTTTCAAGGAGCTCGTTTGTTTCTTCGTCGTTCTCTTCTTCAAGAGGCGACTTTTTTAATATACCACATTGCTACTCAGTAATGCAAGCTTTTTTTAAAACTTTTTTTGAATCAGGTTTTTCATGCATATTCTTTCAAAAACCTGTTTCATTCGCGAGAAATAACTTACCATGGACGCTCTCATAAAGTCAAGCATAAATTTCATTTATAATTTCTTGAAGCTTTACTTATTGATGCTGCATCCGGTTCCTTGCATATTTGGAAATATCCTTAGGTGATGCAAGGCGTGCATACATGCGGAAGATAATTTTATATCTGGCTTCAATAGCGGTCTTAATGTCATGATCCATTCTTTTATCATTCAGGTCAAACAGCATTTCATCCAATTCCTTGCGCAGTACATAATCCAATTCTCTGCATTCTCTGTCGTTGAACAAAAAACCCAACATGGTTTAGCTCCCTTCAAGCAACAAGGAATTATAGGCGTGTCGTCTTACTGTTATGTACAGATATTGGATTTTTTATGAACCGAAAAGAGAATTAGATATCAAATTTTTTATCAGCTGACCAACCGCAGGGTAACCATGCTCTCTATCAATGCGGCGGCCATCAGCAGGAGGGCTACAATAATGACAAGAGGAACAGATACCTTCAGCATCTTGATAAATGCGGCATTATTAGCTGCTCTTCTGGTCGGCGAGAACAGAAAGAAGAAGCTTTTGAACATAATCGCACCGAACTTGATCCCGAAGGCACATGCGAGAATAAAAGCCGGCAGCTCGATAATGCCATGAGGAAGGATAGCCAGAATAAACGACCCCCAGCCCTTGTCCGGAACATTCTGATGCGCCAGATATCCCATGATCAGTCCGTTGGAGAGCAGGCTGTAAAGCGGAATAATCCCCAGCATCACGCCGGAATAGACCATAAACACCGATACCAGCACATTATTCACCAGAATAAAAGCAAGCAGTCTCCATTGGTAGTGCTCATGCCCGCCAATGTTGTTAACCATGTCTGTAAGCTGTTTAATTTGATTGTCCAGCAGGAACTGGAATTGCCCCGGCTCCGAATAGCCCAGATAAGCGCCAACCAGGAAAGTAGCCGCTGCAGCGATTAAATAATGCTTCATTTCTTTGATTGCTTGAACCAGATTGCGCCAACTCATATCCCCTAAAGACCTCCCTTTAATAGACATAACCAAGTTGTACGGGCATACATTGATAATAAAGAAATCGACCAAGCCCCACCTGCTGCTTTTTTACGGACAAGTGGGGGAAACCAAGGAGGCCCGGCAATGAATATGTTCTATGTTTTCCATGCCAAAAAAGTAAAAAAAGTAATTATTGCAGCGGCGGCCTGTTTTTTTGCGGCGGGTATTATCTATGCGGAGGCAGAGAATATTACGGTATTCACCACCCAAAGCGAACCCGCGGCTATATACAGTGTCCAGACGGAAAAGAAGGTCGTCGCACTTACCTTTGACATCAGCTGGGGGGATGTGCAGCCTGAGCCCATCGTCAAGCTGCTCCAGGACAAGGGTGTGAAGAAGTCCACCTTTTTCCTTTCCTCGCCCTGGGCCAAGACCCATCCCCAAATTGTGGACAAAATCAATAAGGCCGGTTTCGAAATTGGAAGCCACGGCCATAAGCATGTGAATTACAGCAGCCTAGAGGAAAAGGATATCCGTACCCAGCTTCAAACCGCTCACGGGATTCTGACGGAGGTTACCGGCAAGTCTCCGCAGCTTCTTCGTCTGCCCAACGGCGATTTCGACAAAAAGGTGCTGCGTGTGGCCAATGATCTGGGGTACAAGGTCATCCAGTGGGATACGGACTCCATGGATTGGAAAGCTGCAAATGCCAAGGATATCGTGAGCCAGGTTACCTCCAAGGTACATCCGGGTGACATCGTTCTTCTTCATGCCAGTGATTCGGCCAAATACAACCAAGAGGCGCTGCCTCAATTGATCGATGAGCTGCGGGCACAGGGCTACGATTTTGTCAGCGTGTCCGAGCTTCTGGAGCAATCCTCCGTATCCTTCAAGCAGGCGGAATAAACCGACTTGATTTTGTACAATAGTATACTATCCACCGGAAAAGCGGTTATGCCAAACCGCTTTTTTTGCGTTATCCCACCTTGTTTCCCCAAGGAAAAATTCTAGTTAATTGTACCAACCTTCTCAGCAAAAAGCTATTCGCCTCCTTCATGAAACCAACGGAAGTCACACATACTAACGCCATACTATCCGAAGGAAGGGAGCTTAAACCGGACTATGACAGCCAAACGAATGCTGCTGATCCCCGCCCTCCTGCCTGTTTTGCTGCTCATCTCCTGCGGCAGTGAACAACAGCAGTCATCACAGCCGCAATCCTATAAGGATATGAAGGCAATGGTTCTAGATGTCCTGAAGACGGAGGATGCGCAAAAGGCTATGTCTACCGCCGCCAAGAATCAGGACAAGACCCTCCAGCTTCTCTCCACCGGCGAGGGCCAGCAAATACAGCTTGCCGTTAAGGAACTGTTAACCACGGAAAACCATGGCCTCAAGATGCTTGAGGCTACCATGACTGACCCGAAATTTGCCGGAGAATTTGCTAAAGCGGCGCAGAAGAATCTGAAGCAGATTGAGAAGGATTTACTGAAGGATCCGGAATACCAGAAAAATTTGTTCGAGGCGTTGAATAACCCGGATTATCAGAAGATTATTCTCGAAACCATGAAGAGTCAAAAATACCGGCAGCAAATGCAGGAGGTTGTTCGGGAATCGCTGCAAAGCCCCTTATTTAAGGCGGAGCTGATCGCCATGTTCCAAAAAGCGGTAGCTGAAGAGATGAAGCCCAAAGACGATAAAACGCTGACCATTACCTCGGAAAGCGGAAAAGACGGGCAAGGTGGAAAACAGGGCGGCGGCCAAGACCAGGAGCAAGGCGGAGGAAAAGGCCAAGAAGGCGGAAGCAGCGGTGGAGGTGGAGGAGACAGCGGAAGCGGCGGAGACCAGCAAGGGCAGGATGGCGGAGGTCAAGAGGACCAAAGCAGCGGAGACGACAGCTCCGAAGATCAGGAAGACCAAAGCAAATCCAAGGAAAAGAAAAAATAAAGGCAAAGGGCTGGACGGCGGGAAGCCGTACAGCCCTTATTTTCTGCAGATGAAGCTTTAGGATTGGCTCTCCAGCTTCTCGATAATACGCCGGGCCATCTTGGCGTACAGCTCACCGGTTTCGGAATCGGCTTTGTAGACAGAGGGAGAATAATCGGGCTCGGACAAATGATTATCCGGTGCCCCTAACGGGATTTGGGACAGAATTTCCGTGTGCAGCTCTTCAGCCAGCTTGGCCCCGCCGCCGCGGCCGAAGATATAGGCTACTTCTCCGGTTTTGTCTGTGTAATACGCCATGTTTTCCACAACGCCCAGAATTTCGTGGTCCGTCCGTAACGCCATAGAACCTGCCCGCGCAGCCACAAACGCTGCCGTCGCATGGGGAGTGGTTACAACAATCTCCTTGCTGTGGGGAATCATCTGGTGAACATCCAGGGCTACATCCCCCGTTCCCGGAGGCAAATCCAGGATCATGTAATCCAGCTCGCCCCAATTGACCTCGCTTAAAAAATTGCGGAGCATTTTGCCCAGCATAGGTCCCCGCCAGATCACCGGAGCATTATCCTCCACGAAGAAGCCCATGGACATCACCTTCACGCCGAAGCGCTCTACCGGAATGATCTTGTTGTTATCCATCGCGGGGCGCTCTTCAATGCCCATCATATCCGGAACACTGAACCCATAAATATCCGCGTCGATAATGCCTACCCGTTTGCCTTCCCTGGCCAGAGAAACCGCGAGATTTACGGTGACAGTGGATTTACCCACTCCACCTTTG
Source organism: Bacillota bacterium (assembly GCA_023386955.1). Lineage (GTDB taxonomy): Bacteria > Bacillota > Bacilli > Paenibacillales > NBRC-103111 > Paenibacillus_AR > Paenibacillus_AR mesotrionivorans. Next base: position 3,934 of record JAEWIS010000003.1, read on the forward strand.
CCGCTGGCTACCGCAATGAAGGTCACTCCGGAATCACGGCCCAGAAGCTCGGAACGGCCTGTCGCAGGCGATTGGGTCTGCTGGCGTTGGTTTGTTTCCCCTTGGGGCGCTTGGAGCTTGCGGGCGATCTCCTGGCTTTCCGCCTCTGTAATCGTCCGGAACCGGACATGAACGTCCTGGATGCCAATCCGGCCCAGCCCCTCCTGCACATCCTGACGGTATTGGCTTTTGAGCGTTTCGCTGTCCTCGGTCAAAACTACCGTCAGATTCACCCGGGAATCCTTCGTCATGATGTCTTTTACCAGGCCCAGCTCTGTCAGGGGACGGTTGTAAGTGCCGTCGTATACATGCTTCAGTGCGTCAAACACTTGCTCTTTGGTCACCATAGTTGCACCTCTTATGGGCTTGTCTGTATTTACGCCACCATTATACCACAATTTTACGGTTCGCCTATTTGTTCGCCCGTGGAGTATCTGAGCACACCCTGGTATATCGCCGCGGCCACCTTCTTTTGATAGCTCTCCTGTCCCATAAGTCTTGCCTCCTCGGGATTGGAGAGAAACCCAACCTCCACCAACGCACCGGGGATGGATACTGCCTTCATGGGATAGAACGTATCATTTTCCTTGGCCAACCGGTCCGTATTCTCCAGATTCCGCTTCAGCTCCGACTGAATATGGGTTGCCAGTATTTTGCCCCCCGGCTTGGCGGAATTATAAAAGGTTTGTGCGCCATGCCACTTGGGCGAGGGAATGCTGTTCAAGTGAATGCTGATCATCAAATCGGCATCCGCTTTTTCAATAAGCTTGGCGCGCTGCACCAGATCCTCCGTTTTCCGTTTGCTGTAGCCCTTGGTCCCCGGAGCAGCCAGATCCTTATCCTCCTCGCGGGTCATCACCACAATTGCTCCCGCCTCCTGCAAATAATCCCGCAAATGTTTGGCAATAGCCAAGTTGACGTCCTTCTCGTCCATCCCTTCCTTGCTGGAGGCGCCACCGTCCGGGCCGCCATGTCCAGCATCCACTGCAATTACCTTGCCGGACAATGGCAGAGTCCAATAATCCCAAGTTTCACTGTGGGGAAGCTCATAGCTCAGCATAAAAACGGTCAGCACCGCCAGAGCCGCTGCAGCAGCCAGCTTCAGCAAACCTTGTTTGTTTGTCCAGATTATAAGCCGCTTCCGTTTCCATCCGCGCATCAAAAAATCCACCCCGCATCCAATAGATTCTCTAAGAATCTTATGGACAAAGGTGGATCTTTATACCTGAAACTCGTCTTATTGGCGGGACATTCCCTATTAAAGCTGGGATTCGGACAAGGACGCGTCCATCTCCTTCATGCCCTTGATCAGAATCTGGGCTACCTCCGGCCGGGTAAACTCGGCAGGGGGGCAGATCCCGTCGCGCAGCATGGCGCGCACCTTGGTGCCGGAGAGATGCATGTGGAAGGCCTTGTCATGCGGACAGGTTTTACTGGAGGCCATATTGCCGCACTTGGTGCAGAAGAAGCTGTGCTCGAAAAACAGGGGAGTGATGCCCAGCTCTTCTTGTGTAAAGTTGCGGAAAATCTCCTGTGCCTCGTACGTCCCGTAATAATCGCCTACGCCTGCATGATCGCGGCCCACAATAAAATGGGTGCAGCCGTAATTTTTGCGGACCATAGCATGGAAGATCGCCTCCCGTGGACCCGCATAACGCATTGCCGCCGGGAAAACGCCGAGAAACGCCCGATTGCCGGGATAGTAATTATCCAACAGGACAAGGTAACTCTCCATCCGGATTTCAGCGGATATGTCGTCAGATTTGGTTTCGCCCACCAGAGGGTTAAGAAACAAGCCATCCACAATCTCCATGGCGCTTTTCTGGATGTATTCATGGGCCCGGTGAACCGGGTTGCGGGTTTGGAAGCCAACGACGGTTTTCCAGCCCCTGGAGACGAAGATCTGTCTCGTTTCAGCAGGTGTAAAATAAAACTCCTCAAACTTCTCCGGCTGCGGCCGGTTGAGCACCTGTATGGGTCCGCCGATATACGTGTTGGGCCGGGAGAAGAGCTTTTGCACGCCAGGATGGGCGCTGTCAGCGGTTTTGAAGACCTTGAGAGCCTCGTTCTGCTGGTCCGCCGTGTAAATGCTTCTGATGTCCAGAATGGCGTATACCACCCCATCAAGCTCACCCACAAGAGCCACTTGCTGACCGATCTCCAGCATTGCTGCACGGGCCTGTTCGACTGCCAGCGTTATCGGAATGCTCCATACAAGCCCGCTGGACAACCGCATGGATTCCACGACGGATTGGTAGTCCTTTTCTTCCATAAAACCGGTGAGCGGGGAAAAGCCGCCTACAGCAATTAAATCGATATCTGAAATCGTCCACTTATTTACCGCAATAACGGGTAAAGTTGCAGCAAGCTGCAGCAGCTCCTCCCGTGCATTCCCCTCTACCAGCCGGTTAATCAATGTGCCGCCGTGTGCCTGTATAGTTTCACTCACTTGTTATGGCTCCCTTCATCCTGTTCTTTATTTGTGCAGTCCGCATTCAGTCTTCTCGTGGCCGGCCCAGCGGCCTGCACGGGGATCCTCACCCGGAAGCACCTGACGGGTGCACTTCTCGCAGCCGATGCTGGGATAATGCATGTCGTGGAGCGGATTGTAGATCACATCATTGGCACGGATATAATTCCAGACATCATCGCTGGTCCAGTCGGCGAGAGGATTAAACTTCACCAGACCGAACTTCACATCATACTCCACCTTCTTGGCGTTCGCCCGTGTAGGAGCCTGATCGCGGCGGATGCCGGTAATCCATGCTTCATACTTCCCGAGTATAGCAGTCAGAGGCTCTACCTTGCGCAGATTGCAGCACTCATTAGGGTTCGACTTCCACAGTTCCTCTCCGTATTGGGCCGCTTGAGCCTCCAGAGTAAGCTCTGTTCCTGCTCTGACGAATTGGAGGCCATAATGGGAGGCCAGCTTATCCCGAGTCTCATAGGTCTCCTTAAAGTGCAGATCCGTATCCAGGTAGAAGATATCCGTCTTGGGGCTGACCTTTTGGAGCATATCCACCAATACCACGTCCTCCGCACCAAAGCTGCATGCCAGGGTGATGTTGGGGAAGGTGTCTACCGCCCACTTCACGAGCTCCTCCGGAGTTTTATTCTCAAATTCCTCAGCGGCTTGGGCAATTAATGCTTCCTTTTCGAATAAGTTCATGGTTAGTATAACCTCCGAATCATTATTCCTACTAAATTCATGTGATTTATTAGGTTTTGCTATTATTTTAATAAGCTGCAGTCATAAAGTCAATCTTTTTTTCAGGTTGGTAAAAACTCAGTCGACAATGGTTTAATATATGTCAAAGGCCCAGTATAGGTTCGATTTTCCAATGTATTTTGCGGAAGCCTATCCACAAATTGATAGCAAATTCGAGACTTCCATGTAAGCGCTTCTACTGTTATATTTATTCAGAGATTGATTTGGGAGGGGCCTTATGAGTTCAGTTGTAGTGGGTCATGCAGTGCAGCCAGGAATTTCTGGCCGGGAGAATTCTTATTTTGACGGGGGATTATTGCAGTACGTGGGGTTGAAGATCGTCGGTGCCCTTATTACTATTTTTACCTTTGGAATTTGCTACCCCTGGAGCTTCACAATGATTTACCGGTGGAAAATTGAGCATACCGTCATCAACGGGCGCAGAATGAAATTCCACGGTACGGCAATTGGCCTTTTCGGAAACTGGATCAAGTGGTTCCTGCTTTCCCTGATCACATTGGGCATTTATAGCTTTTGGCTTTTCATTGCACTGGAAAAGTGGAAGGTCAAGAATACCTCTTTTGAATAAATGAAAAAAACCTCTGCCGGATTGGCGGAGGATTTTTTTGTGATATGGCCTATCCAAGCAAAAAAAGAAAAACCCCCGGTCCAAATAGACCGGAGATTTGCAATCCCTTGCGGGATTTGGATATTAACGCTTGGAGAACTGAGGAGCACGACGGGCTGCTTTCAAGCCGTACTTCTTCCGTTCCTTCATACGAGGGTCACGAGTCAGGAAGCCAGCGCGCTTCAGGGAACCACGGAGCTCCGGGTCAGCCTTCAGCAATGCGCGGGAGATGCCATGACGGATTGCTCCGGCTTGTCCGGACATGCCGCCGCCGTTAGCGATAACCAGCACATCATATCTGCCCAGAGTTTCAGTCAGGTTCAGAGGCTGCTTTACGATCAGCTTCAGTGTTTCCAGACCAAAATATTCGTTAATGTCGCGCTTATTGATTACGATTCGTCCTTCACCCGGAATCAAACGTACACGTGCTACCGAGTGCTTACGACGACCTGTTCCATAGTATTGTACAGTTGCCATGAAATGGTCCTCCCCTTATTATCCGCGAAGTTCCCAAACTTCGGGTTGTTGAGCTTGATGCGGATGCTCGGCACCAGCGTACACTTTAATTCTTGTCTTCAGAGAATCACCCAGACGGTTCTTCGGCAGCATGCCATGAACAGCCAGCTCGATCATCCGGTCCGGCTTGTTCTTCAGCATTTCGCCTGCAGAAGTAGCCTTCAAACCACCCGGATAGTGGGAGTGACGGTAGTACATTTTTTGAGTGAGCTTCTTGCCGGTCAGTTCGATTTTGTCAGCGTTAATTACGATAACGAAATCGCCGCCGTCCACATGAGGGGTAAAATCCGGTTTATGTTTACCGCGAATGATACCGGCCACTTCACTGGCCAGACGGCCGAGGGTTTTGCCTTCGGCGTCTACGAGATACCATTTGCGTTCGGCTGCATTGCCTTTAGGCATATATGTCGTACGCATCTTGATCCTCCTAAGAGTTATTGCGCCAGTACATCTGGCATCATAAGCAATAATAATATATACGTATAAAAGCACACAATCAGCAAGCTGACTTGCGGCCATTATGCGGTAGTACGATACTGCAGGGTCGGTTGCTTCACAACTCGGGGCAAGTGGGGGTGCCAGTTGTGAAACACCAACAATTATGATACTACACTCTCTGCCAAATGGCAAGCATTAATCGTACTCGACTCGCCATAAAGTTAAACCGTGTGCTTCAGCCGTCGGACCCGCCAGACGCCGGTTTTTGGCTTCCAGAATTCTTTTCATGTCCTCAGGCCGACGTTTTCCTTGCCCGATTTGGATTAGCGTTCCCGCCATAATCCGGACCATATTGTAGAGAAATCCGTTTCCGGTTATTTCAAAATGGATCGAGCGCGCTAATTCGTCCCCCGGCAGCGGATCATGCAGGACAAGCAGATCGGCATCATAAATGGTTCTGACCCTTGAATCCTTATCGCATCTGACGGTGCAAAAGGAAGTAAAATCATGGGTTCCCTTTATATACGTCAGTGCTTCCTTCATTGCCGCGGTATCCAGCTTCCTATGATCATGAAAGCGGGTACGGGTATAAAACAAATCCGGAAATTTGGAGTTTTGGATCACGTAACGGTATGTCTTCAATTTAGCGGACCGGCGGGCATGGAAGTCAAGGGGCATTTCCCGGGCCTCATAAACCACGATGTCGTTGGGAAGCCTTGTATTAAGAGCAATGCTCCACCGTTCGACGGGGATAGTCGACTCTGTATGGAAATGCGCCACTTGAGCCCTGGCATGCACACCGGCATCGGTACGTCCGGACCCGTGCAATTTGACGGTTTCTCCAGTCAACAGCCGGATTGCCGCCTCCAGGTGATCCTGAACGGTATTGCCGCCGGGCTGTGTCTGGAAGCCGTAATAGCCGGTTCCGTCGTAACCGATTACCAAGGCAATGTTCCTCACATGTACCTCCACAAGCCATAACATCCCCACAAAGGCATTTCATCCATTCCTGGCGCCGTACTCTTGCGGGGACCGGCAATTACAAAAGGCGTGAATGCAAAAAGGGCTTCATCAGAATCTACGATTCCGTCCACCCTCTTCCCATTGTCTTACGCCCGGTCAACCAATTCAAGATATACCATAGGAGCAGCGTCGCCGCGACGGGGACCCAGCTTCATGATACGGGTATATCCGCCTTGACGTTCGGAATAGCGGGTTGCCAATTCCGTGAACAGCTTTTGGATCGCATCTTGATCTTCAGTCGCTTTCTCTCTGCGAACAAATGCTGCGACCTGACGACGAGCGTGCAGATCTCCGCGCTTGGCAAGAGTGATCAGCTTTTCGGCGATGGAACGAACTTCCTTCGCTTTAGCTTCAGTTGTTTCGATGCGTTCATGTATGAACAAGTCAGTGACCAGATCGCGGAAAAGAGCTTTTCTCGCGCTGGAGTCACGACCCAACTTTTGGTATGCCACTATTGTTCCCTCCTTAAAATCCTTTTGCTGGCTTTGAGTTACCCCAAAGCGCTTCGTGGCAGGCCGAAGGTCAAGCAGGTCTTAATCTTCTGTACGAAGTCCCAGTCCCAACTCTTCCAGCTTCTCCTGCACTTCCTCCAAAGACTTGCGGCCGAGGTTCCGGACCTTCATCATGTCTTCTTCGGTTTTGGTGATCAGTTCCTGAACCGTATTGATACCGGCGCGCTTCAGGCAGTTGTAAGAGCGGACAGACAGATCCAGTTCCTCGATGGTCATCTCCAGAACCTTTTCCTTCTTGTCCTCTTCCTTCTCCACCATAATCTCCGCATCCTTGGCCTCATCAGTCAGACCGACGAAGAGCATCAGATGCTCGGTGAGGATCTTCGCGCCGATGCTTACCGCTTCTTCCGGACGGATGCTGCCATCAGTCCAGACTTCCAGGGTAAGCTTATCATAGTTGGTCACTTGACCAACCCGGGTGTTCTCTACTGCATAGTTCACACGAGTAATCGGCGTATAGATGGAATCAATCGGAATAACCCCGATGGGGGTATCCTCCCGCTTGTTCTTATCCGCAGATACGTATCCCCGGCCTCTATTCGCATGAATGCGCATATGCAGGCGGGCATCGGTTGACAGCGTAGCAATGAGAAGGTCCGGGTTCAGGATTTCCACGTCGCTGTCCGTACGGATATCGCCGGCAAAAACCTGACCTTCCCCTTCTGCATCGATCTCGAGAACTTTTTCTTCGTCGGAATGAATCTTTAACGATAGACCCTTCAGGTTCAGGATAATCTCTGTTACGTCTTCAACAACTCCGGGAATCGTGGAGAACTCATGCAGCACGCCGTCGATATGAACGGAAGTGACAGCAGCCCCCGGCAAGGAGGACAGAAGAATCCGGCGCAGAGAGTTACCGAGCGTCGTGCCGTATCCGCGCTCAAGCGGTTCGACCACGAATTTACCATACGTGCCGTCATCGTGGATCGTTACGGTCTCTATTTTCGGCTTTTCAATCTCTATCATTAAAATACCCTCCTTCGAAACGTCGTTCCGTCTGGATACGATTATGCACCATAAATCAAGTAGTATGCCTATCCCTTCCAAACATTATTCACATGTTTGAAAGTTTTATACCACTGTACCAGCTTGATTATACGCGGCGACGTTTAGGCGGGCGGCAACCGTTATGGGGAATCGGGGTTACGTCCTTGATCAGGTTAACTTCAAGACCTGCAGCCTGCAAAGAGCGGATAGCTGCTTCGCGGCCTGCACCAGGACCCTTAACCATAACTTCAACTGCTTTCATACCATGCTCCATTGCGCTCTTCGCAGCGGACTCAGCTGCCATTTGAGCGGCAAACGGAGTGCTCTTACGAGAGCCTTTGAAGCCCAGGTTACCGGCGGATGCCCAGGAAATTGCGTTTCCGTGGGGATCGGTGATGGTAACAATGGTGTTGTTGAAGGTGGAGCGGATATGGGCAACACCGGACTCGATGTTTTTCCGGTCGCGGCGTTTGGTACGAACGACTTTGGATTTAGGCTTTGCCATTGCGGGTTATCCCTCCTTCTTACTTCTTCTTGTTCGCTACAGTACGGCGAGGACCCTTGCGCGTACGAGCGTTTGTTTTGGTACGTTGACCACGAACAGGCAGGCCGCGACGGTGACGAACACCGCGGTAGCAGCCAATTTCGATCAAACGCTTAATGCTGAGGGAAACCTCACGGCGCAGATCGCCTTCCACCTTGATGTTGTGGTCGATGTATTCGCGGAGTTTGCTGACTTCATCTTCAGTCAGATCGCGGATACGGGTGTCCGGGCTAATACCGGTAGCAGCAATAATCTTTTGGGAAGTGGCTTTGCCAATTCCGAAAATGTACGTCAGTCCAATTTCCACGCGCTTGTCGCGCGGCAAGTCTACACCAGATATACGGGCCATGTTAGAGACACAACCTCCTTTTTATCCTTGTTTTTGCTTGTGCTTCGGATTTTCGCAGATCACCATGACATTGCCTTTACGCTTGATGACCTTGCATTTTTCGCAGATCGGCTTCACCGACGGTCTAACTTTCATGGTAAACCCTCCTAAGAGTTTTGCGTAAGCAAAACTTACTTCGTAAGCATACACGAAGTTTCGTCCAAGACGAAACTTACTTCAATGTTCCAGCCATTTATTTGTAACGGTACGTAATCCGGCCTCTGGTCAGGTCATAGGGGGACAGTTCCACTGTCACCTTGTCGCCCGGCAGGATTCGGATAAAGTGCATCCGGATTTTGCCGGACACATGGGCCAATATCTTATGACCGTTTTCCAACTCTACTTTAAACATCGCATTGGGAAGCGGCTCGATGACCGTTCCTTCCACTTCAATAACATCTTCTTTGGCCACGGGTGATTCTCCTTTCGCTTCGAGCTTCCGTCTTGGTTAGGAAGGGAGGTACTTGGCCAGCGCATGACGCAGCTTGCCGTTGGTTACCCGTCCCGTTTCCATTAAACTGTTGACGACAATGTCGCTGGTTTCATTCTGCAGCTCCAGGTGAAGCAGGTTTTTCTTCTTCGGGTGATCGAACTTGCGGGTCCGACCATCTGCAATCAGCACGCTCCGCTGGTCGACGAGACCAACAATGACAGCAAAGTCGCCGCTGTCCCGTCCTCGCAGAATTTTGACAATTTGGCCGAGTTGGGGAACTTTTGCGATTTCCACGATTCTCACCTACAACATAGTAAGGATTTCGTAGCCATCCGCCGTAACCGCAACCGTATGTTCAAAGTGCGCGCATAACGCTCCATCTACCGTCACGACCGTCCAATTATCCTCCAGGGTGCGAACGAAGCGTTCGCCTGCATTGACCATCGGCTCGATGGCCAACACCATGCCTGCTTTGAGACGCGGCCCCCTGTCCGGACTGCCGTAATTGGGAATCTGGGGTTCTTCGTGCAGCTTCCGGCCGATTCCGTGTCCGACATACTCCCGTACCACGGAAAACCCTTCACCTTCGATACATTTCTGTATTGCATGTGAAACCGTATAAAGACGAACATCCGGTTTGATCAGTTCCAGTCCTTGATACAAGGACTTTTCCGTAACCTCCAGAAGCTTTTGGGCCTCCGCCGAAATATCCCCAACGGGATAAGTCCAAGCCGAATCGCCGTGATAGCCTTTATATTCCGCCCCTATATCCAAGCTGATAATGTCGCCTTCGTTTAAGACCCGGTCACCGGGAATCCCATGTACCAGCTCTTCGTTGACCGAAGCACAGATGCTGCCGGGAAAACCGCCATAGCCTTTGAAGGATGGTATTGCATCCCTGCTGCGAATGTACTCTTCTGCGATCTGATCCAACTGTTTGGTCGTTACGCCCGGGCGGATCGCCTTGGCCAGCACTTGATGCGTTTCGGCAACAATGCGCCCGGCTTCCCGCATGATGAGCAATTCGCTCTCGGACTTGCAGATGATCATTCGCCAAGACCTCGCAGTATGGAGCTGATTTCCGCGGTAACCAGTTGGATGTCCTGTTCACCGTTAACTTCTTTCAGGACCCCTTTGTTCCGGTAGTAATCCAGAAGCGGTGCGGTTTTGCTCGAGTATTCGTCAAGCCTGGTACCGACTTTTTCCTCTGTATCATCGGAGCGCTGGTAGAGCTCACCGGAGCACTTGTCGCAAACACCTTCGTGTTGCGGCGGGTTGAACATGACATGATAGGTTGCTCCACAGGATTTGCAGATGCGCCGTCCGGTCAGACGGGCCAACAGCAGGCTGCGGTCTACCACCAGATTGAAAACCACATCGATTTTCTTCTCCAGCTCAGTCATCATCCCATCAAGGCTCTCAGCTTGCTGAAGAGTCCGGGGAAAGCCATCAAGCAGAAAGCCGGCATTGCAGTCCGGTTGGGCCAAGCGTTCACGCACAATTCCGTTTGTGATCTCATCCGGTACCAACAGTCCCTTATCCACATAGCCTTTTGCTTCCACACCCATCGGTGTGCCTTGACTCATCGCTGCCCGAAACGCATCCCCTGTCGAAATATGCGGAATGTGAAATTCATTAACGATGTACTCAGCTTGGGTCCCTTTACCGGCTCCGGGAGGACCCATAAACAGAATGTTCATGCCTCGCTTACCTCCCCCGAAGGAGATCGACAAAAACCAGTCGCTGATTTTCGCCGATCCTTTTATCTATCCCGTCTGTTACTTGTTGATAAAACCCTTGTAGTGGCGTTTGATCAGCTGGCTTTCAATCTGCTTCATGGTATCGAGACCAACGCCGACCACGATAAGCAGCGATGTACCGCCGATCCGAACGGAGTTCGGCAGATCCGCCAGGTTGGACAACACTACGGGAAGCAAGGAGATGAGCGACAGGAAAATCGCACCGGACAATGTGATGCGGGTCATAACGCGGGTCAGGTAAGTGGCCGTTGTTTTGCCCGGACGCACGCCAGGGATATATCCGCCATTCTTCTTCATATTGTCAGCCATTTGCACCGGGTTAAACTGCACAAAAGTGTAGAAGAACGTAAACCCGATGATCATGAGAACAAACAAAACCATACCAAGCGGACGCTGGTAGGTGAAGTGTTGCATAATCCAGTCGGCTACTGCATTACCTCTCCAAAATTGAGCAATGGTGGAGGGGAAATACAGAAGGGAGGAGGCGAAGATGACCGGGATAACTCCCGCGGCATTCACCTTCAGGGGAAGGTGGGTCGATTGACCGCCGTACATCTTGCGTCCGACTACCCGTTTGGCATACTGAACCGGAATTTTGCGAACGCCCTGTTGAACAAAGATAACGCCCACCACAATCACCAGGATGGCAACCAGAAGCAGGATCAGCTTGATGATGTTGAAGAACAAGGCATCACCGGCATCTTTGAACATCTTCAGGTAAATCTGCTGTGCATTGGATGGGAACGATGCGACAATCCCCGCAAAGATGATGATGGAGATACCGTTGCCGATTCCATTCTCCGTGATTTGTTCCCCTAACCACATCAGGAAAGCCGTACCCGCAGTCAACACAATCGCAATCATCAGATAGGTTGTGAAGCTCGGATCAATCACAAGACCGCTGAAATAGTTGTTGAAACCGATGGACATACCAAAGGCTTGAATCATCCCTAAAACAACGGTTCCGTACCTTGTAATTTGAGTGGACTTCTTCCGGCCAGCTTCGCCTTCCTTGGCCCATTGAGCCAGGATCGGCACCACGTCCATAGACAAGAGCTGCACGATGATCGAAGCTGTAATGTAAGGCATGATCCCCATTGCGAAAATAGAGAACTGGAAGAGCGCGCCACCCGAGAAGATGTTCATCATCCCGAAAATATCGGCATTCTGCTGGTCTGTGGCCGACAGAACGTCAGTATTGATATTGGGCACCGGAATAAAAGCGCCAATACGGTAGACGATCAAAACGGCCAGAGTGAATAAAATCCGTCTACGGAGGTCGTCTACTTTCATGATGTTGGAAATGGTTTTAAACATCAAATCACCTCGGATGTACCGCCGGCAGCCGTGATCTTCTCTACCGCAGATTGGGAGAACTTATTCGCTTTTACTGTCAAGCTAACAGTCAGCTCACCGTTGCCCAGGATCTTAATGCCATCCTTTTGGTTTTTCACAACGCCGGTTTCCTTAAGGGATTCCGGAGTCACCACGGTACCTGCTGCGAACCGGTTCAGATCCTCCAAGTTCACAATTGCGTATTCCACGCGATTGAAGTTTTTGAATCCACGCTTAGGCAAACGACGGAACAACGGGTTTTGACCGCCCTCAAATCCAGGACGAACGCCGCCGCCGGACCGAGCCCACTGACCTTTAGAACCGCGGGTTGCGGTTTTGCCCATGCCGCTACCGATACCGCGACCAACACGTTTTTTCGGATGTTTGGACCCAGGAGCAGGAGAAAGTTCATGTAACTTCATCGTTTGTGCACCTCCTATTCATTTATCTTTTATCTGTAAATCATTACGTACATCAAGTTATGCGTCAACTTCCACAACTTCAACCAGATGGCTGACCTTGGCAATCATGCCGCGGATTGCAGCGTTGTCCTGGTGAATAGCGGAAGAGTTAGTCTTGCGCAAGCCCAGAGTGCGAACGGTAACCCGTTGGTTTTCCGGACGGCCAATCAGGCTCTTCTTCAGGGTTACTTGCAGTTGCTTTGCCATGGTTATTCCTCCTTAACCTAACAGCTCAGCTACAGTTTTGCCACGGAGTTTTGCAACATCCTCGGCTTTCTTAAGGCGTTGAAGGCCTTCGATTGTAGCGTTGACCATATTGATGGAGTTGGAAGAACCCAGGGATTTGGTGAGGATATCGCCAACGCCCGCCAATTCCAGTACTGCACGAACCGGACCGCCTGCAATCACACCGGTACCTTCGCTGGCCGGCTTCAGGAGCACACGTCCTGCGCCGAACTTACCGATAACCAGGTGAGGAATCGTTGTTTTAACCAGAGGAACGTAAACCAGGTTCTTCTTGGCGTCATCAATGCCTTTTTTGATGGCATCGCCAACTTCAGATGCTTTGCCGATACCAGCTCCGACCCAGCCGTTGCCGTCGCCGACAACAACCAGCGCACTGAAGCTGAAACGGCGTCCGCCCTTAACAACCTTGGCAACACGGTTGATGTGGACCGTTTTATCTTTCAGTTCTAACGTATTAGGATCTACGCGCAAGTTACTAACCTCCTTTTATTAAAAATCAAGACCAGCTTCACGAGCTGCATCGGCCAACGCTTGAACACGTCCGTGGTACAGGTAACCGCTGCGGTCGAATACGACCTTCTCGACACCCTTTTCCTTGGCACGTTGTGCGATCAAAGCTCCGATTTGCTTGGCTGCTTCAATGTTGCCGCCGTTTGCGATACCGGATTCCTTCTCTACAGTAGAGGCGGATACCAGGGTTACACCCTTTGCATCGTCAATGACTTGAGCATAAATATGCTTGGCGGAACGGAATATGTTGAGGCGGGGACGCTCAGTTGTGCCTTCAATCTTCTTGCGCACACGCAGGTGGCGCTTCAGACGGGCTTGGTTTTTATCGCCTTTGGTAATCATCCTTATGGTTCACTCCCTTCAGCTTGCTTGCAAGAAAACTGCTAAACCGGGCTTATGCCGCGGCATTATTTTTTCTTACCGGCTTTGCCTTCCTTACGCAGGATGCGTTCGCCTTCGTACTTGATACCTTTGCCTTTGTAAGGCTCAGGCAGACGGACTTCACGGATCTTGGCTGCAGTTGCGCCAACCAGTTCCTTGTCAATGCCCTTAACGGTAATCTTGTTTTGGGCAGGAACGTCGAACTCGATGCCGTTTTCCGGAGTAATTTCGACAGGGTGGGAATAGCCTACGTTCAGCACCAGCTTGTTGCCGGTCTTGTTGGCACGGTAACCGACGCCAACCAGTTCCAGGTTCTTGCTGTAGCCTTCCGTAACGCCGGATACCATGTTGGCAACCACGCTGCGGGTAGTACCGTGCAGGGAGCGGTGAAGCTTGTTGTCGCTGGGACGCTCCACTGTAATTTCACTTGCTTCTACATTTATTTTCATATCCTTATGGACTTGACGGGACAGGGTACCTTTAGGACCGTTAACGGTAATCAGGGTATTGTCCAAAGTAACCGTAACTCCATTGGGGATAACGATTGGTTTGCGACCAATACGAGACATGGTGACACCTCCATTCTTGTTCGTGCTTAATTACCAAACGTAGCAGATTACTTCGCCGCCGGCTTTGGACTGACGAGCATCCTTGTCAGTCATGATGCCTTTGGATGTAGAGATAATCGCGATACCAAGACCGCCCAGAACGCGCGGGATTTCAGTGCTCTTGGTATAAACGCGAAGACCCGGTTTGCTGATTCGCTTCAGGCCGGAGATAACACGCTCGTTGTTGGGGCCGTATTTCAGGAAAACACGGATAATCCCCTGCTTGTTATCTTCGATATATTCAGCGTCACGGATGAAACCTTCTTTCTTCAAAATCTCGGCGATTTCCTTCTTGATGGTGGAAGCCGGGATCTCAACGGTTTCGTGACGGACAGTGTTGGCGTTGCGGATACGGGTAAGCATATCAGCAATAGGATCGGACATAACCATGTGTTTGCGAACCTCCTTCCCAATAGTGGGGTAATTACCAGCTAGCCTTCTTCACGCCAGGAATCTGGCCTTTGTATGCTAATTCGCGGAAACAAATCCGGCAAATCTTGAACTTGCGCAGTACGGAATGGGGACGGCCGCAGCGCTCGCAGCGGGTATAGGCTTGAACCTTGAATTTCGGTGCACGCTGCTGCTTAATCTTCATCGAAGTTTTTGCCATTCTTTTTCCACCTCCGGCAGCCTCGGGGCCGTTACTTCACAAACGGCATACCCAGCTGGGTTAATAATTCACGTGCTTCTTCGTCAGACTTTGCAGTGGTTACAACAACAATGTCCATACCACGGATTTTGTCGACTTTATCATACTCGATTTCAGGAAAAATCAATTGGTCCTTGAGGCCAAGGGTGTAGTTGCCGCGGCCGTCAAAGGCTTTGTTGCTTACGCCACGGAAGTCGCGTACGCGGGGCAGGGCTACATTGAACAGTTTGTCCATGAAGTGGTACATGCGCTCGCCACGCAGAGTTACCTTGGCACCGATAGGCATACCTTCGCGGAGCTTGAAGCCTGCGATGGATTTCTTAGCCCGGGTGACAACCGGTTTTTGACCGGCGATGCGCTGCAATTCATCCACAGCCACGTCCAAGATCTTAGAGTTGCCAACTGCTTCGCCTACGCCCATGTTGATAACAATCTTCTCAACTTTCGGGACTTGCATAACAGTGGTATAGTTGAACTTCTGCATCAGAGCAGGAGTGATTTCATTCAGATAACGATCCTTCATTCTTGCAGTCATGCTTTATGGACCTCCTTTCCGGCCGTTTTATTTGTCGATAACTTCTCCGGATTTCTTGGCTACGCGAACCTTTTGTCCGTTTTCCAGGACCTTGTATCCTACGCGGGTAGGCTTGTTGGTTTTTGGATCCACCAGCATCACGTTAGACACGTGAATCGGAGCTTCTTGATCCAGAATTCCGCCTTGAGGATTTTGCTGAGTAGGCTTGGAGTGCTTCTTCACCATGTTAACCCCTTCAACCAGTACGCGGTTTTCCCGGGGATAAGCAGCGATGATGCGGCCTTTTTTGCCTTTATCTTTACCTGTGATGACGATGACTGTATCATCCTTCTTCACATGCAGCTTATTGTTGTGGGATTCTTTGATTTTCTTCAGTCTTGGCATTGATTTACACCTCCTGGTGGGTGGAATGATGCGTGTCGATTAGATAACTTCCGGTGCCAAGGATACAATCTTCATGAAGTCCTTGTCCCGAAGTTCACGGGCAACTGGGCCAAAGATACGAGTGCCGCGGGGGCTCTTGTCATCCTTAACGATTACAGCTGCATTCTCGTCGAACGTGATATAGGAACCGTCCTTACGGCGGGTAGATCTTTTGGTGCGGACGATAACTGCCTTAACCACATCACCCTTTTTGACAACGCCACCGGGTGTTGCTTCTTTGACGGAGCAGATGATGAGATCGCCGATATGTCCAACGCGGCGGCCTGTTCCTCCCAGCACGCGGATGCACATCAGCTGCTTGGCTCCGGAATTATCGGCCACTTTCAAACGTGTAAATGGTTGAATCATTCGTGTCTCCTCCTTTCGGATTTATGTTTCTGGCTTAGATGATAACGGCCTTCTCGACGATTTCTACCAGTCTCCAGTTCTTGTCCTTGGAGAGCGGGCGAGTTTCCATGATCTTGACAGTGTCACCGATCTTGGCTTCGTTGTTTTCGTCATGAGCCTTGAATTTTTTGGTGTACTTGATGCGCTTGTGGTACAGGTCATGCTTTTTATAAGTTTCGACCGCTACAACGATCGTTTTTTCCATCTTGTCGCTTACGACCTTACCGATCTGTACTTTGCGTTCATTACGCTCTGCCATGCCCTATTTCCTCCTTTCTTCTCCCGGATAAATTAGCTGATGATCCCCAGTTCTCTTTCACGCAAAACAGTTTTTGCACGGGCGATGTCTTTGCGCACTTTCTGAATCTGAGACGGGTTATCCAGTTGGCCGGTAGCCAGTTGAAAACGGAGGTTAAAGAGCTCCTCTTTGAAGCCGGAGACCTTTTGTTCAAGCTCTGCAGTGGTTAAGTTGCGAAATTCATTAGCTTTCATTTGCTTCACCACCCAATTCTTCGCGTTTCACAAACTTCGTTTTGATAGGCAGCTTGTGAGCGGCAAGGCGCATAGCTTCACGAGCGATTTCTTCGCTAACACCCGCCAATTCAAACAGGATCTTACCAGGTTTAACGACGCATACCCATTTTTCTACGTTACCTTTACCAGAACCCATCCGAACTTCCAGAGGCTTTTGGGTAACCGGCTTGGAAGGGAAGATCTTAATCCATACCTTACCGCCCCGCTTGATGTAACGAGTCATGGCAATACGGGCAGCTTCGATTTGACGGTTGGTTACCCATGCCGGCTCAAGAGCCTGCAGACCGTATTCGCCGAATGCAACTTCAGTGCCGCCTTTAGCACGGCCCTTCATGGAACCGCGGTGTTCCTTGCGGTGTTTGACGCGCTTAGGTACTAACATGATTAGTTTCCTCCTTCCTGAACAGCCTTCTTCTTGGCAACAGGAAGAACTTCACCGCGGTAGATCCAGACTTTAACGCCGATCCGTCCGTAAGTGGTGTGTGCTTCTGCTGTGCCGTAGTCGATGTCCGCACGCAGTGTATGAAGCGGTACTGTACCTTCGCTGTAACCTTCGGAACGAGCAATTTCAGCTCCGCCCAGACGGCCGCTAACTCCGGTCTTGATTCCCTTAGCGCCAGCACGCATAGTGCGTTGGATGGCTTGCTTCATAGCGCGACGGAAGGATACACGACGTTCCAGCTGTTGCGCGATGCTTTCAGCTACCAGAATGGCATCCAGTTCA
Organism: Bacillota bacterium; assembly: GCA_023386955.1. Classification (GTDB taxonomy): domain Bacteria; phylum Bacillota; class Bacilli; order Paenibacillales; family NBRC-103111; genus Paenibacillus_AR; species Paenibacillus_AR mesotrionivorans. The sequence goes on from JAEWIS010000003.1 coordinate 21,224, forward strand.
GGGTTCTTGATTTCGGAGATGTTGATGTGTACTTTCTTGCCGGACAGCTTGGAAATATGTTGACGGATGGCTTCCACTTCTGCGCCGCCCTTGCCGATTACCATGCCAGGCTTAGCAGTATGGATTGTCACGTTCACACGATTGGCAGCCCGTTCGATTTCGATATGAGAAACGGCGGAATCCTTCAGCTTTTGCTTCAGGTACTCACGGATCTTCACGTCTTCCATGAGCAGAGTGCCGAATTCCTTGCCTGCGTACCATTTGGACTCCCAATCACGGATAATGCCAACCCGAAGTCCTACCGGATTTACTTTCTGACCCATTCGTTATCCCTCCTTATTTCTCAGATACCACGATGGTAATGTGGCTGGTGCGTTTATGGATGCTGCTAGCACGTCCTTGTGCGCGGGGACGGAAGCGTTTCAAAGTCGGACCTTGGTTCGCGAATGCTTGGCTGATAACCAGCTTGTTCGGGTCCAGGGAGAAATTATTCTCCGCATTGGCAATCGCGGAATTCAGAAGCTTCTCCACCACCGGAGAAGACGATTTCGGTGTATGCCGCAGAATCGCAATAGCGTCGCCCACTTGCTTGCCGCGGATCAGATCCAGAACCAGCTGCACTTTACGGGGAGCCAGACGAACATGTCTTGCATGTGCGGTTGCTTGTTGCATGTCAGTACCTCCTCTCAAAACTCTTCGGTAAACTTATCTCTCAGGCCGCCAGAGCGGCGGCACAAAGCCGATTAACGCTTGCCGGTTTTCTTGTCGTCGTCGCCGTGTCCTTTGTAAGTACGGGTCGGAGCAAATTCGCCAAGCTTATGTCCTACCATATCTTCCGTAACATACACCGGCACATGCTTTCTTCCGTCGTACACTGCGAAAGTGTGGCCGATAAATTGCGGGAAAATCGTCGAACGGCGCGACCAGGTCTTGATAACCACCTTCTTGCTGGATTCATTCAGAACCTCAACCTTTTTCAGCAGGTAGCCGTCAATAAAAGGCCCTTTTTTCAAACTGCGTCCCATTGTTTATCCTCCCTTCTCAAACTGTTCCCCCAAAAGTGACGCCAAGCTCTGAAGCCAAGTTCGAATACTTTTGGAGGAGCTCCCGTATAATTATGCGCCAGGCAATTACTTGCGGCGGCGGACAATGTACTTGTCGGATGCGTTCTTCTTCTTGCGAGTCTTGTAGCCCAAAGTCGGCTTGCCCCAAGGAGACATAGGAGACTTGCGGCCGATCGGAGCGCGACCTTCACCACCACCGTGCGGGTGATCGTTCGGGTTCATTACAACACCGCGGACTTCAGGACGCTTGCCCAAATGACGGGAACGACCGGCTTTACCGATGCTGATCAGCTCGTGGTCTTCATTACCTACGGAACCGATGGTTGCGCGGCAGTTCTTCAGGAACTTGCGAACTTCGCCGGAAGCCAGACGAACGGTTACGTACTTTTCTTCCTTACCGAGAAGCTGGGCTTCAACACCTGCTGCGCGAACCAGCTGGCCGCCTTTGCCGGGCTTCATTTCGATATTGTGGATAACTGTACCGACCGGAATGTTTTCCATCGGAAGAGCGTTGCCCACCTTGATGTCGGATTCAGGACCGGAGAAGATTTGATCTCCAACCTTCAAACCCTTGGGAGCCAGGATATAACGCTTCTCACCATCCACATAGTGGATCAGGGCGATGTTAGCGGAACGGTTCGGATCATACTCGATTGTAGCAACTTTGCCGGGTATGCCATCCTTGTTCCGTTTGAAGTCGATAATCCGGTACTTTTGCTTATGTCCACCGCCATGGTGACGGACAGTGATTTTACCTTGGTTATTACGGCCTGCCTTTTTGGACAGGGGAGCAAGCAACGATTTCTCCGGTTTGGATGCCGTGATTTCCTCAAAAGTGGACACGGACATCGCACGACGTGCAGGAGACGTTGGCTTATACGTTTTGATAGGCACTTGGATTTCCCTCCTTACTTACAGGATTGTCTTTATACGGATTCAAAGAACTCCAGTTCTTTGCTTTCAGGGCTCAGTTGAACTACGGCTTTCTTCCATTCGGAAGTATAGCCGGAGTACTTGCCATAGCGCTTCGGCTTGGCAGGCATGCGAAGAGTGTTCACTTTGGACACCTTCACCTTGAAGATTGCTTCCACAGCCTTCTTGATTTCGGTTTTGTTCGCGCGGAGATCCACTTCGAACACATACCGCTTGGAAGCCATCATATCAGTGGTGCGCTCGGTAATGACCGGGCGTTTAATCACGTCATATACGCTTTTCATTACGCGAACACCTCCTCAACCTTGGAAACAGCTTCCTTGGTGATAATCAGCTTGTCATATACCAGAACGTCCAGAACGTTCAGACCTTCGGCAGACAGGAACTTCACGCCAGGGATGTTACGTGTGGACAAAGCCACATTCTCATCAAAAGCGGTAGTTACGACCAAAGCCTTGCGGTCTACATTCAGGTTCTTCAGAATAGCCGCAAATTCCTTGGTTTTCGGTTGTGCCAGGCTCAGTTGATCCAGCACGATGATGTCGTTGTCCAAAACCTTGGAGGACAAGGCGGATTTGATCGCCAGACGACGTACTTTCTTAGGCAGCTTGTAGCCGTAGCTCCGGGGAGTCGGGCCAAACACAATGCCGCCGCCTTTCCATTGAGGGGAGCGGATGGAGCCTTGACGGGCACGGCCGGTTCCTTTTTGCTTCCAAGGTTTGCGACCACCGCCGCGAACTTCCGCACGGGTCTTCACTTTATGAGTGCCTTGACGCAGGGATGCTTGCTGCATCACAACTGCTTCATGAAGCACGTGGGTATTAGGTTCAATTCCAAAAACGGTTTCGCTCAGTTCAACTTCTCCAACCTGAGTTCCGCTAATGTTATACACAGCCACTTTAGGCATCTGATTTCCTCCTTTCTGCCGATCTTAATTCTTTACAGTGGATTTTACGGTTACATATCCTTTGTTGGGTCCCGGTACGGAGCCCTTGATGAGCAGCACGTTGCGCTCAACATCAACACGGATGATTTGCAGCTTTTGGATGGTGATGGTTTCGTGACCCATGTGGCCCGGCAGGTGCTTGCCCTTCGGTACACGGTTAGCAGTACGGATAATGGCGTTAGAGCCATGTCCGCGATGGTAGCCGGAGCCGTGAGACATCGGACCTGTGGATTGTCCCCAACGCTTAATTGTGCCTTGGAAACCCTTGCCCTTGGAAATGCCGGTTACGTCAACATATTCGCCTTCAGCGAAGATGTCAGCCTTGATCTCTTGGCCTACTTCGTAAGCCGCCAGGTCAACACCGCGAATTTCCTTCATGTAGCGCTTAGGTGTTGCACCAGCCTTGGCAGCATGGCCTTGTTCTGGCTTGTTCGGATTTTTCTTATCCGCATAACCCAGCTGGATGGCTTCATAACCGTCATTGTCTTGATCCTTCTTCTGCAGAACAACGCAGGAACCGATCTCGACAACGGTAACAGCATGTACCAATCCTTCCGGAGTAAATACTTGAGTCATGCCCAGCTTTTTCCCTAAGATACCTTTCATGTTGACACCTCTTTTCTTTCATTCGTAAGTTGTTTCTTCTATATAGAAGAAACTCATGTATTAGAGCTTGATTTCGATGTCCACACCGGACGGCAGATCCAGACGCATCAGTGCGTCAACGGTTTGCGGCGTCGGGTTCACGATATCGATCAAGCGCTTGTGTGTGCGCATCTCGAATTGCTCGCGAGAATCCTTGTACTTGTGAACCGCACGAAGAATGGTCACAATTTGCTTCTCTGTCGGAAGCGGAATCGGTCCGGAAACACCTGCACCGGAACGCTTGGCTGTTTCCACAATCTTCTCAGCGGATTGATCCAGGATTCTGTGATCGTACGCCTTCAAACGAATACGAATCTTTTGCTTTGCCATATAAGTCCCTCCTTCTATCGCCCAATTTAGTATCGGACATACTCCGCGAAAATCCCCTGAACACTTACTCCATGGCAAAGGAGCCGGGTGTATCAGCAACCTCCCGCATCATCGCAACGTCAGACCAACGTTCACTATTATATAAAAATCCGTAGACAAAAGCAAGGAATTTTTAAAACTAATTTTAAAAAGCCCTCACCGCGTCAGCGGATGAGGGCTTTTCGCTAAACCGTCCAATTGCTTGGACGTTATTTATTACTTGGAGATGGTAGCAACAGCGCCGGCGCCTACAGTACGGCCGCCTTCACGGATGGTGAACTTGGTGCCTTCTTCGATAGCGATAGGGGCAATCAGTTCAACAGCAACAGTGATGTTGTCGCCAGGCATAACCATTTCAGTGCCTTCCGGCAGAGTGATAACGCCAGTTACGTCAGTTGTCCGGAAGTAGAACTGCGGACGGTAACCAGTGAAGAAAGGCTTATGACGGCCACCTTCTTCTTTGGTCAGAACGTAGATTTGAGCGTTGAAGTTAGTGTGGGGTTTAACGGAACCCGGCTTAGCCAGGATTTGGCCGCGCTCGATTTCCTTACGGTCAACACCACGCAGCAAGGCGCCGATGTTGTCGCCGGCTTGAGCTTGATCCAACAGCTTACGGAACATTTCTACGCCGGTTACTACGCACTTCTTGCTTTCTTCGTTCAGGCCGATGATTTCGATTTCGTCGCCAACCTTAACCAGACCACGTTCTACACGGCCGGTAGCAACAGTACCGCGGCCAGTGATGGTGAACACGTCCTCGACAGGCATAAGGAAAGGCTTGTCGGTTTCGCGAACCGGAGTCGGGATGTAGGTATCAACTTGTTCGAACAGCTCGATGATCTTTTGAGCCCATTCGCCATTCGGATCTTCCAGAGCAGGACGAGCAGCGCCACGGATGATCGGAGTGTCATCGCCCGGGAATTCATACTCATTCAGAAGGTCACGAACTTCCATTTCAACCAGCTCAAGCAATTCTTCGTCTTCAACCATGTCGCATTTGTTCAAGAACACGACGATGTAGTTAACGCCTACTTGGCGGGACAGAAGGATGTGCTCGCGAGTTTGCGGCATCGGGCCGTCAGCTGCGGATACAACCAGGATAGCGCCGTCCATTTGAGCTGCGCCGGTGATCATGTTCTTAACATAGTCAGCATGTCCAGGGCAGTCAACGTGAGCATAGTGACGGTTCGGAGTTTCATATTCAACGTGGGCGGTGGAGATGGTGATACCGCGCTCGCGCTCTTCAGGAGCCTTGTCGATTTGGTCGAATGCTATAGCAGCACCACCGTATTTCTTAGAAAGAACGGTTGTGATGGCAGCAGTCAGAGTGGTTTTACCATGGTCAACGTGACCGATAGTACCGATATTAACGTGGGGTTTATTGCGTTCGAATTTTGCCTTACCCATTTGTTGTTCTCCTCCTTAAAATTTAAAATTAAGTTGCTTATGCGCCTTTGTTCTTCGCGATGATTTCTTCGCTGATCGACTTCGGCACTTCTTCATAGTGAGAAATTTCCATGGAGTATACGCCACGGCCTTGGGTACGGGAGCGCAGAGTTGTGGAGTAACCAAACATCTCGGACAGCGGCACCTTGGCACGGATGATTTGTGCACCTGCACGGGCATCCATACCCTCGATGCGGCCACGACGGGAGTTCAGGTCGCCCATAACGTCGCCCATGTATTCTTCCGGCACGGTAACTTCTACCTTCATGATCGGCTCCAGAAGAACCGGGTTACACTTGTCCTTAGCGGCTTTCAGAGCCATGGAGCCGGCAATCTTAAAGGCCATTTCGTTGGAGTCAACATCATGGTAGGAACCGTCGAAGATGGTTGCCTTGATGTCTACCAGCGGGAAGCCTGCCAATACGCCGTTCTTCATGGATTCTTCAATACCTGCTTGTACAGGACCGATGTACTCTCTCGGCACTACGCCACCGACAACCTTGTTCTCGAAGACAAAGCCGGAGCCAGCTTCAAGCGGTTGGAATTCGATCCAGCAGTGGCCATATTGTCCGCGGCCGCCGGATTGGCGAACGAACTTGCCTTCCACCTTGGCGGTAGCACGGAAAGTTTCGCGGTAGGCAACTTGGGGCTTGCCCACGTTGGTTTCTACTCTGAATTCGCGAAGCATACGGTCAACGATGATTTCAAGGTGGAGCTCGCCCATACCTTGGATGATCGTTTGATTCGTTTCTTCATCGGTGTAATAACGGAAGGTCGGATCTTCCTCAGCCAGCTTGGACAGGGCAACGCCCATCTTGTCTTGGTCGGCTTTGGTTTTCGGCTCTACCGCGATGGAGATAACCGGATCAGGGAAGTTCATGGACTCCAGAATAACCGGGTGTTTCTCGTCGGACAGGGTGTCACCGGTGATGGTGTCCTTCAGACCAACAGCAGCTGCAATATCACCTGCATATACGATGCTGATTTCCTGACGGCTGTTCGCATGCATCTGCAGAATACGGCCGATACGCTCACGTTTGTTCTTGGTGGAATTCAGCACGTAGGAGCCGGAATTCAGTGATCCGGAATAAACGCGGAAGAAGGTCAGACGGCCCACATAAGGGTCGGTGGCAATCTTGAACGCCAAAGCGGAAAACGGCTCTTCGTCAGAGGATTTACGGGTTGCTTCTGTTCCGTCTTCCAGCGTACCCTTGATATCCGGTACGTCGATAGGAGCGGGCAGGTAATCAACAACAGCATCCAGCATCAGCTGAACACCTTTGTTTTTATAGGAGGAACCAACGATTACCGGATAGATCTTCACTTCACATACGCCCTTGCGCAGTGCAGCTTTGATTTCCGGAACGGTGATTTCTTCGCCTTCAAGGTACTTCATGGTGAGCTCTTCATCAAGCTCAGCCACTTTCTCTACCAGCTCCAAACGGAGTTGGGCAGCCTTCTCGACATACTCGGCAGGAATCTCAACCTTCTCGATGTCCTTGCCCAGATCGTCCTTATACATGTAAGCCACTTGCTCTACCAGATCGATAATGCCGATAAAATCAGCCTCAGCGCCGATAGGCAATTGGATAGCTACAGCATTTGCACGAAGACGATCGCGCATTTGCTCGATGACGGCCAAAAAGTCCGCACCGATGATATCCATTTTGTTGATGTATGCGATACGCGGTACTCCATAACGGTCCGCTTGTCTCCATACGGTTTCGGATTGGGGTTCAACGCCTTCCTTGGCGCTGAACACACCTACTGCACCGTCGAGAACACGAAGGGAACGTTCAACCTCAACCGTGAAGTCAACGTGACCCGGGGTGTCGATAATATTGATGCGGTGACCCTTCCACTGGCAGGTAGTCGCGGCAGACGTAATCGTAATGCCGCGCTCTTGCTCCTGCTCCATCCAGTCCATGGTGGCCGCGCCTTCGTGCACTTCACCGATCTTGTGTGTACGACCGGTGTAGAACAGAATACGTTCGGTTGTGGTAGTCTTGCCTGCATCGATATGCGCCATAATCCCGATGTTACGCGTATCCTTCAAGGAGAACTCTCTTGCCATAGTATGATCTCCTTTCGAATCCTCTTATTATGGTGTATATCCTACCAGCGGTAGTGTGCGAAGGCTTTGTTGGCTTCCGCCATCTTGTGAGTGTCTTCACGCTTCTTAACGGAAGCACCGGTGTTGTTGCTGGCGTCGATAATTTCAGCAGCCAGACGCTCTTCCATGGTCTTCTCACCACGAAGACGAGAGTAGTTCACCAACCAGCGCAGACCTAAGGAAGTACGGCGTTCCGGCTTCACTTCGATCGGCACTTGATAGTTAGCGCCACCTACACGGCGAGCTTTAACTTCCAGAACCGGCATGATGTTTTTGATAGCTTGTTCAAAAACCTCCATGGGTTCCTTGCTGGTGCGCTCCTTAATCAGGTTAAACGCATTATACAGAATGGTTTGGGCAGTGCCCTTCTTGCCATCGATCATAATGCGGTTTACCAGACGGGTGACCAGCTTGGAGTTATATATCGGGTCAGGCAATACGTCTCTTTTTGCTACGGGACCTTTACGAGGCATAGTTATCCCCCTTTCTTACAATAATCATCCTGAAATCAGGTGTAGTCATTACTTCTTCTTCTTAGGACGCTTCGCACCGTACTTGGAACGGGCTTGCATCCGGTTGTTTACACCGGAAGTATCCAGTGCACCGCGGACGATGTGATAACGAACACCGGGAAGATCCTTAACCCGGCCACCCCGTACAAGAACAACGCTGTGCTCTTGCAGGTTATGTCCGATACCCGGAATGTACGCTGTAACCTCGATACGGTTCGACAGACGTACCCGAGCATATTTACGAAGCGCAGAGTTCGGCTTCTTCGGAGTCATTGTACCTACACGAGTGCATACGCCACGCTTTTGCGGAGCGGAGAGATCAGTTTCCTCACGCTTCAGAGCATTGAAACCCTTTTGCAGTGCAGGAGATTTGGATTTCACAACTTTCGCTTCACGGCCTTTACGTACCAGCTGGTTGATTGTTGGCATTTAGGCACCTCCTTCCAAAAATAAATCGGATTGTTAAGCTTTTGAAAACAAGCCCACAGACCCAGGCGAATCATAAATGGACAAAGGAAATGTTCTTGCAGGGGCCAGTCCGTCTTTATACCAACCCTTACAAAAACATTCAATTCTTTATTCATTCACCGCTGCTACCACCGCAGCGCCCACATCAATGCCGCACGCTTTGCCCAACTGCTTCATGGACTCGACGTACGTCACGGGGACACTGAGCTTTCTGCATTGGCTCACCATCTTGCTCGTCACTCGCGGATCTGCATCTTTAGCAATGAAAACCTCCCGGACCGAACCGGCCTCGACGGCTTTCAAAGCCTGCTTCGCACCTACAATAAGCTTACCCGCCTGTTTGACTTTATCATAAGACATAAGGCATCCTCCAAAGACACAAGGGGCTTACCATTTTGGCACACTTTGATATATTAGCATTTTGAAAATCCGGTGTCAAGAAAGAATCTATTCAATCTGGACACCAGATTTTCTCATGCGCATATCTTACTTGTTGGCGACAACCGGTACTTCCCCGTTTTCCTGGGGCTCTTCAGCCTGTGCGGCCGCAAGAGCAGCTGCTTCAGCTGCTTCGATATACTGGTCGGAAATCTTGACGTTCCGGTAACGGGCCATACCTGTACCAGCCGGCAGCAGCTTACCAATCAATACGTTTTCCTTCAGACCCAGCAGTCGGTCCACCTTGCCCTTGATAGCGGCATCGGTGAGTACACGTGTGGTTTCTTGGAAGGAAGCCGCAGACAGGAAGGAGTCGGTTTCCAGAGACGCCTTGGTGATACCCAAAAGAACAGGCTTCGCCACGGCGGGCTCGGTTCCATTCATCAACACAACCTTGTTTGCTTCTTCGTATTCATGCATGTCGACAAAAGAGCCCGGCAAGAGCGTGGTGTCGCCTGCATCTACAACGCGGATTTTGCGCAGCATTTGCCGGATCATAACTTCCACGTGCTTGTCGTTGATTTCTACGCCCTGGTTCCGGTAAACCCGCTGCACTTCCTGCAGAATGTAATTCTGCACGCCGCGGATACCCTTGATGCGCAGCATTTCCTTGGGGTCGATAGAGCCATCGGTCAGCTCATCGCCGGCCTCAACGGCCTGCCCCTTGGTGACGCGCACACGGGAGCCGTAGGTAACGGAATAGGTCTTGGATTCCGCTTCGCCGTGAACCTCGATTTCCCGGCGGTCCTTGCCTTCACGGATATCCTTCACGACGCCGTCGATTTCAGTGATGGTCGCTTGGCCTTTAGGGTTCCGGGCTTCGAAAAGCTCCTGGATCCGCGGAAGACCTTGAGTGATGTCATCACCGGCTACGCCGCCGGTATGGAACGTACGCATGGTAAGTTGGGTACCAGGCTCGCCGATGGATTGGGCAGCAATGATGCCGACTGCCTCACCAATCTCCACATGCTCCCCGGTAGCCAGATTCCGGCCGTAGCATTTCTTGCACACACCGTGGTAGGTGCGGCAGGAAAGAACAGAACGGATTTGCAGCTTTTCAATGCCGGCCTTGATGATATGCTCGGCAATATCGGAATCGATCAGCTGATTGCGGCCAACGATGATTTCACCGGTTTGGGGATCACGAAGAGTCTCGAAGGAATAACGTCCTTCGATACGGTCATACAGATCCTCAATGACTTCCTTACCGTCCTGGATACGTGCAACCACGGATCCCTTATCGGTGCCGCAGTCCTCTTCACGGACAATTACGTCCTGGGCCACGTCAACAAGACGGCGGGTCAGGTAGCCGGAGTCCGCGGTACGGAGGGCTGTATCCGCCAGACCCTTCCGGGCGCCGTGAGTGGAGATAAAGTACTCCAATACCGTCAGGCCTTCACGGAAGTTGGACTTGATGGGCAATTCGTAAATCCGGCCTGTCGGCGTCGCCATCAGACCGCGCATACCGCCCAGCTGGGTGATCTGGGATTTGTTACCCCGAGCCTTGGATTCCACCATCATGTTGATGGAATTGAACTTCTTCAGGTTCTTCATCAGGATGTCCGTGATATCATCCTTGGTCTTAGACCAAATGGAGATAACCCGGTCATACCGTTCGTCGTCGGTAATCAGACCGCGGCGGTACTGGTTGGTAACCACCCGGACCTTTTCCTCGGACTCGCCCAGAAGCTCATGCTTTTCCTGAGGCACTTCCACGTCGGATACGGCGATGGTAATGCCGGCGCGAGTGGAGTAGGTGAAGCCCAGCTTCTTGATTTTGTCCAGGATGATGGAGGTTTCCATCGTCTTGTACTTGCGGAAGCATTCCGCGATGATCGTACCCAGGAAGTCCTTGCCTACGGCCAGTCTGGCTGTGTTCAAATCAGCGATCCGCTGCTTGATGTCGCCGCCCTTTTCGAAGACAAAGTAGCTGTCCGGAGTTCCGTTCAGCAGATTCTTCTTGGTCGGTTCGTTAATAAACGGCAGGTCGGCAGGGAAGATTTCGTTGAAGATAATCTTGCCGATGCTTGTAATCAGGATGGCTTCCTGCTGCTCCGGTGTAAAGCTGGTTTTGCCCAGCAGCTTGGCCGGGATGGCAACTACTGCATGCAGGGAAGCAGCGCCGCGGTAATAAGCCGATACAGCCTCTTCAACGGAAGCAAGCAGCATTCCGGTTCCCTTGGCCCCTTGATCGGCCATGGTCAGGTAGAAGGAACCCAGTACCATGTCCTGGGACGGGGTAACAACAGGCTTTCCGTCCTTGGGGTTCAGGATATTGCCGGAGGCCAGCATGAGAATGCGGGCTTCCGCTTGAGCTTCGGCGGAGAGCGGAACGTGAACCGCCATTTGGTCTCCGTCAAAGTCGGCGTTGTATGCGGTACAAACCAACGGGTGAAGCTTGATGGCACGGCCTTCTACCAGAATCGGCTCGAAGGCTTGGATGCCCAGACGGTGAAGGGTCGGCGCACGGTTCAGGAGAACCGGATGCTCCTTGATGACTTCCTCCAGAACGTCCCATACTTCGCCGCTGCTGCGTTCGACCTTGCGCTTGGCGCTTTTGATGTTATGGGCCAGGCCCTTGTTGACCAATTCCTTCATTACGAAGGGTTTGAACAGCTCCAGTGCCATTTCCTTGGGCAAACCGCATTGGTACATCTTCAGATCCGGTCCTACTACGATAACGGAACGGCCAGAGTAGTCAACGCGCTTACCCAGCAGGTTCTGCCGGAAACGGCCTTGCTTACCCTTCAGCATATGGCTGAGGGACTTGAGGGGACGGTTGCCGGGACCCGTTACCGGGCGGCCGCGGCGGCCGTTATCGATCAGCGCGTCTACTGCTTCTTGAAGCATGCGCTTTTCATTTTGGACGATGATATCCGGTGCGCCCAGGTCCAGAAGACGCTTCAGGCGGTTGTTCCGGTTAATGACGCGGCGGTACAGATCGTTCAAGTCGGAGGTGGCAAAACGGCCGCCATCCAGCTGAACCATCGGACGAAGCTCCGGAGGAATAACCGGCAGCACATCCAGGACCATCCACTCGGGCAGGTTTTTGGAGTTACGGAAAGCCTCGATAACCTCCAGGCGTTTAATGGCGCGGTTACGGCGCTGCCCCTGGGCGGTTTTCAGCTCTTCCTTCAGGCTCTCCATTTCCTTCTCGACGTCGATATCCTGCAGGAGGCGTTTGACTGCTTCAGCGCCCATGCCCGCTTGGAAAGCATACCCGTACTTTTCACGGTAGCTGCGGTATTCCTTCTCGGACAGAAGCTGCTTCTTCTCCAACGGTGTATCTCCGGGATCGGTTACCACGTAGGATGCGAAATAGATGATTTCCTCCAGGGAACGGGGAGACATGTCCAATGCCAGACCCATCCGGCTGGGGATACCCTTGAAGTACCAAATATGCGAAACCGGAGCAGCCAGCTCAATGTGGCCCATACGCTCCCGGCGTACCTTGGCCCTTGTCACTTCTACGCCGCAGCGGTCGCAGACAACGCCCTTGTAGCGGACACGCTTGTACTTGCCGCAATGACATTCCCAGTCCTTCTGAGGACCGAAGATGCGCTCGCAGAACAGGCCTTCCTTCTCCGGCTTCAAGGTACGGTAGTTAATGGTTTCAGGCTTTTTGACTTCGCCACGGGACCAGGAACGAATTTTCTCCGGCGAGGCAAGGCCAATTTTCATGGATTCAAAATTATTGACGTCGATCAAGGAGCAGCCCTCCTTAAAATTGTTGGAGCGGTACACGGTCTAGGGGCAAGGGATGACCCGAAGGGTAAACGCATGGCGGCATACTAGCGGTGCCGTGCGTTTACCCCCGGGATTGGTTAATCGTCGATAGACAATTTTCTTCTGTTTGGAACAAAGCCGGTAAGCGGATTACTCTGCCCCCAGCTCCGATCCCTCCAGATTGAGGTTCAACTTATCGCTGGTGACTTCGTCTTCGTCGATTTCGCGCATCTCGATCTCTTCCTCGTTCTCGGAGAGGATCTTGACATCCATACCCAGGCTCTGCAATTCCTTGATCAGAACCTTGAAGGATTCGGGAATGCCCGGTTCCGGCACATTCTCGCCTTTGACGATGGACTCGTAGGTTTTCACCCGGCCAACCACGTCATCGGACTTGACGGTCAAAATTTCTTGCAGAGTATAAGCAGCGCCGTATGCTTCCAGCGCCCATACTTCCATTTCGCCGAAGCGCTGGCCGCCGAACTGGGCTTTACCGCCCAACGGCTGCTGGGTAACCAGCGAGTATGGACCCGTGGAACGGGCGTGAATCTTATCGTCAACCATGTGCGCCAGCTTGATCATGTACATGACGCCGACGGTAACTTCACGTTCGAAGGGCTCGCCGGTCCGGCCATCGCAAAGCTGCCATTTACCGGTCCGGGCCATACCTGCTTCCACCATGGTATCGAAGACGTCGTTTTCGCGCGCGCCGTCAAATACAGGGGTTGCCGTATGAATGCCCAGCATCTTGGCGGCCATGCCCAAGTGAACCTCCAGCGCTTGGCCGATGTTCATCCGGGACGGTACGCCCAGCGGGTTCAACACAACTTCAACAGGTGTGCCATCCGGCAGGAAGGGCATATCCTCTTCCGGCATGATCCGTGCAATAACACCCTTGTTGCCGTGACGTCCGGCCATCTTGTCGCCTTCGGAGATCTTCCGCTTCTGGGCGATGTAGACACGCACCAGCTGGTTGACTCCGGGAGGAAGCTCATCGCCGTTCTCACGGGTGAAGACCTTCACATCCACAACAATACCGTCGGTACCGTGGGGCACCCGCAAGGAGGTATCCCGCACTTCCCGCGCCTTTTCACCGAAGATGGCGTGCAGGAGGCGTTCTTCCGCAGTCAGCTCGGTTACACCCTTCGGGGTTACCTTACCTACCAGAATGTCGCCTGCACCGATCTCCGCACCAACACGGATGATGCCGCGCTCATCCAGGTTCTTCAATGCATCCTCGCCCACGTTGGGGATATCCCGGGTGATTTCCTCGGGTCCCAGCTTGGTATCCCGGGCTTCGGATTCGTATTCCTCGATATGGATGGAGGTGTACACATCCTCCTTAACCAGCTTTTGGCTGAGCAGGATGGCATCCTCGTAGTTGTAACCTTCCCAAGTCATAAACGCAACCACAACATTGCGGCCAAGCGCCAATTCGCCCTGCTCGGTGGACGGTCCGTCAGCCAGAATATCACCCGGCTTGATGATGTCACCCTTGCGGCAGATGGGACGCTGGTTGATGCAGGTGCCTTGGTTGGAGCGTTCGAACTTGTGGAGCTTATGCTTGATCAGATTTCCGGTGACCATGCGGCCGTCAATCATTTGCTGCTGGCGGACCCAGATCTCGTTGGCGGAAACCCGCTCTACAATGCCATGCACCTTGGATACGATACATACGCCGGAATCCTTGGCAGACTTGTGCTCCATGCCGGTTCCTACGAGAGGAGCCTTTGGCAAAAGAAGCGGAACGGCCTGCCGCTGCATGTTGGAACCCATGAGGGCACGGTTGGAGTCGTCATTCTCCAGGAAGGGAATGAGAGCCGTTGCCACGGATACCACTTGCTTCGGCGAAATATCCATGTAGTCAACCCGCTCCTTGGGGAGCGTCAGGATATCATCCTTGTAACGGACAATAACGCTGTCTTGGACAAAAGTGCCTTCTTCGGACAGTTCCGCATTCGCCTGGGCGATAACGTAATTATCCTCTTCATCCGCGGTCAGATAAGCAATCTGATCGGTGACGACACCCGTTTTGGGATCAACCCAACGGTAAGGCGCTTCGATAAAGCCATATTCATTGATCCGCGCGAAGGTGGACAAGGAGTTGATCAACCCGATGTTCGGTCCTTCAGGCGTTTCGATGGGACACATCCGGCCATAGTGGGAGTGATGGACGTCCCGGACTTCCATGCCCGCACGTTCCCGGGTCAGACCGCCAGGGCCCAAAGCAGACAAACGGCGCTTATGCGTCAGCTCTGCCAACGGGTTGGTTTGGTCCATAAACTGGGACAGCTGGGAGCTGCCGAAGAACTCCTTGATGGATGCGATCACAGGACGGATGTTGATCAGCGCTTGAGGCGTGATTACATTGGCGTCTTGGATGGACATCCGCTCGCGCACAACCCGCTCCATCCGGGACAACCCGATACGGAATTGGTTTTGCAGAAGCTCACCGACGGAACGCAGACGGCGGTTGCCCAGATGGTCAATATCATCCGTGCTGCCGATGCCGTGCAAGAGGTTCATAAAATAGTTAATGGAAGAAACGATATCCGCCGGTGTAATATGCTTGACCGACTTGTCGATCAGTCCGTTGGCAATCACCTTGACGACCTTGCCGTCTTCAATCGGCGAATACACATGGATAGACTGCAGCGGAATCTCATTCTCATTTTCAAGCACACCGCCGGCCGTATGGAAATCCTTCATGCCCAGTCCGTTCTCCAGCATGGGAATGATGGTATCCAGCAAACGCCGGTCCAGCAGTTGTCCGGCTTCCGCCAGAATTTCGCCGGTAGTGGCATCCACCAAGGTTTCAGCCAGGCGCTGGTTAAACAGCCGGTTCTTAATATGAAGCTTCTTATTGATCTTGTAACGGCCGACATTGGCCAGATCATACCGCTTCGGATCGAAGAAACGCGCTACCAGAAGACTCTTGGCGTTATCCAGTGTCGGCGGTTCGCCGGGACGAAGCCGTTCGTAAATTTCGATAAGGGCCTTATCCGTGGTATCGGTATTGTCCTTATCAAGGGTATTGCGGATATATTCATCGTCACCGAGGAGGTTGATGATTTCCGCATCCGTGCCAAATCCCAAAGCCCGCAGAAGAACGGTAACCGGAATTTTACGGGTACGGTCGATCCGGACATAAATGATGTCCTTGGCGTCCGTCTCCAGCTCCAGCCACGCACCACGGTTGGGAATCACAGTTGCGGTGAAGTTCTTCTTGCCGTTCTTGTCAACTTTGGTGCTGAAATACACGCTTGGCGAACGGACCAACTGACTGACGATAACACGCTCGGCCCCGTTGATAATAAACGTGCCTGTTTCGGTCATGAGCGGGAAATCACCCATGAAAACTTCCTGTTCCTTCACCTCTCCGGTTTCCTTGTTGATCAAGCGTACCTTGACCCGCAAGGGCGCCGCATAGGTTACGTCCCGTTCCTTCGCGTCGTCCACTGTGTATTTCGGTTCCCCAAGGCTGTAGTCGATAAACTCCAGCACCAGATTCCCGGTAAAGTCCTGAATCGGAGAGATGTCCTGGAACATCTCGCGCAATCCCTCATCCAAAAACCACTGGTATGATTTTTGCTGAATTTCAATCAGGTTAGGGATATCCAGCACTTCGTTGATGCGCGCATAAGACCTGCGTTTACGTCGACCAAATTGAACAAGATGACCCGCCAACTTTCATTCACCCCTCGTGCCTGCTTAAAGTTGCTGCTATCAGGAGATAACGTGATCCGGCCCAAAGGCAGGATCAGTTATGGAGAGCCTCAGGCTGTGATAACCAAGCCAAGGGCAGCCTCTCCACATGTATTCGCCTACTTCGGAAACCGGTATACTACCGAGATCCGGTTGTTCCACCGCAACGGGCTGCTCCCGCAAAATGCGCAGAGCGATCCAGTATCATCTTCCTATAATTTGCCAAAAGGGAAGAGAATATACCCGATCCGGATAATTGGTCAAATGGACACCGTCATGCGACATTTTCCTGCAAGATGCTTAAATGCTTGAAACGCCGGGTATAATAACGTTAACTTACGGTCAAACCGCAGCTCCCTCCATCCCCGCAAAAAAACACTTGACATTTTCAAAAATGAAAGACATGTCGCCCATCATAATTCTGACATTTTATAATCATATCACAATCAAAAAATCAAGTCAAACTTTTTTCATAGCGCGGAAGATTCTGTACCCCTTGTCCTTGGTGACTTCCTCCACCTGTCCCTCACCGAACAACTCCTCCAGCCTGGCCCATGCAGAGGGCGAACCCTGCTTCTTCTGAATGACAACCCACAGTGCTCCATCAGCCGCAAGAGCCTCGTATGCTTGGGTGAAAATCCGGTGCACCACTTCCTTCCCGGCCCGGATCGGCGGATTGGTCAGGATGTAGTCGAAGGTTTCGCCGGCAACTGCTGACAGCGTATCACTTTCGAGGATACGGACATTCGACACTCCATTCAAAGCCGCATTCTCCTTAGCCAGCTCCAACGCCCGGTTGTTCACATCCAGCATGGTCACGCTCCCCCGCTCTGCCAGCACTGCAGCCGACAGTCCGATGGGACCGTATCCACATCCCACATCCAACACCCGTGCTTCCGGCGGAATCTCCATGGTTTCGATCAAAAGTGTACTTCCAAAATCAATGCCGTTTTTGGAGAACACTCCAGCATCGGAGAGGAACGTCCAGTTTCTTCCGCGCAGCTCCGCCTGGAATCGGAAGGTGTCCCGGCCGGAGACCGGCTTGGAGGTATAATAATGATCCACAGCGGTTCGCCCCCTTTCCTTTACGAAAGTATGCGTTCTCCTTCTTGCCGGTAGACCGGCCCACCGGAGAGAAAGACAGCGCATCAATAACAGCACAAACCCCTTGAAGAATCTTCAAGGGGTCCTATGTGCAGCAAAGTGGAATTACTTCACTTCTACAGTTGCGCCTGCTTCGGTCAGCTTAGCCTTAACAGCTTCAGCATCTTCCTTGGATACCTTTTCCTTGACCGGCTTAGGAGCGCCGTCAACCAGATCCTTGGCTTCTTTCAGACCCAGACCAGTGATTTCGCGTACAACCTTGATCACGTTGATCTTGGAAGCGCCAGCGTTGGTCAGGATTACGTCGAATTCAGTTTGCTCGGCTTCAGCCGGAGCTGCTGCTACTGCGCCTACAACAGTCGGAGCTGCTGCAGTTACGCCGAATTCTTCCTCGATTGCTTTAACCAGATCGTTCAGGTCCAGAACGGTCATGCCTTTGATGGCTTCAATGATTTGCTCTTTGCTCATGGTTAAACCTCCTATATATCGTTCATATGATTTTTTGGTGCTGGGGTTTCTTACGCTTCTTGCTTTTCGGAAACGGCCTTAACCGCAAGGGCGAAGTTGCGCATCGGTGCTTGCAGCACGCTGAGCAGCATGGACAGAAGTCCTTCGCGGGAAGGCAGATCAGCCAGTGCCTTAAGCTGAGCAGCATCGACAACGCGTCCTTCGACAACGCCGCCTTTGATTTGGAGCTTGTCGTTCTTCTTGGCGAAATCAGCCAGCACCTTGGCAGGAGCGACTACGTCCTTACCGAAAGCCACAGCTGTAGGTCCAGTCAGAACGGCATCCAACTCAGTCAGGTTAGCCTCGGCAGTAGCACGGCGCACCAGCGTGTTCTTCAACACTTGGAATTCAACGCCTGCTTCGCGGAGGTTCTTCCGCAGCTGGGTTACTTGAGCAACAGTCAGACCACGGTAGTCAGCAACCACTGTGCAGGAGCTTTCCTGCAGCTTGGCAGTCACTTCGTTTACCATTTGTTGTTTTTGTTCCAGTACTTTTGCATTAGGCATTCGTTACACCTCCTAGGGAAGCTTTGCAAAAAAGCAAAACTGTATTCGACACATACGAGCAACCTGCGCTGCTGAAGGCATAAAAAATGCCCTCGTTAGACGACGAAGGCATGATGGATTCGAATCGATTCAAGCTAAGGATCGATCTATATCATAACACCTCGGCAGGGAATTAAGCCTCAAGGGCACCTGCTGTCTACGGTCAGCATATTCACTTTTGAAAAACCTCACTTATCCTAACACAGATGAGGCGCGCAAGTCAAATGCCATTTTTTAGCGGTAAGCAGCAATGTTGAGCTTCACGCTCGGGCCCATAGTAGAGGACACGGCAGCGCTCTTCAGGTATACACCCTTAGCTGCAGCAGGCTTGGCACGAACAAGCGCATCAATCAGGGCCTTCAGGTTTTCATTCAGCTTGTCGGCGTCGAAGGAAGCCTTGCCGATAGGAGCATGAATTTGACCGGCTCTGTCGAGACGATATTCGATTTTACCTGCTTTGATTTCACCGATGGCTTTGGTTACGTCAAATGTAACGGTACCGGCCTTGGGGTTCGGCATCAAGCCTTTACCACCGAGGATACGGCCCAGCTTACCTACTTCGCTCATCATGTCCGGTGTAGCCACGCAGACATCAAAGTCGAACCAGCCTTGCTGGATTTTGTTGATCATGTCAGCATCGCCAACGAAATCGGCTCCGGCAGCTTCCGCTTCCTTTGCTTTGTCACCTTTGGCGAATACAAGCACACGCTTGGTTTTGCCTGTGCCGTGGGGCAGTACAACTACGCCGCGGACAGCTTGGTCTTGCTTCTTGGGGTCTACGCCCAGACGAACGGCAACCTCAACGGTTTCGTCGAACTTGGCAGTAGCCATTTTCTTCACGAGCTCAACAGCTTCTGCAGCTTCGTAAAACGCTTCTGCGTTTACGTTTTTAGCTGCTTCGGCATACTTCTTACCGTGTTTAGCCATGTACGGTTCCTCCTTTGTGGTGTTAGCGGAATATCCTCCCACTTGGTCAAACGGTGAAGACTTAGTCTTCGATTACGATACCCATGCTGCGGGCAGTGCCTTCAACCATGCGCATAGCCGCTTCTACGGAAGCTGCGTTCAGGTCGGGCATTTTTTGCTCGGCGATCTCACGCACCTTAGCGCGCTTGATGGTTGCCACTTTCTTCTTGTTAGGTTCGCCGGATCCCTTAGGAACGTTGGCGGCTACACGAAGCAGAACGGCTGCGGGCGGAGTTTTGGTTTCGAATGTAAAGGAACGGTCCTCGAATACTGTGATAACAACCGGAATAATCAGGCCGGCTTGATCAGCGGTACGGGCATTGAATTCCTTACAGAACGCCATAATGTTCACGCCTGCTTGACCCAGTGCAGGACCGATCGGCGGTGCCGGATTCGCTTTACCTGCTGCAACTTGGAGCTTCACCATTTTGATAACTTTCTTTGCCATTGCTAGACACCTCCTTGCGAAATGTGGTACAGATGGGGTGCTGCCCCTCCCACCGCGGTTAGGCGCAGATGCGCCAGCCGCAAACACCGGCCGTTTCATACCGAAACCAGCCAGAGCGAATCCACGCTGCCGTGTGTGTCACTGCCGGCAGCCCGCATGCAAATAGTCCGCGGGAAATCCCGCTTCCATGCGGCGGATGCATTTATACTTTCTCCACCTGAGTAAATTCCAGCTCAAGCGGTGTTTCCCTGCCGAACATGTTGACATGAACCTTCAGCTTCATCTTTTCCGGCAGAATTTCCTCTACGGAGCCGACAAAATTGGCGAAAGGACCCACTTTGACACGGACCATTTCTTTCAGCTCAAAGTCAATTTTCGGCTTCGGCTCTTCCATACCCATATGCTTCAGGATGGATTCCACTTCCTCGGGAAGCAGAGCGGTCGGCTTCGAGCCGGAGCCGGTAGAACCGACAAACCCTGTTACACCGGGCGTATTGCGGACAACATACCAAGACTCGTCCGTCTGGATCATCTCCACCAATACATAACCAGGGTAAACCTTGCGTTGAACCGTCTTCTTCTTGCCGTCCTTGTTCACTACTTCTTCTTCAGTAGGAACCAGGGCACGGAAGATCTTGTCCTGCATGTTCATGGACTCGACGCGCTTTTCCAGGTTTGCCTTAACCTTGTTTTCGTAACCCGAATACGTGTGGACGACATACCATCTTTTCTCCATTGATGCCGGCCCCTATTCCGTGACCAGGCGAATCAGCTCGGAGATGCCCAGGTCAAGAACGTAAAAGTACAGGGTAACAAACAGCACCGTACCAACAACAACCAGCGTATAGCTGATCATTTCTTTTCTGGTAGGCCACTTGACTTTCTTGAGCTCGGACCAGGCATCGGCGAAGAAGCCGAAAAAGGAACCGAAGCTACGCTTCATTTTGTCCACAAAAGCCACGACTGCACCTCCAAAAGCTTACCGAGTTTCGCGATGGACTGTAGGTTCATTGCAATACTTGCAATACTTCTTCAGTTCCATGCGGTCCGGATTATTCCGCTTGTTCTTGTTGGACGTATAGTTCCGTTGTTTGCAGTTCGTGCAAGCCAAAGTAATGATAACCCGCATGTTTACACCTCCCATAGACAACCTGAACTAATTAAAAACCCTGATTGTCTGGGACTCGCGTCTTAACAATTTAGGGTTACTAAAGCATTCTATCATAGCGGGATATTCGTGTCAAGGAACCATTTCTCGCCAACACGCTTCCAAGGCCCGCTCCCGCCGCCGACAGCCTGCTTGTTTCGTTCCGGCCGCTCCATCGCGTCTCTTGATTGCTTGCTAGTATTGCCCGTAGAGTTGCAGGATAAACCTGAACACACAGCCTTCCCCTTATACGCGGCAAAAAGAAAGCGTGCGGACAAGGCTCTCTTAAGCCCGTCCGCACGCTGTCCCTATCTTATCTAGAGCGGCTTGACCGGAACGCAGATGTCGACGGCAAACCGTCCTTCGGCGTCCGGCTCCGGCTCCGGGTACATTTCGAAGCATGGCCCGTCATCCGGAGCAAAGCCGGAATCCGGCAGCCAGGTGCCGTATACCCAAGCCCAGGCCTCCGAGAAATCTTTTACCCCCAGCCGGAACCGGGCGAAGGCGTATTTGCCCGCGGCAAGGGTCATTTTGCCGATGTCCCCGTCCACCTGGGTATCCTCCGGCACGGTGATGCATACGCTGACGCGCAGCTTGTCTTCCTCGGTAATATCCGGGCTGTCATGGTACATGATCAGATGCTGGGTTTCGGGGAAGCGGATCAGCCCGCGGGCGCCTGCCCACTTGAACAGCTTATCATTCAACCGTTGAAACAGCTCCCCATCCCCCGCATACGGGCCCACATAGCGCACATAAGCCAGGGTCCACTCGGGAATTTCCTTTACCGTTACCGTCGTTGTTTTCTGTTCCATTTCATACCTCCAGATTTGAGTATGGCCTGCATACTCAATATAAACCTTGGAGGCCGCGGCCGATTTCCCCGGATTGCGTTCCGCCTTGCTTCCGTTGCGGTCCGTTATACCGAAATTGCTATTGCCCCGCGCCGCTTTGCTCCGCCATTCGGTGGGGGTGACGCCGAAGCGCTGCCGGAAGCCCCTGGCAAAGGAGGAGGAACCGCCAAAGCCCGTCTCCAGCGCCGCCTCGGTGACACTGACTCCGGGATCACTGGCCAAGAGGAGGGCCGCCTTCTCCAGCCGCAGCCGCTGAATAAAGCCGAACAGGGTTTCCCCCGTCTGGCTTGCGAAGATCCGGTGGAAGTGATACTTGGAGAATCCCGCCACCCGGGAAAGCTCCTCTAAGGTCAGCGGATCGGCAAGGTGGTTATCAATATAATCCATCACGCTGTGGACCCGCGCGGCATATTCTCTGGCATTGCCTGCCAACTGCTCCCTTTCCATAACACCCTCCCGACAACTGCTATTTATTGGGTAATAGTCCGTTAATAAGAATTCCCGTTCATCTTACCACGGCCGCCTTCTTGACGAAAGGCCCCGCCCGTCTTAGGCTGATAAAGAGATCCTAAAGAGCAGGGTTTTGCATATACACCCTAGGATAGACGGTACATATCAGGAAGGTGGAAGCGCCATGAAGCTGTTTGAAGTGATGGAGAAGGATGATTACGAACAAGTGGTGTTTTGTCAGGACAAGGCCTCCGGCCTCAAAGCGATTATCGCCATCCATGACACCACGCTGGGCCCCGCTTTGGGCGGCACCCGCATGTGGAATTACGCTTCCGAGGAGGAGGCGCTGACGGACGTGCTCCGGCTGGCCCGGGGTATGACCTACAAGAATGCGGCGGCGGGGCTAGCGCTGGGCGGCGGCAAAACTGTCATCATCGGCGATTCCAAGACTGCGAAGAATGAAGCGATGTTCCGGGCCTTCGGACATTATGTGCAGGGCCTGTCAGGCCGTTATATTACCGCCGAGGACGTGGGCACCTGCGTGGAGGACATGGAGATTGTAAGCGAGCATACGCAATACGTTGCAGGGCTGGGCAAGTCCCGAGGCTCCTCAGGCGATCCGTCCCCCGCTACCGCCTATGGCGTATATGTGGGCATGAAGGCGGCGGCGCGGGAAGCCTTCGGCTCGGACAGCCTGTCCGGCCTGACGGTGGCTGTGCAGGGTGTTGGCCATGTCGGCTACTATCTCTGCAAGCACCTGCACCAGGAAGGGGCCCGGATCGTTGCGGCAGACCTGAACAAGGAAGCCTTGGCACGGGTAGAGGCGGAATTCGGGGCGGCCATCGTCAGCCCGGACGCCATCTACGGCGCAGCTTGCGATATTTATGCGCCCTGTGCCTTGGGTGCTACGCTGAACGACGCCACCATTCCGGTACTGAAGGCCAAGGTGGTCTCCGGCGCGGCCAACAATCAGCTGAAGGAGCCGCGGCACGGTCTGGCGCTGGCGGAGCGGGGCATTCTCTATGCACCCGACTATGTCATTAATGCAGGCGGCGTGATCAACATTGCCAACGAACAAGGCGGCTACAATGAGGAGCGGGCTTACCTCCAGGTAGCCAATATCCGCCAGAACCTGGAGGAAGTGTTCCGCATCGCCGCGGTTGAAAAGATGCTTCCCCACGAAGCGGCCGACCGCCTGGCAGAGAACCGGCTGGCAAACGCCAAAAGCTTGGCCGGCGGCAAAAGCGGCTGCCTCTGCTGATCCTCCCGCTGCTCGTCTAACCCACACGCCAAAAGCCCGGACCACATGGTCCGGGCTCTCTTGATATTGCCGTTCAGCGTGCGCCTGTCCATAACGCCCCATGCCCTGCAAAGGGATAGTCGATGGTGATACGCCCCGTCTGACAGTCGCCTATGCCGCTGTACAAATCAGCCTTCCCGTCCGGACGCATGACGATGCCCGAAGCGAAGACGCAATCTGTCAGGTATGGCTTTTTGGCCGGCCCCGGCGGATAGCAGGAACGGCTGCCGATGAGATGGAGATCTGCAGACTTGCGGGTGGCCGGATCGAACACAAAGGCCATATTCAAGTATACCCGCTGCTCTCCTCCGCGCTCATCCTGATCCCGGTAGCTAATATGGCCGATAATGCCAATTTTGCCGCTGTCCAGCAGATACGCCTGATTGACGCCTCCCCATTCGCCTTCCCCGAAGATGTCATAAATGTATGGCGCGTTGGCAATCACATCCGCGGTCAGCTCATCCAGACTGTTGATGACCGTGAAGCCGATCATGGATTCGCTGCCATACTTGCCTCGCATATCACTGCTGCGCGGCCGGGAGAATACGCCAATCCTGCCATCAGCCAGAGGAACAAGGCGGATATCCTTCATTTTGTCAGGCCCCGTGGTGAAATAGTACAAATCATGGAGGTCCGTTCCCCGGAAAAAATAACCGAAGAAGGTGCTGTATGATCCGCGGTCATATTGCACATGTGTTCCGCCCAGCACCAGCTCATCGCCAATCTCTGCGATATAAGGGTCCTCCAGCGTATAGATCATACTATTCTCGACTGTTGTCCACTCGTCTGGTCCCGTTTCCTCAAACAGGCGGACCCAGGAGCGGGCCCACTCGTGGCGGCGTTCTACCCGCCCGAACAAATAGCGCTTTCCGTTTCGGATGAACGGAATGGACACATTGTACACATCAAAACCGTCCACACCATGAAATCGCAGGGTTGCACTTTCGTAAACCCGCTTCTGCGCTTCAAATTCCGCCTTCCGCTGCTTCAAAGTCAATCCTGTCCACCTCACTTCGTTTGCCTGCCGGGAGTTTAGCCGACCGAGTTGTAGACGAATGCATATTCATCGGGTTTCATTCCTTACCCTTCCCAGTCATTCCACCTGAATATTATTCATCATCGTGTCGTCGGCCAGACTCCCAGTATGTTACTTCGCCAGCTTGTTCATAAACTCGATATATTCCTTTTCCGCATCCGCTGTGGCCGGGTACCACTTTTTCTCCAGGAAGCTCTTCAGCTGATCCACAGTAATCTCACCTGTGATATACTTCTGCTCCTGCTCATCCTTTTCCTTGATCAGGTCGGGAATGGTGTTGCCCAGGTTCAACAGTTTGGGCGAACGGACAGCCGGCACGTTCTCTGTCTTCATCTTCTTCTGCGCGGCAGCCCACTGCTCCTTGAACTTGGCCAGCTTCTCGGGCGAATCGGCATTCTCGATGATCGCGCCTTCCCCGTTAATGGCATTGGCCAACGTCATATACGTGCTGGTCAGCGTATTCACCTTGGCGGCTTGCTCCGTGCTGCGGACGAGAGCCTTGCTTGCGGGATCATAGCTGTCATAAGTCAGACCCTTCAACCCGATCTGGAACAAGGCATTCGCTTCCGGCGTATTGCCCCAATCCAGGAAACGCAGCACTTCATCCACATTTTTGCTGTTCTTGCTGATCATCCAGCCGCCCCAGGTGGCGACGGTCACCAAATTCCGCGCCTCTCCCTTGCTGTTCTTCAGCACACCATGATAGGTAAACTTTTTGTCGGCATCCTTGTCCCGGCCCAGATTAACCATAACACCATATTGATGGGAAGGCACCATGCCGACTTTTCCCTGATTCAGCTTCTCCAGATCCACATACGACTTGTTGATGATAAATTCGGGATCAATAATCTTTTCGCTATGCAGCTGCTTCAGGTAGGTCAGATAAGGAAGATATCCGGACATTTTCTCCTTGATCTTATAATTTCCATCCGTATCCTTCACCCCGTTCACCAATGGCAAATCGAAAGCGCCGGCGATGAAGTTGGTAGGCGCCCACACACCAATCTGGCTCAACCCAAAGGTATCCGCCTTGCCGTTGCCGTCCGGGTCGTTCTTGGTGAACGCCCGCAGCACATTGGTCAGCTCATCCAGGGTTTCGGGAGCCTTCAGCCCCAGCTTATCCAGCCATACCTGGTTGACCATATAGCCCCAATGGTTCACGATATTGGTTCTGGGAATCACGTATATCTTGCCGTCGTTGACAGACTTGACGCTGTCCCACATTTCCTTGGTGATATTCTTCATCAGATTGGGATACTTGGAGATCTTATCATCCAAGGGAAGCAGCAAACCGTTCTGCGCCCAGGTTTCCATGCTGGCATCGGCGCCGCCCCAGTTATAAATCAGATCCGGCAGTTCGCCCGACGCCATCATTACCTTCAGTTTGTCTGTGTAGTTGTTGATGGGAGGCGCTTCGATGGACAGCTTCACATTGGCCAGCTTCTCCGCCTCGGCGACCACCGGGTTATTCTCCACTACAATTCCTGCATTCACCCGGTTGAACATCTTGATGGTTACCGGAGCTTTGGCCGCCGGGCTTGATCCATTGGAGGCACCCGGATTGGCAGTGCCTGCGCTGTCTTTGTCACCGCTTCCACAACCGGACACAACTGCAGTCAAAACCAGGGTGGACGCCAGCAAACTTGCAGAAAGCTTGTTTGATCTAGTCAACACAAATCTCCCCTTTATCCTGATTATCTATTACAACTGCCATAACTGTCGCAGCTATAACCGAGTAAACCTTAAGGACTTATCCTTTAATGGATCCCACCAGCAAGCCTTTCATGAAAAACCGCTGCAAAAACGGATACACCAAAATAATGGGCAATGTGGCAAAAACAATAATCGCCATCTTCAGGGTGAATTCTGTCACGCTGCCATTATCCATCATATCCCGGGCTAACCCGCCATCCTCCACCACCAAGTCCCGCAGAATGAGCATCAACGGCCACAAGCTGCGTTTGGAGGTATAGATAATGGCGGAGAAGAACGTATTCCATTGGCCCACTGCGTGGAAAATAACGAAGGTCGCAATCGCCGGCTTGGATAGCGGAATAATAATCCGGAACAGCACCTTGATCTCATTGGCCCCGTCGATATAGGCGGATTCCTCCAGACTGGGGGGGATGGAACCGATGAAGTTCTTCATCAAAATCAAGTTGTACGCTCCCAAAACCCCCGGCAATATCAAGCTCCAGATGGTATTGTACAAACCCAGCGTCTTGATCAGGTAGAAGTTAGGAATGAGGCCCCCGTTAAAAAACATGGTGAACACGATAAGCGCCAGAATGACATTCCGCCCCTTCAAATCCGGCTTGGACAGGGGATAAGCGGAAATAACCAGCAGGAGAATGTTCAGCGCCACACCAACAAGCGTAATCAATATCGTAACCTTGTAGCCGCTCCACATTAGCGGCATTTGGAAAATTTGCTTGTATGCGCCAAACTCCAGGCGGCTGGGGATCATCCGCAGCGGATGCTCCAGGTACTCCGTATAGGGAGTTACCGAGAAGGCGACGACATAAAGAAAGGGAAACAAACATGCCACGGAAAATAGGGTCACAAAAATATAGTTGAATACGCTAAACACCCGATCGCCTACGCCATTGTTTACCATATGCCATCCTCCTTCATCATTTTGGCCAGACGGTCACCCATCATCAGGAAGATCAGGCCAATAACAGAAGTGAACAGCCCCACAGTTGTTCCGAAGGAGAACCGGCTGCCCAATAATCCCACCCGGTACGAATAGGTCTCGAACACCTCAGACACACTCAGATTCATAGGATTTTGCAAGACGAATATTTGCTCGAAGCCGTTGCCCATAATATGGCCCAGACGGAGTATGAACAGCACCATAATGGTGGACTTGATGCCAGGCACCGTCACATACCAAATCCGCTGCAGGCGGCTGGCGCCGTCTATACTGGCGGCTTCGTACAATTCAGAATTAATGCCGGTGATGGCGGCCAGGAAAATGATGCTGCCCCAGCCGGCTTCCTTCCAGATGCTGCTCAGCACCACAATGGGACGGAAGTAACTCACATCAGCCAGGAAGAAGACCTCTTCGAAGCCAAACTGCTTGAGAAAAATATTGACGAGCCCCCAGCTGGGAGACAGGAAGTTCACGAGAATACCGCCGATAACTACCCAGGAAATAAAGTGCGGCAAATAGATAATGGTTTGGGTCAAACGCTGGTATGTCACCTGGCGGATTTCGTTTAACAAAAGCGCCAGCAGGATCGGGAAAGGAAAGGTGAATACCAGCCGCAGAAGCCCCAGATAAAACGAGTTCCAGAACACCTGGTAAAAATCACTCAGCCCGAACATGTACTTGAAATGCTCGAAACCTACCCAAGGACTATGAATAATCCCTTTGGCAAAGTTGAAGTCCTTAAACGCAATAATGATTCCGTACATGGGGATGTAGTTGAAAATAAAAAAGTAGATCACACATGGAATAAGTAGAATATACAGATACTTCTTCCTGTTCAGATACCGCAAAGCTTTTTTGGCCCGTGTCGAATTCGCAACCACTCTGCTCACCCCTTTCCCCCTCAGTATAGGGGCCCGAAGAAAACACAACATTCAGAAATTATCGATAAACAGATACGATTTTTCGATTGCATTTTTCTGCACAAAAAAAGCCGGACAGAAAACAGCAACGTTTTCCGTTCGGCTTTTTTGGATACGGCCCATACCGCCCGCCCCGCGGGGCATACGGAGGCCATAAAAACAAAACGCCGCGCTCCTTAAGGGAATGCGGCGTTCTTTAAGGCAGGTCTCTGATTTC
This sequence comes from Bacillota bacterium, assembly GCA_023386955.1. GTDB lineage: Bacteria > Bacillota > Bacilli > Paenibacillales > NBRC-103111 > Paenibacillus_AR > Paenibacillus_AR mesotrionivorans. The sequence continues at coordinate 49,736 of JAEWIS010000003.1, forward strand.
CAGATAGCGTTCCAGCTTTCGCTTGACGCGCTGGAGAGCGTTGTCTATCGACTTGACATGACGGTCCAGGTCAACGGCAATCTCCTGATAGGAGCGGCCGTCTAAATACAGCATAAGTACCCTGCGCTCCAGATCGCTCAAGAGCTCTCCCATCTTGTCCTCCAGGCCGCTGAATTCCTCCTGGTTGATAATCAGCTCTTCCGGGTCGGTCACTCTGGAACCGCAAATCACGTCAAGAAGGGTCCGGTCGGAATCCTCGTCGTAGATGGGCTTGTCCAAAGAAACATAGGAATTGAGAGGGATATGCTTCTGACGGGTTGCGGTTTTGATGGCTGTGATAATCTGACGGGTAATACACAGCTCGGCGAATGCCTTGAAGGAGGCTAGCTTGTCCCCGCGGAAATCACGGATGGATTTGTACAGGCCGATCATACCCTCCTGCACGATATCCTCGCGGTCCGCTCCAATGAGAAAGTAGGAACGGGCTTTGGCGCGTACAAAGTTTTTATACTTGTTAATCAAGTACTCCAGGGCTTCGGCGTCGCCTTCGCGGACAGCTTCCACATTGTCTTCGTCGGATCGGAGCTCTATTTCGGACTTTCTCCACATATTGAGGTCGACACTCACATAAAACCCCTCCGGCCAAGCCCCACAAGGCTTATTCCACGTGCAAAAGATAGGATTAGTATACATGATGCCCTGAATTATCGTCAACTAGCGCCATTTGGAAAACCCGTGAATTTTTCTAGAATATGCCATCACTACCCTGAAAAAGACAATTCATGCCGCTTCAGCGGAAGCGGCACCCGGCATTCTAGTATATCTACCCTAGTTGCCGCGGCGCCACTTTTCGAAGATTTGCTTAATATCGTCCGGCAGCGCCCCGTCGATGGAATTTTTCTTGCCTGCATCCTTGAGCTGAATCCGTTCCTCCACATCCCGCCGCGACTGCTTCACCTTCACCAGAAGCTCTCTGGCCGTAAGGCGGAAGGCTCCTTGTCCAAAAATCACGCTTTGCTCCGCCATATCCGAGGTAGCCACATACACATGGCGCCTGCGGCCGATAAGGCTTAAGCTTAACCGTTCGATCAGTTCGTCCGCCGTTTCCTTCTCCCGGGTGTAGACAATCTCCAGCTTGCTCTCCACATATTTGCCCCCAAGGCCGGGGACCTTGTAGGCGTCGAATACCAGATACACCTTCATGCCGCTGTACGCCTGGTAATCCGCCAGCATCCCGATCAGCCTGTCCCTGGCTTCCTCCAGCTCCACATCCTTCAGCTTCGCCAGCTCCGGCCAGGCCCCGATAATATTGTAGCCGTCCACGATCAGGTATTCTTTCATCGGCTGGCCTTATTTCTTGGGCAAACGCTGGCGGACAGCCTCATACATGAAGATGGAAGCCGCAACCGAGGCGTTCAGGGAATTGATTTGTCCGGCCATAGGCAGCTTGACGTTGAAGTCGCAGCTCTCCTTCACCAATCTTCCCATTCCCTTGCCCTCGTTTCCGATCACAATGGCAATGGGCATGGTGAAATCCACATCATACAGCATTTTGTCCGTATGCACGTCCGCGCCGACTACCCAAACACCCGCTTTTTTGAGCTCCTCGATGGTTTGGGACAGGTTGGTCACCTTGGCTACAGGCACATACTCCACCGCACCTGCAGAAATTTTGGATACGGTGGCCGTGAGCCCAACGGAACGGCGCTTGGGGATAATAATGCCATGGGCCCCGGCACAATCCGCTGTCCGCAGGATCGAGCCCAGATTATGCGGGTCCTCAATTTCATCCAGGATCAGGAGAAACGGAGCTTCCCCTTTATCCCTGGCTCTGGCCAACAAGTCCTCCACCTCCGCATATTCGTAAGGGGCCACTTGGGCGACAACGCCTTGATGGGCGATGCCTTGAGCCATCTGGTCCAGCTTGCGTTTGTCCGCGGTTTGGATGATGATGCCCGCATTTTTTGCCTCCGCAAAAATAGGCTGGACAAGATGCTTCTGGGCATTGTCCGCAATCCAGATTTTATTGATGGTGCGGCCGGAGCGCAGAGCCTCCAACACCGAATGTTTGCCGCCGATTATATCTTCCATGCTATACATCCTCTCTTGTGCCGGACTGGCCAGCGGGTATGGTCAAACGCATAAGCTCCTCCAGCCGGTTTTGGCGCCCGCAATAATACAGATAACCAAGCAGGCTTTCGAAGGCCGTGCTGTGGCGGTACACCAGAATATCTGTATTCTTGGGGGATGATCCCGACTTGGCGTTCCGCCCCCGTCTGACCACATCCGCCTCCTCTTCCGTCAAGAGAGGCATCAACAGCTCCAGGGCTTTGGCCTGGGCCTTGGCGGATACATAGCGGGTCGCCTGACGGTGCAGGTCATTCGGGCGGTGGTTGGACTGGGAAACCACATACTGGCGGATAAACATCTCATAAACCGCATCCCCCATATACGCCAGCACAAGGGGATTCATTTGGGACGGGCTTTTATGCGGTTCAAAATAAAGGGGTAATTGTTCTCCGGTGCCCTGACTCATTTCCGCTTCCACCGCATGCCCTGCGGCGTGTCCTCCAGCACAATGCCCCGGGCCGTCAGCAGGTCCCGGATTTCATCGGCTCTCGCCCAGTTTTTGGCCTTCCGGGCTTCTCCCCGCTCCACAATCAGCGCCTCAATCTCTTCGTCCACCAGATCCTCGGCTTCCCCGGCAAGTACACCAAGCACCTCGTCCATAGCGGCAAAACGGGCCAGTATCGCATCCAGAGAGCCGCGGGTGACCTCGGCGTTTTGGAGATACCGGTTCGCGTCGCCAGCCAGATTGAACATGGCGGTCAGGGCATCCGGCGTATTAAAGTCATCATCCATCTTGGCGGTGAAGGTCTGGGCAGCCGATTCCACAAAGGCTATCACCTCCGCGTCCGCTTCCCCTTCTGCGGCATCCTTCAGCCGGTGCTTCAGGTTGACCACGCAGTTATCCAGCCGCTCCAGGCTGTTTTTGGCTTGGCTCAGCACATCGTCATTGTAGTTCAACGGATTGCGGTAATGGGTGGACAGCATCATAAACCGGAACTCCTGAGGCCGGGCAGCCGACAGAATGTCGCGGACATTCATCACGTTGCCGATGGATTTGGACATTTTTTCATTATTCATATTCAGGAAGCCGTTATGCATCCAATAGTTGGCCAGCGGCTCTCCGTTCAGCGCTTCGGACTGGGCTACTTCGCATTCATGGTGGGGGAAGATCAGATCCTGCCCGCCGCCGTGGATATCGATGGTATCGCCGAGATATTTCTTGGCCATGGCGGAGCATTCGATGTGCCAGCCCGGACGGCCGTCGCCCCATGGGCTGGGCCAGGCAATCTCTCCCGGCTTGGCGCCCTTCCACAGCACAAAATCCTCCGCCCCCCGCTTCCGTTCATCCACCTCAATGCGGATGCCGAACTGCAGCTCATCCAGCTTCTGCTGGGACAGCTTGCCGTATTCGGTAAATTTGGAGGTCAGGAAGTATACATCCCCGCCGCTTTCGTAGGCGAAGCCCTTTTCTACCAGTTGGGCAATAAAGCTGATGATCTCCTCCATATTTTCCGTGACCCGGGGATGGATGGTGTTCTTCACACCCAGCTTCCGGCTGTCCTCCAGGAATGCGGCGATATACCGCTCGGCAATCTCCGGCACGGTGCTGCCCTCCAGCTTGGCCCGCTGGATCATCTTATCGTCCACATCGGTGAAGTTCACTACGTAGGTTACCTGGTAGCCGATGGACTCCAGATAACGGCGGACCATGTCGAACACAATCACCGGTCTGCCGTTACCAATATGAATATAGTTATATACGGTCGGTCCGCAAACATACATCCGCACCTTGCCTTCCTCGATGGGGCGGAAGTCCTCTTTGGTCCGGCGCAGCGTATTATAGATTCTTAGTGTCATGCCTTGTCTTTCCTCCTTTAGTTTCGCGGCTGCCGCCGGATGTGGCGGCTGCTTCCTCTGCCGGGGCTGTGTCGTGGCCTGCGGCGGTTTCGGAGCGAAGCTCCAGCGCTTTGTTCAGTTCGTTGATCTGATCCTGCAGGAGGCGGAACATATCTACCACCGGGTCAGGCAGGTTGGCGTGATCCAACCGGTCCACACGGACGCCGTCCCGCTTCACCACGCGGGCCTTGAAGCCCACTACCGTGCTGTTGGCGGGCACTGCAGAGAGCACCACCGCATTGGCGCCGATCCGGGAATTATCCCCCACGTAGAAGGAGCCCAGCACCTTGGCGCCGGAGGCAATCACCACATTGCTGCCGATGGTGGGATGGCGCTTGCCCTTCTCTTTACCCGTTCCGCCCAAGGTTACCCCTTGATACAGTACCACATCGTCGCCGATTTCGCAGGTTTCCCCGATGACGACGCCCATGCCGTGGTCGATAAACAGCCGGTTGCCGATCACTGCACCCGGGTGGATCTCGATGCCCGTAAAAAATCGGCTCACCTGTGAAATGATCCGGGCCATGGTATATCTCTTGTGGCGGTAGAACCAGTGTGCGACACGGTGCGCCCAGATGGCATGCAAGCCGGAATAGGTAAACACCACTTCAAACCAGCTGCGTGCCGCAGGGTCATTGTCGAACACAGCCCGGATATCGCTTTTTATGCGTGCGAACATCATTTCACATCCCCTCTGAATACCCTTCGTTTCAGCCGCCCGCAGAATCTAACGGAAGTGAGCACCGTTATTCTGCTGTAAAACGCCTCTTTCAAAATCTAACGGAAGCCAGCGCTCTTATTGCGGCACTTTCGGAGCCAGTCCAGCCTTTTTGGCGAAAATAGCGGCCCTCACCGCCGTTAGAAAAAACTCCACTAGCCGTTACGGGCTGCCGCGGCGGTCAAGCCCTGCTTTTGGCCCGCACCATCCCTGCTCCCGGCCCTTCCAACATCAAAAACGCCCCAACAGCCCTTCCAATAAGGGCTGCAGAGGCGTCTATATACGCGGTCCCACTCTGCTTGACGCCAGCATCAGCACTCCTAACCGGACATGAACATGCCGGGTCGGCCACCTTTCGCAGCATCAACTTCTTAGCCCGGTATCGGCGGCCAGCCGGCAGGCTCTACGGGTATCCGTTCGAGCTGCAGCTCACAGGTGCATTTCCGTAACGGCGGAAGACGGATGTCTTGCAGCCGGCGGCTGACGGGTTCCCCCATCAACGTCCGGACATCCTCTCTGGAGGGTTCCCATCCGATACGTACTCTCCTGATCATAGCTTGTGCTGTTATGCGGTGAAACATGAGAATCCTTCATTACTGGTTCCAGTATACGAAACTTGACGGATGAAGACAATATCCCCTTGCCGGAACCGGTTATTTTTCACCAAAATGCAATGAGTTCCCGGTCCTCACGGCTGGGAAGCGGGTTTCTCCTCCATATAGAGGCAAACGACAGCCTGTGCGGCAATACCTTCCCCACGGCCGGTGAAACCCAACTGCTCCGTAGTGGTTGCTTTAATGTTAATCCGGTCCTCATCGGCCTCCAGGGCATCGGCGATCACCTTCACCATCTGGGGGATGTGGGGGGCCATCTTGGGCTGCTGGGCAATAATCGTTGCGTCCAAATTCCCCAGGGAATACCCCATTCCTTTGGCCAACGCCCAGACATGCTCCATCAGCTTAACACTGTCTGCGTCCTTAAATTCCGGGTCCGTATCGGGAAAATGCTTGCCGATATCCCCCTTGCCCACGGCACCGAGGATCGCATCGGAAATGGCATGCAGCAGCACATCCGCATCGGAATGGCCCAGCAGCCCGCGCTCGTAGGGGATATCCACCCCGCCGATGATACATTTCCGGCCTTCCACTAACCTATGGACATCAAAGCCCTGTCCCACACGAATCATGAATCGTTACTCCTCTCTATCGCTTCAGTCGGTATTCCGCCCACTCCAGATCCTCCGGAGTCGTAATCTTCAGATTGTGATATCCACCCCGCACCACGTACACGGGCTGACCGGTGCGCTCCACCACCATGGCATCATCCGTGCCGGTAAAACCCTCCTGCATGGCCATTTCATGAGCAGCTAACAGCTCCCGTACCCGAAAGGCCTGCGGGGTCTGAATCGCCCAGACGGAGCTGCGGTCGGGAGTGGAGGCGATTTTGCCGTCCGGCTCCACGATCTTTACCGTATCCTTCACAGGTACGGCCACCACTGCTGCTCCATATCGTTTAGCCGCTTCCAGGCATTCCAACGTTTCCTCCGGCGTTACGAAGGGGCGTACCCCATCATGCACCAGCACCCAAGCAACCTCAGGATCCAGGGCGAGCAGCCCCTGATAGACCGACGCCTGACGCTCGGCTCCCCCGGTCACAACAGCATGGACCTTGCGGAGCCCATACTCGCTGGTATAGCGGCTGCAGCGGGCTTCATCCCCGGGACCCACTACCAGCACCACAGTGTGAATCTGCTCCATATGTTCGAAGGCCTCCAGCGTACGCACCAGCACCGGCTTGCCTGCCAGAGGCAGATGCTGCTTCGGCATCTGGCCGCCCATCCGCAGCCCCTTGCCTGCGGCTACCACAATCACGCCTACCTGCTCCATCTCCCATATATCCCCTTACGAATGAATATGCAGCAAAAACGGAGATTGCGCAAGCAATCCCCGCTTTCCCATTACCTCTATCATATCTGTTTTACTGGGCTTTTTCCAATAATTTCGGTTTTGCGAAAATCATCCGGCCTGCAGAGGTCTGCAGCACACTGGTGACCATAACCTCCATGGTGGCGCCGATATAATCCCGTCCGCCCTCCACAACGATCATCGTTCCGTCATCCAGATAAGCGACCCCTTGGCCATGCTCCTTGCCGTCCTTGATCACCTGAACCACGATCTCTTCCCCCGGCAGCACCACAGGCTTCACTGCATTGGCCAGATCATTGATATTCAGCACAGGCACACCCTGCAGCTCACATACCTTGTTCAGGTTGAAGTCATTGGTAATCACCTTGCCCCGCAGCACCTTAGCCAGACGGACCAGCTTGCTGTCCACCTCGGAGATTTCCTCGAAATCGCCTTCGTAGATCAGCACCTTCACGTCAAGCTCCTTCTGGATCTTGTTCAGAATATCCAGTCCCCGCCTGCCGCGGTTGCGCTTCAGAAGATCCGACGAATCTGCAATATGCTGCAGCTCCTCCAGGACAAACTCCGGGATCACCAGCGTCCCTTCAATAAAGCCGGTTTTGCAGATATCCGCAATCCGTCCATCGATAATCACGCTGGTATCGAGAATCTTGCACTCTCCCCGGTTTTCCGGCTCCGCATCCTTATCTGCGCCTGACGGCCATTTGGAAAAAATTCCAATAAGATCTTCTTTCTTCATCCACCCTGCACGGAAGCCGGCCGCTCCAAACACCAGCGTCGCCAAAAACGGAATAAACGTTCCTCCTCCGATGCCTTCCCACAGCGGATGGGCCAACAGCGATACCAGCAATCCCATAATCAATCCCGCTAAACCAGACACCACATGGGCAACCGGCGTTTCCTGCAGCCTAGCCTCTCCTGCCTTCAGCCACCGGCGGACAAAGATATCCGACAATTGGACAAGAGCAAAAGCGGCCGCCGCCCCCAAAATCATAAACCAATACACCTGGCCCTTCAGCTCCGTCACACCCAGCAGCTGGCGGACCATCTGAGCCAAAGCTCCTTCAGTATGCTGACCGGATTGATAACCTGCTGCTACCCCCGCTATCAATGCGGCCAATTGAATCCACTTTTTCAACTTGCTTCACCTCCTGCTACCAGTATGACCAAAATTTCTTTGGATAAACCTGCCATCCCCGGGGGTTGGAATCAGTAAAATTGAATTGCCTCCGGGGTTGCTATATAATGATGAAAAATACCCTCATTCGAGGACTTAACCAGAGGTGAACCATATGAGCTCTCCCAGCCTGAAGGAATTCCAGGATCAAGTCGCCGAATTACTGCTCCGTCACCGCAGCGTTCTGGATGTTCTCTCCAAGTTTCAACAGTCGAATGCCGCTGCCAACCGGGCCGTGATGAAGTCGGTTACGGAATGCGGCTGTGTCCAGGTTCATGCCGGCAAACAACACTACACCCGGGATATGACGCTGGAGCAGGCCAAGGAGCAGTTGGGAACCCATCTTGAGGGACAGGTTTGCGAACATTGCAAAGAGGTCATTGAGTCCGAGCTGGGGCGGAATTTGTTTTATATGGCGTCCTTATGCAATCTGCTGGACCTGAACTTGGACAAGGTGGTCTCCCAGGAATCCACCAAGTGCTCCACACTGGGTTTATTTAACCTCAGTTAACCTTTCGCCCGTCACTGCCAAAACAAAAAAAGCATTTATTTCCCCTTGAAGCAGGAAAATAAATGCTTTTTATTTTCATCCTATTCGGTTGGTGTTACATGTTGGTCTTGTTCACCGCTTCGTCATTCTGTCCCCGGCGGCGTCCGCGGCGCTTCAGCACACGGTCCAGACGGGAGATCTGCTCAACGTTTTTTTTTAGGCCGTAGAGAGCATACAGAACCAGAGGAACAAAGATCATCTTGGAGATGGAACCGGGAAATTTAATGGCCAGCACCACAGCTGCAATCACAACAACGGGAGTTACCCAGATAGCAGACTTAGGAATGCCGATTTTCTTGAAGTTGGGGTATTTCACTGTGCTGATCATCAGGTAGGACAAGAGCAGAGTGGACAGCACCAGCACAACCGTATTGATTTCATTGGCGAACAGAGCCAACGTACACAATACACCGCCAGCGGCAGGAATAGGCAGCCCGATAAAGTAACCGGGTGTTCCCGCTACCACATTGAAGCGGGCCAGCCGAAGCGCGCCGCAGATCGGGAAGATCGCGGTAACGATCCATGCTGTAGCTTCATTCATTCCTTGGAAGGCTGTTACATACATAATGAACGCCGGTGCTACACCGAAGGAAATCACGTCCGACAGGGAGTCCAGCTCCTTGCCAAATTCGGATTGGGCATTCAGCGCCCGGGCAACCCGGCCGTCCAGCCCGTCGCACAGCATGGCGACAATGACCATGATGGCAGCAAGCTCTGTATACTCATTAAAAACAAGTATGATAGCGAGAAATCCCAAGAACAAATTCCCGATGGTAAACATATTTGGTACGGACTTTCTGATCATCTCATCACCCCATGTTGAAGATTCCGATGCATGTCTTGCTATTCGGAGCCTCCTTCGTAAACTAGAATTATCTGCCGGGTGTGTACGTCCAAATTTAAATGTTTCGTAAACGAACCGCCGGATACTCCTTCATGATTGTATGCAATTTAGATATGTCTGTCAATGAATACTTGGTCTTGAATCCGTTTTAATCCTTCCTTGATCGCCCTCGCACGGACCTCTCCAATTCCATCCACTTCATCCAGATCCTCTATGGAGGCATTAACCATAAACGGCAGGTATTCAAACCGCTCCACCAGATTGGCGATGATAACCGAAGGCAGCCTCGGGATTTTGCTCAGGACCCGGTAGCCCCGCGGCGACAGCTGTTCCTCCATGGACGTGTTGGAATACGGATAACCCAGCAGTCTGGCCAGATCATTGTGATTGAGAATCTCGTCATTGCCGAGACGCCTGAGGGTCAGACGGATTTCCTTAACCCGCTCCTCCGAAGGATCTCTTGCATAGTCTTTCAAAAGAAGCAGCTGCTCATACTCTGTATTGCCAACCAACTCCTCCAGCTGCATGCTGATCAGACGGCCTTCCGTACCCAGCTCATTGATGTAGCGTTTGATCTCACCTTTAATACGCAGAACCATCTCAATCCGTTGCAAAACATTGCAAACATCATGGGTGGTCACAATTTCTTCAAATTCCGCCGCTCCCAGATTGGTCAGCGCTTGATCCAGAACGGTTTTATACTTTTCCAGGGTCTGAATGGCCTGGTTAGCCTTGGTCAGAATCACGCCGATATCCTTCAGGGAATACCGGAGTGTCCCCTGATACAGGGTAATGACATTCCGCCGCTGGGAGATGGAGACCACCAGCTTCCCGGTTTGCTTGGCCACACGCTCCGCCGTCCGGTGCCGGATTCCCGTTTCAATGGAAGGAATGGTCGGATCCGGAATGAGCTGCGTATTGGCATACAGAATTCTCCGTATATCCTCGCTAAGAATAATCGCCCCGTCCATTTTGGCAAGCTCATACAGATGGTTGGGGGTAAAATCGCAATTGATGGAGAAGCCCCCATCCACGATGTCCATCAAATCCGGACTATAGCCTACCACAATCAATCCACCTGTTTTGGCCCGCAGCACATTCTCCAGTCCGTCGCGGAAAGCGGTACCGGGTGCCACCATTTGCAGAAGTTTGCTCATTACGTCTTGCTTTTCCTCATCCCGCCCCATGGGAAGCCCCCTGACTCTCTATTAATAGTTATATAATGATATGTTATAGGTTGAATTTTTATTTACCGCGGCAGCGCTGCATCCAGTGCCTCCTGGACGGTATTTACCCCAATCACGTCCATCCCCTTGGGGGGATTCCAGCCCTTGAGGGATTTCTGTGGAAGAATAACCCGCTTGAAGCCCAGCTTCTCCGCTTCCTTCACCCGCTGGTCCACCCGGGATACCCCTCTGACCTCTCCGGTCAATCCGATTTCGCCGAAGACGGCATCGAAGGGCTGCGTCGGACAATCCCGGAAGCTGGAAGCAATGCTTACGGCCACAGCCAAATCCACTGCAGGCTCATCCAGCTTTACGCCCCCGGCAACATTGAGATACACGTCCTGGGTTTGCAGAAACAGCCCGTTGCGTTTCTCCAGCACAGCAATAATCAGCGACAGCCGGTTATGGTCATAACCCGTGGCCATCCGTCTGGGCGAAGGAAAATTTGTAGGGCTGACCAGCGCCTGGAGCTCCACCAGCACCGGCCGTGTCCCCTCCATACTGGCAACAACCGTAGAGCCCGCCACCCCCAAGGGTCGTTCGGATAAGAACAGCTCCGAGGGATTATTCACCTCTACAAGCCCGGATTCCCTCATTTCAAATATTCCGATTTCATTGGTGGAGCCAAACCGGTTTTTCACCGCCCGGAGAACCCGGTACGTATGGTGCCGTTCCCCCTCGAAGTACAGGACACAGTCCACCATATGCTCCAGAAGCCGAGGTCCGGCGATAGCCCCCTCCTTGGTGACATGTCCGACCAGCACTGTAGCGATCCCCTTGGACTTGGCAATCCGCATAAAGTGGGTGGTACATTCCCGCACCTGGGATACGCTGCCGGGTGCCGAGGAAATGGACGGGTGAAAGACCGTTTGGATGGAGTCGATCACCAGGAAGTCCGGTTCTATTTCGTCGATGGCCATTAGGATGGCATCAATATTGGTCTCACACAGAACGAACAACAGGGGAGAAATAGCGCCCAGCCGGTCTGCCCGGAGCTTGGTCTGCCGGGTGGATTCCTCTCCGGAGATATAGAGCACCTTCAACCCTTTGCGGTTCAGCTCAAAGGACGTTTGCAACAGCAGGGTAGATTTTCCAATACCGGGGTCCCCGCCAACCAGGATCAGCGAACCCGGAACTACTCCTCCGCCCAGCACCCGGTTAAGCTCTATGTTGTCCGTGACAATGCGCGGCTCCTTGGTACTCTCTATGTGTATGATGGAAACCGCTTTTTCTTGCGGAAGAGCAGAAATGGATGTGTGAACGCCGGCCCGCTGCGGCGCCTCCACTTCCTCCACAAAGGTGTTCCAGGCTTGGCAGCCCGGGCACTTGCCCAGCCATTTGGGGGTTTCGTATCCGCATTCGGTACAGGTGAATTTCGTTTTTAGTTTAGCCATAATTTCGGATTTCCTGCGCTTTCTTTTTGTTATTCCGTTCAGCTTGACGTAAATTTAAGTTTACCATTTATTTGTATGGGCGTCCACGTAACCGCAGGCTCTTCTCCTTATCTGATTCGGCATATCCCGACAAAAAATAAAGCCCCCTGCACAAAGGATTATTCCTTCGTGCAAGAGGCTTTGCAGGTTTTGGCCGGTTATGCCGTGTCTGAAAACTCGTTGAGGGCATCTTTCACCGCCTTTTCGCCCCGAACTATCGTCACTTCCGCTTGACGTACCCCCGGTACGCCTTCACGAAAGTTCCTTGCTATGGACGAAAATTTGGGCATTAGCTGCTCCCCTCGGAGTTTTCAGACACGCCCTAGTTGCGGACAACCACCAGCTCTCCTTCTTTTTCATCGATGACCAGACGGTCACCCTTGGTAATGTTGCCCTTGAGGAATTCCTCGGACAACCGGTCTTCAATATGCTTCTGGATGGCGCGGCGCAAGGGTCTTGCCCCATAGGTGGGGTCATACCCTTCCTTGGCCAGGAACTTCTTGGCGCTGTCAGAGAGCTCGAAGTCCACTTCTTGCTCCTTCAAGCGCTTGCGCAGTTCCTCTGCCATCAGGGTGACGATTTGGGCGATATGCTGTTCGTCCAAGGAGTGGAAGACGATCATTTCGTCCATCCGATTCAGGAACTCCGGACGGAAGCTTTTCTTCAGCTCCGTCAACACCTTGTCTTTCATATTATTATATTCCTTGCCCGTATCGGCGATGGCGGCGGTGAAGCCCAGGGAGCTTTGCTTCTTGATAGTATCCGCCCCCACGTTGGAGGTCATGATGATCAAGGTATTGCGGAAGTCCACTGTACGTCCCTTGGAATCGGTCAAGCGGCCGTCCTCCAGAACCTGCAGGAGGATATTGAATACCTCGGGATGTGCTTTTTCGATTTCATCCAGCAATACCACAGAGTAAGGCTTGCGGCGTACCTTTTCGGTGAGCTGGCCGCCTTCCTCGTAGCCCACATATCCCGGAGGCGCTCCGACCAGACGGGAGGTGGAGTGTTTCTCCATGTATTCGGACATATCGATTCGGATAACCGCATTCTCGTCACCGAAGAGGGCTTCTGCCAAGGCGCGTGCCAGCTCGGTTTTACCTACACCGGTTGGGCCAAGGAAGATGAAGGAGCCCATGGGGCGCTTCGGATCCTTCAGACCTGCACGGGCCCGGCGGATGGCGCGGCTGACGGCCTTCACGGCTTCGTCCTGGCCGATTACCCGGTCATGAAGGATGTCTTCCATCTTCAGCAGGCGCTCGGTTTCCTCTTCTGCCAGCTTCCGTACGGGAACCCCAGTCCAGCTCGCCACGATTTGGGCAATATCATCCGGCGTCACCACAGAGTCGGTACGGCCTTGGGTTTCCTTCCACTCGTTGCGGGTAGACTCCAGCTCCTCGCGAAGCTTTTGCTCGGTATCCCGGAGAGCGGCAGCCTTCTCAAACTCCTGGCTTTGCACGGCGGAGTCCTTTTCCTTGCGGACATCCTCCAGCTTTTGCTCCATTTGCTTCAGGCTGGGCGGTACAGTGTAGGACTTCAAGCGGACCTTGGAGCCGGCTTCGTCGATCAGGTCAATGGCTTTGTCCGGAAGGAAGCGGTCGGTGATGTACCGGTCGGACAGCTTCACGGCCTGCACAATGGCCTCGTCGGAAATCTTCACCCGGTGATGGGCTTCATAACGGTCACGCAGACCATAGAGAATTTGCACGGCTTCCTCCGGAGTCGGCTGATCCACCGAAATCGGTTGGAACCGGCGCTCGAGAGCGGCATCCTTCTCGATATATTTGCGGTATTCATCCAGGGTAGTGGCGCCGATGCACTGCAGCTCGCCGCGGGCCAAGGCAGGCTTCAGAATGTTGGAGGCGTCGATAGCGCCTTCTGCGCCGCCTGCGCCGATCAGGGTGTGCAGCTCGTCGATGAACAGGATGATGTTGCCCGCTTGACGGATTTCGTCCATGATCTTCTTCAGACGGTCCTCGAACTCGCCTCTGTATTTAGTGCCGGCGACAACGGAGCCCATATCCAGAGTCATAACCCGCTTATCCCGCAGTGTCTCGGGAATTTCGTTGTTGATGATCTTCTGGGCCAAACCTTCGGCAATGGCGGTTTTACCAACGCCGGGTTCACCAATCAGAACCGGGTTGTTCTTGGTCCGGCGGCTCAATACTTGAATGACCCGTTCGATTTCCTTGCTCCGGCCGATTACCGGGTCAAGATGTCCTTCCTTGGCCGTAGCGGTCAGGTCACGGGCCAAACCGTCCAGGGTAGGTGTGCTTACATTGGCAGGTGTGCCGTGGCTGGTGGAAACCGCTTCGCTGCTCCCCAAGAGCTGCAGCACTTGCTGGCGGGCCTTATTAAGGCTGACACCCAGATTGTTCAGAACCCGGGCAGCCACGCCTTCACCTTCGCGTATCAAACCCAGGAGGATATGTTCCGTGCCCACGTACGTATGTCCAAGCTTACGGGCTTCATCCATAGAAAGCTCAATGACTTTTTTAGCCCGGGGCGTGTATGCAATATTGGTCGGCTGCTCCTGTCCGCGGCCGATCAGGGATTCCACCTCATCCTGGATCTTCTCCAGGCCCAAACCCAGGGAAATCAGCGCCTTGGCGGCAATGCCTTCCCCTTCTTTAATCAATCCCAGCAAAATATGCTCTGTACCGATATTATTGTGTCCCAACCGCACAGCCTCTTCTTGTGCCAAGGCCAATACCTTTTGGGCACGCTCCGTAAATCTGCCAAACATCATCGTGAACACCTCCAAATGGAATAATCACTTGTTGCTTTATTTCTGAGCCAAATGGCTGCGGATCAATTCCGCCCGGCGTATATCCCTTCCCTCTGCTGACAGCTTCTCGCCGGAGAGCTGCTGCAAGAATGCGGGCTGGGTCATGACCAAAAGCTCGTTTAACGCTGTTTTGCTGACGTTCTGCACCATCCCCAGATCTACCCCAAGCCGTACATCGGATAAACGCTGGGCGGCCTCCTTGGAGTCCATGATGATGGCATGGGTCAGAATCCCGTAGGATCTGCAGATCCGGTCCTGCATTCTGGCTCTGGATTCCACCGCCAGAATCTGTCGGGCGCTGCGCTCATGCTCGATAATCTGCCGGACCACACTATGCAGATTATCCAGGATCTCCTCCTCCGATTGCCCCAGTGTAATCTGGTTAGAAATCTGGAAGAGGTTGCCAACCGCCTCGCTGCCTTCGCCATAAATTCCTCTTACGGCAAGACCCACTTGGGTGATGGCCTGCAGGATCCGGTTGATTTGCTGAGTAATCACAAGAGCGGGAAGATGGATCATCACCGAGGCCCGGATGCCCGTTCCCACATTGGTGGGACAGCTGGTCAGGAAGCCCCGCCGCTCGTCAAATGCGTATTCCAGCAGCTCCTCAAAGCGGTCATCCACCTCATTGGCTATCTTCCAGGCCTCCCGGATTTGAAAGCCTGAGGCAAGAACCTGGATGCGGATATGATCCTCCTCATTCACCATAATACTGATGGATTCGGATTCGTTCAACAAAACCGCACCGTTTTGTGATTCGTTGGCCAAATTGGGGCTGATCAGATGCTTTTCCACCAATACCTTCTTCTCCAGCTCCGACAGCTCGGAGAGTGGAACCATCTCCACCGCGCCATCTTCCTGAAGACTTCCGGCCTCGTGGAGCTCCCGGATTTTGTCCAGCACCTCACCGGACTGGGACTTGGTGGCCAGCATGGGAAACGGGTACCCGTTTAAGTTACGCGCAATTCGCACTCTGCTGCTGATGACGATATCCGAATCGGGGCCTTCGCCCTTCATCCATTCCGTCAATGCCTGCTCGAAAAATCGCCGGGAATCCATACCCTTGACTCCTCCCATTTTACAAGCCGGAGGTTTGCCGCTCCAGCTCTTTGATCTGGTCCCGGATTTTCGCTGCGGCTTCAAAGTCCTCATGCTCCACCCGCTGGACCAGTTCTTTCTTCAACCGTTCCAATTCACGCTTTACCTGGATTTTACCACCAGTGCGTTTGGGCACCTTGCCCGTGTGCACGGTATTCCCGTGAACCCGCTTGAACAGCGGATCCAAGCGCTCGTCGAAATATTTATAACACTCGCTGCAGCCGAAGCGGCCCAGCTTGCTGAATTGCGAATACGTCAGCCCGCAGTTTTCACACCGCGGCGGTGTTTCCTGCCTGCGTTGGCTTCCCGTAGGCGGTTCAAAATCGAGCAGACCGGACAGCAGATTGTGGATCGAAAATCCCCCTGCCGTCCCCGGAATCATTTCACCCTTTTCCCTGGCGCAGGATTCACAGATGTGAAACTCCGTCTTCTCGCCATTGACAATCTTCGTAAAATGCAGGGTTGCCGGCTTTTTGCCGCATTCCTGGCAAATCATGAGAACGTCCTCCCTTTCCTCATGGACTCAACAAGGCAATGAGCATTGCCTTCAGAAGCTTGGCTCTGATTTCATCCCGAAATGGAAGCTTGATCTGAAGCGCGTCTCTGGATATCGCAGCACGGATAAGGTTCGCTTCCCGGCTCGAGATCTGCTTGCCCTCCTCCAGCTGATAAACCAATCCTTCGGCACCCGTCTGGTCAATGGCCTCGCCAATGGTTTGGAAAATGTGGTTAAGAATTTGCCCCCTGGACGACAGCTCCACCTTCTGAATCCGGATGTAACCGCCGCCGCCGCGCTTGCTCTCCACCACATACCCTTTTTCGAGAGTAAACCGGGTGCTGATGACGTAATTGATTTGGGAAGGCACACACTGAAATTCATCCGCCAGGTCGTTGCGCTGAATCTCAATGATACCCCCAGGACTCTGCTGGAGAATTCGCTTCAGGTAGTTTTCTATGAGTTCCGAAATATTTCTCATCCCTCATCCCCTATTCCCGCAGCTTGTTTTTTTGACTTGACTTTGACTTTCTTTGACCTTGTAAATATTATAGCACCATTTTCTAAATTATCAAATCATTTTGAAGGTGTCGTGGCAATTGCATTAGAGAAGGCTGCTAAAGCTCTCCAACAAGCTACCCACAGTATCTCCTGAAGGGGGAAAGTTTATGGCGGGAAGGGTTTCCCACAAACCGCGAAAATTACAAACGGAGCCGGACAGAGGATAATCGGGGTGGGACTCTCACCAAGCTTTGCACCAAGTTGACTAATAGCGGCTCTTCAGTCCGTTAGCCGCAAGTAACTTAACCATTTCGCTTTTTCGCCATTCTCTACATAACACATCCTTTCTTACGGACACCAGAGACCTTATTCGTCTCATTGAGCACCATCCTGAGCTCTAACGGACCCAGGTGCTCTTATTCCGCTGAAAAGATGCCTCCACCGCCTCCGTTTCCGCAAATAGCGTCACTGGAGTCCGTTAGAGTAGCCAACCCCCTGTTTTTGACTAAATAGCGCCTCTCCAGTCCG
>JAEWIS010000018.1 GCA_023386955.1 Bacillota bacterium
ACTCACCCGTCCGCCGCTAGCTTGTCCCCGAAGGGACAAACCCGCTCGACTTGCATGTATTAGGCACGCCGCCAGCGTTCGTCCTGAGCCAGGATCAAACTCTCCATAAAAGTGGTCCCGAAGGACCGTTATGTTAGAGCTGATTGCTCAATTGTTCAAACGTTTGGCTTCATTGTTTTGCTGCTCGTTGTTCAGTTTTCAAGGAGCTCGTTTGTTTCTTCGTCGTTCTCTTCTTCAAGAGGCGACTTTTTTAATATACCACATTGTCACCCATGAATGCAAGCTTTTTTTATTCTCACATTTTGTTGATTTTTGTGGCTTCCGCTCGTTCCGGTGATACCGTGGAAGCGAGCGAACATTAATGTAACATACTCCAGGCAGAAAAACAAGCCCTGCAATTAAAAAACATTTTGCCGTTACCGGAAGGAGGCTTGTTATTGAATTGGATCTCTCTATATAAGAAAACCCTGTTCCAACGCCGTAGCTCGATAGGGTTAAACTGAGGGGCAGCTTCACCAACAAAAAGGGCGCCCGAGGGCGCCCATTATCCTAACAGCTTATTCACCTGTACGGTCACGCATCAGCGGGAACAGCAACACATCCCGGATAGACGGGCTGTCGGTCAACAGCATCACCAAACGGTCAATGCCGATACCCAGACCGCCTGTCGGCGGCATGCCATATTCCAGCGCGCGGATGAAGTCCTCATCCATTTCATGTGCCTCATCGTTGCCAGCCTCGCGCTCCACAAGCTGAGCTTCAAAACGCTGCCGCTGGTCGATGGGATCATTCAATTCCGTGAAGGCATTGGCATGCTCACGGGCCACAACAAACAGCTCGAACCGGTCGGTAAACCGCGGATCGGCATCATTTTTCTTAGCCAGAGGCGAAATCGCCACCGGATGTCCGGTTACGAAGGTAGGCTGAATCAGGGTCTCCTCACAGAAGGTTTCAAAGAACTGGTTCACAATATGGCCGAAGGTCATATGGGGCTCAACAGGAACCTTATGCTCCTTGGCAATGGCATGTGCTTCTTCATCTGTCATGTGGACGTTGAAATCAACACCAACCACTTCCTTGATCAGATCTACCATGGAAATCCGCTTCCATTGCGGCGTCAGGTCTACCTCTACGCCCTGATAGTTGATTTTGGTGCTGCCCAGCACTTCTTGGGCAATATGGGCAATCATATTTTCAACCAAAGACATGATATCCTTGTAATCCGCATACGCCTCATACAATTCGATCATGGTGAATTCCGGATTGTGACGTGTAGAAACGCCCTCATTCCGGTATACCCTGCCGATTTCATAGACCTTCTCCAGGCCGCCGACAATCAGCCGCTTGAGATGCAGCTCAATGGCAATCCGCATATACAGCTGCATGTCCAGCGCATTGTGATGGGTAATGAAGGGACGGGCAGCCGCACCGCCGGCAATGGCGTGCAGCGTTGGCGTTTCCACCTCCAGATAACCTCTGGAGTCCAAATAAGAGCGCATGGCAGTAATGATCCTGGAACGGGCAACAAAGGTGCGCTTCACGTCTTCGCTCATGATCAGGTCCACGTAACGCTGGCGGTAGCGCATTTCCACATCCTTCAAACCGTGGAACTTGTCCGGCAGGGGGTACAGGGACTTGGACAGAACCGTGATCGCGCTGGCCTTCACCGAGGTTTCTCCGGTTTTGGTCTTGAAGACATGGCCCTTCACTCCGATAATATCGCCGATGTCCAGGATATCGAAGGCACTGTATTCCGCTTCACTGACCGAATCCTTGCGGACGTAGATCTGGATGCGTCCGGTAAGATCGGTAATATGGGCGAAGGAAGCCTTGCCCATACTGCGTTTTTGCATGAGACGGCCGGCAATCACAACCTCGACGTTTTTCTCGTCCAGTTCTTCGGTGGGCAGCTCGGAATACGCGGCCAGAATATCGGCGGCGTTATGGGTGCGCTCAAATTTCGCACCGAAGGGATCGATGCCCAGATTGCGCAGCTCGTCCAGCTTGTTGCGGCGGATGACCAACAGTTCATGCTCGTTTAATTCCAGTTCCTGACTCATTAACTTTCATTCACTCCCCTATGGATTCCAATCGTTCCCCAATTGCGCCAAAATGAGGGTTTCCCCTCTTTACGCTTCATAAGGCCGGTCCCTGTGACGGAATCGGCCTTGAATGAGGTAAGCCATGTTTATTTTTTGATATCGATAATCTCGTATTGGATGGTGCCCGCGGGAACGCTCACTTCCACCAGTGATCCCTTCTGCTTGCCCAGGATCGCCTTGCCTACCGGGCTTTCGTTGGAGATCTTGTTCTGGAAGGGGTCGGATTCAGCGGTGCCCACGATGGTGTATTCTACGGTATCGCCGAACTCCATATCCTTCAGCGTGACGATAGAACCGATGCTGACGGCATTCAAGTCCACATCATCGTTATTAATGATGCGGGCATTGCGGAGCATCTTCTCGAGAGTGATGATGCGTCCTTCCACAAAGGCTTGCTCGTTCTTGGCATCGTCATACTCGGAGTTCTCGCTGATGTCGCCGTAGCCAATGGCCACCTTGATCCGTTCCGCAACCTCGCGGCGCTTGACGGACTTCAGATGCTCCAGCTCCTCCTCCAGTTTCTTCAGACCTTCCGGAGTAAGGATAATTTCTTTCTCGCTCATTCCATCTGTTCTCCCGTCGTGTGAATATTATTCATACCTGCGGAACGTGTTCCCTGTACGTATGAACTCACTGGAGCCGCCTCGCCGTTTCGTAGCCAAACGGTTCAATATTATAACTATATTGTAAAGTCGCATGAAAATGACAAGGGGACAAGGATGTCCAACCACGAAGAAAAGCGGCTTGATGCGCCTTGATTATTGAATGATTATATTGCAACGCTTTCCAAATGTCAATGACAGGAAAAGAACGGTAATCCTAGTGGACGGCGACGTCTTCCCCGTCCTCCGCAGCCACCGGATGTTCACCCAGCCTGGACACAAAATCTTCCAATATGGTTACCATCGGATCCCGCTCCGTCAATTCCATAATGACATCCTTCACCCGCGCCGCACCGGGAAGGCCCTTCAGATACCAGGCCAAATGCTTGCGCATCTCCTTCACGGCCACATGCTCGCCCTTCAGCGCCACAAGCCGGTCCATATGCAGGATGGCAATGCGGATTTTCTCCTCGGGCAGCGGCTCCGGAGGAAGCACACCCTCCGTCAGATACGCCACCGTACGGTAAAGCATCCACGGATTGCCCAAGGCGCCTCTGCCGATCATTACACCATCCGCACCGGTATGTTCCAAGAGCCGCTTGGCATCCTCAGGTGTGAAGACATCCCCGTTGCCGATAACAGGAATAGATACGGCTTTCTTCACCTCGCGGATGATATCCCAATCCGCCTGCCCCGTGTACATCTGCACCCGGGTCCGGCCGTGCACGGACACTGCTTGCCCTCCAGCATTTTGCACCGCTTGGGCATTACGAACCGCATAGATATGATCCTCATCCCAGCCGCTGCGCATCTTGACCGTAACGGGCTTGTCCACAACCTCCACCACAGCCGATACCATCTCTTCAATCTTGGACGGGTCCAAGAGCCATCTGGCGCCGGCGTCGCACTTGGTTACCTTGGGAACCGGACAACCCATATTGATATCGATGATATCCGCATCGGTATTCTGGTCCACAAACCGCGCCGCTTCCACCAGCGTCTCCTTGTCGCCGCCAAAAATCTGCAGGCTGAGAGGCTTCTCCCGCTCATCCACATACAGCATCTCCATGGTACGTTTATTGCCGTGGAGAATCGCCTTGTCGCTGACCATCTCGGCGCAGATCAGACCGCAGCCGAATTCCTTGGCAATCAGCCGGAAAGCCGGATTGCATACACCGGCCATGGGAGCCAGCACTACATTATTCTTTGCCGCCACATTGCCGATTTTGAGCATTATGCGTCTCCTTTCATCGCGGAACCGGGAGGGAGCAGCTCGTCGATATCCACCTGCAGAGCTTCCGATATCCGGGCGAGCATACGCTCGTCCACCCGTCGGGTTCCCCGTTCGATGGTGCCTACGATGGCCAACGACACTCCCAGCCGATCCGCCAGATCCGATTGGGTTAACCCTTTTAATTTGCGAAATGCGCGTATCCGGTATGCTAAAGCTTGTCTTTCCATCGTTTGACGCCCTCCTTTCCTTCCAGCGTGTCCAGTGTTTCGCGAATCAGCTCCGCCTGGAGGCGTGGTTCGGGCAACAGCACATCCTGCAGCGGGACCAGGACAAAAGCCCGTTCCAGCATCCGGGGATGAGGCAAGGTTAATGCAGGGGAGTCCATTCGGCAGTCCCCATACAAGAGCATATCCAGATCAATCGTCCGGGGGCCCCAGCGGATTTCGCGCTTGCGCTCCAGTTGCTGCTCCACCTCCATCATGAAGGCCAGCAGCTGCTCCGGCGGAAGCCGCGTCTCTATACGCAGCGCCATATTCAAAAAAACCGGCTGGTCCACATAGCCAACCGGTTCGGTTTCGTATATGGCGGAGCTTGCCGCAAGCCTGACCTCCGGATGTCTGTTCAACAAATCAACAGCCCCGGCCAGCCAGGCTTCCCGGTTCCCCAAATTGGAGCCCAGTCCAATGTATGCCGTTGTCCACTCTTGTTGCGCCTGATTCATGCAGCGTCTATGCCCGCTTTCTATGAATGTGTACCGTGACCCCGTCAAAATGGGTTTCAAACGGAGGATGGGGCTTGGTTACCCGCACGGCAATTTCATAAATACTAGTATAAGTTTGCAGGAGAACAGATGCAACTCGTTCGGCCAGAGCCTCAATCAGCTTGAAGGGGGGCCCTTCGGCAATCTCTTTCACCACACCGTAAACCTCCGCATAGTTCACCGTAAGCGAAAGGTCGTCCAGCCGGCCTGCCTCCTGCAGATCCAAGACCATTTCCACATCGATGTAGAACCGCTGCCCCAGCTTATTCTCCTCCGGAAATACACCGTGGTAGCCGAAAAACTCCATGCCGTTCAACACCATCTTGTCCAAACCTTGCCGCCTCCCGACTAAAATATCAAGTTTAATCCGTATTCCGCAAGTCCGCATGGAGGATGGCATCGGTCATCCGGGCTACCCGGGACATGCCCAGCACATCATGGACTCTCATTATATTCATACCCTGTGCAATTCCCCATGCAACAGTCGCCGCCGTTCCCGAATCCGCTTCATCGGTTCCCACATCCAGCACATTGCGGATCACCCGCTTGCGGGAGGTGCCCAGCAGCACCGGATACCCCAGTGCGGCAATTTCCCCAAGATGGCGGAGCATATATAGGTTTTCAGCCTGGTTTTTAGCGAAGCCGATACCCGGATCGAGAATGATCCGGGCAGGGTCTACTCCTGCCTCCCGGGCAATGGCCACGGACTCCAGCAGATCATGCTTCACATCCGCCTGAAAATCCGCATAAACCGGCTCCTCCCGGTTGTGCATCAGCACCACCGGGCAACCGTAAGCCGCGGCCACTTCAGCCATCCTCCGGTCGCGGCGGAAGCCCCAGATATCATTGATGATAGACGCCCCTGCCTCCAGAGCAAGCTTAGCCGCCTCCGGCTTGTAGGTGTCCACGGAGATAGGGGTGTCCAGCTCCCGGGAGACCGCCTCAATAACCGGAATAATCCGCTCAAGCTCCTCCTCCAAGGAAACCGCCGCCGACCCGGGACGGGTGGATTCCCCGCCGATATCCAGAATATCCGCCCCGTCCTCCACCAGCCTGCGGGCCTGGGCCACCGCTCTCTCCACCGTATTATACCGGCCCCCGTCCGAGAAGGAATCCGGCGTCACATTCAATATGCCCATAATAAGGGTCCGCTCCCCCAAAGGGAGCATTCTGCCGCGGCAGTCCAGGAAACGCGCGCTCATTGCCCGCTCCCTCCCGCTTCCGCTGCACGGTGGTACCGGGCTGCCAACTCGAGAGTCCGCTCACCTGCTGTACCTCCGCTAATGATCAGTCCGTTGCCCTCTGGATCATAGAGGCTGGTAACCGGCATCAATTCCTGAATGGAGTTGGTCAAAAAGATTTCATCCGCCTCCAGCAGCATTTCCCAGGTATAAAAACCCTCCTCCACTTCCAGCCCGGCCTCTGCTGCATGACGGAGCACCCAATCCCGGGTGATGCCCTCCAGAATGCAGGTTTCGGCGGCGGGAGTATAGAGCGTATCCCCCTGAATGAAGAACAGGTTGCTGACGGTGCCTTCGGAGATAAAGCCGCAGTCATCCAGGAACACCCCTTCCGCCCCTTGGGCCCAAGGATAACGGGCAAGCTCTCTTTTGCCAAAAATGGAGTTCATATAATGAAAGGACTTCAGCCTGCGCTCGCCCTCCGGCGTATTCCTGCGGGTTTCCAGCAGCTGAAGCGGCCGTCCGGCTGCCCATAGAGCAGCATCCTTTTCGAGCGGCAGCGGCTTCACATACAGGATCTCGGCGGGGCGGCTATAGGTGTCCCCGGGCAGGCCCAAGGGCTCCTCTCCCGCCGACACACTCAAGCGGAAGTAAGCATCCGCCAGATTGTTGGCTTGAAGCAGCTCCGTCACCAGCTCGGCAAGCCGGACCGGGTCTGGCTCATACGGAATGCCCAGCTCCAGGGCTCCAGCGGTAAGCCGCTCCAGATGCTCCGGCAGCAGAAAGGGGCGCCCCCCGTAGGTGCGGAAGGTTTCGAACAGACCCATTCCATACAGAAAACCGTGATCGTATACGGAGATCACGGCCTTATCCGAGGCGCACAAGGCGCCGTTCATAGCGATTATCATTTACTTGGCTCCTTGCGATGCGGGATGTCCCAGGAAGTTGGCCAGCATCTTATGTCCATTCTGGGTGATGATGGATTCGGGATGGAACTGTACGCCTTCAATGGCATATTCCTTATGCCGCAGGCCCATAATCTCCCCTTCGTCCGTCCATGCGGTAATCTCCAGGCAATCCGGCAGGGTTTCCCGTTTCACGATGAGCGAATGATAGCGGGTAGCCGTAAACGGATTGGGCAAATCCCGGAACAGTCCCTTGCCGTCGTGGTGGATTTGGGAGGTTTTTCCGTGCATCAGCCGTTCCGCACGGATTACATCTCCGCCAAAGGCCTGGCCGATGGATTGATGCCCCAGACAAACGCCAAGAATGGGAAGCTCTCCTTTGAAACGTTCGATCAGAGCCAGACTGACTCCCGCTTCATTGGGGGTGCACGGTCCCGGCGAAATCAGAATATGGTCCGGGTTCAAAGCGGCAATACCCTCCAGATCAATTTCATCATTGCGGCGCACCTCGACCTTTTCACCCAGTTCCCCCAGGTATTGCACCAAGTTGTAGGTAAAGGAATCGTAATTATCAATCACCAGAATCATTCTATATCCGCCCCCTTCTTCGTATGGTCTTCCTCCCACAAGCGGTGCCGCTCGCTGTACTCCACTGCCTTCCACAAGGCCTTGGCCTTGGAGAGGGATTCCTTGTACTCCCGCTCCGGCACCGAGTCGATCACTATTCCTGCTCCGGCCTGCACATATGCCTGACCCTTCAGAGCCAGCAGCGTGCGGATAACTATATTAAATTCCATGTTGCCGTTGTAGTCAATCCACCCGATGGACCCGGTATAGGGGCCCCGCCGCACCGGCTCCAGCTCCTCGATGATCTCCATGGTCCGTACCTTGGGCGCTCCCGTGATGGTACCGCCCGGGAAGGCTGCGGCGATGACGTCGTAGGCATCCTTGCCCTCCGCCAGCTCCCCTGTCACCTCGGAGACGATGTGCATGACGTGGGAATAATACTCGATCCCCATCAGCTCCGTCACCTTCACTGTGCCATACCGGGAAATCCGCCCCAGATCATTGCGCTCCAGGTCCACCAGCATAATATGCTCCGCCCGCTCCTTTTCATTGGCCAGGAGCTCATCCCGCATCCGCCGGTCCTCTTCGTCGGAGGCACCCCGGCGGCGGGTGCCGGCGATGGGCCGGGTGCGGACGGTGTTTCCCTCCAGCTGCACCAGAAGCTCGGGAGAGGCGGATACCAGCTCGAAGCCGGGCAGGCGCAGATAGCCCATATACGGCGAGGGGTTGAAAACCCGCAGCCATTCGTAGATATGGGCGGGATGAGAGGATAGCGGACGGCTCTGTCGGACAGCCAGATTCACCTGGAACACATCACCTGCAGCAATGTAGTCCCTGATTTTCTCCACCGCCTCCATGAAGGCATCCTTGCTGAAATCGCGCCGGAGCCCTTCCATCCTGTCCAGATCAATGGACAGATCCTGTCCGCCCACAATATCCCTCATTTGTGTAGCCCGTTGGCGGGACTGCTCTTCTTCCGGGGAACGCAGCAGCCGGTCCCACTCCGCCTTCAGAGCAGCCGCCCGCTCTGCAGCAGCCCGGTAAAGACGCTCCGTTTCCGCTTCATCTGACGTCTGCAGAAGGGGAACATGAACGCAGCAATAGAGCTTCTGCTCCTGCAAATCCGCCACCCACAGCTCCTCGAAACGGAGCATGACATAATCGGGTATACCCAGATCATCCCGGGCCAGCTCCGGCAGCTTCTCCAGATGGCGAACCACATCATAGCTCAGGTAGCCTACGGCTCCACCGCATATTTTGGGCATGTCCGGTACGGTTGGGGCCTTATACGGGCTCATCCATTCCCGGATCAGCGGGAGCGGGCTGCCCGTCCGCTGCTCTTGGTTCCTTCCGGTGCCCGACCAGTCCGTCACCACGGCGGCTGTTCCTTTGCCCTCGATCATGGATACGGGGGAGAAGCCGGCAATGGTGTAGCGCCCTCCCTTGCCACTCTCCAGCACAAAGGCGGGTTTGGCGGAGCTTCCCCATAGCCCGTCCCATTGGGCAGGGAGCCCGTCCAAGGGGTGGGTCTCTATATACGGCAGCATGGTATACGCCGGTGCCCAGCGTTGCCAATCCTGCAGCGCAGTTGCAGTCAACAGGTTGTCCTCCTTCACGTGTCGCAAGCTTTCTCCCATTTTAACAAATGGCCATTGGTCACACAATTCTTAAAGTCTGGTTCCCCCATCCGATTTCAATACGGGATGGTTTATTCTATAATGAAGTTTAAATTCGTTTTATGAAAGTCAATACATAGAAGCAGGGAGTGTTACAAGTGAGACGGATTCGGTTTAAAATTCTTTTACCGTTTGTCTTAAGCAGCGTGATTCTCACCGGATTGTTCGGTTGGTACAATATCGCCATGCTGCAGAAAAACACCGAACGGGAGCTGACGCGGTATGAGGCTGACCTGTTCCAGCAGTACGATGTTATGATCAAAAACCAGGTGGACACCGCTTATTATCTGCTGGAGTCCTACCACCGCCAGGCCGCCAACAACATCATTACCCAGGACGATGCCCAAAATTCAGCCCGCAAGGCCGTCAAAAGCCTGCGGTACGGGGATAGCGGCTACTTCTGGATCGACAACACTGACGGCACGCTTATCGCCCACCCCATGTCGCCGGACCAGGAGGGCACCAACCGGCTGGAGCTGAAGGATGCGGAGGGCACAACCCTGATTCAGGGCATCATCAGCGCTGCTACCACCGGCAAGGATCAAGGCTACACCCAATATTTGTGGGAGAAGCCGTTGACCGAAGGAGGCACCAAGGTTACCTTGAAGCGGGCATATTCCCGTTATTTTGAACCATACAAGTGGGTCATCAGCACAGGCAACTATGTGGATGACCTGCAGGGTATGGTGGAGACGAAACGGGTTCAGTTGAACCACGATCTGAAATCCAGCATAATGGCGACGGTTCTCTTCATTGCCGGCATCTGTGCCATCATGGCCGTGATCGGGTACTGGATCAGCTCGCGCATCGCCAAGCCGCTGCTGGAAATTGCCCGTGCTTTCCGTAAGGATGAGCAAGACCGATACACTATCCGGGAAATTCCGGTGACCACCCGAGACGAAACCGGGCAGGTGGCCGGCGCCTTGAATGAATGGACCGGACAGGTGCGCAGCTTCGTGCAGGAGGCCAGCACGGCCACAGACCGGATTGCCGTCCATATCGGCGAGATGGATGCACTCACGGACGAGGTGAAGGACATCGCCCAGGATACCGACGCCCAAACCCGGGAAATGACCGCAGCCATGGAATTCGTCGCCCAGGCTGCTGACCAGATCGCTGTAGCGATGACGCAGGTGGAGCAAGCCATCGGCTCCATTGCCTCGCGGACGGAGGATGCGGCATCGTTGACCAACGAAGTCAGTGACCGGGCGCGGATGCTGCAGGAGCATTCCGCCACCTCCATAGAACGGACCAGGGAAATGTATGAAGCCACCCAGAACGATATGGACAAGGCCATCCTCCATTTGGAGAATGTGAAGGAAATCGGCTCCTTGTCCCAAGAAATCTCCGGCATTGCCAGCCAGATTAACCTGCTGTCTCTGAATGCGGCTATCGAGAGTGCACGGGCCGGTGAGGCAGGCCGCGGCTTTGCAGTAGTGGCTTCGGAAATCCGCAAGCTTGCAGAGCATACGGAATCCACCGTCAAGCGGATTGAGGGGCTGGCCGGAACCATCACCAACTCTGTGGAAACCCTGGTGCAGTCCTCTCTGGGGATCACCTTCTTTATTGAGCGGGATGTTCTGGAGAGCTATGAATCGCTTATGGAGCACAGCGGCAAGTATCTGGAGGATGCCGGCCATATCCAGAATGTGATGATGGAGCTTTCGGCCACCTCCCAGGAAATCAGCGCCTCCTCCGTGGAAGTCACCCGGCAGACCACTGATGTGGCTGAGCGAATTGCCGAAAGTGCCCATTCTCTGGAGGGCATCAGCACCCAATCCGGCGTCATTCTGCAGGACCTCAGCCGGATGAAGGAAAGCTCCCAGGCTAATTTGGACAATATGCTGCGGCTGAAGACATTTGTAGATACCTTCAAGGCATAAAGAATGGGGTTCCGTCCGCGGACGTCCCTTCCTATAGCAGAAAAAAGCTTGCCTGGGCAGATCTTGCCCGGACAAGCTTTTTTTGAATCCTTTTCACTGCATCTCGTCACTCCTGAGGGGAGTGTTCAATTAGTCTTCGAAGCTGTACAGCGGCGTGCTCAGGTAGCGCTCGCCATTGGAAGGCAGAACCGCAATGACACGTTTGCCCTTGCCCAGTTGTTTAGCAACCTGCAATGCGGCGAAGATGGCAGCACCGGAGGAAATACCGCCCAGGATACCCTCTTCCTTGGCTACGCGGCGGGAGGTTTCGAAGGCGTCGTCATTATCTACGGGAATGATTTGATCATAAATTTCGGTATTCAGGATATCCGGCACAAAACCTGCGCCGATGCCTTGAATCTTGTGGGGGCCTGGTTTGCCGCCGGACAGCACCGGGGACGCGCTGGGCTCTACGGCAATAATCTTGATGCCCGGGAAGTTCTGTTGCAGCACTTGACCTGTACCTGTAATGGTGCCGCCTGTGCCGATGCCTGCCACGAAGGCATCCAGCTTGCCGTCGAAGCTCTTGATGGCTTCCACGATTTCTGGACCGGTGGTTTCCAGGTGGACCTTAACATTGGCCGGATTCTTAAATTGTTGGGGAATAAAATAGGACGGATTCTCTGCAGCCAGCTCCTCGGCTTTACGGATGGCGCCCTTCATGCCTTCGGCTCCGGGAGTCAGCACCAATTGGGCGCCATAAGCGCGCAGCAGGTTGCGGCGTTCCAGGGACATGGTCTCCGGCATAACCAGAATGGCCTTGTAGCCCTTGGCTGCGGCCACCATGGCCAAGCCGATGCCGGTGTTGCCCGAAGTCGGTTCCACAATAGTATCACCGGGCTTCAGCTTGCCTTCCTTCTCGGCAACCTCCACCATGCTGATGGCAATCCGATCCTTTACGCTGGAGCCGGGGTTTTGGTATTCCAGCTTCACATAGATTTCCGCGCTGTCTTCGGGAACAACCCTGTTTAGACGTACAAGCGGTGTATCGCCGATCAAATCCGTGATATTCTGAACCAACTTCGCCATGTCCAAATCCCTCCTGAAATTGTATGGATATTCCGAGTAATCTACTAGGTATTATCTGTCTACATATTATCAAGCCAGGCTCAAATTGTCAACTGGATTTCTTGAGAAAACACCAAACTGAAAAAATCTATGTATTTTCACTCTCAATGATATCCCAAAACAGGCTGGAAACCAAAAAAGGACTCTCCCCGGCTCAAAGAGCCAGTTCGGAGTCCTCAATTTCGGCTTTGTATTTCACCCGCAGGGTCTGGGTGATGTCTGCAAGCGGCGGAGCCTTTTGGAGAGCCAATATCCGGTGCACGTTGGCATTGATCTCCTCCGGGGTTCCCTTGCTGACGTCTTTTTTGTCCTTCAGCCTGATGACTGTATAACCCTCTGCGGTTTTGATGGGGCCGGAGATATCTCCTACCTTCATCTTCCGCGCTGCCTTCAGCAGCTCCTGGGGAATAAACGGGTCATTGTCCTCCAGCCAGCCCAGATCCCCTCCGTCCGACGAGGTGGAGGTGTCCAGCGAACGCTCTTTGGCCAGGAGCCCAAAATCCTTGCCGGAGCGCGCCAGCTCCAGCGTCCGTTTGGCCTGGTCCTCCGTCTGGCTGACGATTTTCTGGATGCGCAGTTGGGAGGAGACAGCAAACTCTTCCGGGTGCTCCTTAATGTACTGATTAATCTCTTGATTGCTTACGGTAACCGCCGCCGTTGCGATTTTCTCCAAGATCAGCTTATAGTATACATCCTCACGGATGTCCTCCTTGGACATACCCAGCTGGCTTTTCATGGAGTCGTAAAAGTGCTCCTCGCTATCATAGCCTTGGCTCATCCGGGTTAGCTCCGCGTCCAGCTCTTCCCGGCTGATCTTGATTTTCTGCTCCTCCGCCTCCAGCCGAAGAACCTCCCGGTCCAACAGTTGGTTGAGCAGCTCCAACCCATACTTCTGAAGCAGCTGCTGCTCCAGGATGCTCAGCTTGAACTCTTTGCTGCCGACTTTGGCCACCACCCGGTCTCCCGCGGCCGGGTCACCCGGAACTCCTTCGTCGCTGCCGGCCGCTCCATCCTTCACCAGCAAAATGCCAAGTACCAGCACCGTTGCCCCGAGACAGCCGACGAGCCCCCATAACAGCTTGATGTTTCTCATCCCATTACTCCTCTTTACATCCCACGGTGGCCCTTCAAAGTCCCGGATGTCTTTCTGTCTTAAGCTCTTGTCTTCGGCTGTCGTGCTTTTTAATTATTCCCCGCGCTTCTGATCCGCTCGATTACGCCGCGCAGCTCCGGCTCCGGAAACAAATACGCTTCATTGCAGTAGTGGCACTTCAGCTCCACTTGCCCGTCTTCCTCCACCAGGCGCTCCAGTTCCTCTGCACCCAGGCTGATGAGAGTGCCCATAACCTTATCCCGGGAGCACTTGCAGGTAAGGGATAGCTCCATGGTATCCAGTATGCGGACGGTGCCCAGGACCGTTGCCAGAATTTCATCCAGCTCCAATCCTTGCTCCAGCAAGCTGGTAATGGGAGGCAGTGCCGAAAGCTTATCTTCAATTTCGCCAATTTCCTCGTCGGACAAGCCGGGAAGAAGCTGGATGATGAAGCCTCCTGCGGCCTTTACCTTATAGTCACCCTTGCCGAACAACACACCCAGTGCTACAGCTGAGGGCGTTTGCTCCGACTTGGCGAAGTAATAGGTGAAGTCCTCCGCCAGCTCGCCGGAAATAATAGGCACGCTGCCCTGGTAGGGCTCCTTCAAGCCCAGATCCTTCGTTACATACAAAAAACCATCCGTTCCTACAGCCGCTGCAACATCAAGCTTGCCTACGGCATTGGGACCTACATCCACCTGCGGTTCGTCAACATACCCCCTGACTTCCCCCCGGGCGTTGGCATCTACTACGATCTGGCCGATGGGTCCTCCACCCTTGACTTGTATAACCAGCCTTTCCTCTCCCTTGAGCATAGCGCCCATCATGGCAGATGCGGTGATGGTCCGTCCCAAAGCGGCTACTGCTGTTGGGGAGGCCTGGTGCCGCTCCTTCCATTCCTCTACGATTTGCGTTGTTTTGGCTGCAAAGGCGCGAACCTGCCCGTTCCAGGCAGTCGCCCTGATCAATACGTTGTCCATGATACCTCCTAAGGGCTTTCCCGTAAGGGAAAGCCTGCATCGTAAGCATACTAAGGGCGATTGCGCTCGTAAATAAGCTGCAAGCCCTGTAATGTGAGAATGGAGTTGATAACTTCAATGCTGCGGGATTCCTTGGCGATCAGCTCCGCCATCCCGCCGGTTGCCACCACAGTGGGTTTGGTGCCGAACTCCTCTTTAATCCGTTGGACAATTCCGTCCACCTGGCCAGCGTAGCCGAAAATGATGCCTGCCTGCATGGATGTAACGGTGTTACGCCCTACGGTGCTTTTGGGTTTCACCAGCTCAATGCGGGGCAGCTTGGCGGCCCGTTGATATAGAGCTTCGGTAGAGATGCCGATGCCGGGGGCAATGGCGCCTCCGATATATTGGGCTTTTTCGTCGATATAGCAGAAGGTTGTGGCGGTGCCGAAGTCTACGATAATAAGCGGAGGTCCGTACAGCTCCAACGCCGCCACGGCATTCACGATCCGGTCGGCGCCCACCTCCCGGGGATTCTCATAACGGACGCTTAATCCGGTCTTAATGCCGGGACCTACGATAACAGGCTCACGGCCGATATACTTGCGGCACATGCTCTCCAGGGCAAACATAAGCGGCGGCACCACAGAGGAAATAATCACTCCCTCCACCGATTCCAGCACCATCCCCTTGTGGGCGAATAAGCTGAACAGCGTCAAACCGTATTCATCCGCCGTCGCCTGGCGGTTGGTGCTGATCCGCCAGTTTTGCACCAGGGTTTTGCCCTCGAAGAGCCCCAGCACGATATTGGTGTTGCCTACGTCCACAACCAGAATCATGGGGGTTAAGCCTTCCTTTCATTCAAATCCAGGCTGATATCCAGCGCTTGCACCGAATAGGTCAGCCGGCCTACGGAAATCACATCCACGCCGGTCTCGGCAATGCCGCGGATCGTGGACAAATTCACATTCCCGGAGGCCTCTACCAGAATATGCGGCTTATTCGCTTTCAGAATGCCTACAGCCTGGCTCATGTCCGCCGGTTTCATATTATCCAGCATAATGATGTCCGCATTCGCGGCCATGGCTTCCTCCAGCTGCGCAAAACCCTCCACTTCCACCTCGATCTTCATGGTATGGGGAATCTGGCTTCTTGCTGCAGCCACCGCTTGGGTAATACCGCCGGCACCTTTAATATGGTTGTCCTTGATCATAACCGCATCGTACAGCCCGAAGCGGTGGTTATGTCCGCCGCCGACCCGCACTGCATATTTTTCCAGCGTCCGGTGTCCAGGGGTAGTCTTGCGGGTATCCACCAATCTGGTCGGCAGCCCGTCCAAGACATCCACATACTCGCGGGTGCGGGTGGCAATGCCGGACAGACGCTGCATGAGGTTTAAGGCAAGGCGCTCTCCCAACAGAATGCTGCGGATGCTGCCATGAACCTCTGCCAGAACCGTACCCTTCACAATCCGTTCCCCGTCCTGCCGCACAGCACGGAAGGATAAGGAGGGATCCACCACGCGGAAAACCGCCTCGGCCACAGGGATGCCTGCCAGAATGCCGTCTTCCTTCACATGGATGATGCCCAAACCCTGACGATCCTCGGGGATGGTGGTCATTGTCGTAATATCTCCGGAGCCGATATCCTCCTCCAGCCATAAACGAATCTGGCCTTCCAGGGCCCGTATATTCAAGAAAGGGTTAGACATCGGATATTCTCTCCTCTATTACGCCTTTTTCACGGTTGAACACCACATGCTTGCGCCATACCAGATCGTCCCGCTCGGGGAAATCATCCCGGTAATGACCGCCTCTGCTTTCCTCACGGATTTCTGCCGCACGGGTAATCAGGAGTGCGCAGGTCAGCATATTGGCGAATTCCAGCTCCTCCCGCTTGGTCAAGGCCGAGTCGAAGATGGGCATCTGCCGCTTCAGCTCCTCGTAGCCCTTCTGCAGGCCTTTGGCATTACGCTTCAAACCGGCGTAACGAACCAGGATTTTCTGAAGCTTAAGACGCTTCTCCACAATTGCCTGATGGACAGGCTCCTTGCGCTGAAGGTTCTCCAGCTCCTGCGGAAGAGAAGCCTTGTCCCTAAGCTGCAGCACCTTGCCCACAATCCGCCGTCCGAATACAATGGCCTCGGACAGGCTGTTGCTGGCCAAGCGATTGGCTCCATGCACACCGGTAGAGGAAACCTCGCCGCAGGCAAACAGCCGCTTAAGGGTAGTTTCTCCAAAGAGATCCGTTTCCACCCCGCCCATCATATAGTGGGCTGCAGGCGCTACGGGAATCCAGTCTGTGGCCAGATCCAAGCCAAATTGCATACAGGTTTCATATATAGTGGGAAAACGGTTTTTGACCATTTCCGCAGATTCATGGGTAATGTCCAGATAAACAAAGGTGGATTTGGTAAGCTCCATCTCACTGACAATCGCCCGGGCAACAATGTCCCGGGGAGCCAGCTCCAGCTGGGGGTGGTATTTCTCCATAAAACGCTCGCCGCGGATATTCCGAAGCACAGCGCCTTCGCCGCGGACCGCTTCCGAGATCAGGAACCGGGGAGCACCGGGGTAACATAGAGAGGTGGGATGAAATTGGATGAATTCCACGTCACGTACGGAAGCCCCCGCACGGTAGGCAATAGCCATGCCGTCACTGGTGGCCACGTCGGGATTGGTTGTATAGCGGTAAAGCTGGCCTGCACCGCCGGAGCACAGCACGGTGGCGGAACCATGGACGATAACCTTCTCCCCGCTGGGTTTGATAACCAGGGCACCGCAGCATTCGCCTTGGTTGGTAATCAGGTCGACGACAAAATGATCATGCCATATTTCGATATTGGGATGCTTCAAGGCCTTCTCCGACAGCGCACGGACAATCTCGGCCCCGGTTGCGTCACCGTGGGCATGGAGGATACGCCGCATGCTGTGGGCCCCTTCCTGGGTCAGAGCCAGCTCACCGTTCTCCAGATCAAACTGGGTCCCCAGTTTAATTAGATCCCGGACGCCCTCAGGCCCCTCCTGAACCAGCACATCCACGGCCGCATGGTCACAAAGGCCTGCTCCGGCAATCAGCGTGTCTTGACGGTGGTACGCAAAGGAGTCCTCATCGGAAATTACAGCCGCGATGCCACCCTGAGCATAGCGGGTATTGCTCTCGGTGAGCGCCTTCTTGGTGATCATCAGCACCTTGCGCTCCTTTGCCGCCTTGATGGCGGCGAACAAGCCGGCAATGCCGGCTCCGATGATAATCACATCCGTCTCCACACGGGGTAACTGGTTCACATCCACATCCATCAAATAACGGGGGATCATCTTTTTCACCTGTCTCTAACAAGGAAGTAGCGCATGCTACTTAACCAGTAGCATGCGCTCTAATGACAATCGTGCTTGATCAGCAATATGAGGCGGAACATAAATCTGAGGCGAAAGTGTCTCCAGACATTTGGCGACCTTCTTCAGATTGTTCACCTTCATGTTGGGGCATACCAGATATTTGGTTGCGAAATGAAAGGTTTTGTGGGGGCTGTCCAGACGCAGCTGATAGCCCGTCCCATCCTCGGTGCCCACAATGAACTCCTGGCAGTCGGATTCCTTGCAATACTTGATAATAGCTGTGGTGCTGCCCACAAAATCCCCCAGCTTGACCACTTCCGGCCTGCACTCGGGGTGAACCACGAACTGGGCGTTAGGGTGTTGGGCTCTCATTTCCTCTACGTCCCGGACAGTCAGCATATCATGGGTGTTGCAGTAGCCCTCCCAGATAATCAGCTTCTTGTCCGTATGCTTCTGTACATAATCGCCCAGGTTCTTGTCGGGCACCCAGATCACTTCATCCGCGTCCACGGATTCAATCACCTTAATGGCATTGGCGGAGGTACAGCAAATATCCGTTTCGGCCTTCACCTCTGCGGACGTGTTGATATACGCCACCACCTTGGCGTTGGGATGCTGGGCCTTGAGCTTCTTCAGCCCGTCCACATTGACCATATCGGCCATGGGACAGCCTGCCCGTTCGTCAGGAATAATAACGGTTTTGTTAGGAGCCAAAATTTTGGCGGATTCCCCCATAAAATGAACGCCGCAGAACACAATGACGTCCGCGTCGGTAGAGGCGGCCTTCTGCGCCAGCAGGAAGGAATCGCCCCGGAAATCGGCAATTTCTTGTATCTCATCCCGTTGGTAATAGTGGGCAAGAATAATCGCGTTGCGCTCCTTCTTCAATTGAAGAATGCGCTCCTTCAAGAGCCGGTCCTGCTCAGCTTTGTGTGCACGGGCCAGAGCTTCCATCGTATTGAAAGACCTCCTTCGCATGTTGCCTGCACTGGTGCTGGAGATAGAAAGACGGACAAGAGCAACCGCAGCATGAGTGGCTATACGCCTAAGAATAGTTTACACCTACTGTACACAACCGCATTCCGCGTGTCAATGTGAAACTGGACTTATTCCGGGACAAAAATTTCCACCGGAAAACCGTCCCAAACAAAAACCGGCAGCCTGTGGAGGCTGCCGGTCAGTCCTTTATTCCTTAGGCGGTTCCCCGTCATCCAGAACCGGCTTGATGGGAGCATTTTCTTTCTCTTCCGGCTGCTTCTGAATGTTGATCTTCAGATCAGGATTCTCCGAAGCAGGCGTTGAGCTGCCGCTGTCCGGAGCGGCAGCCAGATGGCCTTGCTCGATCAACTGGATAATATCGTCCTTGTCAAGAGTCTCCTTATTGAGCAGGGTCTGGGCAATCAGATGCACCTTATCCGCATGCTCGTTAAGAATTTCCTTGGCCCGGGCGTAACACCGCATTACAAGGCTGCGAATTTCCAGGTCAATTTCGTAAGCGATGGCGTCGCTGTAGTTCTGCTCATGGCCCAAATCCCGGCCCAGGAAAACCTGGCCGCCTTGGGTGTGGCCGAACTGCATCGGCCCAAGCTTATCGCTCATGCCGTAATCAACAATCATCCTGCGGGCGATTTCTGTGGATTTGCGGAAGTCATCATAGGCTCCGGTACCGATTTCGCCGATAAACAGCTCCTCAGACACCCGTCCGCCCAACAGGCCCGTGATTTGGTCAAGCAGCTCCGCTTTGGTGACTACCAGCGGATCTTCCGCATCCTTCGGCAGCATCATAACATAGCCGCCGGCGCGTCCGCGGGGAACGATGGTCACCTTGTGGATCATCTGGGCATTCCGTTCGAAATACCCGATAATGGCATGGCCGGCTTCGTGATAAGCAACGGTTTTCTTATCCCGCTCGCTGATCACTCTGCTCTTCTTCTGGGTACCGACAATCACCCGGTCGAAGGCTTCATCCACCTCGGACATGGAGATGTCCTTGCGGTTACGTCTTGCCGCGATCAAGGCGGCTTCGTTCAGCAGGTTCTCCAGATCCGCACCGGTAAAGCCGGTGGTATAGCGGGCCAGGGAATCCAGCCTCACATCCTTGTTCAGCGGCTTGTTGCGGGCATGCACCTTCAGCACCGCTTCGCGGCCCTTCACATCCGGACGGTCAACGGTGATCTGGCGGTCAAACCGGCCGGGACGCAGAAGCGCCGGGTCCAGAATGTCCGGACGGTTGGTGGCGGCCACGATAATAATGCCTTCATTGGCACCGA
Organism: Bacillota bacterium; assembly: GCA_023386955.1. Classification (GTDB taxonomy): domain Bacteria; phylum Bacillota; class Bacilli; order Paenibacillales; family NBRC-103111; genus Paenibacillus_AR; species Paenibacillus_AR mesotrionivorans. The sequence continues at coordinate 19,678 of JAEWIS010000018.1, forward strand.
AGCCGTCCATCTCGACCAGCAACTGGTTCAGGGTTTGCTCACGCTCGTCATGACCGCCGCCCAGGCCTGCGCCCCGCTGGCGTCCGACAGCGTCAATTTCGTCGATGAAGATAATACAAGGCGCGTTCTTCTTGGCATTCTCGAACAGGTCGCGGACACGGGATGCGCCGACACCGACGAACATTTCCACAAAGTCCGAACCGCTGATGCTGAAGAACGGCACGCCTGCCTCGCCGGCAACCGCTCTGGCAAGAAGGGTTTTACCTGTACCCGGAGGGCCGACCAGAAGCACACCCTTAGGAATACGGGCGCCTACTGCGGCGAACTTGCGGGGGTCCTTCAGGAACTCAACCACCTCAACCAGTTCCTGCTTCTCCTCATCTGCCCCGGCCACATCCTCAAACGTGACCTTCTTCTTCTCTTCATTATAAAGGCGCGCCCGGCTTTTGCCGAAATTCATGACCTTGCCGCCGCCACCCTGAGCTTGATTCATCAGGAAGAAGAAAAGAATGAAGATGATGACGAACGGGATGATGGAGGTCAGAAAGGAAATCCAGATGCTGTCGCCTTCCATCTTCAGATGCTCTTCGTCAATACCGCTTTGCTCCACCAGCTCAATCACGCGGTCGCTTAAGGGAGCGCGGGTTTTGAACTGTTTGCCGTCTTCATACTGGCCTCTGATCAAGTACGTGATGCCATCCGGCTTCATCGTAATTGACTTAATTTTATTGCCTGTTGCATTAGGCTTCGCCGTATCTTCCAGCTGCTGACGGAACTGACTGTAGTGAATGGTCTGCTCCAATTCATTCTGCGAGCTGATAAAGCGGACGATCCCGATCACAACCAAAAAGATTAGTAAATAAAATCCTGTATTGCGGAGGATCCGATTCATCCCCTACCTCCTCTCATGCGGCACACTTGTTTTATTTTACCACAGCAAGACTTTCTATCACAACCGAACCCTAACAGTACCCTGCTGCCATTTAACGGCAAGGATTATGTGATCTTAAGGGCAGGCCCGGGAGGATGCATCAGGTCGTGTAAATCTCCGGCTTAAGGACACCGACAAAGGGAAGATTGCGGTATTTCTCCGCGTAATCCAGCCCGTATCCCACCACAAACGCATCGGGGATGGTGAAGCCTTTCCAGTCCGGCTCCAGATCCACCGTGCGGCGTCCCGGCTTGTCGAACAGAGCGACAACGGAGATGGAATTGGCATTGCGGCGCTCCAGCACGTCAATCAGGTAGGACAGGGTCAGGCCGCTGTCGATAATATCCTCGACGATCACCACATTCCGGCCTTCCACCGGTACATCCAGGTCCTTAATGATCTTGACCACGCCGGAGGACTTGGTGGAGGCGCCGTAGCTGGAAACCGCCATAAAGTCCACTTCGGAATGGATGGTGATGTTCTTGAACAGATCCGCCATAAAAATAAAAGCACCCTTCAGCACACAAACCAAAAGCGGATTCCGTCCTTCATATTCCTTGCTGATGATGTCCCCCAGCTCTTTTACCTTCGCTTGGATCTCTTCCTCGGTGTACAATACTTCTTCAATGTCGTTGCGCAAAGTTGGCCCTCCTATATACTATGTTTCAATCCACACTCCTTATGAGGAGGAGTGCCAGCTGGAAGCTGTAAACCATGCATTCAAATGCTTTTACCCATCCGGAGGCGGACTGTAGCGGATGCGGAGAATTTGTTTGGTTTTCTCCGTCACCTTGGCCGTCCCGGCGCGGCGGATCCCCGGTATCCAAAGAATGGCGCCGCTGGCGTCCGTTACCACCGGCGTGTGTTCACGGCGGAAACGGGGTACCTTGTCATCAATGAAGATATCTTTAACTTTTTTGGAGCCGTTTAAACCATCGACTTGCATTCGGTCCCCCGGCCTGCGGTTGCGGAGCTGCAGGGGAAAAACCAACTCCTCCGCATCAAACCGGGCTTCATAGGAGCAAGCCGTCTCTGCCGCCTCGTCCCCAGCCGGTGCGAGTGCAATTTCCAGCCGTCCTCCCGATTCCGCCAAAGCGATCTGTCCGGACACCGCTTCCAGCGGATATACATAGTCCCGCGGGGCTAAGGAAGCCGGCCCGGTTCCCAGCCGGACGGCATCGTATTCCCGGTCCAGATAGACCCTGCCGGAAACACTCATGCGTCGGTTGGGAGCCCCGTCCTCCAGAAGTCCCGAACGGATTTGCTCCACCGCCGCGAAATCAAGATTTTCCGTGGTACCAAAGAGATAATTTAATATTAGTTTAATGAAACGCCTTTGTAAAGCAACATGGAGACCGGCGAAGGCCGCCCCGGAAAAACGCACTTCCCCAGGCCCTTTACGGACCATCTCGGCCACCCTTTTCCCCGCTTCCCCTTCCAGAAAATCATCGTCAGCCGCAGCAACCTCGGACAGTCTGTTCAGAGCCCGCACCACAGAGGGATTATGCTCGGCAAGCAGCGGCAGCGTTTCCAGCCGGATGCGGTTGCGGGTATACTTGGTCTTGGCATTGCTGGAGTCCGTTACATACTCCTCCTGCAGCCGCTCCAGCTCTCTCAGAAGAAGGTTCTTATCCATACGCAGAAGCGGGCGCACCAGTTTCACGCCGTCCCGATCCTGAACAAAGGACATCCCGCCCAAGCCGGAGATGCCTGTTCCCCGGAGAATGCGCATCAGAACGGTCTCGGCCTGGTCGCCGGCGTGATGGGCCAGGGCGACTTTGGGGGCGTGCCACGCATGTGCCGTTTCCCCAAGAAATTCATAACGGAGCCGGCGGGCCGCATCCTGCGGGTTGCCCCCCTCCCGCTTGAGATATCCCGGCACATCCAGCTCCCGGTAATAAAAAGGAAGCCCCCGCTGCTCCGCCTGCCGCCTGACAAACTCGGCTTCATAAGCGGATTCGGACGGCCGGAAGCCATGATTGGCATGGGCCACTGCAAGCTGCCACCCGGCCTCGGCGGAAAGCAAAAAAAGGAGATGCAGAAGCGCAGTGGAGTCGGGTCCCCCCGAGGCTGCCACCACGATCCGGTCTCCCGGCTCGAAGAGCTTATATGTTGCAATGGTCCGCCGTAACTCGCCTGTTACATCCATGGAGAAGGATCCTTTCGCTCGAAAAGAAAGAAGTTCGCCTTGCCTTCGCCTATTTCGGCGGTGCTTACCAATAATACCAAACCGTCGCGGCAAAAAGCAACAAAGAGGCGGCAAAGCCCACTTTGATCCATGTGTCTTTAGCCGGTCTGACGTCAGCCTGTGTACCCTTCCGGGTGCGCACCAGCCTGCGCCAATCCTCCAGAGCCTCTCTGGAGCCGGCATAAGTACCGCGCAGCGCTTTTTTCAAAAACGGGAGGAATTCGGCACAGCCCGGATCAGCCGCAGCTTGGTTCAATAACTCTTCGACGCTGCGGTTCTGGGGCAATATTTCCCGGGAAAAGGCTTCCTTGGGGCCTCCGCAGACATGGATGCAAAGAACGGCAAAGGAAAACAGATCATAAGCCGCGTCCGCCGAACGGTCCCCCGCATTCCAGTAGCAGCGGTCATAGATTTCGGTAAACTGCTTAACCGCCTTGCCTATAGGTGTGACCCCGCCGAAATCCACCAGCTCCACCATGCCGTACCCGGAAACCAGCACATTTTCCTTCTTCAAATCTCCGAATATATAGCCTGTACGGTGCAGCTCCGCCAGCTTCTCCAACAGCCGCAGGCCGATCAGAGGAAACCAGGCGGATCCTTTAAGGGACAGATACTTCTGCAGCTGCTGCCCCTCCACGAAACGCATAACGTAGAAGGGAATGGCCTGCCCCTGCTCCTCGGCATCATCCACATCCACCAGAAAGCGGCGGAAGGAGCCCTCCATACCGGAGAGGACCTTCAGGGTGTTAACCTCGGATTGCAGGTCCAGCGTGTCGGAGCCCACCTTCATAGCCAGCCGCTCTTGTCCTCTCCGGACCAGATACACCTTGCCGTTGGCGCCTTCCCCCAGCCCGCGTTCCACCGTATATTCTATTTTGTTCCACCTGCCGGTAATCCGCTTCCCCAAGGGGAAGACAGGGTTAGACGACATACTCACTTAGACATCCGTCCTTGTCCTCCACCGGCGGCAGCGCAGGTTTACCCGCCATATAGCGGATGGTTTCCAGGAGCGCCGGGCCGGTTGGGGTAGTGCCTCTCATGTTTATTTTATAGAACAAGTTGCGGGCTTTTGCAAGATCGGAAGTGAAGCCCAGCTCCATATGGCATTCCTGGCCCTGCAAACCGGGGAACCGGAATACAGCCAACCGGCTTTCTCCGCCCCGTGCCTTGAGGCTGGCCATCAGATCATGGGCCGTCTCCTGAACCGCCAGAAGCTTCGGCTTCATGCTGGCGCTGGCATCCACCAGAAGCGCAACCTCCAGCCCCAGCCGGTCGGTCATATCCTCTACGGCCTGTACCACCAGCCCGCGCCTCTCCGGAGCCAGCTCCGTCAGACTGCCGCTGCCCCCCAGAATATGGCGGAGCTCCTGCTCCACGACTTGCTGGATAGTGCCGGCTACGGTCTTGCGGGTCATCATCTGCACCGTGCCCGAAAGCTGGGCGGAGGGTACAATCCGGCTCATACCTCCGCCGGCCTTGGCAATTTCGGCAATTTCGGACGCTCCCAATTCGCCGATCTCCCCTTGATCGATGACCCCCACCACATGGACTACAATCCCCTCCTGCCGCGCTTGGGCGGCGGCAATAACCGGATCCACCCCCACATTGGAGCAGCCGTCGGTAATCAAGATAATCTGCTTCATGTTAACCATCCTCCGTTTTCCTGTGCTTGCTTGAACTCTATGTCTCTAGTATGTCCGGTTAATAGAGTGTTTAGACAGGAAGGAACGGAGTTTGCTTCAAAAAAATTGGGACCGCGGCCAATAATGGAACAGCCTCTGATACCGGCAAAAAGCAGGGTCCGGGCAAGCCGGGCCCTGCTGCAGACAGACAGCGTTATTCGGGTAAAGATATACGGACAAAACTTTCCTAACTAACCGTTTTGGGGCGTTCAATCCGGCTGATGCCGGGCCAGCGGAAGGTGGACCATTCCGGACGGTACCGTTCGATCCGGGCCACAATAACCGTCATATCGTCGGAAATTTCCCCATGCTGCTGCCGGACAATCCGCTCCAGCAGGCAATCAGCAATATCCTGCGGGCTTTCGGCGTTAATTTCGCCGATAACACGCTTCATCCACATCTCCTTGTTCACCGCATACCCCGGCGCATCATAGATCCCGTCCGTCATCATAATCAGCACATCCCCGGGCTTTAACTGCGTACTGATCAAATCCACGTCGATCTCCTGCAATATTCCAACCGGCAGATTGTTGCCGGTAATCTGGATCACCTCATTGCCGCGTTTGATAAAACTCGGTGTAGACCCGATCTTCATAAATGTGGTGTCGGCGCTGTACAGATCGATTAACGCCATATCCACCGTGGCATACATCTCGTCGGGCGAACGGAGCAGCAGCACCGAATTGACGGACTTAATGGCCAGCTTCTCGTCCATACCGGACTGGAGCAGCTGCTGCAGAATGGTGAGCGCAGTGCTGCTCTCCGCCCGGGCCCGCTCACCGTTGCCCATGCCGTCTGACAGCGCCACCACAAACTTGCCGTTGCCCAGCTCAGCGGTGCTGAAGCTGTCGCCGGAGAGCAGATCGCCGCCCTTGGCCGCTCCGGCGATGCCGGTTTCCACCTCATATTCCTTGGCCGAGCCGAAGGTGACCGTGCAGGAGCCATCCCCTTTCTCTGAGGAAACCTCCTTCTTGACCGCGATATTCTCACCCAGAATATCAGATAGCAGCGGCGCAATAATCTTACGGCATTCGTCGAAGCCCTTGGTATATTGATGGACAATCTCAATCTCCACATTGCCCTCTTCCAGATTAATCACATCGATAGTGAGGATGGACAGTCCCAGCCCCTCCAGGGCGCTCCGGATCTGCTCCTCCTGCAGATACAGCTCCTGCCCTTCCCGCTTGATCTCCCGGGCCAGGTCCTCCATGACCTGGGAAACACCCACCAGCTGATCGGAAACCAATTGGCGGCTCTCCAGGATCTGCTTTTTCCACCGCAGATCATGACGGTACAGGGTATACTGCTGCTTCATCACCTCCAGCACCTGATCCGGCCGCTGGCAGGCCTTGCGCCATTCCTGCTGGATATCCTTGCGGGAGAACTGCTCGTTTTTCTCCACAGCGGTCATCATTTCCGTCATAAATTTATAGGTATCGTAGAACTGCCTGTCCCAGCACTGCTGCTTTTTCCAGCAGGACATGCAGCTTTTGTTGGCCACCGCATTCATAAAATGACTGACCTCTTCCTCCTTCTTCCGCTCCATACCCTCTTCGGTCAGCTGGCGGAAGCTTTTGGACAGCTGCTGGAACACCTGGGAGAACTGCTCCACCCGTCCCGCGGTAATGTCCCGTACCCGCTTGGCATATTCGTAATGGCTCTTCATATTCTCCTGGGTGCCGGGCACATATTTGGCGAGAACCTTCACCGCTTCCTTAGGAGTCAGCAGGAACAGCCCCAGGGCCACCAGAGTTTCCCAGGTTGAAGCCAGAATCGCCGCCTGGTCTCCCACATATACCGTCAGGATGGAGCAGCCTAACAGCATGCCCAGGGCAGCCGCCCATTTGCCGCCCTCCCGTAAGAGACCCGCCAGAAGCCCGGCAAAAGCCAGCAGGCTCATCTGGTAAATCGCATTCATATCCGCCAGGCTCAGGATCAGTCCGGTAATCACCCCGACGGAGGCGCCCAAGGGTGCGCCGCCCACCAGAGCGAAGAGCAGAATCAGATAACGGGAGAAAACATGCTCCACGGAAACCCCGCCTACCAGCCATCCCACCGTCCCGGTCATAACCGAAGCCAGCAGAATAATCAGGCAGATGATTTCCTCGTGCTTGAGGTTGGATTTCTTACGGGTCTGGGTCAGCACCGGCACCGCCTGGATGAAGATCAGCGTCAGCACAAGGGACAGCAGTGCTTCTACCCCGGTTAACATTAAGGTGTACCATGACAGGTCAGCATTCATTACATAAGAGAGGAGCTGCACCATAAACACGGAGGCGAAGGACATTAAGGGCAGCAGGGAAATATCTGAACGTTCGAATTTTTCTACACCCTTCTGAATCAGGACAAACACCAGGAGCTCCGTAATGACATAGCCGGGATGGGCGGCCGGAGAAAAGATGCTTCCTGCGGCCAGTGCCAGGCCCACCCAAGGCACCAGCTCCCGCCGGACAAACAGAATAACGGCAAAGTACGCAATGGCAAAGGGCGACAGCCTGTCCAAAATCGTGGCCCGGCCCAACAGAAAGGCAACACCTATCAGCAATATGGCCCACTTGCGGATGATCCAGGCCTGTGTCAGACGGTTTTCCAGTAAGAGGGCTTTCAGGCCCTGGGTCATCTTGCGTGCCTGGGCGGGGATCACTTGTTCCATTCCAATCATCTTGTTCGGCTTTTGCATAATGATCAATTGCACCACCTTAATCAGTTTTCATTGGCAAGCGGCCGCCGGCTGACAGCACTACAAGGGCAACATGGACGCTCCTAATCGGAATGTCGTTAAGTGAACCCTATTATAGAGTGAATCTATCAGAAAGTTTGTCAGATTCAGTTGCTAGACCTTAAAAAGTTTCCGACAGTCCGCGCGAAAGAGCGCTTTCCTTTATGGGGTAACGGATTAGGGGAATTGGGAGACAGAAAGCTATCGGCCCATTCCCCAACAATCCGCAAAACGTGAGCGCGCGCCGCCAAAAAATGGTGTCGATGTGAATCAGTCGCCGGAGGGAATGCCAAGAAATGCGGAAAACTTTTTTTGGTCCCCCTCCAAATCTGCGGATGGCGAAGACAAAAAATCCCCTGCCGGCTCGGCAAGGGAATGTGCAAAAGAATACATATAGCGGCGAAGGGAATCGAACCCCCGACCTTTCGGGTATGAACCGAACGCTCTAGCCAGCTGAGCTACACCGCCGCATATGGACAAGCATGAGTATACCCGATGAATCTGCGCTGCGTCAAGTCATCGCCCAAAGCAAAAAAAGCCGTACGGATTCACAGGATCCGCACGGCTCTATGAATGTCGGGACTTAGTCGCGGCGCGCGCCGCGGCCTCCCCGCTTGCCTTCCGTATTCTTCTTGATCGAGGACATCCGCTCCTCGCTGTCCTTCAGGAACTTCGACATCTTGTCTTCGAAGGACGGCTTGCCCATAGGGGGCCTTTGGAAGGAACGTCCGCCACGGTCTCCGCGTCCGCCTCCGAATCCACCGCCGCCACCACCACCGCCAAATCCGCCTCCACCTTCACTGCGTTCGCGGGGAGGAAAGCTACGGCGTTCAGGTCTGGCCGGGGTCTCACCTGGAGGTTTGTCGACGGCTTGCTTGATTGAAAGGCCGATCTTTCCGTCCTTGTCCACGTTGATCACCTTGACGGTAACCTTATCCGCCAGCTTCAGATGATCATTAACATCTTTCACGTAATTGTCCGCAATTTCCGAGATGTGAACAAGGCCTGTCTGTCCTTCCGGAAGTTCAACGAACGCTCCGAAATGAGTGATGCCTGTCACCTTTCCCTCAAGCTTGCTGCCTACTTCAATTGCCATAAAGGTAATTGTTCCTCCCTTGACATAATAAAGCCGATCCGAATAATCCAAAAAGAACGGGCTATGAGCATTATACCCGAAGGGCCAAAATCGGTCAACAAAAGCCGGGCATCCTCCGTCTACGGAGTTGTCCGCGGCACATCGAACACCGTTTCCCCTTGTTTAAACATATGATTGTCTTTGCGGATACGTTCCTCCCGGTATTCCGGATCGGACATCCGCTCAACTTCACGTTTGAGCTTTTCGTTCATCTGCACCGTATCGTTCAGCTTGCCCCCAAGCGCCTCCAGACGGATTGTAATCTCGTCGGTTCTCTTCATCTGGCTCCAGACGGTGGCTCCGGCCCACATGGTCAAGGCCAGCACCCCTATGGTCACAAGACGGATGCGTTTTCGGCTTGCGCCAGTTTTGGGGCTGGCGGAAGCTTTGCTTCCGACACTGCCGGCGCGTTCCCTGGACATGAGCTTTCCTCCCGTTCATGAAGCGTCTTACCGTTTGAGCCACCGCCGGAAGGCCAACCAGGGACCTTTTACCCAACGCGGCAGCTTGGCATAAGGCTTGACTGCCCGTCCTACAAAACGGAGCAAAAGACGCAAAGGATAGAGCAATTGTATCACAACTTTGTACAGGAACATAGCGACTGCAGTCACGATTCCCAGCAGGAAACGGACTACCCGGACAAGTAATCGGAATGGCCGGATAATAAGAATCTCTACACAGCGTATCACAAATTGAATCACGGCTTCAATTCCGCGGAGCACCATTTTGATCATTTTGACAGAAGAACGGCTTAATCCCAAGAAATAAACGGTGTATCCGGCAGCCAGCCCGAGAAACACAAACACCCGGACTTGTCCGAAATTACCGATAAACAGCATACGGAACACAAAAATCGTGGCGATAACCCAATAGGCCAGGTCAAAAAGAGGGATCAGCCATCGGGGAATCCGGAGCTCATGCGCCAGAACCCGGTACAGGTCGAACAATAGACCAATCCCGATGCCGCTGGCCAGCATAAGCCCCATGGTGGCGAATTGTACAGATAGACTCACTTAAACAGTTTCCCCAAAAAGCCTTTGGATTTACCGCCGCTTCCCCCGTCCACATAAGCCAGCTCGTTCACCAATCCCTCGATGGCGACCAGTCCCTGCTCCAGGTTCAGGTTCTTGATATGGAGATTGGAGCCTTTGATCATCAGGTACCCCATCTCGGTCTCCAGCAGAAACTCCTCATTGTCAAAGCTCTCCACATTCATGACTCCGGACAGCTCCAAAAGCTTCCGGTTTAGCATCTTGACTTCCTGGCGCTTAATCTTGCCTGTTTCCACCATCATGGCATGTCCCCTCCCTCACGTTCACGCGGACGTAAAGCACTGCCGGCGGCTGTTCGCGTCCACGCCTGCTCTACCATAAGGGTATGGGGGATTGTCCGGGTTTAGAACCGGTTTAGAAAGGGGAGCTGGGATTTTGTATTCCGACAAAAACTGCATTCCATGAAAAAACCGGCCGGGGAGATTTCCCGGGCCGGTTGCATACCGTTCTATTCCTTATGGCTCTCCTCGCGGAGCACCGTGTACATACCGGCTGCTTCATCCTTGCGGGAGGTTTCGGCAATGCTTTCCACCCGTACGGTTACGCTTTTTTGGCCGAAGCGGATCGTCAGCTCGTCCCCAACCTTCACCTCGCTGCTTTTCTTCGCTTCACGGCCGTTCAAGTAAACCCGCCCCTGATCCGAAACCTCTTGGGCCACGGTACGTCTTTTGATCAGGCGGGAAACCTTCAAATATTTGTCCAGCCTCATTACTTAACGGCGTCTCTCAGCTTATTGCCGGCCTTGAAGGCCGGAATAACGGATTCCGGGATGGCGATGGGATCGCCGTTTTGGGGATTGCGGCCGGTGCGGCCGGAGCGCTTGCGGGTTTCGAAGGTGCCGAAGCCAACCAGCTGAACCTTGTCGCCTGCGGAGAGTGCTTCCGTTACTTCACCGACGAAGCTGTTCAGAACGGTTTCCACGTCACGTTTGGTCAAGCCGCTTTTTTCGGAAATTTTGTTTACCAGGTCCATTTTATTCATGTTTGGATAATCCTCCCTAAATATGGTTTCAAGCTGCCGGCGAATCCGGCGTCTGAATCGTCAGGATAGGCCTTCTCTGCAGGCAAACGGCAGCAAAAAAGCCTGTTTCTCGTGTACATATTCTGGATGGCACCGGAAAATCCTTCTTTTTCTTGTGCCTTCCGGTAAAACTTTTTTCTGTAAAAAAGCGCCGGCCCGGTAGAGCAGCCTTACGCATGGGGGAGTGTTTTGGCCTCCTGCCAATAATGCTCCATCTCCTCCAGGGTGGCATCCCCCGGCTCTTTCCCGGCCTCTCTCAGCTTCTTCTCCACATAGGAGAACCGCCGGACGAATTTCCGGTTGGTCCGGGCGAGAGCTTCCTCCGGATCGCAGGACAGGAACCGGGCCAAATTAACAATGGCAAACAGCAGGTCGCCCAGCTCGTCCTCCTGGCGGTCCTGGGATTCGCCCAACTCCGCCTTCAGCTCCGCCAGCTCCTCCTCCACCTTGGCCATTACATCCTCCATACGGTCCCAGTCAAAGCCCACCTTGGCCGCTTTTTTCTGGAGCTTGTAGGCCTTCATCAGGCCGGGCAGGTCACGGGGCACCCCGTGGAGTGCAGAGAGGGCTTCGGGCTGCAAGCCCTTTTGACGCTTCTCCTCCGCCTTCACCTCTTCCCAGCGGGCCAGCGCCTCCTCGGCATTATCCGCATCCCGGCTGCCGAACACATGGGGATGTCGCCGGAGCAGCTTCTCATTCAGTCCGGCAATGACGTCATACGCGGTAAAGCTGCCTGTTTCCTCCTCCATCTGGGCGTGGAGCATAATCTGCAGGAGCAGATCCCCCATCTCCTCGCACATGGCATCCGGGTCATCATCATCCAGTGTTTCCAAAACCTCGTAGGTTTCTTCAATCAGGTTTTTGCGGATGCTCTGATGGGTTTGCTCCCGGTCCCACGGACAGCCCTCCGGGCTGCGGAGAATACGCACAATTTCGTGCAGCCGGGGAAAGGTTTTGTTGATGACGGCATCCGCCTGGGTAGGCGGCACATAGATCAAAGAGAGGTTGCCATAGCCCGTCTGCCGGTCCAGCTCATAGAGGGGCACCGCCGCCATGGATTCGCTGCCCGCCACACCCAGGGCATGGCCCACCCATACCGTATGCTCGTCCGGATAAAGCTCCATCAGCGCCAGCTTGGCATCCGAGGCGGTGTACATATCGTACACCTGGCCGATGACCGTATGCAGCCGGGGATTCAGCACGGACATGGAGAGGCTTGTGGCATCCAGGAGCTGAAAACCCTCGATGGGATCAAATCCGAACCGGGCGAAGGCCTGGTCCAGGAAGCTCTCCCCGCCAACCGCCTCAAAAGGAATCTCCTCCGCCGCACACCGTTCCTTCAGCAGCATGGTGGTCCGTTCCGCCACAAAAGGGTGGCCCGGCACGGCATACACTACCTGCCGGTCCTCTTCTGTAGCCAGCCGGAGCAGCTCGGCGGCAATGGTCTCATATACATCATTAAAGCTGGATTGAGCTTCATAGACCGAATCGAAGCTGGAGCAGGTGATCCCCTGCTCCTTCAGATACGGGACTATCGGATGGTCCTCCGTCCGCAAATAGACGGTTTTCGCTTCCGTGAGCCTGCGGAGCACCCCCAGGGTCAGCTGGTTCTCGTCCCCCGAGCCCAATCCCACGATTGTTATTGCCTTCGCCATGCGCGATCAGCCTTCTTTCGATATGGAGTGCGGCGTCTCCGGCAGGAGGCGCCAACGCCGCAGGAGCGGCTTCCACCGGCTGTGGAAGCCGGGCACCAGGGCCAGCTCGGCTTCGGTGAGCGCCCCGGTTTTGAGCAGCGCCGCCCCGTACACGGCGGCGCCGGCCGCTACTGCGGCCAGGGCTGCGACGGTATGCCGCAGCCGGAAGTGGCCCTGGCCCCAGGGCAGGTGGAGGATGCTCCACTCCACCGCCAGCACCGCCAGGGCCATGACGCACGCTGCGGCCACGGGCCGGCGCAGCGTGCCAAGCGGCGCCAGGGTCTCCGGCGCCGTGCTCTTGAGCGTCCGCAGATTCAGCGCGGACGCCAGGCCATAGGCGAGGACGGCGCTGGCCGCGGCGCCCCCGATGCCCCAGGCGGGCACCAGGAGCAGGTTGCCCGCTGTTTTGGCCGCTGCAGCCAGGAACAGGCTGCGGGCCGGAACCCGCACCGCGCCCAGGCCCTGCAGCACACAGCCGCTGACAATGTGCAGCGTGGCGAACAGCGCGGTGAAGGACACCAGCGCCATGGCGGGCCAGCCCTCCGGCGACGTAAAGAACATCACGTTCACGGGCAGGGCCGTAGCCGCCAGACCGAAGGCGGCGGCCAGCCCGGCCAGCCAGGTGAACCGTAGCACCGGCCTGACCCGGGCGGCCAACAGCCGGGGGTCCCGGGCGGCCTTGGCCTGGGCCACTGCCGGCACCAGGGCGGCTGCCATGGAGGTGGCCACCATCGTCACCAGCTGCACCAGCGGCAGCCCGTGATTGTACACGCCGAACAGGCGGCTGGCCTCGGATGCGCCCTCCCCTGCTGCCATCAGCTGCCGGGGGATGGTGAAGGTATCCACCAGCGTCAGCACCGGCATCGCCAGGGAACCCAAACATACCGGCACTGCATAAGCAGCAAACCGCCGCAGGAAAACCCCTGCGGGTTCCTGCTTCCCCGGGAAGGCCCCAGGCTCCACCTGCCCGGTTCCGCTCTCCCCAGCATTCCCGCCTACTCCGCCGGTGCTTGTCCTTCCCCGTTTGATCCAAAACCACCAGGCCGCCAACAGCCCCGCTGCCGCTCCGGCGGCAGAGCCGAATACTGCACCGGCGGCAATCCGGTCCGCTGCTTCCTGGCGTCCCGTCAGCCAGAACAATAACAGCAGCATAACGGCTACCCGCATTACCTGCTCGATCACCTGCGTCACCGCTGTAGGCACCATGTCCTGCAGCCCCTGGAAATATCCCCGTACCGCAGCCATAAGCGGCGCCGCCAGCAAGGCAAAGGATACGCTCCTGATGCCCGTTGCTGCAGCTTCGACGCCCATCAGCACGGCAATCCCGTCAGCCGCCGTATACAGCACAGCAAACCCCGCCGTACCGGTCAGCACCAGAATCCAGGCCGCCCGACGGAAGATTAACCGGGCTTCGGCCATATTCCCCTGCCCGGCCGCCTCCGCTACAAAACGGGAGACAGCGATGGGGAACCCCGCCGAGGCCAGCGTCAGAATAAACAAATACAACGGATAAACAGCGTTATAAATGCCAAAAACTTCATCGCCTGCGATATTTTGCAGCGGAATTTTCTGAAGCGTCCCCAGAAGCTTGGAGATCACCGTGGCCATCCCCAGAATGGCCGCCCCTTTCAGAAGAGTGCTGCCCGTACCCGCACCGGGCTTGGGCTTTCCCTTCCGTCCGTCCTTCCGCTTTCCTGTGTTGTCCATGAATGAGCTGTCCTTTTCGCGGCGGCAAATTCTTCCTCTTCCCTCTCCGCCCCTTTAACTATACAGAATCCGGCGGTTCGACGCCAGCCCGTCCTGTCCGCACTCCACGACAAAAAGCTTCCTCACAGGCCTGGGCCTGTAAAGGAAGCTGGACATGGTTCACCCATACCGATTATTGCTCCATTTGTTTGGCCAGAAACCCTGCTGCGGTTTCGGCCATTTTCACTTCCATTTGGCCCATCTTAACGCCCTCTTCCTTGCTGAAGAGAATGACAGAGCCGATCGGATCCCCGCTGGCCACAATAGGAGCCATCGTTACAGAAGTATAGTTTTCCTGCACGTCCTTGCAGATTTCATAGGTGCCGGGATTGAGCTCTTGCACCGCTTTACGCTGCTCCATGCAGGTTTCCACCAACGAACCAATCTGCTTCTCCAGATAGTCTTTCTTGGAACCGCCGGAGATGGCGATAATGTTGTCCCGGTCGGAGATCATGGTGATGTGGCTGGTGCTTTCGTAGAGGGATTCGGCATATTCCTTGGCGAAGTCGCCAAGCTCGCCGATGGGCGAATACTTCTTTAGAATCACTTCTCCGTCGCGGTCCACGAATATCTCGAGGGGATCTCCCTCACGGATTCTTAAGGTTCTGCGGATTTCCTTCGGAATAACAACTCTTCCCAAATCATCAATGCGGCGTACGATCCCAGTTGCTTTCATGCTCTTGATGCCTCACTTTCCGCGAAAAGTAGTTGATCTCCTGATGCTTTATCACTGTGGATGGGAGCTCGAGGACTGTCCATAGTATTCATCTGTTGCCAGTGTCTTATGCAAGTTCCTGTATTCTGCTTGCGGGAAGGCGTTGATGGGGCATTGGGTTCCTCTCCCGGTGCTTACATTATGTCCTAAACTCTCCTTCGTCATCCGGTCCGGGTGATGTCTTGGTAAAGACTGCTTACTTTTTTATTTTCGACAAAAACCGTCATCCTTCTTTGTCCCCGAGGATTATAATGTTCTCATAAGTTGGAATCAAAGTAAGCCCAATCCAAAACAGGAGGACAGTAGCATGCAGCATCAAAACCCTACGCCCCCGCTTTCATCCCTTAAACGCCTGACAGTCAAGGCTACGCTGGCAGCCGCCTTGCTGTCATCAGCCTTTACCGGCATTGCCGCTGCGGAGGACAACCCCATCCCCGCTCCCGCGGCCGGATCCACCGCCCCCTACTTTACCGACATCTCCGGCTCCTACGCTCAAAAGGAAATACTAGCGCTTGCCCAAGCAGGAATTCTCTCGGGATATGAAGAGGGGCACTTTTCCCCGGAGCGGCCCATTACCCGTGCAGAGCTGGCCAAAGTTCTCGTGTTGGCAACCGGAAGATCGGAGAGCTCCTCTCCAACAGGCTTCGCAGACGTACCAGCCGACAGCTGGTATCGGAGATATGTAGCTGCATTGGTCGAAGCGGGCATTACGGAAGGGTCTTCCGCTTCGGGTTTTTCGCCGGACGCCTATGTGACCCGGGAAGAGCTGGTTGTGTTTTTTACCCGGGCGATGGGTCTGGATAGTCAGGCGGCAGTATTCCCGGCAGACGCCGGGTTTACCGACTTTCCGCAGGTGGCAGATTGGGCCAAACCCAGCGTTGCCCTGGCCTACAAAATCGGCTTCGTCAACGGCCTGGATAACGAAGGCGGCGCTCTGAAGTTTGCCCCCCGGGAGAAGGCAGAACGGCAGGCCCTGGCTTTATTGGCCTATTCCTGCTGGACCCGTCAGACGGAGTTTACCGCCAAGGCAGAGGATCTGCTGGGGCTTACCCCTGCACCTTCTTCCTTGCCCGCTCCGGCACCCACAGGGAAACCGCCTTCCCTCAGTTCCCCGGGACAGCTTTTCCGCGTAATCAAAGCGGCGGCATATGACCGGACCACTGTTTTGGTGACCTTGGACAAGGCCATTGAGAATGAAGCTGATGTCAGAGCGTTTTCCTTTCCCGGCGGGCTTGATGTGAAACGGACTGCCGTTAAAGCCGGCACCCCCACTGTTGTGCTAACAACCGGGCAGCAGACCCCCGGTGAGCACTATCGGCTTTATTACGATGAGGGCAATACTTTCACCGATATTACGGGCTCTGCCGATTACCTGACCGGGATTGACGGAGATAGAACGGGGATATTCAAGCTCAGCCAAGCCGACGCGGTATACGGGCCTTTAGCCGGCACCGCTGTTATCCAGGGGGATTTGTACATAGATGCTCCCCGGGTGAAGCTTCGCAATGTGAAGGTTACCGGGAAGCTGGTTATTACAGAACAAACGGGCAGCGAGCCGGTTTATCTGGAGAATGTGCAGGTAGAAGGGGAAACCCTGGTGCTGGGAAGCGGAAAAGGCGGTATTCATCTGACCGGAACCCTGCTGCATTCGCTAACCGTGAACAATCTCCGGGAGGTTACAGACATTGTCGCGGGTCAGGGCACACGGGTGCTGCAAACCACTCTGGCCTCCTCCGCAGTGGTGAACCAGCTCCGCACACGCGAGCCTGTCCCGGTGTTTGAGCAGGTGGTGATTCCCCCGGAGGCTCCTGCCCAAAGCTATGTCTCTCTGCAGGGCAGATTCAACACGGTGGACGTCCATTCCCCTGTGTTTCTGCAAGCCCCGGAGGGAAGCATCGGGAAGCTGAACCTCCCTGCTTCCTCCAAACCCGTCGTCCAAACCGATATGAACCTGCCCATTCTGGAAAAGGCCGTTATGTCCAACGGCAAAGTGGAGCTGCAGTTCTCCCGTAAACCGGGGACGTTATCCATTTCGGATTTTGACATAGAGGCAACTGTGGGAGAGAAGCCCGTCAGCCTCGACGGCTGGACCTATGAGGCTCAGTCTGGAACGCTTTTATTCCCTGCGCTGGCTGTTGATTCTACGGAGCTTCTGAAGGTTTCGATCCGAGCCAAAAACGGTGTCTTTGCCGGCCATCTCCATACGGTCTTATCCGGCATCTCCGGCCGTATTTCGAATAAAAGCGGATTACCCGTTGGGGGAATAAGGATTGTTTTCCGCCCAAAAACTGCAGATGCCAAATCCGGTGGACCTTCCTGGGAAACAGTTACGGACCAAAATGGCCATTATTCCATCCGTTTAAGCCCTGACGCATATACCGGGGAGATTATCGGTGAAGGCTTCCTCCGGACTCAACTGGAGGGTGTTGCCGCTTCCGCCGCATGGACCCCGAATGTTGATGCATTAGCCATTGAAACCCTGAAGGACAATGAATTCCGGATGGTGCTATCCTGGGGACTCCAGCCGCGTGATCTGGATGCCCACCTTTTGGGACCGGACCGCACAGGCCGGGGGAATGACCTTCACTCATGGTACAAGGACGAGTTTAGGCGTAACGGCTCTCCCAGCAATGTAGAGCTTGACCGGGATGATCCGAATTCTCCGGGAATGGAGACCATTACCGTGCGGAAGCCGGCCAACGGGCATTATGTCTTTTATGCGCATCAATACTCCGGTGTCCCCCTCTCACCTGACGGCTCACTGGCTACGGTCAGGGTGTACCAGGGTTCGAATCCGGAGCCGCTACATACGTATTCCATGCCTTTGGCGCCTGGCGGCAAGGAATATTGGGTCGTATTCCAAATGACGGTCAAAAACGAGGATATTTCCTTCACGGCTAGGAATGAGTTTACCGATTCCGACCCGTGGAACAATGTGGGCAAGCTGGGCAATAACACCGAGATCCGCTCCCGCGTGTATCCCATTAACAATGGGATCCGGTGGATCGAGAAGATTCCCCAGGGTACCACTGTGGAAGCCTTCAAGCAAACCCTGTCTACAATAGATCCGGCAGCCCATCTTGAGGTATATGAACAAGACCGGACCACGGTCCGCACCGGCATTGTGCAAAAATTCGATATTGTTGTCATCACCGGCGCCAACGGCTTGGCCCGGCGGGAGCTGGAGGTCCGCACAGAGGATACCCCTCCTGCAGCAGGCCCTGAAGTTACAATCGCTGCCCTATACGCATCATCCGATAATACCGTCACAGGTGCCGTTTATAGCCAGCAGAACGGATCACAACCCAACAGCAGTGTCAACCCCTTGCATATCCCGTCTTCCGCTCCTCATCTGCTGGTCCAATTTAATCAGGAGCTGTCCCCTGATCAGGAGGGGCTCCAGGTTTATGTGAATGACAGTCTACTTCCCCGCGGTTCTGTCCAGGTGCTGCCGGATCGGATATTGGCGCTGAATTTGTCACAGGTCTCCTCAGGCCGGGAGGCTGTTATCAAAATCACCCATCTCAAAATAACCGGCGGGCAACTCAAGGCCAATCCAGTGACTGTATACATTTATAAGGAAAGCTAATATCCGCTGATCACCAGCATAAAAAGGAGGGGGCTGAATGCCTCCTCCTTCGTGCTGCTCCATTCTGTTCAGACCCCGTATCCTCGTTGCCTACCTTTTCAAGGAAGCCAGCATAACGGCGAACTCCCCGCGGGTCAGCGGCTTGGAGCCACCTTCCGCTTTTTGGTACGTTTGTCCGCTTAGGGCGCTGTAGCGCTCCATGATCAGATTCATTTGGTCCGCTGTTATGATGCTGTTGGGCGAGAATTGACCATTGCCAATTCCCTCTACCAATCCTGCCTCCGCTGCCCAACCGACATAACCGCTGTACCAGCTGCTTTGCTCCACATCGCTGAACAGGGCGGTTTCTTCGGGTTTCACATCCAGCAGCCGTCCGAACACGGTAACGGCCGCGGCGCGGGATAATCCTTCATTAGGAGAAAAAGCATTCTCCGCTGTTCCTACCATCACGCCTTTTTCATACAGGGACTTGATAGCCTCATAAGCCCCATCTCCAAGCTTCACATCGGCAAATGGCAGCCCGCCAATGGTAAACTGCAGACTGGTGGCACCGGTGTAGGCGGCGTTGCCTGAAACCACCGCAACGGTTAGGCGGTATGTGCCGTCGTCTTTAGGCAAAATTGCAGAGATGGCCTCTATACCTTCAGACAGCAGAGCTGTTTCAGAATAATTTTCCGATGGGACATCCGTTACGGTAACTTGAACATCCATATCCGGAACGGCTGTGCTGGCTGTAATGCTGTCCAAGACAATTGTGCCGACTGAGGCTGCGTTAGCAATGCCTCTGCCTGCATTGATGGAGAAGGTTACCTTCTGCTTGCCGGAGGCATCCGTGGAGGCCGTAATCGCCGAGAAGCTGTGGACGGTATCAGTCAGGATAAATGAAGTGGAAGCCTCCCCGGCGGTTTCAGCCTGTCCGTCCGGGAAGCCGTTCATACCCGGAGGTGTCATGCCATCCGGCATTGCTGGTTTTTCTCCTGCGGGAGGCTCAGGAGGAGTTCCGTTACCATTTCCAACGGGAGGTGTGCCTTGGCCCTGCCCCGGAGGAGTTCCTTGCGGACGCCCGCCGCCTCCGGGAGGTCCTCCCATCATACCGAAGGAATTACCACTGTACTGCTGCCGGATACCATCCACATACACTTGGTATTCTTGATTAAGGGCCAAGTCAGCTGAGGTGAAGGTTATACTTTGGAACGCCTTCTCGGCAGTGTGGTTAAGCAGCTTATTGCCAGACGCATCAGTGATCTCAATGACGCTTCCTGCAGCTTGTGTGGAGGCGAACATCAGCTCCATGAAAGGCTGCTTGGAGTCGCCACTTGTTGCATCATTGCGTGTACCCAACGCGACAACCGTACCACCGTTCAGCAAAATATCCTTATCCGCATCGATTCCGCCATCCGGGCTTCGTTCATTGGACATGGTCACAATGCTCCCGCCGTTAACGGTCAGATAGCCGTTGGAGTCAATGCCGTCGCCCTCTGCACCCAAACCGGCATTCACATGCAGGTAACCGCCGTTGATGGTTGTCACCGAGATGCCGTCTTCGTTGGTATTAATACCGTCATCCTGGGACTCAATGTAGATGCTGCCTCCGTTAAGAGTGAGATGCAGTTCGGAATCCAGCCCTTCATTTTCTGCAAGAATCGTCAGCTTTCCGGTTCCCGCCGATTCCCCGCTGATGTTCATGGACATCTTGGAATAGAATGCCCCATCGTATTTATGCAGCTTTTTGGTGGTGCCTTCCTTGTAGATTCTGGCCACGTAGGAGCCGCTCACATGGTTGTCGGAGCCATCGGCGATCACCACCTGCGCACCTGCCGACGACAGATCGGTTACGCCCTTTGTATCCTCACTGGAGCTGTACGGCTCGTACACATTATAGAAAATCACAGCCGGCGCCACCGTGGAGGTAATATTGACGCCATCCAAAATCAGCTTTACCACCGCCGAAGGATCCTCTGCGGCATCCTTGCCGAGATCAACAGCCAGTTGGCCAGCCGACAATGTGCCCGAAACGCGGTATGTCCCCGGCTCCGTAATGGTCACGACCGTGTGCGCTTCAGCCTCACTGGCCGCATGCTCGTCCTCGGCGGTTCCTTCCCCGTAAGCGGAGCCTTGTCCGGCTTTGTAGTACACGATATCCGCCCCCGTATAAACCGCAGAGGAGGAATCCGAGGAGGCCGTTTGACCATCCACTTGAATGCCGCTATCAGATAGTGTAATCAAGGTTTCTGTAGGACTAGCTGCCCCGGCCACCGGGGAAAACAGGACAGAGGATAAGGTCAGCATCCCCGCGAGCAGGAACGATGTAGAACGCAAACGCATTCGCATAAAGAGCTTGCACATCCTTTCTGGTGTGATTGGGATATAAGCTCAGTTTATAGGCGCTTCCTGAATCCCCCCTGAATAAAAGCCAAACATTCCCTGAAAGCAAAACCGGATGCCAAAAAAACCAAGGAATCCAGTGGAAACAACCCACTAGTTCCTTGGTTTTTACTTTTTGCGGATCTATCCTTTTAGTTACCGTTCCAAACCACAAACCGCATCAGCATGGCGGATACCTCCGCCCGGGTAGCAACGCCGTTCGGCTCGAGGCGGTTCTCTTGTATGCCGTTAAGAATGCCCGCATGTACCGCCCAGTCCATGGCTTCCGTGGCCCATGGGGAGATGTCGCCGCTGTCCACAAAACTCTTGCCTGCTCCGGCGGCGGTTGGCTGCCCGGCATACCGGTGCAGGAGGGTGATCAGCTGCTCACGGGTAATGGCTGCTTCAGGCGCGCTGCCGTCGCTAATGCCGGATGCGGCCGCCCAATCCTGCGCCTTGCTGTACCAATATTCTCCGCCTTCGGTCTCCACCCCCTCCAGCCGTGCCAGCACGGTGAAGAGCATAGCCCTGCTTAAGGATACCTCCGGGGAGAACATTCCTTTGTCCGTTCCGGAGAAAAGCCCGCGGCTGGCGGTAAAGGCTACGGCTTCGGCCGCCCAATGACCGCCGGGCACATCCGTGAAGGCAACCGGATTATCCATGATCTGCACAGTCATATCACCCTTAGCAATGAAGCTGATCCCATTGCCCACGGGGAGAGTGGTTCCCAGTACCGACCGGGTTCCGTTCTCCCTGACCCTAACCGCTACCGTGGAAACGGAGGTTTTGGGAACGGGGATGGTGATCCGTGCTTGTGTCACACCTTGGGGCAGACGGACGCTGGCCGTGATCTCCCCTACAGAGGTGGTGGCGGTCTCCACCTGAACTCCCCGGGTGTCCGAAACCACCGAGCGGCTGCTTCCATCCGGTTTGGTTACTGTCTCCTGTTTGCTGCCGTTCTGTCTGGTGATGAGCTCGGTAACAGTACCATTGCGTTCCTTCGTGAAAACTCTGCGGTCGCCGTTCGGCCAATGGGTGGTTTCTGTCACTGCTCCGGTAGCCGGATCAGTGGCGGTGGCAGTGGTGCTGCCATCTTTATTTTTGACAGCGGCGGGCAAAACCGGCCCAGGCCCTGTGGAGCCCGGAGACTCCTCCTCCGTGCTGCCCGGATCAATTCCGCCGGAGGCATATTCCCCTACGGTCACATCGCAGAACGCTGTATAGCCCCCGTCTGCTGTGGTCACCGTAATCCTGGCTGTGCCCAACCCGCGGACATGGACCAGACCGTTACTGTCAACTGTCGCTGCCGCCGGGTTTGAAGAGGTCCATAAAAAAGTCTTATCCGCGGCGTGGGCAGGTGTCACATTTGCGATGAGCTGGAGAGTAGGGCTTCCATAGTTGGTATACAGCTGTGCGCTGGTGTGATTCAGACTCACACCTTCAACAGAGACTGGCGGGTTCCCCGGGTTTTGCGGACCGCCGTACACACTTACGGTTACGGTTGCGGTATCCGAATAACCGCCATCCACCGTTGTCACGGTGATATAGGCCGTCCCCGCGGAATGGGCGGTAACAAAGCCGCCGTAGACGGAGGCAACAACGGAATCCGAGGTGCTCCAGGTGACCTCCTTGTTAACTGCGTCAGCGGGCTTTACCTGTGCATGAAGCTGAACAGCAGGGTTTCCATAGTTGGTATACAGCCGGATATCGGTATTGCCCAGGCTTACCCCGCTGACACGGCCTGACGGCACAAAAGGCAGGATGCTCGTTTCCACATGAGGGCTGGCTTGATGGGTTTGGGTTTCCTGGTACCGGACCCAATAGACTCCCGGCGCCAATCCGGAAATGGCCGTGCCCTCTACGCCGGACCAGGTGTGTCCTTGGTCTGAAGACCATTCCATAGCGGCGTTTATCCCTTGAATGCGCCCGTCGTTGGCGCCCGCTGCTGTTTCATCAGTCTTTACAAGTCCTTCCGGTGCAGCCTGTTCGGCTTTTTTCGGTCCGCCGGTGACCATCACCTTGATATTATCGAAGTCCACCTGTCCGTTGGAGAAGTTGTCGATGCCAAATACATGCCCGGCTAGCGTTGTGCTACCTGGTGTGCGGAAGGCAAAGTTCTCCGCAATGGCCGCATCATCCATATACACGCTGTACGCCTGCGCAGTCATATCCGCTATAATTTTGAAATGATGCCAGGTATCATAACGGAAGGGCTGCACATTCTTCCTGGCGGATGCGTCGGCAACCTTCACCCACGGGTCGTTGCCTGCATTCTCGAAGGCCACAGTCATGGCGTAAGCGCCGTTCTGGTTTTTAGGCAGGAAGGCGTTGGCGTATTGCAGTCCCGCCTTGAAACGGGCGGAATATTCAATCACAACCCTCTCCTCCCCGGCTGCAGTCACCTGACCTATGTAGGGAAGAAACATATTGGCGAAGCCCTTGCCAGTGCCGGTGGTCAGCCGCAGGAAGGAATTCCCGTCCTCCTCCACAACCTGCGCCACACCGCCATTCTGGACCTTGGTGGCTTCGATCCCGAAGGGCTGCTTGCCTGTTGTATCCGCTTCGAAATCCCGGTACGCATGATACGTCAGGCCATCCTGTGTCAGGTTCAGCGAACCCGATAAAGCCGCCTCCGCTCCGGACAGAGCATCCCGTGCCTCTCTAAACTGCTCCTCTGTCAGATTCCCGTTGGCCGCCAGCTCCTCCGCATGGTCCAGTGCTGCCAGGAGGGCATGATAGGCGGCCTGGCTATAGGTGCCCGGCCCTTCGCCTAAAGGAATGGAGAGCTCTACAGTTCTGCTGCGTGTCTCCTTCACCAATTCGTCCAGTCCCCATCCGGCGGTGACTTCAACGGCGGCTGTGGCATTCACCTCCAGCCCCTTCAGCTTGCCGGGCACCTGGACGATGCCGGGGGTGTTGAACACTAGACCGTCCAGCATCCAGACGACCTCCGCAAGCCCGGTGCTGCCATCCGCATACACCACCGGAGCAAAAAGCGGCAGCTTGGGCGTCTGTCCGGAGAGCGACTTCACCGCTACAGGGGACATTTGGACCACCGGTGATGCCTCCGGCGCCGGAGATCCCTTGATGCCGGCATACACAGCCTCCGCAATCCAGGTATACCCAGCGGCATTGCCGTGCACATAATCCGGGAATTGGGCCAAGGTGGCGTTTTGCGTTGCCTGGTGGACATCGATAAAGCCGGCGTCCGCAATGAGAGCAATCTGCTTCTGCAGCGGAACAATCTCGTTGTGGAGCACATCAGCCTGAATGCCATACCGGTTAGAGCCCGCAACGACGGTTGGAGATGTGGCAAGATACACGGCAGGATGGGAGTCCAGATCACGGTAGCTTTGGATAAGCTTCAGTCCGTGATCCACATACTCCGCTTTGTACGTTTCCCAGTTCAGCTCCTTGGAGTCATTGGTCCCCAGCATGATGACTACCACATCGGGCTGGAAGGCCTGGCTCTCCGCAAATTTCTGCTGATGCACATACCCCTTTTGGGCACCGCCGGTGTCGGTTCCGTTCTCCAGCATGGTAGCACCGCTTACCCCGAAATTCTCCACCTGGTAGTTGGCACCCAGCAGGGCTTGCAGTTGGGCAGGATACTTATCCTCCGGCTGGATAGGGCCGGCCGAATCCGAGCCGAAGGTAATGCTGTCCCCCACGGCAGCCACCTTAATCTTGGGTATATCCGGCTTGGTCGGGTCTATGATACTGACCTTGAAGTCGTCGAAATCAATGGAGCCCTTCGCCATATTATCAATACCGAACCGCTGGCCGGTGAGCTTGGTGCCGCCTGTGTGGCGGAAGCTGAAGTCGGTGGCTACCGGAACAGGGTCGTTGTCCATATAGACCGTATAGGTCTTTTTGGCCCAATCCCCCACCAGCTTAAAGGTGTGCCATTGGTTGTAATTAAAGGATTTCACGCTGACCTTATCCGCATTGGACGTGCCTTTATGCACCTTAATCTGATGGGCCCCATTGGCATTCTCAAAGGCCGTAACCATAGAAAAATTGTTGGTTCCGCTGTCGTTTCGCACCATGGCGCCGTTGGCATATTGGAAGCTTCCGTTGAACCGGGCCCGGTATTCAATAACGATACGCTCATTGGCTGCCGCCTTTACCTCTCCCGTATACGGGAGGAACAGATCGGCCTTGCCGGCAGTAGACGTTGTGGTCAGACGCAGGAAGGAATTTCCGTCCTCCTCCTGCACACTGGCCGCAGCACCATTGGTCATCCCCTCGATATTGAAGCCATAAGGGAATTTGCCCGTTTCATCTCCGGAAAAATCCCGGTACGCCTGATAGGTTTTACCCTGCCGCGTCAGAACCAGCGCATTAGGCAATGCAGCTTCAGCCGCTGCAATGGCATTCAGGGCTTCGTTGGCCTGCTGCTCGGTCGCCGTCCCGCTGTGGGCCAGGGTTTCCGCCGCATGAAGCGCATCCACCAAGGCGTTATATGCAGCCTGACGGTATTGGCCCAGCGCATCGCCCAGCGGGTAAGAGATGCCCGACATGGCGGCACGTTTGCCGTTCACCACCGCCAGGAGCTGCTGCCCGACCGTGCTCTCCGTCCGGAGGGAGGGATTCCATAAGGCATCTGTTGGGGTTTCGCCGCTTTTTGTCAGGTAGATGCGGTCCACATACAGGCCGTCCTCCCGCATCCACAGGCTGAATGCATGCTCTTCCGCTGTTGTAACATTTACCTTGCCTACGTTTTTCCAATGCCACTTCTCATCCAGACTATTGCTGAAAAACACATCCGTAGAAAAATTGCCGAGGCTTCCGTCCAACCCGCCGCGGATGGAGTCGGAGGCGTTGTCCACATACCGCCAGCGCAGCCAGACGTTATATGTGCCCGTGCTGTTGAAATTTATTTTGTACGTCAATTCCGGGCTGTACACCGGGAACTCGGCATTCTCCGACCACTGTGCGCCCAGGTCGGGAAGCCGCATGGCCATGCCGGTGTCGGATTGGGTAAGACGCCAGCCGTTAGGGATTTTTCCCGGAACCTGCGCGGCCTTATCCCGTTTGGAGACCGTATAGGCCTTCATGTCGGCCGTGATCTCGCTCTCCGATTCCAGCGTATGCTCCATGGCGTATTCGGCTTCCAGGCTCACCTTGCCGTCCGCCTCTACAAAAGCGCCCCCTCCCCACTCGGCGGGAATGTTCTTCGGCTCTGCCGGTACTGGGATCCGGGGCAGGAGGGCGGTGCCGGGGTGAAAATCTCTATTAAATTCAGAATGATAGCTCTCATCCGGACCAAGCTCGCTTGGAATCACACCCTCCGGACCGGTGTAGAGCACCAGCTTATCAATCATGATAAAGCTGTCTACCATCCACAGCTTAACCGTATGTTTGCCGGCGGAAAGAGCAGGCAGCGTCACCACATGCTTCTCAATCATATGGAACAGGTTGCTCACCCAAATGGTGCCCTGGCCTTCATCGGCCGCAGCGGATTCCACAATAATCGGGGCAGTGTTATCCACAGAAACCGCAAAACGTACCTTTCCCTTGGCGTTCAGTGTGGGAATCCGGTAGATCTCCAAGGGAAACTGGCCGGAGGAGGATAGGTTGATATCATATTCCATACTGGGGGCAGAGGCGGTGACCGCGTTTTCCTCTAAAGCATCCAAATCAGGTGAATACGCACGGACTACATCCCCGCCGAAGGCGCGCCCTGCGTCACGGATGATTTGCCAGGTCTTATCGCCCTTGGTATACAAACGGCTGTAATGCTCGGCCTCCATAGATACATAACCGTCCGCCTCAGCATACCCGCTGATTGCAGATAAGGGAGCTGCCGGATTATCAACCGTTACCTGAATGGTCTTCTTGAAATTGGTCCTCGTGTCGGTAATGGTAACCGTAGCGGTTGCGCCCTTATGGGCTTCCATATTGGGTACCGTTACGAATAGACGGGTCTCATCAATGACGGTTCCGTCAGCGGCGGAGAGCTGAACCCAAGGCTGATCGGCGGTGGCCGTCCAATGAACGCTGCCTGCTCCCTTATTGAACAGATCGATGAATTTCCCAACCTGATGATATGGGGAGAAAATAAGCCTGGACTGCTCCCGGGGCAAAGTTTCCCCCTCCGCCACAACCCCCAAAGCCGGCGCACCCAGCACCAGTGCCGGTGTGCCGGGAGGCAGCTGGTTAATCACAGGGGGTGAGGCAACCTCCGGGTCAATGAAGCCTTTCCACTTGCCGTCTGCAATCGTGCTATAGTAGGCGATCTCTGCCTTCTTCGCCAGATCAGCCTCCTGTGACAGCTTGAGCATGCTGTCCGCAGAGGCCATCCTGCCCTGATCGAAGGCCAGATTGCTTCTGTCCGCATAATAATAGGCTTTGTTGACGTAATAGGCCCAGTTGATTTTGGCTTGAATCAACTCATAGAAGGGCAGCTTCTGTTTTTCGGGCAGCGCCTGGGAAATAGCCGCCGTCCGGTTGAACAGATCTTGGTAAACCGCCATTCGTTTGGAGGCTTCATCCCCGTAGTGGGTCTGGTTGAACAGGCCATCCTTCATATGCTCCGGCTTGCGGACGATGGTGTGCTGGTAGAAGGTGTTGAGAATGTCGGCCGCTTCATCGCTGTATGCGCCGCCCACATGCTGGGCAGTCCAGTCCTTCAGGAATTGGTCCGCCTTGTTTTTGTATTGCTCTACATCCCAGCCGTAACGGATAAAAAAGGTCATCTCCGCTTCCTGCGGCTTGATATCGCCCACATTCAGAATCCAGGATTTGCGGATGTTATGCTCCCAGGATTTGCTGAGCTCCTCTCCCATCACAGCAAGCGGAAGGGAGCTGAGCCACATATAGCTTTGATCCACCGGGGCCCAGTAGGACACGTGATAATACAAGCCGTGCCCGCCCTCCCGCGCACGTTCCGCAGCGTCGGGCATCCTCCGCATCATCCCGTGGTTATCGTCGCACCAGATGACGGTCACATTTTCGGGCAGATCAAATGTGGGGTTATTATAGATGGGCAGAACTTCCTTATACGGGATCAGGGCCTGGAAGGAAGCCGCGTATTTGTCCGGGCCGAGAATTTCCTTCAGCAGCTGCTGCTGGTCCCGGATAATTTCGTTCATGAGGCCGGCTTTCCGGTCCTCCAGATTGCTGCCCAGATGCGCATAGGCATCGGACATCAGATTCTGGGCATCGAATGGTTCATCATGCAGCCCGCGCATCCCCAATGTCCATTGGGCGTCGGTATTCTTATGCCGCTCGATATTATCGCGCCAGTATTGGAGCAGGGCATCCTTGCTTACGGTGTAGTCATACTTGATATCGTTGGCATTCAGGCCACGCTGCGCAGCATAATCGCTTTTCCACTTATCCCACTCGTGGACATTGGTCCGCAGCAGCATATCGGGATGGCTGGAGCCCAGCACAATGCCGTATTCCTGTACAAGCTCAATGTTGCCCGGCACATTATTAATGGAGTTGACGTGCATGGCGGCCCAGATGTAATTGCCCTTCAGCCGGAGAATCAGCTCGAAGATTTTGGCGTAGGTTTTGGGCCCCATGGTATTGGGGTCTTGGAACACCTCGGTTGCCCAGCGGCTGAGCTTTTCCTCGTCATTAAGGAACACCCCGCGGTACTGCACATCGGGCATATCCGTAATGGACGTTCCGGCTTTAAGATAAACGGAGGCTTTGGCTGCAATAGCTGCATCGGCGAAAAAATACCAAGGGCTTACGCCCATCTGCTCGGACAGCTCGTATACCCCAAAAACAGCCCCCCGGGGATCGGAGCCGGCGATTACCAGAGTATGCGGATCTATTACCTTGATGAGATAAGCCTCCCACTTGCCTTTGATGGCGGACACTTCAGCGGGCGTAATTTTGCCTGCGTCCACCAACGCCTTGACCTGGGCGCTTGCGTCCAGCGTACCCACGATGACCACCGGACCGGCAGGAAGAGTGGCTGCACTGCTGACAGGAGCATCCAACCCGGTGACCCGTTTGATATCCTCCTTCAGGTCATTGACCACCCGCCTCACCGGAGCATTATCCTGGGCATCAACCCAGAGGGCTGCCGCAGCTCCGTTAGCCGCCAACGGGAAGTCTCCTGCGCCACCCGTTTCTGCCATGTATCCGCTCTTCCCGCTCACCGGGGAAGGTCCGGCTGCTGCAAAAGCGGGTAACATGCCTGCACCCAGGACGGCGATCATCACCATAGCGAGGATACGTTTTATCTTTCCAGTCACTTCAGCTCACCTCTTTTTTATTTTGTTTGCGCTTTCATTTTGTCCCGTCCCTATTCTACCCTCCGCATAACCCGATAAAAATGGAAGATCTTAAAATGTTTTTGTACCCGTTTTAGAAAGATTGCGGCCAGCACCATTCATTTGAAACAAACGCATTCCACCTAAAAACAAAAAAAGCGGCACAGAGCTTCCGCTCCATACCGCTGTTGGTTGATGGTTTATTTCGCCGCCGGACTTGCCGCAGGACTGGTGCTGGCCGCAGGAGAGGCTGCTGCGCCTGCCGATGCCGCAGGGGAGGCTGCCGCACTTGCACTGGCTGCCGGAAGAGTGATTTTGAATTCCAGCTTGGGCAAATCATTGGTGATGAAATCGCCGATCATCTTGTCGGCAATTTCCGTCCGGATGTCTTCCTTCACTGCGTCCACGGATTGCACCTCACGCTTGTCCACACGGAGAATATGGTAACCGAAGGAGCTCTCGAAAGGCTGGCCTACCTGGCCTACCGGCTGGGTGATGGCTGCTTCCTTGAAGGCAGGATCCCATACGGAAGGATTTTGGTTTTCGTATTTGCCTTCCTTATCCTTGGATCCCGGGTCATCGGAATATTCCTTGGCCAGCGCTGCGAAGTCGCCTCCGCTTGCCAGCTTGGCTTTGACCTCATTGATCCGGGTCAAGGCTTCCTCCTTGGTGCGCAGCTCCTTGGTGCCGGTGGCGTCGTTGGGGTCCTTCAGCGCAACCAGAATATGGGCCACCGATGCCAGGTCATACACATGGGGATCTTCCTTCAGCTTGGCATCGTAATTAGACTTGATTTGATCGTCCGTCACCTTGCCGCTGGTATCCTTCAGCACAGTAGTGCTTAGTGTCACGTATTTCTCAAGGTCCTTCTTGGTAACCTTCAAAGTTTCCAGCTGCTTGTCGAAGGCGCCCTTCTCTTGGGAGTTGTAATACTCCTCCATTTGCTTGATCTGGTCCTTGGCTTCCTTCTCCGCTTCCTTCTTGGTGTCGTCGGAGGCCTTGCCGGCCATGATCTTCAGGGTAGCCAGTTGCTTCAGCAGGTACTCCTGCATTTCCGGACTGCCGGCCATATCCCCGTACTGGGAGAAGAAAATACTGTGGAACTGGGTCAGCTCCGTTTGCGTAATTTCCCCGCCTGTATAGGTAGCGACAACGGTTTTGTCGCCTTCCTTCTTGCCACAGCCGCTGACAATCAAAGCTGCACCCAACATGACAGCCAAAGCCGCTTTGGGCAAGCGGGCGTTCTTAAGAATTTGAAACATTCTCCAGTTCCCCTTTCGGTTTTAGAGCTTCCTTATATTGTACCAGAAACCGTTCCAACATACCGATGGACTGCTCCGGCGTCAAACCTTTGCCCTTCATAATCATCATGTTCGGGGAACCGGGCACAGGCCGGATCCGGTTCTCGAAGGCCTGCTGGCTGACCGCAAGCTTCTTCTGATCCACCTGCTCGGCCATATTGCCCGAGAAGAGAATTTCCACATCGTCTCCGCGCTGCCGGATGGTTTCGATCCGGTACTCGGAGCCGTAAATCCGCAGACGGGCCACGGTAAGCAGATGTTTGACAGCGTCAGGGATATCCCCGAACCGGTCAACCAGCTCCTCCTCAATATCCGCCACCTCGTCCAGGCTGACGGCTGTAGCCACTTTCTTATAGATTTCTATTTTTTGCATACTGTCATAAATATAATCCGACGGTAAATAGGCGTCAAGCTGCATCTCGATTTGTGTCGAGAAGACACGTTTCTCCTCCGGCTCCTCCCCCAGCTCCACCTTGCGCTTCTTGATTTCCTCAGTGAGCATCTGGGAATACAGGTCAAAGCCTACGGAAGCGATAAAGCCGTGCTGCTCCGCCCCCAGAAGATTGCCTGCGCCGCGGATGGACAAGTCCCGCATGGCGATTTTGAAGCCGGACCCCAGCTCCGTAAACTCCTTGATCGCCTGCAGACGCTTTTCGGCCACCTCCGTAAGCATTTTATCCCGCTGGTAGGTAAAATACGCATACGCGATCCGGTTGGAGCGCCCTACCCGGCCCCGCAGCTGGTAGAGCTGGGACAGCCCCATTTTGTCGGCGTCATGGACGATCAGGGTGTTGACGTTAGGGATGTCCACACCGGTTTCGATAATGCTGGTGCTGACCAGCACATCGAACTCCCCATCCAGGAAATCCAGGATGGTTTTCTCCAGCTCCTGCTCGCCCATCTGGCCATGGGCTACCGCCACCCGGGCGTCCGGCACCAGCATGGTAATCTGGTCGGCGATCTGCTGGATGCCCTGCACCCGGTTGTACAGATAATACACCTGGCCCTCGCGGGCCAATTCCCGTTCGATGGCCTCACGGGTCAGGGAATTGCTATGCTCCACCACATAGGTTTGTACGGGGAAGCGGTTTTCCGGCGGCGTCTCAATAACCGACAGATCCCGCACACCCAGCATAGACATATGCAGCGTCCGCGGGATAGGGGTAGCTGTCAGCGTCAGCACATCCACATTGGATTTCAGCCGCTTCAGCTTCTCCTTGTGCGCCACGCCGAAGCGCTGCTCCTCATCCACGATGAGGAGGCCCAAGTCCTTGAAGATCATATCCGCAGACAACAGACGGTGGGTGCCGATGACAATATCAACGGTGCCGTTTTTGATGCCCTTGATCGTTTCGTTCTGCTCCTTCTTGGAGCGGAAGCGGGAGAGCACCTGGATATGGAAGGGGAAGCCGGAGAACCGCTCACGGAAGGTTTCATAATGCTGCTGTGCAAGAATGGTGGTAGGCACCAGCACCGCTACCTGCTTGCCGTCGATGGCCGCCTTGAAGGCCGCCCGGATGGCCACTTCGGTTTTGCCGTAGCCCACGTCACCGCACAGCAGACGGTCCATGGGGCGGCTGCGCTCCATATCCACCTTGATTTCGTCGATGGCCCGGGCCTGATCCCGAGTTTCCTCGTAGGGGAACATCCCCTCGAAATCCTTCTGGTACGGCGTATCCTTGCTGAAGCCGTAGCCGGGCCGCGCCTGGCGGTCAGCATACAGCTTGATCAGATCGTCGGCAATATCCTGAACGGCGGAGCGGGCCTTGGTTTTGACCTTATTCCAATCCGTGCCGCCCAGCTTGTAGATCTTCGGCTCCTTGCCTTCATCTGCGCCGATGTACTTCTGGATCAGGTCGATCTGCTCGATGGGAACGGAGAGTTTGTCGCCCCCCGCATATAAAATGTGAATATAGTCCTTATGGATTCCGTTAATTTCAAGCGTGCCGATGCCTACATATTTCCCGATCCCGTGATTGACGTGGACAACATAATCGCCCACCTTCAGCTCCTGGTAGCTCTTGATCCGTTCGGCATTCTCCAGCTTTTTGTCGATCTTCCGGACCTTCCGCTGCTTCTGAGTGAACAGCTCGCCTTCGGTAATCACCACCAGCCTCACCGCCGGCAGCTCAAAGCCTGCCTGGAGGTTGCCGTCCAGCAGCTGGGGCTCCTCGATATGGTAGTCCTGGAGGACGCGGCGCACCCGGTCCAGACGCTCCTGGCCCTGCGCCAGGAGAATAACCTTGGACCCCGTCTTTTTCCAGCGCTCCATCTCGGACTTGAGCACATTCATCTGGCCGTGGAAGCTCTGCATGGAACGGCACACCATGTTGACGATGTTCTGCGGCTGGGTGCCATGGACCTGGCGCAGGAACAAGCTCAGATACACAGTGGGAAATGGCTTGCGGAACAGCAGCGAATCATAGGTTTTGGACATAACAAAGGCAGGCAGGCACTTGCCCTCCTGCAGCATGCTGGTCATCCACTCAGCTTCATCCCGCTCCAGCTGCTTGGCGGTTTCCACGATGCGGCCAGGCTCATCAACGACGAGGATGGTATCCTTGGGCAGCTGATCCAAGAGGGTCTCCCGTTCCGGATAGAGAAGGGAGATATACTTGGCGATTCCCGGGAAAAATTGCTCCTGCCGGAGCAGCTCAATCTCATGCATCAGCTCTTCCTGCAGCTTCTGCTTGGCGCTCCGGTCATTCATCTTGCCGAGCTGGGCTTGAAGGAGCTCGTAGGCATGCTGGGATGCACTCTGCAACCGCTTACCGTCGGCCAAAATCTCGCGGCACGGCACAATCTCCACCTGCTCCAGCTTCTCGAGAGACCGCTGCTCGGTGGCATCGAAGGTGCGGATGGAATCCACCTCGTCATCGAAGAACTCCACCCGGATTGGGTTGGGGGCGGTCATGGGGAAGAAATCCAGAATCCCGCCCCGGACGCTCATTTCCCCTTTATTCTCCACCTTGTCATTGCGCTCGTAGCCCATTGCAGAGAGGCGCTTGAGGAGCCCTTCCAGCTGTACCCTGTCACCGAGCCGTATGGTTATCCGAGCCTCCGCAAACACCGCCTGCGGCGGCAGCAGCTTGCGCAGCCCTGCGTAAGGCACCACCAATACGCCGCGGAAGCCTGAGGCCAGGCGCATCAAGGCGTCAATACGGCGGGCCAGCATCTCCGGGCTCTGCGCGGCCATCTCGGCCACAAGCAGCTCCTGGACGGGGAACAGCGCCACCTGGTCGGAGGAGAGGCATTCCGCCAGGTCCTCGGTAATCTTCTGGGCAGCATACATGTTATGGGTTAAAACCACAATTGGCCGCTTCATCTCCTCCGAGAGAGCGGCAATGGCCATTTGGCGAGCGGAGCCGGACAGGCCGGATATAATCTGCTCATGCAGTCCATTCTCCAACCCGGCCAGGATCGACCGGAAATCCGTATCTTGTGAAAAAGCACTCATCAAAGCCTGTAACACCGGACCAACTCCTTATCCCCATGCAAGAGCCGCCCATGCCAATGAGCACGGGCAGCGGATGGATACACAACGAACGGCGTTTAGGTCAACGCCGTTCCTTTTGCCGTTTATTGTCCATGTTCAGGGAAGAAACGGCTGAAAGGCGCCCTTCCGGCGCCGTGCGGCCGCCCGTATGTAATCGGGCATCTTCCCTTATACAGCCAGAAGCGCGAGGCTTCTTACCGGTAAAAAAAGCCTTGGGCTTCATCCACCAAGGCCTCTTCATCACTTTGCTTACTGCAGCGGATTGGCAACCAGCATCAGCTCGGGATTCGTCTCCAGAGCCTGCTTACAGTAATCGCAGGTTACCTTGACGGTTACGTCTCCGTTCACGCTATAAGCTATTATATCGCTCCGCTCTTCGAGGGTCAAGGAATGGAAGCCCAACTGCGCCTCCGTAAGATGGCTGCCGTTTAACCGGCCCACCTCCGTGCCGCAATGCGGGCACACATACCGAACATCCATAACAGCAGTTCCCCTTTCCAGCCATACCGGTTTTTGTGCCAGGTCTGCACGTTATCCTCCAGTATGTCCGGATTAGAGCCATTTTATGAGAAGGCTCCCAGGGATTAAGGTGAATTAGCCGTTGAATTTGGCCATGGTTTGCTCGAAGGTGGCGGTGAAGGTATGGGTCATCGCCTCACCAACCCGCTCCAGAATCAAAGGAATTTCCTTAACCTCCTCCTTGCGGAAGCCGGCCAGCACATATTGGACGATATCGTAGCCTGCAGGCGGCCGGGAAATGCCGATGCGGATGCGGTTGAAGGTTTGGGTACCGGTATGGGCGATAATGGACTTGATCCCGTTATGGCCTCCCGCACTTCCCTGATACCGCAGCCGGATTTGGCCGAAGGGGGTATCCATATCATCATAGAGCAGGACCATATCCGCAAGGCTGGCCTTATAAAAATCCATAAACCCGCTCACGGCTTCCCCTGACAGGTTCATGTAGGTTTGCGGCTTGAGCAGCGCTACCTTTTCACCCTGCACCATCCCTTCCGCCACCAATCCCTTGCACTTGGAGACGGATTTCCAGGATAATCCCCACTCCGCCGCCATGCGGTCAACGGCCATGAAGCCAATATTATGCCGGGTGCTCTCATACTCCCTGCCCGGATTCCCCAAACCAACAAACCATTTCATTCTGTATCGCTCCTCTCGTACATCCTTCGATTATAGCAAATCCGCACGAAAAAAATAATTTCGGTAAGCCGCAAACTATATTCCCTTTGGCTTTGTCTTTCCTGTGGGCCCTACTTTGTCAACATACTCCTCCGAAGGAGCATCCGCCTATGTACCTCTTCGGTCAGATTCTGACCCAGGATATTCACTTTCTTCACCATATGGAGCATGAAATCCCCGTGCAAGTTTATCTGGGGGCCCAACATGCGGACATTGGTTTTGTAAGCGGTATCTCGCCGCACTTTATCCGGATCGGTCCGGTATATTACACCCGAGGCGTCTACCGTTTTGTTTCCAGACCGGGCTACTAGCAGCCAACAGACGGAGAAGCTCGGCCTAACACAAAAGAGCGGACGCGTACTGCGCCCGCTCCATTTTGCTTATGAGAGAACCTGGTGTTAGGTAACCGGCTCCGCATTTTTGGCAGCTTTGGCAGGAGCCGCATCCTTGGCGGTTGGCTCTGCCGGAGTCTCCTCCACTTCCTTCTGCGGCGCCAGAATCGTCACCACCACTTCATCCTTATGGGTTTTGAGCTCCACACCTGCCGGCATCTGCAATTCTCCGGCGGTAATGGTATCTCCCATATCCAGACGGGTCACATCCACCACAATGGAGGCGGGGATTGCGGCCGGAAGACAGCGCACCTCCACTTGGTGAAGCTGAATCTGTAGCATGCCGCCTTCCTCTTCACCCTTGGAGTCGCCAACGAAGTCCAGGGAAACCTCGGTGCGGACCAGCTCATTCATATTGATCTGGTGAAAATCAATATGTAGCAGATTGCTGTTCAACGGGTCCCGCTGCACATCCTGGATCATCACCGTCTGTTTGCCTGAAGAGCCCAGCTCCAGCTCGATAATCCCGTTGGCATGGGATCGCAAAAGCGAAGACAGTTCCCGGTTATCTACTGTAACCAGGACGGAGCCGATTGTCTTGCCGTATACCACACCCGGCACACTGCCGGAGGAGCGGAGATGCTTTACTCCGGATTTAGTTAGATTGCCTCTGGTTTGAGCCTGCAATGATATCGCCATAATTGTTGGTAGAGCCTCCCTTAAACGGATTTCAGGTTAAGCCGCTTTTTTCCTGTGCGTCTTTCACTAGATTGCCCGTTTTGGAAGGATTCCAACCCTTGATGGACCAGATGCGTTAAATTATTCCTCAAACAGCTTGCTGATAGGCAACTGCTCGTGAATCCGGATAATCGCCTCGCCGATGGTCGGCGCCACGGACAGCACCCGGATCTTCTCCGAAGGATTGGTGTGATGCAGCGGGATGGTGTTGGTCACCACCAATTCCTTCAACGGGGAATTGGCAATACGCTCCATGGCCGGTCCTGACAATACCGGGTGGGTGGAGCAGGCATATACGTCCGTCGCGCCGTATTCCATCAAGGCGTTGGCGGCCAAAACCATGGTGCCGGCGGTATCGATGATATCGTCCACCAGGATGGCGGTACGGCCCTTGATGTCGCCGATGATATTCATCACTTCGGAGACATTCGGCTCCGGACGGCGTTTGTCGATAATGGCCAGAGGCGCAGACAAATAATCCGCCAATCTGCGGGCGCGCACAACGCCGCCATGGTCGGGGGAAACAACGGTAATATTGGGGAGAGCCTTGTTGCGGAAATACTTGCCGAGGATCGGGTTGCCCAATAGATGATCCACAGGAATATCGAAGAAGCCCTGAATTTGTGTCGCATGCAGATCCATGCTGATTACCCGGTCCGCACCGGCGGTTTCGATCATCTTCGCCACCAGCTTGGCGGTGATGGGGTCGCGGGAACGGGCTTTCCGGTCCTGCCGCGCGTAGCCGTAGTACGGAATCACCACGTTGATGCTGTTGGCGGAGGCGCGGCGCAAGGCGTCCACCATAACCAGCAGCTCCATCAGGTTATCATTGACGGGCAGACAGGTGGACTGGATAACAAATACATCGCAGCCCCGCACACTTTCATTCAGCTTGATGCGCACTTCACCATCAGCGAATTGCAGCGCTTCAGAATCGCCCAAGGATACCCCGATGTAGGAGGCAATTTCCTCCGCCAGCTTGGGATTGGAGTTACAGGTAAAAATCTTCAACTTCGGATCTAAGTATGACACAAACAGTTCCTCCTAAGAGTTTTTGCTGGGGCAAAAACTGGCATCGTAAGCTTTAGCTGGGCTTCCCTTTAGGGAAGCCGGCTTCGTAAGCGTAATCTTGAGTTTTTGCTGGGGCAAAAACTGGCATCGTAAGCTTTAGCTGGGCTTCCCTTTAGGGAAGCCGGCTTCCTAAGCGTAACTACCACTACAACAGGACCAAACCGATGTTCCCAAAAAAGAACGAACTGCAAAAGTGCAGGTAATCGAAGCAGATTGTCTGACCAGCCGGGGTTCAACTGCAAAAGTGCAGTTATTCTCCCCACAACCTGCCGTTTCCGGGAAAATAGCCCCCATTAACTGCATTTTTGCAGTTACAGCCCATAAAAAGAACTCCTTTGGGACAAATTAACTGCACATTTGCATTATAGCCTCTCCGATTCCGGCAAGGCCACAGGATAATATTGCTACTGAGCTATTATAATGGGAATACATCCTGTATTTGATCCAAATTCCAACTCATTCTGCTCCCTATAATACTCATCCGATGCGGCGCACGACCGGCAAAGGCCTACTTCTTTTCCTTCTTGGCCTTGAACTTGTTGCGCAGCTTTTCGGCATAACCTTCCTTATTCACCTGGCGCACCCGGGCGATAGCCAGATCATTGTCGGGCACCTCATGGGTAATGGTGGAGCCCGCAACCACAAACGCACCGTCCCCAACCCGCACCGGCGCAATCAAATTCACATTGCTGCCAATAAAGGCATTGCTGCCGATTTCCGTACGGGATTTGTTGAAGCCGTCGTAGTTGGCTGTAATGACACCACACCCGATATTGGTATGGCTGCCCACAGTGGCATCGCCGACATAGCTCAGATGAGGCACCTTGCTGCCTTCCCCGATAACGGCGTTCTTAATTTCTACAAAGTCCCCAACCTTCACACCATCCGCCAGATCCGCACCCGGACGCAGATACGCAAAGGGTCCGATATTCACATCATTGCCTGTTTTGGCTTCCAGCAGTACGGATTGTTTGATGTGCACACCGTTGCCCACCACGGAATCGGTCATTTCCACATTGGGCCCGATGACGCAGTCCTCACCGATGACGGTTTTGCCCTTCAGCACACAGCCGGGGAGCAGCACCGTATCCGCACCGATAGACACACCCTTCTCCACATACGTATGGGACTGGTCCGTAACCGTCACACCGTCGAGCATCAGACGGCGGACAAGGCGCTCCCGCATCAGCCGCTCCGCTTCCGACAACGCCACCCGGTCATTTACTCCGATGGCTTCAGCCGGATCCGTTGTCTGCCAAGCCGCTACCTTATGTCCGTCCTCCTGCAGAATCCGGATCACATCCGTGAGATAATACTCATTTTGCGCATTGTTGTTGGTCACCCTGCCCAATGCCGCAAACAGCTTCTGGTTGTCGAAGCAGTACGTGCCGGTGTTGATCTCCTTCACCAAAGCCTGCTCCGGCGTACAATCCTTCTGCTCCACGATGCCCATAACCTGGCCGTCACCGCTGCGGACCACCCGGCCGTATCCGGTGGGGTCTGACAGCTCCGCAGTCAGCACAGTGGCCGCAGCTCCGGACTGCCCATGCACCTCAATCATCTTGCGCAGGGTTTCCTCCATCACCAGCGGAGTATCACCGCAGACAACAACCGTGATGCCTTCCTCTTTCTCCAGCAAAGGAGCTGCCTGGAGCACAGCGTGACCGGTTCCCAGCTGCTCTTCCTGCATCACAAACTCCGCCCGGCTGCCCAAATAGGACTTGACCGTTTCGCTGCCATGGCCAACCACAACCACATTGCGGGAAGCGCCGAGCCCTTCAACGGCATCCAGAACATGGCCGACCATCGGCTGGCCGCAAACAGGGTGAAGCACCTTGTACAGCTTCGACTTCATCCGTTTGCCCTTACCCGCTGCCAGGACAATACTGAGTATGTTCAAATTTATCATCTCCATCATAAATTCCAATATGAATATATCCTACTTTCCGGCAAAAGAAAAGAGAGCCCCGGAGGCTCCCACGGAAAATGCGGTTATTTTATGCTCCCTCTTCCATGACTTCTTCCTCGACAGCGGCTCTTTCGTACTCAGCCAGAACGGCTGCCTGAATTTTTTCCCGGGTGGCGGAAGAGATGGGATGAGCGATATCCCGAAACTCTCCGTCGGGAGTCCGCTTGCTGGGCATAGCAACGAACATTCCGTTATTTCCGTCAATAACGCGAATGTCGTGCACGACGAATTCGTTGTCGATGGTAATGGAGGCGATGGCCTTCATTCTTCCTTCGGAATTCACGCGGCGGAGTCTGACATCAGTAATTTGCACGTTTACGTTCACCACCTTTTTTTTAAGCAGGACTTGCTGTATATTTCCACAACAGCTGGGAAAATCCTTCTTTTTTGTGCTTAAAAAAAAGGTTTTTTTAAAAATATTTATACAACTTAAACTATTTCGACATTTCTCAACGCGATGCATTCTATTTCGACAAGAACATCCTTCGGCAGGCGTGCAACCTCTACAGTAGAGCGTGCCGGCTTATGATCCTTGAAGAAGGAACCGTACATTTCGTTGAACTCTGCAAACAGGTTCATGTCCTTCAGAAACACGGTGGTTTTAACCACTTGGGTTAACCCCGACCCGGCTTCCCGAAGCACAGCCTCCAGGTTCTTCAGCACCTGCTCGGCCTGCTTGGCAATGCCCCCCTCCAGAAGGGTCCCGTCCGCGCGGAGGGGAATCTGCCCCGAGGTATACACCATATCGCCTGCGATTACGGCCTGGGAATACGGCCCGATAGCGGCAGGAGCTTCTGCCGTCGCAACAATTTTGACCATAACAATGCTTGTCTCCTTCCGGCGGCCAGCCGGCAAGGCGGATTCATCACCCACGATGCCGTTTACTGATCCGATTCAAAATAATTGCCCAAGACCACCTTCACCTGCTTGCTGCGCGAATCCACATGGGTCAGACGGGCAAGGGAGATATAATCCTCCACCAAATGCTCTTCCACCTCATCGGAATCCACGAACACGCCAACACCCTTCACTGTCGCCCGGAACTCCGACAACAGATCCATCATACCGTGAATGGTGCCGCCTGCACGCATGAAGTCGTCGATAATCAATACCTTGGCTTCTTCCTTCAACGCCCGTCTAGAGAGAGACATGGTCTGGATCCGCTTGTTGGAGCCCGACACGTAGTTAATGCTTACGGCGGAGCCTTCCGTCACCTTGTTGTCCCGGCGCACAATCACCACCGGCAGGTTCAGGAACGTAGCCGTGGCATAAGCAAGCGGAATTCCCTTGGTTTCCACCGTCATAACCACATCGATATCCCGTCCGGCAAAAGCGGTTGCAAACATCTTGCCGATTTCATTCAGAATCATCGGACGGCCCAACAGATCGGACATATACATATATCCGCCCGGCAGAACCCGCTCCGGCTGCTCCAGCTGTCTGCATATATCCACCATGAAGATCTCCGACTGGGCCTTGGAGACCTTCGGAATAAACTTCACACCGCCGGCGGCTCCAGCCAATGTAAGGAGATCTCCCAGCCCTTCTGATTCACACACTTCCTTGATGATGGCCAAATCCTCGCTGATGGACGACTTGGCTGAATTGTATCGCTCAGCAAAGGTTGTCAGCGGAATCAACGTATGGGGGCGAAACAGCAAGTATTGTGTCATTTCTACCAATCTTGCGCTTCGCTTTAATTTTTTCATGCATGCACCCCCGATTGCGGATCATATCCACACTCAAATCCGAATATTATAATGAGAATATATCATTTATGTCCGTATTTATTCAAGTTCCCAATGAAATTGTTTCTTACATGCAGCTAACATCCTTCTGCATTTCGGATTAGGGGGCGGCATGCTCCCCGGTCAGCATCCTCACCGCATAGACTTCCTTGCAGAAGCCGCGAAGCCCGTTGTAGATCCGCTGTGCCTTTTTTTCCTTGGAGCAAAGGGCAAAAACCGTAGGACCGCTCCCGGACATCAGCACTCCATCCGCACCCAGGCGCTCCATGCAGTTCTTCAGCTGCCGGACCTCCGGATACAAGGATAATGTAACCTCTTCCAAAACATTGCCCAACCCGGCGCACAGGCTGTGGTAATCCTTGCTCCGGATGGCCTCCGCCACAGCAGCCGTGTCCGGATGCTTCGCAATCCGGGAAGAGTTCAGCTTGCCGTACACATCTGCGGTAGACACATTGATGGGGGGCTTGGCCAGCACCACCCAGCATTGGGGCGGGGAATCGATAAACTCCAGCTTTTCGCCGCGGCCGCGGGCAATGGCGGTGCCGCCGGTTACACAGAACGGCACATCTGACCCCAGCTCGGCTCCCAACGTACGAAGCTCCCCATCGGTGATGCCCAGCCGCCACAGGCGGTTCAGCCCCCGAAGCGTAGCTGCTGCATCGCTGCTTCCTCCGGCAAGGCCGGCTGCCACCGGGATTTTTTTATCCAAATGAATATAGACCCCTTGTTTCACATCATAACGGTCCTTAATCAATCTGGCCGCTTGAAAAGCCAGATTCTTCTCATCCAGCGGAATATACCCCGCCTGGCTGGAGATAATGATGGCATCCCGGTCCAGCTCTTTCATTTCGATCCGGTCCGCCAGGTCCACCATGGTCATAATCATTTCTACTTCATGATAACCGTCCGGCCGCTTATGCAGCACGTCCAGGGTAAGATTGATTTTGGCTGAAGCTTTTTCCATCACTCGCACAAGGCTGCACCT
Source organism: Bacillota bacterium (assembly GCA_023386955.1). Classification (GTDB taxonomy): domain Bacteria; phylum Bacillota; class Bacilli; order Paenibacillales; family NBRC-103111; genus Paenibacillus_AR; species Paenibacillus_AR mesotrionivorans. The sequence continues at coordinate 61,587 of JAEWIS010000018.1, forward strand.
ACTTTCAATAACGGCCTGATCCAACTTTACATATTATAGCAAACCCCGTTGGGAAAAGCATCTGGCGTTCATCGGGCGGGTTTCAAATAAAGCCGAGGCGTATAAAACGCCCCGGCTTGTATGGCTGCTCTATTCGGTTCGCGATTATCTTCCCGGTGGCTGGCCCTGTCCTTGTGCCTTGGCTGCCTGCTCGGCCATCTGGATGGCCCGCTTCACCATATTTCCCGCATCCTTGGTGGTGATGCCGCCCCAGCCTTCCCGCTGGACAGTATTGTAAAAGCCCAAATCCTTCGCCAACTCGTACTTCAGCTGCTCCGACATAACCCCGCGGCGCCTTCTGCCCATTTCACAATCCCTCCTTGGGTTTCATTCGTCTTTACCGGTAGGATGCGCAGACAGAGCCGGTTTTAGCCGCAGGTATTTGATGTTTATGAAACAAAAAAAGAAACTCCGGCAAAAATCACCGGAGGCTTGCGGCGGTCTCGCAGGGTTACCCCTGAATGTATGTAACCCGCATCTGGCCATCCTCATTGCAGACAGTCACTTCCACTGTCTCTGTCAGAATGTCCGCGTAGCTGTAGGAAACTCGTTTGAAGCTTTGCTGGTCCTGGTCCAGCTTGACAATAAATACAGAAGGGTAGGTTTCTTCAAGCACACCTGAACGTTCAATGGTTTTCCTCCGGCCGCCGTTGGCGCGGAGAGTAATCTTCTGTCCCACATGTGTTTCCATGGTACGTTTGATCTCCAAAAGCGCATTTTTAGCCATGGACTACTACCACCTCTTTCTACCCCATTATACCTCAGATTGTCCATCTTGTCAAATGAAGCCAAATATTATACCAGTGAAGAAAACCAGTTGTCAATGGTAATCCCCATAACCCGTTTTTAATATGTCCTGAACCCGTTTCCTTTATCCGTCTTTTCCAAAAAAAGAAAAACCGCCCTCCTGGTGACCAGGCGGACGGCATCGGACGTTCAGTATGTTTTAAAGCCCGGAATTCCCAGGCGGTAGCTGCCGCGGGTATCGATTCCTCCAAGCCCCTCCAAACCGCTCATGGTATGCTGGAGGATATCCGCCATCTGGACGGTATCCTTGATGGGGGTAAACGCCACCTTGGCAGCGATGTACAACGGATCCAATGCATGGATCAGCACCCGCCCCGGAGAGCTGGCATAATTGGCTCCGGCCTGCAGCAGTGCTTCAAAATGGGATTGGCAGGCTCCCGCAATAATAACCAGGGCATCCCGGTTGCGCTCATACTTCCGGGCCGTGCGGACCGCATTTACGAAGTTCTGGGAGTTTTTATAGCTGGACAGACTCTGCGTATCTTCATCCTTCACATCCTTGAGAATCCCGTCATGCCCGGTAATCACCACGATATCCGGATGCACCTGGGGCAGGAGCCGGGTCAAAACCTCCGCCATGTTCTGCTCCGGCACATAGATGCCTTCCGCCGGCACACGAAGATCCCCGTAGAGCCCCATGCTTTTGCGCAGATAATTGGGATCCCCATCCAAGTGGAGCACCTTGCCCGGCACCTCGAAATGCCCGGAGGACTGGCGGCCGCTTCTTGCGGCGGGAGCCGCCTGCTTGACCGGCTGGGGCAGGCTTTTCGTCATCACGCTGCGCATTTCGGTGCATCGCTGCTGCATATCCTCCTCATGGCGGGCGATGCGGTTCTCGGGCGCAGGACTCAAGTCCGCGACGGACGCATCCGCCAGAAGCCGCACATCTACCCCCCGGAGCAGCGCAGTCTGATATGAAAAATCTTGAATTTTAAAAATGACGTCACCGCCATAGGATTTCCGTACCACCAGATCGCCTTGCTTCATTGCGCCTATCCCCTCCTCACGATGTATCGTATGGCAGGACTGGGCGTTTGGTGCGGTGCAAATCAGGAATTCAAGCAAAAACTCCCCCGCCGGGTGCCGGCAAGGGGAGTAAATGCGCTTAAACGCTGATTCCGGCCTCCTGGAGGGCTTCCGTAAGGCGCGCGAACTCTTCGAGGCTCAACGTCTCACCGCGGCGTATAGGATCGATTCCGGCCTTCTCCAGCGCTTGCTCCAGAAGATGCCGGGTTTCTTTCCCGAAGAACCGGGTTAAAAGATTATTAAAGATGGTTTTCCTCCGTTGGGTAAAGGAGGCCTGCACCACCTGAAAATACAGCTCTTCATCCGATACCTGGACAGGCGGAGCCTTGCGCAGCCGCAGCCGGATCACGGCGGAGTCCACGTTGGGCTGGGGGATGAAGACGGTGCGGGGAACAATGGCCACTACCTGGGGCTCGCAATAATACTGCACAGCGATGCTCAGGCTGCCGTAATCCTTGGTGCCGGGTTTGGCCGCCATCCGGTCCGCCACTTCCTTCTGGATCATCACCACGATGTTCTCCAGGGGGATATGCTCCTCCAAAAGTCGCATGACAATAGGCGTAGTCACATAATAGGGCAGGTTGGCCACCACGCTGACACCCTTCACATCCGCGAAGTAACGCTGGAACAAATCATCCAGATCCACCTTCAGAATATCCCCATGAACCACAGACGCATTGCCGTAGGCCGACAGCGTTTCCTCCAGAACAGGCAGCATCCGCTGGTCCAGCTCCACTGCCACCACACGTCCCGCACGTTTAGCCAATTGCTGGGTCAGAGCCCCCAGTCCGGGGCCGATTTCCAAGGCTCCCTTGGACTCGTCCAATTCAGCCGCATTCACGATATTGCCCAGGATATTGAGATCTACGAGAAAATTTTGGCCAAGGCTTTTCTTGGCAGTAATACCGTACCGGCCAAGGACATCCTTCGTTCTGGCCGGAGATGCCACATCCGCAGGGGAATGGGGTTTTGTCATTGGAAGCCCTCTTCACGAAAAAGCTTCAGCGCTTCTTCGAATTCTTTCCGTGTGATTTGAAACATCTGGCATCTTTTTAAGAATTGCTTACCGTTGGCATAGCCAATCCCGAGCAGGCGCCCCATCGCTTCCCGCCGGGCTGCCGCATCCGGATGAACCAAAAGTCCTGCGTCCATCAGATCATCCTGGGTGATTTCCGATTCGGCCGACTGATAGTCTGTTTTCAGGTTTTCCAGCGCCTTGCGGATCATCTCCGGGGTTGCGTTCTCAATGCCCACATCACCGTTTTTGGTGGTTTCCTCCTGGCTCAGGAAAGCCTGCTTGCATCCCGGAAAGCGAGCGGTAATCAGCCGCCGCAGCCGTTCTCCTGCATGATCGGGATCGGTGAAGATAATAACACCCCTGCGCTCCAAGGCCAGACGGATCTTTTCGTAGACGGCCTGATTGATAGCGGAGCCGCCGGTTTCAATGGTCTCGGCCTCCACGGCACGCTTTATAGCCGCCGTATCGGATTTACCCTCCACCACAATAATTTCTTTTAGCATAGACGCAACTTTTCCCTTCGCCGCTTCGTCTTAATAAACAGGAAGAGAAGAGGCCGGCAGCCTCTTCTCGAAAGGTATCCACTTGGAACAAGCCCTAGCCGGACAGATCCAAACCCGTTAGTCGGTAACCGGCTTTTTCGGACCAATCACATACACCGTATAACCTCGCTTGGTGCCAAACTTGTTGGCATACGCATTGCTGTCGAAGTATACGTCGATCTTATTGCCCTTAATGGCGCTGCCTGTATCCTCGGCACGGCGGAAGCCGATGCCTTCGATATAGACCCACCAGCCCATGGGAATCACACTTTTGTCTACAGCAATGGTACGGCCCTCGGTTACAGTCGTGCCGCTGGAGGTCACACCGTATTGCGGGTGGTCCTCATCCTTGCCTGTGGAGGCCACGCCGGCAGAATATGCCGTCAAGGTCACATTGTTCAAGATCTTCTTATAGCCAAAGTTTACCCCGTTCTTGGTGACTTCATCCATATTGGGAGAGCTTGCGCTTAACACGGTTACCACCGGAGCCTTGGTGCCCACGGCTACCACCTTGCTGACGCTTTCGGCGGCAATCGTTTCGTCCACCTTGTTCTCCGCTACCAAAACGCCATCCTCGTAAACCTTTTCTGTTTTGATAACCTTGGTTCCTTCTACGCCGTCCTGAACAACCTCTTCCTTGCCCTTCAGCAGGTTGCTGTCATTCTGCTTCACCGTTTCGAAGGCAATCGGCTGCGACTGCTCAGCGATTTCCTTGGTGACGCGGACGATCTTAATTTCTTCCCCACCGGCCAGATTCTGCTCCAATGCAGGAGTAATCTTATCCAGCGGGTCCGTGCCAATATTTAAATCCTCCAAAGCGCCTGCAACCGTCTTTCCGGTTGTATACAACGTTAAGGTCTTTCCATCGGCAGTCAATTGCACCGGCGAGGTGTGATTCAGCACAATGACGTCCCCATTCCGCAGCTTGGTATCCACAGGCAGGGAAATACGGTCATTCTCACCGTACGAAATTGCTTTTTCATCCAGTAGGTGTTTAAGAACATCTTGCCGCGTTACAACCACGGTTTCTTGTCCGTCCACCACTACGGATACGCTCTTGGTAGCCGTACCGTACAACAACATGAAAAACATGAAGGCTAAGGCGATCGAGAAAGCTGCTGCTATAATAATTCTGCGCCCGTTTTCATGCTCCCATCGCAATGCGAAGGCCATGCTGGATGATCGTTTTTCATGGGTTTCCTGAACAGGGATAGCGCCCACTTCAATCGGTCCTCCTTCATAGTCCGCCGTCTGGTATGATACAGGGTTCTTTTGACGTGACTATTGGTTTGATTATAACTTCATGCTTAAAAACCAATTCTCCTCGCATTCAAAGCAGGCTGCAGCCGGAATCTGGCTCCTCGCGCAGCACCTCCTTCGCGAATATGATGAGCGGTTGAATTATGAATATCACGGGGAACAACATAAATAGCCCCGTGAAGAGGTATCTTCTCGTGGCAAACTAAGCATAAAAATGCACGACAAGTATCCTCTCTTCAACGCTTACGAGGTTAGCTGACGGATTCGGACGAAAGAGTCGCCCTACCTCTCCGGGCTGCAAAGCAGCCGTCAAAAGGATTCACCCCAAAACCGTGCCGTCACTTCAAGGCCGTCCACAAAGCCATGAAGCTGTTCACATTCGGTTCCCCCGTTTTCCAAAATGGAAACTCAGCGAATTGGAAATTTGGCAAGCACTATTAAGTTATCATGTGTTGTATATTAATGCCTCAGGCTAAAGTTGTAAATAGCGAAAAGTCCATAAATCGGTTAAAATTAGCCATGTATGCGATTAAAAATGGTTTTTTTATCTCATTATCTCACTCGTTTTATCCATTATCTCTTTATTTCTTAATTTCAATGGCTTATGACGGCTTAATTATGAATTTTTTATTGCTTTCCTGAAAGAATTATCAAAAAATTTTGACATCGAAGGGCTAATTTCCCATCATATTTACAGTTTGTTTACCTCCCCTCATACCCTGTCCCACGCACTTTTTCCAGCACCAAATCCTTCCGTTTTGACCTCCCATTCCCTTCCTTTTCCACTATCTTGTCCCCGGTTTAATTGCATCGCCCGGAGCTTTTTCTATATAATAGCGGAAGAATACATAACGTAAGAAGCGGGTGAACGGTTTGGAACCGATGCTGCAGGTAAAAGGGCTGTACGGGGGATATTTCCCGCGCAAGCCTGTTCTGAAGGATGTGGATTTTGACGTATTTCCCGGTGAGATGGTGGGCATGATCGGACTTAACGGCGCCGGCAAAAGTACCACGATCAAGCATATTCTAGGGCTGCTCCAGCCCCAGAAGGGAGAAATCCGGGTCCGCGGGCGTACCCTGGCCGAGGCACCTTTGGAATATCGCTCGTCCTTTGCCTATGTGCCCGAGTCCCCGGAGCTGTATGAGGAGCTGACCATCAGCGAGCACCTGGAGCTGACGGCAAGAGCATACGGCCTGGAGCGGCCCTTGTATGCGCAGCGGTCCGCCACTTTGCTGGACACCTTCCATATGACGGCCAAAAAGGACAGCTTCTCCGCGCATCTCTCCAAAGGGATGAAGCAGAAGGTGATGATCATGAACGCCTTCCTGACGGAGCCGCCCCTCTATATTATAGATGAGCCGTTTCTGGGCCTGGACCCCCTTGGTATCCGCTCCCTGCTGGAGCTGATGGTGGAGATGCGGCAGAAGGGAGCCAGTTTCCTGATCAGCTCCCACATCTTGTCCACCATTGAGCGCTACTGCGACAAGTTTATTGTTCTCCATCAAGGGTGCATCGCCGCCAAAGGGACCCTTCCCGAGATTTTGAAAGCGGCGGGTCTGCCTGCGGGCAGTAGTCTGGACGATGCCTTCTGTGTGCTGGCCGCGTCGGGAGGCGCCGTCGGATGAGGGAGGATTTCGCGGATCTGTGGCGCAAAAGAGCGGCAGCTTTCTGGAAGGAGAGCTTCATCTTTATCAGCTATGCCGCCCGCAGCGGCTTCGCCGGATTTTTATTAATGTTCTTTATAATAGGCGCTTATTATTACGGCAAGTTTCTGCAGAGCCTTCCCGAGGCATTTCCCTACTGGAGGTTTACCACCCCCCTGCTGGCCCTGCCCCTGGGGATGACCGGAATCCGCACCTTCATGAAGCAGGCGGATATGGTATTTCTGGCCCCGGCCGAAGCGAGGCTGCGCAGCTGGTGGACCAGCTCGATTGTATACAGCTTCGTGTTCCAAGCTGCGGTCACCCTCCTGCTGCTGCTCCTGGTCTGGCCGTTGTATCTGGCTTGTGCGGATGAGGCAGCGCTTCCCTTCGCACATGCCGCCTTGTATCTTGCGGCCGCCAAGCTGCTGGCGGTGTTGGGCCGCTTCCGGGCGGACCGGCTGGTCTACCGGCTGAACCGCAGCGCCGAGACTCTCGTCCGCTGGGTGGCTGCGGTGGTCCTGCCCTTCGCCCTGTTGACGGAAAACCCGGGGAAGGCATGGCTGCTACTCCTTCTGGCGGCGGTAGTGCAAAGCTTGGTGGTGCTGCCGTTCCCCCGGCACAGAGTGGCCTGGGAGCATCTGATCCGCCGGGAGGAAATCAGCCTCAAGCGTCACTACACCTTCTACAGCTGGTTTGCCGATGTGCCGAAGCTAAAAACCAAACCGGCGGCAAGACGTTTTCTCGGGGGGATCACCTCTCGGATTCCCTTCCGGCAGGAGGACACACACCGGTATCTGTATGCCAAGACCTTTATCCGTTCAGAATATTATGCCATATTGGTGCGCACCTCCGTGATAGCCATCCTGTTGTTCCTGGCCGTGAATCATACGGCAGCGGTTCTGCTCATTTACGGGGTTGTGCTGGTGATGAATTGCGCCACAGTGTCCTCGTTGGCCCAGAGCCACCGGTACAGCTTCTGGCTGGAGCTGTATCCGCTGGATGCGGAACGCAGAGTCAAGGCAGTGTCCCGCATCTGCGAAGCCGCACTGCTCTTGTCCAACATAGCAATGGGAGCCGCGCTTATTGGCTTTCACGGCAGCGGCAGGCTGGAGGCCTTGGCAGCTGTAGCGGCGGGTTTCCTGGTTATCCTCTACTTCACACGGGTGTCGCTTCCCCGGAAAATCAAACATGCCGGGGACTGAGTCCTCCGGCATGTTTTTTTCTACGATTAACTTCACAATACAGACAATTTACGCCCTTCTTCACGCTCAAAACAGAACGGAACCACCGGGAAATCCCGCTCCCCGGCGGCGCGCATATTTTTCCTCCATAAAGCCTTGTATTCAGCGGGTTTCCAAGCCCATTTAAGACCTGCTCCTAACCCGTTTCTTCTATTATAATGGTTGCTTATAAACGGTCATTTCAGGCCTAGGAGCTTGACCGCATTTTCGGTGGTGATCCGGGCAATTTCCTCCACGGACATCCCACGGATTTCGGCAGCTGCCTCCGCTACATAGCGTACATATCCGGTTTCGTTCCGTTTCCCGCGGAAGGGGTGGGGCGTCAGATACGGGGCATCCGTTTCCACGAGCAATCGGTCCAGAGGAACCCGGGCCAGCACCTCTTTGGGCTGCTTGGCATTCTTGAAGGAAACCGGTCCTCCGAAGGAAATATGGAAGTTCATGTCCAGGCACATTTTTGCCGTTTCCCAGCTGCCGGAGAAACAATGCATGATGCCGCCTACCTCTGCCGCTTTTTCCTCCTTCAGAATCTCCAGAATATCCTGATGGGCATCCCGGTTATGGATAACAATGGGCTTGCCCAGCTTCTTAGCCAGCCGGATCTGCTCCCGGAAAACCCGGGCCTGCACATCCTTGGGGGAGGTGTCCCAATAATAATCCAGGCCGATTTCGCCCAGAGCCACCACCTTGGGAAGCTTCAGCAGCTCCTCCAGCTCCTCCAGGTCCTCCGGTGTCATATCCTTGGCATCCTGGGGGTGCCAGCCCAGCACCGCATAGACAAAATCATACGTCCGGGACAGCTCCAGAGTAGTGGGAATGGTTTCACGGTTAAAGCCCACATTCACAATCCGGGTGACGCCGGCTTCATATGCCCGCATCAGCGCCTCATGCCGGTCTTCCTGAAAGGACGGACTGTCCATATGAGTGTGTGTGTCGGTAAACATGCTTGTACCTCTTTTCTGCGGTTGCATTCTTGACGTTTTTAATGGGAGAAGCGGCTACGATCGCTTCTGCAGCAGCTGCCACAGCTCGTCGGGCATGGATTTCGCCGCCAGCAGCTCCTCCGGGAAATAAATGTGATGCTGCCCTTGGCGGATGCCGCTGATGGAGCGGACAATTTCCGAGCGGCTGGAGATTTCGAATAGCTGGTCTCGGGCATCCAGCAGCAGAATCGGAAGCTTCTCCTCCACCTCGCCGGGTTTATATACATCATACGGAAGATCCGCCGGAAAATCGAGATACATATAATAATCCGGATCAAGCCCCACCTTCAACAGGCAGTCCCGCACCCCCCGGGTAAGCGGGATTTCGCTTTCCTCCAGAGGCACATATTTCAGGAGCCGCCTATCCAGGAAACGGCCGCATAAATCAGCCAGCACCGGATCGGAATCCTTGGTCCACTGCATAAAGGCCACCTGCATCAGCGCTTCATCCAGGTGCAGATAATCGTTGACCGTCATGGAATGGTCGAACAGCCGGCGCAGCGTATCATTCAGGAAGGAAAAAGTATGCGCACCCCCATATAATACTCGCGCCCGGTCGAATATTTTGGATAGCAGAATTTCCCCGCTCCGGGTGACAGGGTGAAAGTAGACCTGCCAATACATCTGATAGCGGGACATCAGGTAATCCTCCACCGCGTGCATGCCGCTCTCCTTCACCACAATATGTCCCTTATGGGGGCGGACCATCCGCAGAATCCGCTCCAGATCGAAGGTGCCGTAATCCACACCGGTATAATACGCGTCACGCAGCAGATAATCCATCCGGTCTGCATCCATCTGGCTGGAGATCAGGCTTACCACTATTTTTTTCTCGTAGGTTTTCCGGATAACGGCGGCAATCTTCTCAGGAAGCTCCGGGTCAGCCTTGCGCAGAATCCGGTTCACCTGGGTATCCCCCAGAACAATCCGGCAGGTCCACTCCTCGTGGTCGCTATTAAAGGCCCTTTCGATGGAATGGGAAAAGGGGCCGTGCCCCAAATCATGGAGCAGTGCCGCACACAGGCATAATAACCGTTCCTCCCGCGGCCAATCCGAAAATCCGCTTTTTTCGAATTGCGATATAATCCGCCGGGTTATTTCATACACACCGAGAGAATGGGAGAACCGGCTGTGCTCCGCCCCGTGGAAGGTCAGATAGGACGTGCCCAGCTGCCTGATCCTCCGAAGCCGTTGAAACTCTGCTGAATTAATTAGCTCCCATATGGTTTCATCCTGGACGTAGATGTAATTATGTACCGGATCCTTAAATACCTTTTCTTCCGACAGTTTGCCTGACATGTCTGCGCCCCCTTCATTGGATTGAGGTAAAAGTCCTCTTTTTCACTTGTCGAAAAATGTCGCAAACAACATCCTTTAGTCCCGAACAGATATTCCTTAAAAACTAGTAATATTACTATTCGATTTTTCCGGCAAAAATATTACTCGAAAAAAGTCCACTGTTATCAGGGTTATGGGATTTTATAAGCCAAAATTTAGTACCTTTTTTTACAAAAAAACAGTTGACTATTTTGGGAATGGTTGGTATCATAATAAAGTGCGATGTCGAAAGATGACGATTGTAAAATCTGCCACCAAATTTGAGAGGAGCAACATATACAATGATGAAATCTACTGGTATTGTAAGAAAAGTGGACGAGCTGGGCCGGGTTGTAATCCCGATCGAACTTCGCCGCACCTTGGGAATTGGCGAGAAGGACGCTCTTGAAATTTATGTAGATGGCGAGCGCATCATGCTCAAGAAATACGAGCCTGCTTGCATCTTTTGTGGCAATGCTGAGAACGTTGCCTACTTTAAAGGAAAAATTGTTTGTAATGTTTGCCTAACTGAGATGCCTAACCCTGTGACAAAATAGGAATTATAGTGTATAATAAATCCATAACCAATGTTAATTCTAACCTTTTTATATCTCCTCTAGTCCCTGAACAACCTACGCAAAGCCGGCGTGGTTGTTGAGGGATATTTTTTGTCCTCCGGCCTGTTGCCCAAACCTACTAATAGATAAGCCAAAACGGGGGCGAATGCCCCCTTATTCCTCCAGCAGCTCCTGATAGATATCCCGGCGGGACACGCCCCGGTCCCCGGCTGCCTTCTTCATGGCCTCCTTGCGGCTGAGCCCGTCGGCTTCATACCGCTCCACATGCTCTGCTGCCGACAGAGTCTTCCACCAGCTTGCTTCAGCAGCCATGTCATGTTCCCCAGGCCCATCTGCAGAAGCTCCCTCTACCACCAGGCAATACTCACCCAAGGGCGGAGCCGCCTCCAGCATGCTAAGTGCTTCCTCCAGGGTTCCCCGGGCAAACTCCTCGTAGCGTTTAGTCAGCTCCCGAGCCAGCACCACCTGTCGGTTGCCCCAGGTTTGCAGCATTGCCTCCAGCGTTTTGCCTACCCGGTGCGGAGATTCATAGAATAACAGAGTCTCCTTCACCCCTTGAAGGGAGGAGAGTTTTTCCCTCAGCCCTTTTTTGTCCCGGGGCAGGAAGCCCGCAAAACGGAAGCCGGTGGTGTCCAGGCCTGACGCAATCAGCGCAGAGAGCGCCGCATTAGCACCCGGCACAGGTATTACAGGAATATCCGCCTCAATGGCCAAACGGACCAGGTCCGCTCCGGGATCAGATATGGCTGGCAAACCGGCGTCGCTGACCAGGGCAATGCTCTGCCCTTCCTGAAGAAGACGGACCAGTTCAGGGCCGCTGTGAATTTTATTATGCTCATGGTAGCTGACCAGCCTGCCCGCAATCTCGAAGTGTGTCAACAGCTTCCGGGTCTGCCGGGTATCCTCCGCCGCTATAATATCGGCCTCCTTCAGGATGCGCACCGCCCGGAATGTCATGTCCTCCAGATTGCCGATGGGTGTGGCCACCAGATAAAGTGCTCCGCCGACACCGCGGTCTGCCGAATAGCTCCGCTGTATATTCATTCCGACACCCTCTCCTTATTCTCTACCCGGAGGCTATCGGCTGAACCATAATAAACCTCCATCAGCTCCGCGCTATATTGCCCGTCCGGGCCGTAGACCACCAGGGGCGGAAGCAGCCGCAAATCCGGCTTGCCTCCCCTGATGCCCTCCACCAGTACCATATTGGCCTCTTCCTCCGCTTTGGGGTGGACAAAACGGAGACGTTTGGGTTCCAAGCCTGCCTTCCGCATCCCTTCCAGGATGTCGGTAAGCCTTCCGGGCCGATGGACCATGGCCACCTTACCGCCGAATCGGGTGAGCCGGCTGCAGGTCTGCAGCACATCCTCCAGGGTACAGAAGATTTCATGGCGGGCGGCGGCAAAATGGACATTCCCGTTTTGCTCTCCTGCGCTTACGGGGAGATACGGGGGGTTCACCGTCACCAGGTCGAACAAACCTGCTTCCCGGCTCCGGTATTCCTTCAGGTCTCCCTGCTCGATATGAACCCGCTCCTCCAAACCATTCAGACGGACACTCCGGGCTGCCATGTCGGCCAGCCGCTCCTGAATCTCCAGCCCCCAAATCTCCGCTTGGGTGCGGGTGGACAGCAGCATGGGGATAACGCCGTTGCCGGTGCACAGATCCATCACCCGGCCCCGGGGAGGCACCGAGCAGAAGCGTGCCAAGAGCACCGCATCCATGGAAAAGGAAAATACATCATCCGCTTGGATGATCTTCAAGTTATTACGGAGTAAATCATCCGCTCGTTCGTGAGGCAAAAGCATATCTGTTCTCTGGACTCCTCTGTGCCGCCCAAGTGCTCATAAGGCCAGCCGCTCATGTCGCGGCTGGCCTCGTTCATCTCATGCGCCATCAATATTATTTATTCAGGAATGACATACAAAACAGGCAGTCGCCTTCGGTACGCAAATGTCCATAATAAACATTGCATATGTGAAAGCCTTCATGATAAAGCCGGGCCAGATTCTCATAACCTTCCCGGGTCAGGGACAGACCCTCCGGCTTGGCGGGCTCGGCGTCAGGCTCCATAGTCGGTTCCGGGTATTGATCCTCACGTATCAGACGCAAGAGCCGCTCATTCTCCATCTGAAGCCGCTGGTTTTCCTCCAGAAGCTCCACCACAATGGTCTTCAGCCTGCTCAAATCCGCATACATGGTGCCCATTTGTTCTTCCATGGCTTCAATCTGTGTGAAAATTTCCTTTTTCTCCAACGGTTGTCACCTCAGGTGAGCCTTCAAATTACTCCTGCTCCGCTACATCATCCCCCGGGAGCTCCACTACCCGGTTATTCTGCTCAAACAGCTGAACCTTTACCATCCGGCTCTCCACATTCAGGCTCACCACCTTGGCCTGCCCCATGGTGGTAATTACGATACGCCCAACCTTAGGCAGCTCGGTTTTGCCGCTTTCATAATTGTCATGCTCGTATTTCAGACAGCACATCAGCCTGCCGCATAATCCGGAAATTTTGGTGGGATTCAGGCTGAGGTTCTGATCCTTGGCCATCTTAATGGAGACGGGATCGAAATCCCCCAGGAAGGAGGAGCAGCACAGAATGCGGCCGCACGGCCCGATTCCACCCAACAGCTTGGCTTCATCCCGGACTCCGATCTGCCGGAGCTCAATGCGGGTGCGGAAGATACTGGCCAGATCCTTCACCAGCTCCCGGAAATCCACCCGGCCCTCTGCTGTAAAATAAAAGATGACCTTATTCCGGTCAAAGGTATATTCAACGTCCACCAGCTTCATCTTCAGCCCGTGGTCCTTGATCTTCTCCTGGCAGATGCCGAAGGCTTCCTTGGCGGCGGCCTTATTATTGTCCACCACCCGGGCATCATTGTCGTCCGCGATCCGGATGACCCTCTTCAAGGGAAGCACCACATCGCTTTCGGGCACATCACGCTTTCCGATGACGACCTTGCCGTATTCCAATCCCCGTGCCGTATCCACAATCACACTGCTGTCTTTTTGAACAGGCAAGTCAATGGGGTCAAAGTAAAACACCTTCCCCGCCTTCTTGAAGCGGACGCCCACAACGCAATACAAAGTTTTCTCCCTCCAATCTATGTTAACCTTTATTCAAGGCATTAGCTTGCAGGCCGGTCCTGCATTCCGATAATGGCCTGCTCCAAGGCCAGCTGGGCATTCGCCGTGGTGCGCAGCTTCTTCTGAAGCTCGATCAGGAGCTCCATGGCATGCACCCAATAACGCAAGGGCAAACGCACGGCTTCCTTATAGGTCCAATCGGTTTGATCAGCAAACACCACATCTTCCCGGCGGCCGTTCTGAAGGTGAAGCATATCTTTCAGCAGAAGCAGCCACAGATCCAGAATAAGAGGAAGTCGATCCGCCATATCGGACTTAAACACGGCCTGCTGCGCTGTAATGAGTACATGGGGGAAGCGGAAAAGCGCCTCCTTAGCCAATTGTATCATTACATTTCGCGCTTCTGCAAACTCCTTTGATTGGATAAATTCCCGCGCGGCCTCTACTCCTCCCGCCACATGGGCGGCAGGCAGCACCAGCTCCAGCGGAAGCCCCTCCCGCCGGTGCAGTACCTCCACAATTTCAGGCGCAGCCAACGGAACAAAGGGGATCCACTGGGCCCGGGACTGGATGGTAGGCAGGAGAGCATGTCCGTTCTCCGTAATCAGAATGGCCATGATATCCGTTCCCGGCTCCTCCAGAAACTTAAGCAGGCTGTTGGCCGCTTGGACGGTCATGCGGTCGGCTTGTTCGATCACATAAATCTTCTTCGCACCGCCGGACAGACGGTAACCCAGCTCCCGCTGCAGCTCCCGGATCTGGTCGATCTTCACGCTGGCCCCCTCAGGCTCTATCAGGATCAGATTGGGATGGTTGCCGTGGGCTACCTTGCGGCATTCTACACAATCCCCGCAGGCGTCATCCTCCCTGGCGGTACAGAACACCGCTTGGGCCAGAGTCACGGCCATTTCCTTCTTGCCGGAGCCGGCAGGCCCGGAGAAAATGTAAGCATGGGACAGCTTCCCGGTACGGAGGCTGTTAACGAGCATCCGCTTGGCCCGGAACTGTCCCGGTATAGATTCAAACGACAAGTTGCCTCCTCCTTCCCAAGGGTCCCTTCTATATTAAAAGGTTAAATTTATGAGCAAGCCTTTAATTTCACCGACCCGCTGAAGGATATCGATTTTGCCCTGCTCCGTGTCCAACAGCTCGTCCGCCATGGCAAGCAGATGCCCGTCGATTTCCTCCAGGAGCTTGTAGCGTTTGGTGCGGCCCCTGCGGTCCCAGCCCCGGGTGTCCTTCAGCCCGACACCGCGGCGGGCAGTCTCTTCCAGAAACTGCTTGATCAACAGCTTGTACTGCCGCAGCTCACGGACGGTCATGGAACGGGACAGGCGGTCGCCCTGCCGCTGGATCTGGTCGATCATCCGGTTCAATTGCTCCTGGCCGGCTTGTTCATCTTGCTGGCGCAGACTGTCGGAGAAGCTTTTTTGCTCCACAGGATGGAAATTGGAATTGTCCGTCCGGCGAAGCTCATTGCCGGACGGACGCCAGCCAGGATTGATTTTCATGAGGATATATCCAGCCTTCCTTGTGCGAATAAATTAATAGTGCTCGAAGCGTTCAACCGGCATGACGAACACCGCGGCGCCGCCCACCTGAACCTCAACAGGGAATGGAATATAGGAATCGGATGTGCCGCCCATAGGGGAAACGGGAGTAACCAGCTGTTCCCGGGTCTTGCAGTTGTTGCGGATTACATTCAGCACCTCGGGCACCCGCTCATCCTCAATACCGATAATGAATGTGGTATTGCCGGCCTTCAGAAAACCGCCGGTGGACGCCAGCTTGGTGGCGCGGAAGCCGTCCTTGATGAGAGCGTTGGACAGACGGTTGCTGTCTTTATCCTGAACCACAGCGATGACAAGCTTCATAGCAACTCCTCCTTCTAAATGATAGGATAGCTCCACAAGCCGCAGGTATACCGGCCGGGTGCTTATTACCTCACGATATGTGCCGAGGACAGCATGGGTGACAGCCGCCTATAGGAAAGGAGTCTCCATGAACATGCATTACCCGCATTTTCAATAAAAAACTCCATGTCCATACTTTATTTGACATGAAAGCAACGTTTTCCTGCTTGGAAGGAAAGATTCAGCGCCTGCCGTACGGATTGGGCCACTTGATCCAGAGGCTGTCCCGCATCTATGCGGACAATCCGGTCGGGATACCGGGCATGGAGAAGAGCATAGCCTTCTCTGACTTTATGGTGGAAGGTTCGGCCCTCCAGATCCAGGCGGTTGATCTCCCTCCCTTCATCCTTATGGATCCGGGAGAGACCCAGTTCCGGATCAATGTCCAGCCACAGGGTGAGATCCGGCATCACGCCAGCTGTAGCGAATTCATTAACCGAATAAATTTCGTCTATACCCAATCCCCTGGCATGTCCCTGGTAGACCAGGCTGCTGTCCACGTACCTGTCGCTCAGCACCGTTATTCCCCGGGCAATGGCGGGCAGCACCTTCTCCACCAGATGCTGCCTGCGGGCCGCAGCGTACAGAAGCGCCTCCGTTCTGCCGTCCATGGAGGTATGCTCCTTGTTCAGAATAATGGAGCGGATTTCCTCGGCAATCCGGATGCCTCCCGGCTCACGTGTAATCAGGACCTCCATTCCCTTCTCCTGCAAAAAAGACTCAATCTCCGGAATCAGGGAGGTTTTGCCCGCCCCTTCTCCGCCTTCCACCGTAATGAACCAACCTTCTGCCACTGCTATACCCCATTCGCTGTTTATTTCAGCCATCCGTTATATCAAAGCGCAAGCGCCGCAACAATAAGCCCTCAGGAATCCTGTCCCGTTACCAGTATACTACATCCGGGTCCCGGAGGCGCACCCTGAAATTTGGCTCCTGCCCGGTACAGACGCAAAATCCGCTCCGCAGCCCCTGCCGAAATGGTCTCACCCGGTATCAATAGGGGAATTCCCGGCGGATACGGCACTACCGCCTGGGCGGCGCGCATACCCACCGCCATACCGAGGGGCATGGGCGTTCCTCTGTTAACGCCGGTAAGCCCCATCGGCACCGGCTCGCTGACCGGATCCGCAGCTGCCGCCGTCACAGCCAAATTCGCAGATACGACGTCAGCTGCCTCACCGCCGCTATATCCGGAAGAGCCGGGTAAGGAGGCGATAACCTCCGCCAGCCGCTCCAGATCCTCTCGGCCCGTGGCCGGACTGGCCGCCAGCACCGCATAACGGTCATCGGCCATCTCGCCGATGATACCGCCCCCGGCCAGCTCCTGCAGGAGCTGAAATCCGGTGCGCCCGCCTGCCGCATCCTCCATCACCAGCTTATACGGGTCCCATACATCATAGGCATTGGCCTCCGGCTCCGGCATAAGCACGCGGATTCCAGTGCCGTTCATACCGGCCAGCGCCTCCCGGAATCGCCGGAGCTCCTCCAGCCCGGCGCCAATCTCCGCTTCCCCACGAATGGCTGCATAACGTCGGGCCATATCCAGCGAAGCCATGATGGGATAGGACGGACTGGAGCTTTGCAGCATAGTCAGCCTCTCCCGCAGGACATCCCGGGGTATGCGGTTACCCTGCACATGGAGCATCGCCCCCATGGTCATGGCCATCAGCATCTTGTGGGTGGACTGCACTACCCCGTCCGCTCCACGGGACAACGCCGACACAGGCACCCCCGGGTGAAGCCCGAAGTGGGCGCCATGTGCCTCATCCACCAAAAGCGCCATCCCTGCGCCGTGTACCAGCCGGGCATACGGCTCCAAGTCCCAGCCCATCCCGTAATAATTGGGATTGGTCAGAAACACCGCCTTCGCCTGAGGATACCGCTCCAATGCGGTATGAAGGGTAGTCCGCGCCACTCCTCCGGCTATCCCCGTCTGCCTGTCCACCTCCGGCTCCAGCATCACTGCCCGGGCCCGGGCCAGCATCAAGGCATGGATTACCGATTTATGGGCGTTGCGCTGTACCAGAATGAGGTCATCCTGCTGGCAGACGGCACCGATCAAGGCCAGATTCCCCGCTGTGCTGCCTCCTACCAGGAAGAAGGTCTCCTCCGCGCCGAAGCATTCCGCTGCCAGCTGCTGTGCCGCAAGAATCGGACCCTCCGGATGATGCAAATCATCCAATCCTTCTATTTCGGTATAATCAAGCTCCATAACAGAGCCAAAAAAATCCTTCTCTTCCCCCTGTAGACTTGCACCAAACTTGTGGCCGGGCACATGGAAGCTGCTTTCCTTCCGTTTGCTCCGTTCCACCATCGCTTGAAGCAGCGGGGCTTGGGTCTGATCCATCCGTAAGCTCCTCCCAACCGGAAACAAAAAAAGAAGGACAAGAATACTCATCCTTCTTTAACTATATGAAAAAAGCCGGATAAAAGAAAGCATCTGCCGTCCGCTTTTTACGCATTTTTGGGGTACCAGATCCGCTTCAGCTGGTGGATAAAATAAGGGTACTTGGCATCCTGCACATCCGTCCGGACAATTTCCATTTCACATTCCTCACAGATAAATTCCGAAATCACCCGTATACCTTCCTTACCGGTGCTCCCGCAGATAATGCAGATCTCCCCGACAGCCCCGCTTTGACTATGCTCATGCTCCGCCGCCGGCTCCGTGCTCCGTTTCAGGTCCAGTCCTTCGAATTCCTCCAACCTTCTCACCTCTAATCTTTTTATCTATCAGTATGTCCATGAAACTATCCGCTCATTCGTTGTTTCAAAGCTTTCCTCCGTTTTTATATGTGTATGTGGGCAGGGGCCTGTTGGTTCCTGGAAAATAGCTGCAAAACCAGCCCTCCGATGCCGATATTAAGAAAGAAGAGGAGGCGCATCATGTCCAAACATACCCTATCTGAGGATTCTACTATATATCATTATACCCTGCTTTACCGGTTTACCCGCAAGCATCCGTTTTTCTGGGTGTATTCCGCCTGCCTGCTGCTTTGGGCCTTTGCGGATGCCGTATACTCCGGATGGGAAGGCCTGCTTCAGCTTGCTGCATCCGTAGCCATCGTCACCGCTGTTCATGCGATTATCGTATTGCCTCTCACCCGTCTCTCCCGCGGCTCCGTGCCCCGTATATGGAAATGGGCCTTTGCCTATCCCCTGACCGGTTATTTGCCTGCCGGGCTGGTGCCGATCAAACAATGGGACCGGGCCAATCATCACCGCCTGCTCATCGGCTTTGTGCTGGTGGCGCTTCTATATGTATGGCTGCCCCTGCCTTGGCTGGCCAATGCGGCGGCGGCCCATTATTTTCTGCTCCTCCCCCAGCTGGTCTACGTGGGAAAATGTCTCCGCCTCCATGCCGGCGGCATGCTGAAGGTAACGGAACGGGACATTTCTTTCTACAAAAATTAAGGGTCCACGGCTAAAGCCCTCTATACCCTCCGCAACTTTTGCCAAATGAAACATCCCCCTCCTTCGCTTGACAGCATATCTTCCATAACACTATAATTTGTAGTGTGAGGTGTGTCACAGTGAAGATACAGAACTTCAAGTACAGCGAAAAAGGTCTGAACCGCTTTTTTGGCCCCCTGGAAGCTAAGATTATGGAGATCCTGTGGTCCCATACGGAATGCTCCATCCGGGATGTCCAGAAAATGCTGGATCAGGAACGTAACCTCAACTTCAACACGATCATGACCGTCATGAACCGGCTTTTGGAAAAGGGTGTGCTGACGAAGCGGATGGATGGGCGTACCTCCTTGTTCCGTCCGGTGCACAGCAAGGAAGACTTTATGGACATCCAGTCCAAGGAGATTACCCACGAGCTGATGGAAGATTTCGGGCCGTTGGTTGTCAATCATATGATTGATGCCCTTGATGAAGCGGACCCCGATTTGCTCAGCCTCCTCGAGCAAAAAATCGAAAGTCTGAAAAAGGGAAGATAGCCTATGGGAAATTCTCTATCCAAATCGGTCTTGATCCTGTCCTTGTTGGCAGCCGGGCTTCTGTTTGTTCAAATGGTCATGTATGCAGGCTTTATCCTGTTCCGCTGGGATGCGCTGCGCAGCTGGTTCGATATGTGCAACAGCTGGTTTATCCAGTGGGGGATGCCATTTATGGCGATCCTATTGGATGCGTTAGTCTGGACCACCGTTTTGGCCGGTGTGACTATGCTGGGTATCCAGCTGGTCTCTTATCTCCGCGTCAAACGAAATTTTGCCCCTCTGCGTCGCAGGGACCAGGAGCAGGCCATCACTCTCGCTTACCGTCTCCCACGCAGAAGGTTAATCATTATTGAACAGGAGAACGCAGTGGCATTGACCATGGGCTTCATCCGTCCGGTCATCGTGCTGTCCACAGGTTTAATCCGCATGCTGGATGAGCAGGAGCTGGAAGCCGTTATCCGTCATGAAGAATATCATATGCGGCATCACGATGCCCTGCGAGCAATGCCTGCCTATTTGCTGTCCAAAATGATGTGGTATTTGCCGATTCTGCGCTGGTGTTATCATGTGCTTAAGATATCTGCGGAGGTTCAGGCAGACCAATATGCCGTATCACGTACAGGTACTCCTGTAGGCTTGGGAAGCGCCCTGCTGAAGTTAGCGAGGCACAAGCCGGTGGTACAGATGAACTTTGCCCATGCTTCCTTTGCGGATACTCCCATTAACATCAGAATCCGCCAGCTTATCGATCCCGCGGGAAAACCGCCTATGCGTCTTCCCTTGCTTTCTACCGTCGTTTCACTTCAAGTGGCTGTCGTATTGGCCTCGCTTTTACTTCCGGCTTTGATGTAACACGCTATTCCATGCCTCGGAATGGGGCATCTTTTTTGAAAGTAAACACTACACGTTGTAGTGATAATGGGATAGATCATTTGAAGCAACCACTTTTAAGGAGGAAATGAACCAATGAATAAATGGAAACTGGCAACGATTATTACAGTGATCGTCATTGTGGCAGGCGGCGGCATCGGATATTACGCGTACGATTATTATGCAGGCAACCATGTGGAGGTTAAGGATGTCATCAGCGCACCTACCACCTCTGGCGGTACACAAGGTGCCGCCACGGCCGCTACTCCCGCTGCAGCTGCTGATGTTAACGGCACTTGGAACATTCAATCGGCTTCGGAGGTCTACTTCTCTGTCACCACCTCCAAGGAAACCGTCAACTTCTCCGTTAAGCCGGTAACCGGCTCCTGGACCCTGAACACTGCCGATCCCACTCAGAATAAGGCAGAAGGCGCCGTGGAACTTAGCGGCCTCAGCTCCGGCAACGGACAGCGGGACAACCACATTAAGGGAGCTGACTACCTTCAGGTAGAGCAGCATCCGAAGGCGACCTTTACCGTCAAATCCTTCGAAAATCTGCCGAAGGAATGGAAAGCCGGCGCTACCGAATCCTTCAAGATGACCGGCACCCTCACCGTCCGCGGCATCGCCAAGGACGTCACCTTCGACACCAAAGCGCAGCTGGATGGAACCCAGCTGAAGCTGGAGGGTCAAACCGTCGTCACCTTTGAAGACTATGGTATGAAGAATCCCCACACCGTCGTCCTCAGCGCACAAAATGATGTTACCGTCCAGCTGCGGCTGGTACTCAGCAAATAATAGAAAGACCGCGTACCGAACTTAGGACGCGGTCTTTTTGTGGCGTCTGGGGACACACGCATTCGCTTTATACCAATCTCCGTCTGATACGCTGGGCTTACGGACACCACAAACCATATTCGTCTCATTGTGCGCTATCCTGAACTCTACCGGACCCAGGTGCTCTTATTCCGCTGAAAAGATGCCTCCACCGCCTCCGTTTCCGCAAATAGCGTCACTGGAGTCCGTTAGAGTAGCCAACCCCCTGTTTTTGACTAAATAGCGCCTCTCCAGTCCG
>JAEWIS010000031.1 GCA_023386955.1 Bacillota bacterium
ACTACAACCGCAAACGAATGCATAGTGCATTGGGGTACATGTCGCCCGTACAATTTGCTAGGCAATTTAACGGAAAAACGTCGGCATGACTGTCCACTTTCTTGACATAGGTCCACACGATCCGCTATTGCCCCATCCGCACCCTGCAAACCGCCTGTTTGCTGCCTATTAACGCATCTGCAGTCCGTTAGTTTGGAAAACCGCCGGTTTTTCGCGCAATAACGGCTCCTGTGTCCGTTGGGGATGCCGGGGGTTGCCCGGAGATTCCGGGGGTTACCCGGGGGTTGCCGTGTGTTGCTTGGGGATACCGGGGATTGCCGGGGATGCCGGGTGATTCCGGGGCCGCAGCACCCGGTTGCACTGTCCAACATGCAGCAGTCCGCAGCCACCGTAGGCACTACGCCACACGGAAACGCGCCTCCGCCTCCCGCTTACTGCCACCCAAAAAAAGCCCGCCAGGACCAAATGTCCCGGCGGGCTTTTTCGATATGCTCATTACACGAGGCTTACAGCGCAACTGCATCCTCCAGTTGGGTGGAAGGAGCGGATTGCTGCTTGCGGAAATGAATGATGTAGTAGGTCAGCGTGATGGCAGCCATCACGGCCATGTAGATTCCCAGCAGCAGGGCGGCTTGGTTGAAGTCGCTCATTTCGCCGCTGGAGATCACGGCCTTGTAGCCCTGTACGGAATAAGTCATCGGCAGCCACTTGTTGATCACTTGCAGCGGTCCGGGAATCAGCTCAACCGGGAAGGTGCCCGCGCAGGTAGTCAGCTGGAGAATCAGGATCACGATGGCTACGAACCGTCCGGGGTTGGCGAACATGGACACCAGCATCTGGATCATAATCATGAAGGTCCAACTGGTCAGCACCGTAAGCACAAAGTACAGCGGCATGTTTTGGAGCGTCAATCCCAAGCCCCATTTGATTACCACGGCCATCACCAGCGCTTGAATCAGACCGATGAACAGCATGGTGCCCAGCTTGCCGAAGTACCAGCTGGCGCCGGAGCGGGGACGGACAGCAGGGTCCTTCACCGGGAAGACGATAGTCAGCAGCAGCGCGCCTACGAACAGGCCCAGGCTCATGAAATACGGGGCGAAGCCGGTGCCGTAGTTAGGTACCTCCGCCATCTTCTGCTCCTCAAACGCCACCGGCTGGGAGAAAGCGGCGTACAGCTTGTCGTTGCCGTTGATGGACGAGGTTTGCACCGAAGCATCCTTCAGCTTGCCCGAAAGCTCGCCTGTGCCGCCAGCTACGGTTTGTGCGCCGTCGGTCAGCTTCTTCGAGCCGTCGGTCAATTGAACCGTACCGTTGGCCAATTGGCCGATGCCATTCTCAATCTGAGCCAAACCGGCCTTCAGCTGGGCGCTTCCGGGCACCAGCTGGCTTGCGCCGTCGGCTACAGACTTGCTGCCGGCGGCAGCTTCATTGAGCTTGGCGTCGAAGGCGACAACGCCGCCGTGCAGCGTTTTTTGCCCCTCAGCCAGCTGCGCGGCGCCGGCGGCCAGCTGCTTCTGGGCCGCTGCAGCAGAATCAGTGCCTGCGGCTACTTGTTTGCCCGCCTCCACCAGCTTGGCGAAGGACGGATTTTCGGCCAGCTGCGGCATGGCGGCAGCCAACTGCTCCAAGCCGGCGGCCAAGCCATCAGCGCCGGTTTTCAATTGATCCAGACCGGCGGAGGATGCGGCCAGCCCGCCGTTCAGCTTGGCGGCGCCTTCCTCGGATTGGGCTGCGCCCTGCACGATGGCCTGATGGCCGTTAGACAGCTGCTCCAGCCCGCCGCTTACGGTGGTTGCGCCCTTTTGCAGCTGGGCCAGCCCGTCGTTCAGCTTGGTAGCGCCGGTATACAATTGCACAGCCCCGGTTTCCAGCGGCTGGGTGCCGGCGGTCAATTTGACCAGTCCCTCATCCAGCTGCTCCAGACCGGTTACGACACTGCCGGTGCCCGCGGACAGCTTGGAGGCGCCATCGGCAGCCTGGGCCAATCCCTCGGACAATTTGCCTACGCTGGTAAACAAGGTCTCCGTATACGTTTTGGTCAATTCGGCAGACAGCTCACCCTTAATGCGCTCCACGGCGGTTTTGCCGATTTGGG
Organism: Bacillota bacterium; assembly: GCA_023386955.1. Taxonomy (GTDB): domain Bacteria; phylum Bacillota; class Bacilli; order Paenibacillales; family NBRC-103111; genus Paenibacillus_AR; species Paenibacillus_AR mesotrionivorans. The sequence continues at coordinate 2,099 of JAEWIS010000031.1, forward strand.
CGGCCAGGAAGTTGCTGCTTTCATTGGGGATGTAGCGGAAGGTGGCAGGCTGGGGATCGGAACCCAGCACCTCGGTGGCCCTTTGTGAGAAATCCTCAGGGATTTCGATGGCCATGTAATACTTATGCTCCTTCAATCCCTTCTCCGCCTCATCCTGGGAAATAAAATCCCATCCGAAGGCCGGATTGGTCTTCAGCTTCTCCACAAACTGGTCTCCGACGGACAGCTGCTTGCCCTCGAAGGCTGCACCTTTATCCATATTGACCACGGCAACGGGAAGCACATCCATCTTGGCGTATGGGTCCCAGAAGGTCCACAGGAACATGAAGCTGTACAGCAGCGGCACAAGCGCAACGGCGCTCACCGAAATCAGAACCTTCTTGTCTTTTACAATCGAAACCAGCTCGTGGGAGAACTGGCGGAAGCTTTTGCTCATATGGTTCACTCCTTATGAATCTCTCTTTTTATATAATTGACTAATATGTTCAATCGGTCAATTTTGACTGAAAAATAAAGCCGTTTATCGGACGGCCAATCCTTCGAACAAATACACATGAAAAAACTCCGAAATCTGATCCTTGGTCAACGGCCCGTGGGTCCGGTCCCAATCATACACAAAGGATACATACATCTTCAGGATGACGAATGCGGCAACCTGCGGATCACAGGACCTGATCTCCCCCTGCTCCATGGCGGTTCTCACGTTCTTCTCCAGAAACCCGAGAATGGCTCCCTCCAGGGACTTCATTCCTTCCTGGGCCTTGGCGGTTCCCATCTCGCTGATTTCGTGGGAGAGCCGGATCAACAGCTCATGGTTGCTGCGGAACCTGTAGAACTCCTCCAGCACCCGCTCCAGCTTCTTGATGAAGGTGAGCTCCTCCTGAATCACCTTGTCGGCAATCCGCTTCATTTCCTGGATGACATCGGTCATAATGGCGTCGAACAGCTCTTCCTTTGTGGAAAAAAACGTATAAATGGTGCCCTTGCCGACCCCCGCGATCTTCGCCACCTGCTCCATCGTCGTAGCCTTGTAACCGAACAGGGCGAAGGATTTGGATGCAGCCTCAAGAATCCACTTCTTGCGGTCAGCCGCCATTGCGCTTCTCTCCTCCTCTCAAAAATGACTGAAATTGAAATATGGTCAATTGGTCATTTTCATTATATGCACATTGCCCGGTGAAATCAAGTGGTTTGCGGGTCGAAGGGAAGAATTATTTCGACAGTTGTCCCCTGCCCGGGTTCGCTGTCAATGTTGAACCTTCCCTTGTGGTTGTCCACGATCTGGCGGCATATCATAATCCCCAGACCGTTGCCGCTTTCCTTCGTGGTAAAAAACGGCTCCCCGATCATCTTCAGATCCTGGCTTTCAATGCCGCAGCCTGTATCCGTAATCCGGATGCGGATATACGGCTGGATGCTCTCCACCGTGACAGTGAGCTTGCCTCCGTCAGGCATAGCCTCCAGACCATTTTTGACTACATTGACCAATACCTGCTTGATCTGGTTCTCATCGCAGGAAATCAGCGGCAGGTTGGGAGGGCAGCGGAACTCCAGCTCCACTCCGGCTCCGGTGGCCTGTGCATCGAACAAACGCAAATTGTCGCCAACGATGCCGCAAATGGATTTGAGAGCAAACTTGGGGCCGGACGGCCGGGCCAAAAACAGGAACTCGTTAACCAGCAGATTGATCCGGTTCACCTCGCCCAGCATCAGATCGATCATCGGAGCATGATTAACCTGCGTCCCCTTCTTCATCAGCTGGAGATATCCGGAAATCACCGTTACCGGGTTGCGGATTTCGTGCACCACACCTGCTGCCATTTGGCCGGCTACCGACAGCTTCTCCGTATTGGATAAGCGGAACAGGATGTTGTGAATTCTCCGCAGAATGACCACGATCAGACTTGTCAAAAAAGCCAGGCCGCCCCAATAGGAAAATTCGGGAAGCGGATTGTCCAGCATCAGCATCTGCCTGATAATATCCCCGGCACCGAAGGCGCAGAAAACCGCCAGCCCCGCCAGCACCTGCCCGGCGTCCTTATCCTTCTTCCAGGCAATCCGGCCGATCCGGATCACCGTAATGATGATGCTCACCAGCAGCAGTAGCTGATAAAATAGCAGAAAGACCGCACCCCGCACCAAATGAAGGGCCACAAACGGAATTCCGATGGCGCCGATGAAAAGATGGACCTTGCTTAACCGGAGCTTAAGCTTGCCCGAATCCGGGAACAGCTGCTCGGTGAATGCCAGAACCGCGGCCATCGACAGCACCAAAAAGGCCAGCTCGAAGACCATCCAGAATTCAGGGGAGTCCACCAGGGTGAGAACCAGCATGGTCCGGGACAAGGTATACAGCCCGAAGGACCCGGCAAATCCCGCGAAGGAAAACAGATAGCTCTGACGGATCCGCAGCCCCGCCAGGCAGGAAATCACGCCGATCATCAGATAAAAGCTGCCCAATATCAGCCGGATACCCTGTTTTTTGATAAAGCTCAGAATCATGTCCGAGCCTGAGGCCAGCTGCGGCTTCTGCAGGAGCCCGATATCCTTGCCGTTGGAATAAATCCGGACGGTCAGCAGCTTGCCCCGGGCATCATCCGGCAAGGCGATCATTCTGGGCGGGGTGCCGATGTACAAGGGATGGGCTCCCTTTATCCGCCCATGGCGGAACAGCAGCTCCCCGTCCAAGTATACCTCGAACAGCTGGCTGGCCTGCACCAGCAGGGTCGGGTCGTAGCCGGCATCCTGGGGCAGCCGTGCACGCAGCCAGAGAATCTCCCTGCCCTCCCGCCCGGGAGGATTAATGAGACGGTCGGTTTTCTCCCAGCCGTAATCCGGTATGTTAGTAAGCTTCGGTGAAGCAGTATACTCGCTCCAGGCATATTCCCAATCGGTCAGGCGGCGGGTTGAACCCGGAGCCTCCTCTGAACGGCAGGGAACAGAAGTCTGGTTATCGTCATTAAGTTGCATAGCTAACGGGGCGATTATGGACAAAACGATCAGGCTTACAAGAAGCAATAGGAGTGGTTGCCCTTTTTTCATTTCCACAGTCCCTTTTTTAGGCAGAATTTTGTAGAATTATGTCTTTCTGCCCCTATCATACCTGAAAATGCTTGTGCTGGATATGACATTTTTAAGTGTAACGAAATTATCCCTTTACCCCGTTGGTTTTCCCCCGGCGGGAAGATTTCATGTACGGAAGGGCGTAGTACCGCGTGTCTCTTCGTATGTATTTTGTTACTGGATCGTTATATGATAAGGGTATGTAAACCGTCAGGAGCAACCTCAAACATTCCGCGGAGGAGCAAAAATAATGAAAAAGCATGCGGTAGTATTGGGCGCCACCGGCATGGTGGGAACCCAGCTGGTGCGTCAGCTTGCAGAGGATCCGCAGTATGGCAGAGTGACGGCGCTGGTCCGGCGCCCGCTGTCCACACCCCACCCGGAAGTGGGGCAGGTTATCGCCGATTTGGATAGGCTGGAGGAATACAGCCAGGTTTTCCAGGCTGATGTGGTCTACTGCTGCCTGGGGACAACCATCAAAACCGCCGGAAGCCAGCAGGCCTTCCGCCGGGTGGATCTGGATTATCCGGTGGCTGCCGCCCGGTTGGCAAAACAGTCCGGCGTCCCCGCCTTTGCGGTTATTTCCTCCCTGGGCGCAGATGTTAAGTCACCCTTCTTTTATTCCCGGGTCAAAGGGGAAATGGAGCACAGGCTGGGAGAACTAGGTCTTCCCTCCCTGTATATCCTCCGCCCCTCCCTCCTGTTAGGTCAACGGACGGAGAACCGCCCTGGGGAGCAGGCCGCGGCCGCCATCAGCCGGGTGATGCCTTTCCTTTATTCGGGCCCCTTCCGCAAATACAAGCCCGTTGAAGCGGATGTAGTAGCTGCTGCCATGAGAGGCGCGGTCAGGCAGGGAGAGTCCGGTGTGCGTATTTACCCTTCTGCAGAGCTTCCGGATCTTGCCGCCAAAGCATAAAGCGCTCCGCCGGCCTCCGTCCTATCTGGGAACGGAGAGCCGGCGGAACGCTTGGATCGGCCTGTTATTCCCCGGCTACGGGATATTCTTGGACCGGTACGGGTTTTACCGCCGGTTGAGTGCCTTTTTTATCTGTCAGCCCCTGGATCAGCTGGTTCAGGTCAAGCCCCGATACTTCCTTCAGCATCTTGGGGGCTGTGGCCATGAGCTCGGTGACGTAGTTGCTCACCCGCGCCGCGCCTTCTCCCTTGCCCGTATCCACCACGGTCAGCTGGTCGATGGAACGGATGGGATCGGCTATCTTGCCCGCCAGCTCCGGCAGCATCTTCACGACAATATCCAGCACGGCTGCTTCGCCGAACTTCTGGAAGGCGTCCGCCAGCTTCTCCTTGGCTTCGGCTTCAGCAAGACCCCGCAAGCGGATAACCTCCGCCTCGGCAGTACCCTTGGCCCGCTCCGCGTCGGCGATGGCCAGACCCTCCAACCGCTTCTGCTCTGCGTTGGCCTTGGCCTCCGCCTCGATGCGGTATTGCATGGCATCCGCTTCGCGCATGCGCTTGGTCCGGTCGGCCTCTGCAGCCTGCTCGACGGAATACCGGTCGGCGTCGGCCTTCTTCTTCACTTCCGCATCATACTGCTTCTCGCGGACGAGGATTTCCTTTTGCTGCAGGTCGATTTCCCGCTCCTTGCGCACCAGTTCAACCTTCATCTGCTCTTCCACGGCTATCTGCTTGGCCTTGGCCTCCTGAATGAAATAAGCCTGATCCGCTTCCGCCTTGGCCGTATCCTGGTCCCGCTTAAAGGCGGCCACCTTCAGCTCCCGGCCCTTCTCGGCCTCGGCAATATTGGTATCGCGCAGCAGCTCAGCCTTCTTCCCCTCTTCCTCTGCCAGGGCCTTCTGAATACGGGCATCCCGTACAGCATTGGCTTCAGCAATCTCGGCATCCCGCTTAACGGCGGCAATCCGGGGTTTACCCAAGGCATCCAGATATCCTTGTTTGTCACGGACATCCTTAATGGTGAAGGAGACGATCTGCAGCCCCATCTTCTTCAGGTCCTTGGCTGCCACACCCTGTACCTCCTGGGCGAAACGGTCCCGGTTCCGGTACACTTCCTCCACGGTCATGGAGCCCAGAATTGCCCGCAGGTGACCCTCCAGCACTTCCTGCGCTTCCGACTTCAGCGCTTCAATAGGCTTGCCCATAAATTGCTCCGCCGCTGTGGCCACATCCTCCACAGAGCCGCCAATCTTGATGATGGCTACCCCGTCGGCAATAACGGGAACGCCTTGCTCCGTGTACACCTCAGGCGTGGATACATCCAGCTTGTGGGATAAGAGCGAGAGGAACTGTGATGCTTGGAACACGGGCCAGATAAAGGCGCCGCCGCCTCTGACAATTTTGATCTTGCGGCCGGAGCCGTCGTCGGTGTCCACATTCTTGCTTCCCAAAAACGATCCGGTGACAATCATCGCCTCATCCGGTCCCACCGTTTTGTACCGGGCCATAAAGGCCAGCCCCAGCAACACAATGACGCCTACTACAATTGCAGGAATGATCAAAAACTCCGGCATACCTCAGTCTCCTTTAAAGGTTATTTTCAAAGCGGGACACAAACAGCACACCGTCGCGGACATCTACCACCACGACCCGGTCCCCCGCCTGAATAGCACTTCCGTCAAAGCTTTCGGCAATATGGTTGGAATTGCCCGCCCCCACCTTCACCAGCACCTCGCCGCAGCCGCCTGTGGGAATGGAGGTAATCACCTCGCCCAGCCGCCCGGAGAGTCCTTTCATGGTGTAAGCCGTGGAATTCTCGGTGTTCTTCATAGGCTTCACATAATAGCGCCCCACCAGGAAACCGATAACCGCCGCAATCGCAACTGCTGCGACCGCCGCAAGCAGTGCCGGGATTGCCGTGTATTGCACCAGCATGATGCCCGCCCCGCCAAATACGGTAATCCCGACAGCCAGCACTGTGGGATTCAGAAAATCCAGGGACAGAAAATCCAGCGCCCCGTCCAAAGCCGAGCTGAGCAGATCCCCAAGCACAACCGTAACCAGCGTAAACAGCACGCCGAAGGCAAGGCATCCCCAAAACAGCTGCTCCATGTGTTGTTGGCACCTCCTGAGGGCTTTCCGAGAGGAAAGCCAGCATCGTAAGCATTGGCTGGGCTTTCCGAGAGGAAAGCCAGCATCGTAAGCATAAGCTAAGTTTTCGCGTCAGCGAAAATTGGCTTCATAAGCATAGGCTGGGCTAGTGTTTCCTTTGTCCCAATTAATTTCTAGTTTTGTTAAAGGCTGATACAGTTATATACGGCGAATTGTGAAAAAAGTTTCAAAATTGCAACTTTACGCAACATACAAAAAACGGCCCAATCCGGTTTTACCCGGAAGAGTGCCGTTTTATCAGCCGAACCTTTGCAGTTGCGTCACGCGGCTGCTCTAACGGAAGCCAGAGCCGCTATTTGGAGAAAAAGGCGGTATTCCAAATTCTAACGGAAGCAGGCGCCTCTATTTGCCGGAAAACAGCTCTAAACGGGCCGAATTTCCACAAATAGCGTCTGTGGCCGCCGTTAGATTTCCAAACGAGGCTTTTTGGGGCAAATAAGGGCTGTGGCTTCCGTTAGGAGATTCCAGCAACCCGGCAGCCGACAGCAACACGTTCACCACGCGCTCGGAGCCTCACCAACAGACACCGGCAGTCTCAGCAACAGGCTTCAGCAGTTGGTTCATCGCATACCCGCTGCCTCTCATCACCAGCAGACACCAGTATCCGTCACGTCACCCGTATGGACCTTATACGATCAGTACTCCAAGGGCACTACGCGCTGACCGACCGTCACTCGGCCCACTGCCCTCCGCCCAAACTAGATCAGCGCAATGGTGCGGGTGGCTTTCACGGGATAGCTCACTGTAAGCGTATGGTTCTGGCGGTGCCACGTAATGAGGCTGTCCCCCAGCTCAATGAAGGACTCGGTGCCCAAGCCATAGAACAGATCATCCGACAGGGTCCGCAGGCAATCCCGGCGCTCCCTGGTTTTCATGGCGCCCCATTCCTCCGGCTCCATCTCAAAAAATTCGTGGCAGCCTTCTATATCCATCAGAGCGTCCGTCAGCTCTTCAATAATGTCGTTGTATTCCCGGTTGAATTTTACCCCCATGATGCGTCTCCCCCAATTTTTAGCTTGTATGCATTGCATTACCTGCATTGTACACCAAAAACGGGAGAATATGCGATAGGATTGCGTCACATTGGATGAACGCCTCCGGCTGGGCATCATGTTCCCGGCCGTGGCTCAGCCCGCTTTCGAATCCCGTTACTGAACGGCTGCGCATCCATTCAGGCCCTGTCCGCTCAGACCAGCGTATGAATGGTCAGCTCCGGCCTGCACCAGAAGCGCACGGGAATTCCCGTTACACCGACGCCCCGGTTGGTATACAGCTGGAAGATGTCATTGTTGGGCGGCCTGTACAAGCCGTCGGGGTAACGTTTGGCGCCGGGCACCCGTACCACAGGGCCGTGAAAGGGCAGCCGCACCTGGCCGCCGTGGCTATGCCCCGACATTTGCAGAGAGATGGGATGCACCATCGTATTCAAGGCGTAATCCGGCGTATGGGCCAGCAACAGCATAAATTCATCCTTGCCCACACCCTGGAGGGCGGTTTTGATGTTGGGCTTCCCGCGGCTGGAATCCTCCACCCCCAGCATGGTCATCACCGCCCCATCCCTTTCAACACGCACCGATTCGTTGCGGAGGACGCGGAACCCGGCATTCTGCAGAACACCCGCCACTTCCTTGTCACTGAAATAATAGTCGTGGTTGCCTAGGACAGCAAACTTCCCCAGCGGCGCTTCCAGCTTGGCGAGAATGTCAGACATCTCCTTGCCTGCGGTTCCAATCTTGCGGTCCACCAGATCTCCGGTGAAGCAGATCAGATCCGGCTTCTCCTTCATGATCCGGTTCACAAGACTTTTCAGACGGCCCGGCCCAAAATGGAATTCATAATGCACATCGCTGAAGTGGGCGATCCGGATACCCTGAAAAGCCGGAGGAATGCGGGCCAGCGCCAGCCGGGTATGGACAACCTGAAGCCACCGGGGCTCCAGCGTAGTGACATATGTTCCTCCCAAGGCGGCCACACCGGCCAGCCCCAGAGCCCAGCCCCCCATGGTTTTCAAAAAAGTACGGCGGCTCATCGTCTGCGGCGGTGTTTCGGGCGGCATCTCTACTTCCGGCATAGTCTCTCCCTCCAGTCTTGCTGCAAGCTTTTTCTATGCCATCCATATTACCGCAATTTCCCTTCCGTATCCACCGGAACCGCCTGCCGCACCTCCTCCGTAATTTGAGCGCCTCCGGCCAGCTCCCACTCCTTCACAAAGCGGCCGAACTCCTCCAGCGGTGAATCGCCGACGATCATTTTCAGGAATGCCTCATTTTCCATCCGCTGCAGCTCACTCCACTTGCCGGGCATGGAAGGGGTTATCCCATAAAAGGCGCTTTTCACCCTCACACCCGGTGTGGAAGCCAGCACCCCTACACCGTACTTATACGCATTTACCGCTTTCCAGCCCTCCAGATCCTTCTTGGGCAGAGCCGACTCCAGAATCCACCTGTCATAAAGCAGCCGGGCTTCCGGCTCAAGCTTGCCGGGGTCGATTTTGCCGTGGAGCGCCTGCTGAAGGTCTGTGTAGTGAGTTTCAATGGCATCCGCATAATCGATCAGCAAATCAAACGGATAATACGCCCGGGGCTGAATCCCCGTTTTGGCGGAGAAATCATCCAAGGTTTTGGCTGCTTCATTGGGGTCCTGCCGGCGCTCCAGCCTCGTAAAGGCATTCACCAGCTTCACCACCGCCTCCGGATGCTCATAACCCTTGCGCACCACCAGGAAACGGTCAGTTGAAGGGGCGCTGTGAATGATGAAACGGCCCTGGGCATCCAACGGAGCGGCATATGCCCGCCACTCCGCATTCACATTGATGCGGACGGCGTCCGACAGCGGAAAGAAAGGCATCCACCAAGGCCCGAAGAAAATGCCGGCTTTGCTGGCCACAATCGGCTCCTGGGTTTCCTGGTACAGGGGGAAATCCGGATCGATCAGCCCGCGCTTGTACCAATCCGCAAGCAGAGTCAGCGCTTGTTTGGCCTCCGGGGCGACAGAGCCGTAGATGATTTCTCCCCCGCTGTCCCGGACCCAATTGCCCGGATACGCGCCGAAGGCGTTGAACACCGAATCGAAGCCGCTGATGCGGGGCTTCTGCCCGTACACAATGTTGCGGTAGCCGCTGATCCCAACCGTATCCCGCTTGCCGTTGCCGTCCGGATCCCGCTCCACAAAAGCCCGGGCGATCCGCTCGATGTCCTCCAGCGTTTCCGGCGGGCTCAAGCCAAGGCGGCTCAGCCAATCCTGGCGCACCCACAGGAGCGTGGCGGAGTCCGCCTGAAGCGCCACATTGGGCAGCCCGTACAGCCGTCCATCCCGGGAGGCCGCAGCCAGGACTCCGTCTCCTGTGGAGCGGTACATGTCCTTGACCAGGGAAGAGCCGTACCGGCTGAATACCTCCGTCAGGTCCTCCACCATCCCGCCGGTGACCAGCCGCTCCAGCTGCTCCCGGTCCACCACCATGGCGTCCGGCATATCCTTGCTGTCTACGGCCATCCGCACCCGCTGGGAATACGCCTCCTCCCCCTTGGCCTCCCAATAGTGGCTGATGCGGATATTCGTAATACTCTCCAAATACCGGGTCACCGGATTATTGTCATTGCTGTCCCCCGCCATCAGGTGGGAGTCCGGAATTTTGAAGCCGATGCGGAGGCTGACCGGCTTGGCGGAGCGGCCATAAGCCTCCGGCTCGGATGCGGCCGCAGAAAACTCCGGCTTGGCGGCGTCGCCCGGCGCAGCATCCTCCCCACGGCAGCCGGAAGCCGCAGCCAACGCAGCCGCCAGCAGCACCGCTGCCGCTATACGCCATTTGATCCTGCCCGGCCAGGATGATTTCATCATTTCTCTCCTCCCTTCATCCTGAATTCACTGGGCAAAAAACCGGTAGACTCACGGAACAGCCTGCCGAAATAACGCTCATCCTCAAACCCGGAGCGCCCGGCGATCTCCCATACCGGCAGCTCCGTATGCAGCAGCAGAAACCGGGCGTGATCCAGCCGCATGCCCCGCAGGCTCTCTCCGAAGGGAATGCCGGCAAAGCGGGCATAACATTGGCTGAAGTAGCTGCGGCTCATACCGACGGAGGCGGCCACCCCAGTCTGGTTGAGCTTCCGGCCAAGGTCGGCCCGCATCCGGCACACAGCCCGGAACATACACTGCATTACCTCCCGGGTAAAACCAAGCTCCAGCATCCGTCCTGCCGCCAGGTCCGCAAACCGCCGCAGCCATCCCTTCAGCACCGTCAGGCTGCGGCAGTCGAGTAGGGCGCGCTCCAGCGCCGCCAGCTCCTCCGGGTCAGGAAGGAAGGGGCCCCAGTCTGCGAGCAGCCGCCGGCAAAAAGCGAGGACCAGCGAATAATGAGGCTTCCGCCGGGACAGCTGCTCCAGGAAGCGGACCCGCTCGGCAGAGCCAAGGGTCCAAGCCAGCTCGGCCCCTTGCTCCAGCACCTCATCCGCCTCCTCCCGATCACGGAGCACCGCCGCCAGCAGCTCCCGGTACGGCAGCAGCACCAGCGGCATATGCCCCTCGGGATGGTAGAACAGGGCCTGCCCAAGCCTGGCGGAGCATTCTCCTGCGGCCTCCGCCATTGCCACCCCCTGCACGCCCGTAAGAACAGCCGTCATCCACCCCGTGCCCAATCGCTCCCGGACCTCCTGTCGCGCATCCTCCAGCCCGGAGCCCTGGCGCAGGGCAGCAATCCAAACGTTGCCCCGTTCAGCCAGCGGGCGAGCTGCGGTTCGAAGGGAATAGGGCAGCTCCCGGTCACCGTCTGTCCCCACAGCAACATACACTACCGCCTGATCCGTGGGAAACCGGTCCCCCTCCTCCCGCTGCCCGCCGCTGCGGAACCGCTCCTCCCACTTGAGGCGGGCCATAATCCGGCCGATGGTTTCATCCGCTTTTTCCAAATCCAAGAGCGTCTTCACAATATAGTCCACGGCCCCCAGCCGCAGGGCCTCCTGCACGTATTCGAATTCATGGTGGCAGGTCAGCACGACGGAATGAATATGGGGATGAAGCTCCCGGAGGCGGCGGATCAACTCGAAGCCCGACATGACCGGCATGGAAATATCCACGAAGAGCAAATCAATCTCCTCCGACTCCACCAGCCGGAGCGCTTCCCTGCCGTCCCCGGCCTCCCCTACCATCTCCACGCCGAAGGCCGCCCAATCGATCAAGGACATAAACCCCTTCCGCACCAGGCGCTCGTCATCCACAACAGCCGCTCGAATCATCCAGCTCCTCCTTTCGCTTCCGGGGAATGAGAATGCTGACGGTGGTGCCCTGGTCCGGCCGGCTTTGGATATCCAGCTTCATCTCCGGACCGAAATAGGTGTGGAGCATACGGGACACATAAGGAAACCCGATGCCCAGACCTTTGGATTCCGACGAAACGCCGGACAACAGTCTGGTTACTTCTTCCTCGCTCATGCCCGCGCCGTTGTCTTTTACCTGCAGCAAAATCCGGGTCTCTCCTTGTTTAGCGATAAGAAGCTCCACCCGTCCGTGATCGTTTATCCCGTGGTAAATGGAGTTTTCCACCAGCGGCTGGAGAAGAAACCGTGGAACCGCCGCCTGGAGAGCATCCGGGTCAGCCTCCACCCGGAAGTCAAATTCGTAGTCATACCGGATGCGCTGAAGCTCCATATAATTGCGGATGGCCTCCACCTCCTCCCGGATGGTTACGATGAGACTGTTTTTGCCCAGGTTATATTGAAGCACCTTCACCAGAAGCATCACCAGGCGGTCAATGTCCCGCTGTCCGTTCATGCGCGCCAGCCACTGGACCGTATTGAGGGTATTATGCAAAAAATGCGGATTAATCTGGCTCAGCAGCTTTTCCACCTCAAATTGCCGCTTCTGCTTCTCATTCTGCGCGACGGCGTGAATCAGCTCATTGATCCGCTCCTTCATCTGCTGGAAGTTGCCCAGCACATAATCGAACTCCTCCACTTGGGTGTAGGATACGGGAGCGGTTACATTTTCCGCCATGCTGCTGATCTCCTGGTTCAGCTTACGCAGGGGCGCATACATCCGCCGCCAGACCAGCACGCCCAAGGCAACCGCGAACAAGAGAGCCAATACCGCCAGCACCGCCAGCTTGAGCACCCAAATGTAAATCTCCCGGTTGAACACGGCATTCTTCACGGCGGCAACCAGCTGCCAGCCCTGGGGGCTGGTATAACGGAACAGGTGGTAGCCGCTCCATTGTTCGTGAGTGCGTCCCGAGGAGCGGGCAGCGGCCTCGGCCACATCCCCGGGCAGCTCGCCGTTGACGGCATACACATTGGCTCTGTCCTGGCTGATGAGCAGATGCTGCATCTTCATCCCGTAGCTGTCCTGGCCGAAAATCCGCCGCAGCAGACTATAGTTGGTCTCCAGATAGATATATACCGGAACCCCGTCCACCATGACCGCCCGGCGCTCCGACAAAACCCGGCTGTCTCCGGCGGCATACATGGTGGGATGGGGACCGTAATAATCCGCCCCATTGTAGTGCATGAAGAGGGGGAGCGTCTCAAAGCCGAAATCCTTGCGGGCGCTTAGGCTGGTAAACAGCACCTGCTCTCTGCTTTCGGGAGCCAGATAAGCCGTAAGCCCGATATAGGGGTTGGTAAAATTCACAAGGTTGATTTTTTCGGTAATGGAGGTCATGAGCTGGGCTTTCCGGTAAATCTGCCGCTCCTGCAGGAACTCGGACAATTCGCCCACAATCTGCCCATCCAGGGCAAACTGCTTGGAGGCGTAGTCCAGATTATCGAAGGCATTCTCCAGCCGGTACGCCTGCTGCTCCAAGCCCGCATGAATTCCCCCGGCGATCTTGCCGGAGAGGATAGAATAGATGGAATAATAAGCGGCGCCCCCAGTCACAATCAGGGGAAGCAGCGCTGCGGCCAGGAAATGCCAAATCAGTACCTTCCTCAAGGACTTCACCCGCGGGCGGGACGGACCCGCACGTCTGTGCCTGATGTTCATCCCGTTAACTCCCTTCGGTGTTGTAAGACAGCCCCTGGCTCCAGAATACCATACTTATATGGAATATGGTGGAAAATATAGAAGATCAGACGAACCGGACAGTGCCGGGATCTGATCTTCCAAAGGGTTTACGCTTGCTGCTTATTTCACGCTTTTGCGGGCTTCAAACAGCTCCTGTGCTTTTTTGACGGAGAAGTCCAGCACCTCGGCATAGCCCAGCCCGTTTACCTTATCATGCATTTCCTTGTTCAGCTTGTCGTATTCGGCCTGATCCTTGGCAAACACCATCTTCCAGGACATTTGCTGAATCACGGTGCCGATTTGCTTGTTTTTTTGCTCCAGCGTTTTGTCCATGGTGAGCGGCTCCTTACCGGTGAAGCCTTGGGGCGCAACGGCAAGCTGCTTGTTCTTCTCGAAATATTCCTTGGCGGTCAGCACACCCATTTTTTCACGCCAGGAGCTTTCCAGCTTGTTGGGGTTGCGCTCCAGTGTGGTTTTCCACAAATTGTGGTCGTAAGGCTCGTTCGTCTGCGGGTTGACCATAGCCGGCACCACAAAGGAGAAGTTCATCTGGTTGGAGCCGTAATAGAAGTCGCCGCCGCCGTAATCCTCGGGAATCTTCGTGCCCTGCTGGTCGGCGAAGGCTTTCCAGCCAAAATCGGTAATGACCGGCTTGCCGCTGGCGTTAATATCCCAGGTAAGCCCCTTCGGCCCGTTGGGAATGGCGGTACCGCTGCCTGCCGACAGCATAGCCCCCTCCGGGGTGTACATCCAGTTGATAAATTCCATAATCCGGGCCGGCTCCTTGGCCTTGGACCCGATGGCGATAATGCCGTTGCCGCCGTACACGTTGAAGCCGGTGGAATACATCAGCTCACCCTTGAAGGGCACCAGGGCAAAACCCTTGCCCTCCGCCGTGCGCTCCGGCGTGTTGTAGTTGGCGGCGCCCAGCCACGGGAACCAGGAGAACAGGACACGCCCCTCCTTGTATTTGGCCACCACATCATCGAATTTCTGGGTCAGGGAGTCCGGGTCCAGAAGGCCCTGCTGATTGGCCTGGAAGTAGAGCTTCAGAGATTTCATGTACCAGCTTTCCTCAGAGAGAAAATCATAATATTTCTCTTCGTCCGCTTTGACGTAAACGGCGGTTTCGGGAATTTCATCATAGCCGAACATATTGGCGAATTGCTTGGCCAGGGTCATCTTGTAGTTGCCGTCCCAGTCGGACCAGAGGGAGAAGGCGTAGGTTTTTTTGCCTTGTGCGGTTTTGGGCTCCAGCTCCTGCATCTTCTTAAGTACGGTGAGATAGTCGTCCACGGAATTGATGGCAGGTGCCCCGGCCTTCTGGTACAGGTCCCAGCGCAGGTCCGGCCCCCAGGTCATATCCTTGCCCTCCGAGGGTCCGGTGGGGTTGGTCGCCACATTGTTGCCGATGCCGTAGACCGCCGAACCTCCGCCAAAGGCTACCTTGGCTTTCTGGATTGCCTTGGGGAAGGTTTTCACAATATCGCCGCCGTACTTGTCCAGCAGGCCGTCCTTGGTCCAGTCCAGCAGCAGATTGCCCTTGATGGCATTGGGATAGTGGTTCTTATCATCCCCGAACACAATAATGTCGCCCAGGTTGCCCGACGCCATCATGGCGGATATCTTGGTGTCGCCGCCGGTCAGGTTGGAGGCTACAATATCCATCTCGATGTTGAACTTATCCTTAATGGTTTTGGCAAACCAGCCGGTTTGGGGTCCGGCATAGTTGGCCGTGGTGGAGAACACGGTAAGCTTCAGCGGCTTGGAGCGGTCCAGCCCAGTACTGCTCGACGCACCCGGTGTGGGGGTCGCAGCTGCGCCCGATGCTGCCGGACTGGCCGTGGCGGCTGGAGATTCCCCCGCCTTGTCGTCCTTGCTGCAAGCACCCACCACTGTGGTTGTGGCGGCGGCCAGCAAAACAAGCATTGCCTGTTTGACCTTCATCGTTTTTTGCCTCCCTTGGGAGCTGCGGGTGTGGAAATGATTCCGCCGCAGTCTCTTCATATGGTTCAACTTCTCTTGCGGTCTGGCTATCGAATCAACTCCCCGGCCAGGCTAGGACGGAAGCCGGGGACAGGCCCGTTGGGATCAGCTGGCATACCTCCGTTCCACCTCCAGCGGCGGGAGCAAAACCCAGTAAACAAGGTTGTGGCGGGATGACGGCCGCTGCGGCCGTTTTAGACGGCTCCCTGCGACCATTTCCAGACGGATGGTGTTTTATTTTCGCAAAACCGGTTTCCATATGTGGGCGTCTGGCGGACATTTTCGCATGGGTGGCGGACATTCTAGCACGGCTGGGGGCCGCTTCGCACGGGCGATGGCCGCCCAGCCAAGGGAGGGATTCTAACGGAAGCCACAGCCCTTATTTGCGCCAAAAGTGGCAATTTGAAAATCTAACGGAAGTGAGCGCCGTTATTTGGTGGAAAACCGGGTTTTTGAGGCCTCGCTGACTCAAATAGCGGCTCTGGCCGCCGTTAGAATTTTTGAGGGGCCGATTTAGCCGAAATAGCGGCGCTGACCGCCGTTAGCCTGGTTAGCTAGCCCAGTCGGTTTGCTAGGCCGATTTACACAGGCGATTTGCTGGGCCGTTTAGCTCGGTCGATTTACATGGTCGGTTCGCTCAATCGGTTAGCACAGTTGGTTAGCACAGTCGGTTCGCTCAATCGGTTCGCTCAATCGGTTAGCACAGTTGGTTAGCACAGTTGGTTAGCATGATCGGTTCGCACGCGCGGTTTGCCCCGTTAGTTAGCCAGATGGTTAGCTCGGTTGAAGGCCGTTCCCCCTCCAATTTTCCGCTCACCCCTTTACGGCGCCGATCAAGATTCCCTTGACGAAGAACCGTTGGAAAAACGGGTACACAATCAGAATGGGCAGCACCACGATCATGGTGACGGTCATCCGGACGGAAGTGGGCGTCTGCATATTGGCCACGCTGGCCGCCATGTCGGGGGAGCTGCGAATGAGCGCCGCCAAGGAGCTGGACTCGTTAAGATAGCGCCACAGGAGGAATTGCAGGGTGAAGTATTTGGTATTCGTCATCAGGAAGGCCGTATCCACAAAGGAGTTCCATTGGTTAACGGCGGAGAAGATGGTGATGGTGGCCAGAATCGGCATAATTAGCGGCACCATAATGCTGCCAAAGCAGCGCAAGTAACCCGCCCCGTCCATAGCTGCAGATTCCTCCAAAGCCGGCGGAATGGCTTCGATGAAGGTTTTAACCAGAATAATATTGAAGGGTGTAATAATCGTCGGTAGAATGTATGCCAGATAATTGTTGGTCAAATGCAGGTTGTTCATGGTGATGTACCAGGGAATCAGCCCGGCGCTGAAGTACATGGTAACAATGATGAACCGGTACCAGATGCGGCGTCCCCACATTTCGTTTTTGGTGAAAAGGTAGCCGAGAAAGGCGGATGAGGCCACCGTAAGCAGAGTGCCGCAGACCGTGCGATATATGGACACTACGGCGGCATGGCTGAGCCCGCTGATGGCCAGAACCTTCACATAATTGCCGAAGTGGATGCCGCGCGGGTAAAATTTGATTTCACCCGCCGCCGACAAATCATTGGCGCTGACCGTATTGATGAACAGATAATAGAACGGATACAGGCAGCTTAAGGTAAAAATGCCGAAGAACAGATACAGGCATATCTGAAACCCCACCTCACCCGCCGTCGTTTTCCTGCGCATGTGTCCTCCCCCTTTCCGTTTAAATAATGGATTCGCCCCGGACTGCCTTGGAGAGTGTATTGGCGGTGAACAGCAGAAACACGCTTATGATGGATTTCAGCATGCTGACGGCGGTGGCGAAGGGAAAGTTGTTGGCGAAGGCGATATTGTACACGTACAGGTCCAGCACCTCGATGGAATCCTTGTTCATGGCGTTCTGGAAGGCAAAGTATTGCTCCATGCCGTTATTTACAAAATTCCCGATGGACAACAGCAGCAGCACGAAAAAGGTGGGCATCAGGCCGGGCACGGTAATATGCCAGATTTTGCGGAAGCGTCCCGCGCCGTCGGTTTCCGCCGCCTCGTAGAGATCCTGGTCGATGCCTGCAATCGCCGCCAGATACAGGATGGCTCCCCAGCCCAGGGATTTCCACCAGTACCAGATGATCATTTTGAGCCAAATGTGGGAGGAGGAGGCCAGGAAGTTGTAATCCTCCGGCACCATCCCCAACCGGGCCAGCAGAGCGGTAATGACACCGTTATCCACGGAAAAAAGGGAGAAAGCCAAGGCATACACCAGAATCCAGCTGATGAAATTGGGAATGGTGGTCAGCGTCTGCGCCAGCTTGCGGTACCAGCCATGCCGGATTTCGGCCAGCAGAATGGCGAAGATGAGAGGCAAAAACGAGGTGACAATCCCCAGGGAGCTCATGGCCAGCGTGTTTTTCATCACCCGGAGGACCTCGGCCGTTTGGGTGGGGTTGGCGACGATGGACTTAAACCATTTGAGCCCGGCAAACGGCGTATCCTTCAGCGGTATACCCGGTATGTAGTCATAGAAAGCATAAATCCAGCCGCTGATCGGCAAATAATAGAAGATAAACGTAATAACCAGAAACGGAAAGGCCATCAAAAACAGCTTATGCTTGTTCTGCAGCTTGCCCGCTCCCGGCTGCCGCTTTACCAGTAGCGGCTTACCCTGCGCAGTCCCTTCCGTTGGCAGCCCCCTCATACACTCACCTGCCCTTCTCATTGTTCACGCTTTCATTTTACCGGACAACAGCCTTCCCCCGTGTGGGACGCCGGACTCCGTTTTGGGGAGAACGGTTGCCGGTAATGGAACCAATTTCACCGCATATCGAACCGTTTTCACACCTGGGCAAACGCGCTAACGGAACTCAGCGGAACTCAGCGGACCTTAGAGGCCAGAATCCGCTATTTGGCCGCGTTAACGGAACTGAACGACGCTTAGCCTGCTTAGCTGACCAATTGGACTGCAAAATGTGCTCTTAGGTACGCTGAGTTCCGATAGAAAACAAATTGGTCCATTTCCAGCCGCTACGTGCTTCCCAGTTCCGTTAGCATTCCTGCAGAGTTCCCGCTCCTACGGATTTGGTTTGCAAAACACGGGCAGCATAAATAACAAAAAAGCTGTCCCTTCGGTCATAGGAATGACCTCGGGGACAGCTTATTTGCTTTGAGCCCACATATTAGATAATCAGGCTGCTGACGGAAAAGCCCATGCCCACGTAAACGGAGGCCAGCAGAATGCCGACAGCCACGTTGCCTTTTTGCAGCTGCTCATGAAGGGTAAGCTTGGGTGTAACCAGTTCCAGCACCCAATATGCTGCCAGCAGGCAGACGTAGCCTACCGCAAACCACAAGGCCATATGCCAGATGGTGCTGTTGGTGAAGGCGGAAACCCCCAGGATAATTGCCGTTCCCAAAAATTTGCCGCCCATGGCCAAACCTACCGCTACATTCCCCTTGCGCAGCTCCTCCATGTCATTAAACGGAGTCATCCAATTGAATACCAGCATCCCAATAAATTGCAAAACAATAATGACTGCCACGCTGATAATAATATTAACTGCTACCATTAGTCCGCCCACCCCCTGAATTTTGCCATAGCCAAGTCATAATCGCCGAAGTCATGGACTTCCTCCAGCATGACCTTTACCGTTTTTTGCTCCTTCATACTCTTATAACGCTCCTCCGGAATCGGCTGCTTGACGCTGTTGCCGGTAGGAAGCGTAATGACCGCAAAATACCTGGACTTGCCCTGGTAGTCGGTTTTGTAGACGCCCACCAGATCCACTTCCGTTTTCAGCTGGACCTTAAGCCCGGCAAGATCCGTCTGGGCCGCATCTGCGGTCCGGTAGCTTTTGAGGGGGGCCCACTGGGACAAATTGACGCTGTTCTGGCCGTCGGAAGCGGTTTTCATTTCCGCGGTCATGTACGACATCACCCATACTTTGTCTCCTGTGGCGTAGTTATCGTCATTGGGCAGAAGCTGGTTGTTGGGGGAAATGGTCATATCCGAACCCACCAGATCGCCAACCTTGGCTTCCTCCACCTTATAATCCCACGGCACCGTGGAGCTGCCTGCCGCGGCAGCCGACTTGGCCTTGCTGGAGGAGGCGCTTTTCCCGGAATCCTGCCCACAGCCTGCGGCCATACCGCCGGCCAGCACCAGTACCAATGCGCCCATCAGCATCCGCTTCACGGGACGCCAGCCGCCGCTTTTCCTTCTTTCGTTTGAGTTGGCTATCATATAGCTCAATCCTTCCTCACTCCCATCGCCACAAAACGGCTGGAGTTTCCCGTAATCAGTCCGCCCGCCCGGCCCAGCAGGCCGCAGGCTTCCCCGTGAATCATGAACACACCGGTTAACAGATGATATTCTCCGTCATGCAGCCGGACGCGGGGCAAATCGGCACGCGCCTGGTACACCGGCCGGAAAAAGACACTGGTATCAAAGCCGTCCTGGTCCTTTATCTCCATCCCGCCTTCCGCGCCGTACATCCGCACGGAGCCGCCCTCCCGGCCAAACATGGATTTCTCCACATAATCGCCGTGTAAAACAGGCTCGTTATAGGTAGGCAGCATATAGGCTTCAATGGCGTCATGCTCGGTTTCGCTAAAAAACGGAGCCTTCAGCTCATGCAGGCCCCAAATCACCGCCTGCAGGCCCTTGGACTGGAGGATCACCGCATGGGGAGAATTGAGTATCCGGAGCTGTCCGGTTTCAATGCTGTACGCCAAGGCCTCTCCGCCGTCATCGACCCCCATCCATTCCTTGGGGTAAAGGGCGAACAAACTGTCGATGGCCTGGCCGGACGCATCCCGCAAAACTCCCTCATCCACCCACAGGTCAAGGGTATCCACACAGATGACAGGCTGCTCCATATGCCGGACCAGCATATCGATGGTGCCGCTGTCCTCCTCGTGTTTGCCGTAGGCGATGCAGGCCGCATAGGCGGGAGGCGCCTCCGCGAAGGCCCGGCTCACCTGCCCGGCCATGCCGGTATTCGGCGTCCACAGGCCATGCTGGCTGCACATCCACGGTGTTGCCACAGAGGACTCCACATAGCCCGTAGGCGTATCCGCGTTCAGCTCCAGGAGCTTGATAGTTCCGCCAAGCCCTACGCTAAAATCGAATCGGGCATAACGGGAGAGCAGCCCCGGCTCCTCCAGGGGAACGGCGTCCAGCCCATCCCAGAGCACCTCCGGTATAGACAGGAGCTCATACATATCCCGTCTGCCGTGGACGAAACGCGCGGCTTTGTCGAAGATGCCCCAAAGCAGCTGGCATGCATCCTGCAGCTCCTCCCAGACCCGCGGGTCCATGGCTACTGCCTGATCCACCCAATACGCCTCTTCCTCCAGATCCGC
The DNA here is from genome assembly GCA_023386955.1 of Bacillota bacterium. Taxonomy (GTDB): domain Bacteria; phylum Bacillota; class Bacilli; order Paenibacillales; family NBRC-103111; genus Paenibacillus_AR; species Paenibacillus_AR mesotrionivorans. The sequence continues at coordinate 22,589 of JAEWIS010000031.1, forward strand.
CCAGCCGAAGCCCATTTCCTTCAGCTGCTGTACCCGCTGCGCCCTGTCCTCTGCGGGTTGGCCTACCACCTGAAAGCTCATGCTTTACCGTCTCCTCTAATTTGATGTTCCTGCCCCTGCCTTCATCAGCTGCCGGAGCTGCTGCTGCCGGAAAAGCCGCTGGACTTCCCGCCGATGCTGCCGGAGGACGAGGATTTGCTGGAGCTGGAAGACGACGATGACGACGATTTACTCGATGAAGAGGAGGATGACGATGATTTGCTGCTGTCGACGGACGATGAGCTTCCGCTTGAAGTTGACCCGGAAGAGGTAGAGCTCCCGGTAGATGATTTCGTTGCATTATCTGCCGGCTTGCTGGCCGAGGAGGACTGGCCTGTTGCCGGTTTGGTTCCCGCCGATGTTCCGGAGGTTCCCGAATTACTGGAGCCGGAGGAAGACCCGGAGGCTGTTCCCGATTTGGACGCCGTAGCCTTATTGATGCTGCCGGACTTGGTGTTGAATGAGCCGCTGGATACGCTGGTTTTGGGCTTCACATTGGTGCCCGGAACCTGCTTGTTCTGGAACGTACCCGCTGAATAAGTCTTGGGCTGATACGGCTGATTGGTTCTGGCATCGTAGGAAGGATAGCTTTGGTGCCATCTTCCCGACGAATATGAACCCCCGCTGTTGAACAGCAGGTGGTACAGAAGCATGTCATCCCATCCAAAGCTGCTGCCCTGGTGGATAATCGTCGTGTTTCCGCCGCCTGTGGAGCCTGAGGCTCCGCCGGTTCCGGTATTGGCCTGCATCTGGGGGACAACCCCCTGCAGCTCCTCGTCGGGGAGGGCAGGCAGACTCCAGTCCACACTGGCGTCATAATAAGCCTTTACCTCTTCTGTAGACCATTCCGACAGGGTAGGCTGGGCTGTTTCCGCTGCGAATGCGCCGCTGCCCCCCATCAGCAATCCCGGGGCCAGAAGCATATGGGCCGCCAAGGTCATACCCAATGAGGTGGACAACACCTTAACGGGAAGCCGTACTGCTTTGTCAGACGCTTCGGAGGAATCTCCGGCGCTGCGGGGCAATCCCGTATGGGACTGGATCTCCCCGGGAACAGCAGGCTGTCTATTTTTATCTTGATGATTCATAGATTCATTCTCCTTTCACCGTACCGGTGTATCCGGTCCGGTTCTTCCTTACGGATTGGCACAAGGTGTCTTACCCCTCCGCCGTTTCAGCCGCTTCCTGCTTCACGGCCAGCACCAGAACCTCCATATATGGTTCGTTGACATTCAGCCGGCCTTCCACCATTTCATATTCCTTGCCGTTAATCAGCAGATAATTGGCATGATTCATCAGGGCGATCATCTGATCGTTCCAGTCTCTTGCATCCAGTGCCACCAGCTCGCCTGCTTCTGTTTTTTCCATAATGACAACCTTCATTGTTTTCCAGCCTCCCGCATCCGTTAAATGATTTACCCCGTTTGGGTCATGCTTAATATAACGTAAAGGGGCTTGTGAAGGTTTCATCCGCTCAGCCGGGAAATCCTGCATCCTCCGCTCTGATGACCAGCCGGGCAGCCAGAATGTCCCCCGGCTCAATCCATACCAGATCCCCTCCCCGGTTCAATTCCCCGGTAAGGCCCATCCATGGTTCCACACAGATAAATTCGGCACCCGGAACGGTCCAAATCACCACATAGCGGAAGTTGCGCGAGTATTCCATTTCGATCCCCCGCCCCGTTCCCGGCAATCGGAAGGCAATCCGCGGCTCCCCTGCATCCAGAAGCGCCACCGCCTCCTTCAGCGGACCGATATCCAGACGTCCGGTAAACGGCTTTACGGTACCGTCGTTGTAATCCATATAACGCGATGCATCCGTTTCATAAACCAAATCCTTCTCAGCCGCGGCAAAATAAGGATGGAAGCCCGGATACACCGGCATCCGCGCATCAGACAGGTTCCGGTATTCCTGCTCAATGACAAGCGCTCCCTTTTGGACCCGGTAGGTAAAGACCAGCTTGAAGGCAAACGGATAAGAAGCCAGCATGTCCGCCGTAGATTCCAGCCCCAGTACCGCATACGGTTCCCCGTCAGCCGATACCCCCGTCTCCTCCACCGTCCACGGGGAGGTCCGCGCCAGCCCGTGGTTCTTCATGGTGTAGCGTTTCCCCTCCCACTCATACGCCCCGTCCGCCAATTGGCCGCTGATGGGGAACAGCACCGGGTTGCCGCCGCGGATATTGGCATTGGGGTCGAGGAAGGTCCCCCGGTCCAAATAAAACACCTCGTTCCCTCCGGGGGCATAACCCGTGGCAATGCCTCCCCGCTCGGGGCAAAGGCGCAAGGTGGTTTCTGTGGAAGCCTCGAATAACTCCAGCATCCGGTAAGGCCCGTCCTGATATTCATTCACTTGGGATATCACGTGCTTACCCCTCCTTGTATGGTTCAATTCCCTAATCGCAACGAAAAAAATAAAAATTTTACCAGCATCCTATTCTATCATGAATTCCGTTGATATAGTTCGAACATTCCGGTGATATTCTGAAGGAAAGTTGAACGAATTCACCGACAGGAGAGATCCGCATGAACCCCAAAGCTGTACGCGCGTGGATGATGTACGATTGGGCCAATTCTGCTTTTGCCACCACCATGATGGCCGCCGTTCTGCCGATTTTTTATATTGAGGTGGCCTCCAAGGGGCTGTCCTCCAGCACCTCCGCCTCCTATTGGGGCCTGACCCAGGCTGCGGGAATGCTGCTGGTCGCTTTGTTGGCTCCGGTGCTGGGGGCTGCCGCGGATTATGCCGGGAAGAAGATGTTTTTTCTCAGAGGCTTCTCCTATCTGGGCATCGCCGCTTCGTTTCTGTTCGTGTTTATCGGGCAGGGGGATTATCTGGCGGCGTCTTTGCTGTTCGTGCTGGGTACGGTAGGCTTTTCCGGAGGTAACAGCTTCTATGATGCTCTGCTGCCGGACCTGGTCCCCGAGGAGCAGAAGCGGGAATACATCTCCTCCAAGGGGTTTGCTTGCGGCTATGTTGGCGGCGGACTGCTCCTGGTGGTGAATCTGCTTATGATTCAAAAGCCCGGGCTTTTCGGTCTGCCCGACGGTGAAGCCGGTACGCGGCTGGCCTTTGCCAGTGTGGCGGTTTGGTGGCTGCTATTTTCGCTGCCCCTCTTCCGGCACGTGAAGGACCGTACCGCGGATGCGCCGATTCCGTTCCGCCAGTATACACGCATGGGCTTCTCCCGCACCTGGGAGACCCTGAAGAGTCTGAAGCGGTATCCCCAGCTGCTGAAGTTTATTCTGGCCTATTGGTTTTTCAACGACGGCATCAACACCATTATTACCATGGCTACCGCCTACGGCAAAGCAATCGGCATCGGGACCTCGGACTTGATCATGGCCCTGCTGATCACCCAGTTCGTGGGTATCCCCTTTACTCTTCTGTTCGGCAAAATCGGAGAGCGGCTGGGGGCCAAACCCGCCCTCTACATCAGCCTCAGCATCTATTTGCTGATTGTGCTGCTGGGCTACTTTATGACCAGCGCCATCCATTTTTATCTGCTGGCCGTGATGGTAGGCTTCGTTCAGGGCGGAAGCCAGGCCGTGGCCCGCTCCTTGTTCAGCCGCCTGGTGCCGGCGGACCGGACGGCGGAGTTTTTCGGATTCCTAAGCGTATCCGGCAAGTTCTCCTCCATGGTGGGGCCGGCGGTATTCGCCGCGACGGGCCTGATCACAGGCTCCAGCCGGTACGGCATCCTGGCCCTGGCGCTTTTCTTCCTTGCAGGAATTGCGCTTCTGCGCACCGTGAATCTGGAGCAGGGCACGCTGGAGGCCAAGAAAGCCGCAGCCAGGTCTGCCGCGGCCTCTTGTTAAAAGAGGCTGGCGGGTGCCCACGCAGGATTCTAATGGCGGTGGGAGCCTCTATTTCGGCCAAAATACCATTTCCAAACATCTAACGGCACCCACAGCCGCTATTTGGGCTCATTGCCCCGCCGGAAGCTCTTTTGGGGCCCAATAAGGGCTCCTGCTTCCGTTAGCCTTTGGCAGCCCCACCTTTTGGGGCAAATAGAGGCACTCAGCGCCGTTAGAAGCAAATGACCCGCAGCTGCCCCAATACTTGCTTCCGGCTGCTGCTCTTAGAAGGGAAGCGGATCCTCGTACCGGATGGCCCATTCCCCGCAAGCCCGTCCCGTCGAGTACGAGACATTCCCCAACAGGCACAGCAATTCGGCTTCCGTTTCTGCCGCGCGGCTGCTTGCCGCCCCGGCTTCCATTACCTCCAGCGCCAAAGGCAGCAGCTTGCCCGCCTCCTCCATTGCAGCCTGCCAATGATCCCAGAAGCCCGTCTGGTGTACTGCCCCCTCCTCTGCCGGATCCCGCCAGAATTTCCGCTCGTCGTTGCAATAATCCAAAGGCGGATTCTCCCGTTTGTAGACAAACGGGGTAATTTGGCCTGCCGTCAGCACCCGCTTGGCTCCCGTAGGGTCATGGAACAGCTTCAGCGCCAGCAGCATATCCCGGAAGCTCTCCTGCCATTGGCGGACTTTCACCTCTCCCGTAGCCTCCGAATAAAATTTCGCCGCCAGCTCCGATAGAACATTCGGCACTTCCTGGAACAACACACTGTCCCGGGGCAAAGCAAACCCCCGCCAGACGGGAGTTTTCCACGTATCGATCCCCCTCATCCTCCGCGCAACTATGGTGTCCAGAATAATTTCGAACCGCTGGTGGTTCCATTTCTTAAAGCCGGACTTGGCAAAAATATAAGGATGTGCGTTGCGGTCGAGAATATGATGCAGCAGAAAACCTGCCGCGTATGGCCGCAACCGGCTCCCCTCCGGCTGCCCCGCCCTGCGGAGCAGCTCCATAAGGAAAGGCCCGCATTGCTCCTCATGCATCAGGTTTCCCAGGGTATCCATCCGCTTGTCCTTGCTCCAGGGCAGAAAACGGTAATAGAACAGCGGATCCGGTCCTTGGCATCCCCATGAAAACAGCCTGCTGTGCTCCTCCCGTTCCAGCCAATCCGCTTGGCCTACCGCCCGCAGCGCCTCCTGGCCAAAAATGATGTGCGTCCATATATTCGGCATAACCTCATCCTCCTGTTCTTTAATCACCTGCCGGAATCGGTTCATGCATCTGCTTTCTCTAGCTACTCATTCGTCGGGCTCCACACAAAAGCCTCCGACCTCCGCCAGAATGGCGTCAATCGAAGGCTCATGCAGGGAAATTATCCGCACCGTCGTCCTTTACCGGACCTGATTCAGCGGCTATCCGGACCGACGTTCCGCTATTTTGAGGTAAGCGGGCGTTTTCGTTATTTCGCGGACACAGGGTCCCTTATTTGTTCATTTGTTCGCTAAGACAGGCCATTTTCACTCAAATAAGGTATCGTGTGTCCGTAAGACGAACAAACCGGTGGTTTTTCGCCGAATAGCGTCTCCTGAGTCCGCAGTACAGCCTGTGCTTGCAGCAGGAGAGCTGTTTGCTGCACTAGTTGATGAAATCCGCAAACTTCAAGAGCCGCTTCAGCATAGCCGCCGCTTCTGCCCTCGTAGCCTGCGACTCAGGAGCGAACCGGTTGCCCGAGGTTCCCTCCACCAGTCCTGCAGCCACACCGGCGTCAACTGCGTCAGCAGCCCACGCGGGAATTTGGCCTTCGTCGGCAAATGCGGCCGCTGTACCCGTAGGAGCTGATTTCCCTGCGGCCTTCAGGGCGCGGCTCATCATAACAGCCATTTGCGCACGGGTGATATTGGCTCCGCCGCGAAGTGTGCCGTCCTCGAAGCCGTCCAGCAGTCCGGCCTTCACGGCCGCACCCAGAGCACCTGCGTACCATTCGGTGCCGGTCAGATCCTTCACTCTCGATACGGCCGACGCATCCGGGGCCAGACCCAGCGCCCGTACCAGAAGGGCGGCGAATTCACCGCGTGTCACTTGGGCATCCGGCGCAAACCGTCCCGGCGCTTGCCCGTCGATGACCAGCTTGGCTGCCAACAGCTCCACATCGGCACGGGACCAGTGTCCGCTCAAATCCGAGAAGGCTGCAGCGGACGGTTTAACTACACCATAGATGCTGTTGGAGTTTCGCTTCATGGTGACTACGGTTTTGCCGTCTGCTGTACCGAATACCGCCGGCACAAAGCTCATGCTGCCGCTGGCCGGGTCGAAGACAACCGCAGTGGCGGAAGCCGGGTCCACTGTGCCGGGGACGGTCAAGGTCCGGGACACATAGGTGCTGCCGAAGTGATTCAGCTCCACCTGTTTGCCGCCTGCTTGTGCGGTGACGGTGTAGCTAACGGCATCCGTCAGCAAGACGGCTCCGCTCTTGGCTGCGGCTGCTTCCACTGCCGCTTTGGCCGCTCTCGCCACTTCACCGATAACCACCTCAATGCGGATATCGCCTGCCGCTGTTCCCAGTGCTGCAGCCAACTCGCTGGGCTTCACCACCGACAAGGGCAAATCATAGCTTTTGTCCGCTGTGCGGATGAGTACGGTTCCTTGGGTACTGCCAGTCAAACCGCTTACCGGAAGCACCACTTTCACCGAACCCTCCACCTCCGGCAGGGTGATGATAGTTTTACCGGCTCCGGCTGCAGTCAGCGCCTTACTGAAGGAATCCGCTGCCAGGGTCAGGCTGTTGACGGAGGTACCATCTGCCGCGGTCTCCGTCTTCAGATCCTTGGTTTCCGGCTTCAGCTCCACACCGCCGCTCACAACACCCGCTTCCACTTGAACACCCGGGTCCGGAGCAGTGCTGGCGGGAGGTGTGGTGCTGCCGCCGGCTGCAGGAGTGCCAGGGGTGCTTTCGTCATCATCGTCGTCGGGGTCAGACGTATTCAAACCCTTCACATCCACAATCCGGCCTTCCACTCCAGTATTGGAGGCAGTCAGCTCGCCCAGCACCTTCAGATACTGGATGAACACCTCGTAATCCGGCTTAAAGGGGTACTGCTCGCTGTACATGAAGTTGACGCGGCCCTCATTGTACGCTTTGCCGAAGGAGGCGTATGCGTCGCCGCCCTTGGCGGTAAAAATATTAGTTGCCAGGTTGTAGGTTTTCTTCAGGTCCAGCGGCACATAACCGCTGTCCGTTTTCACGCTGACGCTGGTCACCCGCTGATTGGCGGGTTTGGAGGAATCAAAAGTGAATTTCATGCCTGCCACGTGGGGGAAGCCGCCGTATTCGGAGGGCGATTTGGATACGCCGTTCTCCAGCCCGTCCCGGATTTCCTGGCCGGTGAGCTCCAGCACAACCACATCATTATTAAAAGGAAGAATTTCCTGAACCGCACCTTGGGTAATATCCCCGGCCTTGAGATTGGTCCGGATGCCTCCGCCGTTTTGCAGGGCCATGTCCGCCTTGATCCCGGCTTGTTTCGCTTCATACAGCATACCGTCCACCACCAGATTGCCGATGGCGGTTTCCTTGGTGCGCACCGTCCGGGGGTTAGAGCCCACCGCTACCGCACCGTACAGATCCACACCGGAATGCCCGACTACCTTCTTATTTAATTCGTCCACCTTCGGCTTGTACTTGGCCAGAATGGAGGCTGCCTCCGGGTCAGCTGCAAACACATACTCCGAGCCGTTTTTCTGATCGATGGCGATTAAGCTATTGTTGGTCTTGTCCGTATTCTTCAGCTTCCCGGTTTCGTCTGCTTCCACATGAAGCAGCTTGCCGTCCTTATCGAATTCCACTTGAAGCTTGCCCAGATTCTGCGCTCGCTCACCGGTTTGCACAATGAGCTTGGGTTCACTGTGGGTGTTGTCCACAATGGCTGCATCCAGCTTGGTATGGGAGTGGCCGCCGACGATAATGTCGATGCCCTCCACCTTCGCCGCAATCTTCCGGTCCTCATCGTAGCCCAGGTGGGACACGGCAATAATCTTGTTGATGCCCTGCTGCTGCAGCATGGCTACCGTGCTTTTTGCCTTCACTTCCGGGTCTTGGAAGGTAACAACGCCGGGTGAAGAAATGTTGGCCGTGTCCACCGTGGTCAATCCGAAGATGCCCACCTGTTGGCCGCCGATTTCTTTAATGATGGCAGGGTAAATCTTACCCGACTCTGCGGGGTGACCAATGCTGCTCTGTACATACCCCTTCAGAAGAACATCCGCCGAAAAATCCACATTGGCCGATACAAACGGAAACTGTGCATGTTGGATAAAGTTCGAAAGTGCCTTAGAGCCCTTGTCAAACTCGTGATTGCCGAAGGTCATGGCGTCATATTGCATCAGATTCATAAATTCCAGGTCGGCTTGCCCTTCATATTCATTAAAATAGAGGGTTCCCGCGAACACATCCCCTGCATCCAGAAGCAGTGGATTCGGCGAGCTTGCCTTCGCCTGCTTGGTGGCCGTCACCCGGCGCAGCACATTGTCCGGGGAGCTGGTGGAGTCAATGTTGGCGTGGGTGTCGTTAGTGTGCAGGACAGTCAGCGGGAAATTGCCGTTGCCGGGGACGTTGGGGGTAATTTCGAATACCGCTACCGTACCCGATACCTCATTGCCCACCAGCAAAAGCGGCTTGCCTGTAGGACTGTCTTCAGCGGCCACAAACTGCAAACCCTCGGGGCCGGAATCCCCCTTCACCTTGTCGCTGAAATCCCGGGAATTTACATACCCGGCGAAGCCAGCTTGAGCAGGATCCGTAACATTGTAAGCCATAACACCGCCGATCCGTTCCAAACCGATAAAGGCATAGGTTTTGCCATTGATTACGCCAATTTCAGCGTCCTCGGGCTCCGGGCCTTTGTTGTCGCTGCGGTCATCCAGATTCACATTGTCGTTGGATGCGTTAAAATAAGCGGGCAGCCGCTGGGCGATAATGGTCTCCAATTGGGAGCCGCTGTCAAACACCGGTCCCGCCGCAATATTGGCAGCGTCCCATATGGAGAAGGAGCGGGCGCCGAAGGCGTACAGCCCTTCATAGTAGGTTGCTCCGGTTACGGTATAAACGGAATTGGTGACGTTCAACCGGCCCAATTGTTTATTGTCGGTTAGAATGCTTTGCAGGTTCAGCTGCAGCTCATCCCACTCTGCGTCTGTATAACCCTTGTACAAGCTGCGGTTCAGCTTAACCTGGGCGGCGATATCCTTAATGCGTTTTTCCTCCGCATAATCCCCATACTCTCTGGCATCGCCCTCATTGGCGGTAACCAGATAGGTTTTCCCATCCTTTTGGAACAAGGACATGCCATCCGGCATGTACATGCCCAGCACCGGCCATTTGGCAATGTGGATGGCATTGTCTTTGTCGGACGCATCCAGGCCGTTCCCCGGCAGGGAGTGATCCTTTACACCAAGCCCGGATACCTTCTCAATCTTGCGGGTCTCCAAATTTAAAGTGGCAATGGCGTTGTTTTCCTGCATGGATACATAGGCATAACTCCCGGAAGAGTCCACTGCGATATACTCCGGCTCCAAATCCTGTGCCCGCTCGGTGGAATTGGTCGGTGCTTTGCCCTTGGGGAAGAGCCGGACATTGTCGCCGAACACATCGTCCGGGAGATCCAGGCTGATTTGCTCGGCAACAGCAATGCTTATTCCGTTGGAGAGATCAACTAAGGTAACGGAGCCTTCCGGGTCAAAGCTGTAATCGGAGTTGGGCTCGCCCTCGTTGGCGCTAAGAATTTTTTGGCCATCCGGGGTAAAGGTCACCATATCCGGCAGGTAACCGGCGCCGAATTCCTTGATGAGACTGCCATTCTGATCCAAAAGAAGCAGCTTGCCTTTGAGGGTTCTGTCCACAGCAGGAACGGCCAAGGCCACATATTCCCCTGAGGGGGACACGGCTACACTGGTCATATCATGGGTGCTCTTCGTAATGCCCAAGCCCAAATCCTCGAGGTAAACCCTCTTCTCAGCGGTAAGAGAGTAGACTTCATCGGTGACTGTATTCCGGTTCTGCAGGCCGCCTAAATCCACAATATCCAATGATATTTCCTTGCCGTTAATGACATAAGCCTTATGGGTTATCTTGTTGTAGGAAACAATTTCAGCCGCGGTGCTTCCTCCCGGTGCCGTATACCGCCCGATCAGCTTCATGGACAGCTCATCGGAGACTGTTTGTCCAGCGCCGCCTCCTCCAGATCCACCGATCACCGGAACCGGAACGTTGGGGATTTCCGCCGCCAGAGCGGGGACTGCCGCCCCTATCGTCAGAACCGACGACAATACAACCGATACTGCGCGTTTTCTCCACATCTGCATGCTTTTTTGCTCCCTCCATTACGAATGGACTCTATGAATCTTCCAGATCATCCCTAATTGTAACGAAGAAAGATTAACCAAACGTCAGCGCAATGTGGAGGTTTTGTAAAGACAACAAAAACCGCTCCCTCCGCAAAGCTCTGCTTTGCCGGAAGGAACGGCAGTTCTTCAAATGGGCCTTGGATTAAGGGGTGTCATCTCAGGCGCCTGAGAGTCCGGAATTGCTCACCCCCCGGCAATAGGCGGCAGCAGCGCAACCAGACTGCCTGCTTCCACCGTGCTGGTTTTCCGCGCCGATGCGCCGTTGACTGCCACCAGCACTCCGTCAAACCGGGCCTCGGGGTATTGGGAGGAAAGCTCCTCCAGCAGCTTTTCCACGGTTAGCGGCGCCCCGTTTATTTCCGTCTCCGTGCATTTGGTGTGGTTGGCCAAGCTTGCGTAAAACCGGATTTTAATCATTGCGCCTCATCCTTTCCTTGTTGAACGTTCTGTCCGGCGTCTTTTGCGCGCAATCGGATATGAGTGATCAGATTGTTATATGGCATGTTTACTCACACATACATTCCGTAATACATTCATTATAGTGAGTTGGGGAAATATAACAAGATGTTTTTTGTTATATTTTTATGGAAATTCAGGTCGAAAATGAATAAGTTCTCAGTTTTCGTGACGAAAAGTGATGTTTATGTTATGAAACATTACGTAAGTTAATATTTCATTCTGTTAACGGATACCCTAATGGACAGGGAAGCCTCTATTTGCCTATTTTGGCGTGAGCTTGCGGGCTAACGGACACAGGTGACCCTAATCGGCTGAAAAGAACCCTCCACCATTCTTCCTCTCACATATAGCGTCCCTCCTGTCCGTTCGTTTGCTAAAACACCCGTTTTTGGCTAAATAGCGTCTCTCAGGTCCGTTAGCCACGGGCGGGGGAGTCGAGTGTGAGCAGCGAAGTATGGGGTAGAGGGCGAGCGGCCAATGGCAGACGGTAGGTATGGGCGGCGAGAAGACGGGCGGCAGATGGCAGACGGTGAGGTAGGAGCGGGGAGTCGGGCGGCAGATGGCAGACGATGAGGTAGGAGCGGGGAGTCGGGCGGCAGATTGCAGACGGCGGGAGTTATATACTTTCAACGCAAAAAAAGACCCGGGAACCTAACGGTCCCGGATCTCTCCTATACGATTCGCTTTCCTACGCCTTTTGCGGCTCCAACACAACCTGCTCCGCCGGAGCGGAGGGGCCTTTTTTGTGCTTGCGGATGAAGAAGGCAACGGGAATGGCCGCGGCGGCAATACAGGTGGCGATCAGATACACATCGTCCACACCCATAGTGACGGCGGACATCTGAATTTGCACCTTATCCCGTAAGCCCCCTGCCGCAAGTTCTTGGGCATGGGTAGCCGAACGGCTGCTCATAATGGCGGTAAATATCGCGATAGCAAAGGAGCCGAATGCGCTCCGTGTCCAGTTATTGATGGACGAGGCATGACCGGAAAGCTCCTTCGGAATCTGCTCCATGCCATAGTTGCTGGCCGGCATCATCGTAAGGCCAATGCCCAAGCTGCGGACGACCATGCACCACAGCAGATAGCTGTGAGGTGTATTGACGGAAAGCCAGCTTAACGGAAGCGAACCCAGGGCGACCATGGACAGCCCGATAATCGTGAGAATCCGCGGCCCTACCTTGCCGTACAGCTTGCCGACGAAAGGCATGGAGATGGCCATAGCCAAGGAGGACGGAAGCAGGATCAGCCCGGCGTCCATGGGCGAAACCCCCTGGATGTTCTGCAGAAATACAGGAGTCATCATCATGCCGGAATAGAGGCTGATGTTGAGAATACAGGTAATCACCAGTGCCATGGTATAACGCCCACTGCGAAATACCCGGAGATTCAGCAGTGGAGACTTGGCGGTCAGCTCCCTCCACAGGAACAGCCCCAGTACGGCTAAGCCTCCGATCAATAGCGACAGCGTACCGGCAGAGGTCCAGCCCCATGCCCGGCCTTGGGACAGCGCGATCAGGATGGAAGCGGAGCTGGCAATAACCGTAATAAAGCCGATGCCGTCAAAGGATTGGGGAACCTTCATCCGGTAATAAGGCATAAACAGCTGCACCATAATAATCGCGATGATGCCGATAGGCAGATTCATCCAGAAGATCCAGTGCCAGGACACATGCTCCAGAATCCAGCCGGAGAGGGTCGGGCCGATTGCAGGGGCCAGCATAGCGGAGGCCGACCAGATGCCGATGGCGACTGCCTGCTTTTCCCGTGGGATAACCTGATAAATTACCGCCATGGCGGAAGGCACGATAACACCGCAGAATACCCCTTGCAGTGTCCGGAAAGCAATCAGAGTTGCGACAGTGTTGGACAACGCGCAGAATACGGATGCCAAAGTAAAACCCGCCAAGCTGAATACGTACAGACGCTTATAGCTGAACCGTTCACCGAAATAGCCGGTTACCGGAGCAATAGTGCCCATAGCCAGCATAAAGCCGGTCATAACCCACTGGATGGTGTTCAGGTCAGTGTTGAAGTCCCGCTGCAAAACGGGAAGCGCAATATTAATGGTACTGGAAGCCAACGTGGAGAAGAAGCTTCCGAAGAACAGAGCGATCATAATCGGCCAAAATGCTTCACTGTGGGCAGCGGCCTGATCTGTTCCGGGAGCTCCTTTGCCAAGGGCCTGTTTTTTTGAGGACATACGGTTTTACCTCTCCTTGTCTTTATGTCTGTTTTTACATATAATGAATGAAGACTATGTTACACCCGCCCGATCGATATGTCAAACAAAACATATAGGGAGGAATCCATGAATAAGTTATCCTACGGCCTCCTCAGCCTCATTGCTGTGGAGCCTTGTACGGGATACGATCTCACCCAGCGGATCCAGCTGTTTTGGAACGCCAACCACAGCCAGATTTATCCGCTGCTGGCCCAACTGGAGGAAAAGGGTCTTGTCCGCTTCACCCTGGTCCCCCAAACCGATAAGCCGGACAAAAAAGTGTATACCATCACTCCGCAAGGGAAGGATGCCGTACGGCAGTGGATTACCGAACCTACGGACAACCCGGTGGTGCGTGATGAATTTGCGTTGAAAATCTTCAGCCTGTTCCTCGTGGATAAACCAGCCGTCCGCAATCTGCTGGAGGAAAAAATGCGTCTCCTCGACGAGAGGCTTGCCAGGCTGCATAAGCGGCTTCAGCAGTTGGCGGAGCGCCGGGAACCGGGCACTGAGCTTTATGACCTGGCCTCCCCCATGTTCGGAGCGCAAATTCTTATTGAGAAATCCATCGCCACCAAACACGCGGAGCGGGAATGGTGCTTGAGCATCCTCCGGAAGCTGGAGGAGCCGGAACAGGCGGCGTTATAAGCAGCGTTTTATCCCTTAATGCGCGGCACAGCCGGTTCTGCCATGAACGAAAACCTGAGCCGCGATCCGCAAGCTCCCACTTTTCTAATACAAACAAGACCCGCCGGGAATCACACACACCGGCGGGTCTTATTTACTTGCGGGGCCTACTCTCCCCTACAGATTCTGCAAAAACATGGAGGCCTGGAAATAACGCTTGGCCAAGCTTTGGAAATATGCCGTCTGTACGGACAGCATGGCAATAACCATACAGTTGCGGACCGCTTCCCGCTCCTGCGGGGAGAGCTCCGGCAGGGACGCCGCGAAATCATCAGCTTTCTTTTTGACCAGAGCCTCCATTAAGTGGTCATGCTTGAAGTCCCGTCCCGGCGATCCCGGCAGGTCCAGCACCTGGTCGTTGTTGGGGTCAAGCTCCTCGAACAAGCCCGAATACGCAGCGTAGAAATCCACCGGGTGAATGAGGTCGTCAGCATCACTGTCGCAATGGCGGAAGACCCGCAGAAGCAGCTTCCGGATAGACTCCAGATCCAGTGCCGCCCGCAGGTCTTCAATAATGAAGAGAATCGCAGCTTGCTGGAAGGAATATTTTTTGCCCAAGCGGGGTGACCCGATAATTTCCTTCAGGTCCCGTTTCACCCAGTTCTGAACAGCAGTGACGGCAAAATGGTTGTATTCGATCTGCCCCCCTAGGGCCACAATATCACTAAGCGACAACCCTGCCTCCTGGGCCGGGTTGATCTCCATCACCTTGGCCAGAATCGGCGAGATGGACGCGCCCACATATGCATCAAAAGAGCGGCTCTCGCCGGGCTGCTCCCGCCGTGACTTGAGCCATATCTCCCTGAGGATGGCTTTTGGGGATTTCCCGGGCTGTCCGGTGAGGCTGATGAGCAGCTGGGACATGTCTTTGCGGGTCAATTGAAAGGTTTCCATCAGAATCCCCTCCATTTCCATTTCAAGTTCATATGAACTCATAATACGACGGAGTCCGTGAATTGTAAAGAACGGGGGTGAGGCTTTGCCTGGTCTGCCCTGACCTGCCCTAACCGGGGCTATTCTGCCGGATTTGGGTCGTTCCGGGGGATTTCGGACATTGAGCCGACGTTACATTTCCTGATAATATAGGTTCATAAGAACTTATAATGTGTAAGTTCATGATATAAATTCATTTTTATATCAAATCCATCAGATGGGAGTTTGTCCATGATCGTCCTAAATCTTCTTGCAGTCGCATTCCTGATTCTCGCCACAGCCTTTTTTGTGGGAACGGAATTCGCCGTAATCCGGCTGCGCGCCAGCCGGGTTGACCAATTGGTGATGGAGGGCAAGAAAAACGCCCTTGCCGTCAAACAAATCACCTCCAACTTGGATGGTTATCTGTCCGCCTGCCAATTGGGTATTACCATCACCGCCCTGATTCTGGGTTGGTTGGGCGAGCCTACCGTAGAAAAAATTCTTCATCCCGTATTTGAGCGTTATGAATTCCTCCATGACATAAGCGGAATCCTCTCCATCGTCATCGCCTTTGTTTTCATTACCTTCCTGCATGTAGTACTGGGGGAGCTGGCGCCTAAGACCCTGGCCATCCACAAAGCGGAAGCCATCAGCTTCCTGGTGGCGAAGCCCATTATTTTCTTCTATAAAGCCATGTACCCGTTTATCTGGGCCTTGAACGGCTCTGCCAACTGGATCGTGCATCTTTTCGGCATGAAGCCGGCCAAGGAGCATGAAGAAGCCCACTCTGAGGAAGAGTTGCGCCTGATCCTGGCGGATAGCTACGAAAGCGGCAAGATCAACCAAGCGGAATACGGCTATGTAACCCGCATTTTCAACTTTGACGAGCTGCTGGCCCGGGAGATTATGGTGCCGCGGACGGACATGGTCTGCATCGATCTGGATGTGGAGCGGAAGTTCAACCTGCGGGTTATGAAAAAGGAGCAGTACACCCGTATCCCCGTGATGGCGGGGGACAAGGACCATATCCTCGGCTTTATTAATACCAAGCAATTGTTCATGCAGCTGAGCGATGACCCTAACCTGGATATCTCGACTCTGGTGCAGCCGGTGCTGTCCGTCTCTGAATCCATTCCGATCAAGAGTCTGATTCAACGGATGCAGCAGCAGCAAATTCACATGGCTATTCTGGTGGACGAATACGGCGGAACCTCCGGTCTGATTACGATCGAAGATATCCTTGAGGAGATTGTCGGGGAGATCCGGGATGAATTCGACGCCGAGGAAAAAGCGGACATCACCCGTATCGGTGAGCAGCACTATGTGGTGGATGGCAAGCTGAGCCTAGACCGGGTAAATGATCTGCTGAACACCCACCTGGAAAGCGAAGAGCTGGGTACCATCGGCGGCTGGCTGTACACCAACCAGCCCACCATCAAGAAGGGCGGCGAATGGATGTATAACGGCATTAAATTTACCATTCGCGAAATGGACCGCCACCGCATCCGCCGCGTGGAGATTCTCAAAGTTCATTAATGATTGGGACAGCAAAACAAACAGCCTCGGGCATTTAGCCTGAGGCTGTTTGCTTATGTATGGTGCAGCGGTCAACTGAAATATGAAATGAGCGGCACCAACAGGGCAGCTATTACAACGGAGGGCAGCAAATTGGCCACATTGATTTTTTTGATTTCCAATATGTTCAGGCCTATGCCGATGATCAGAATGCCGCCGACGGAGGTTACCTCCGCGGTAATGGCGTCCAGCATCCCCGGGCTGATAAACGACGTAATCAGCGTGGCCGACAGAGCGATAGCCCCTTGGTACACAAGAACCGGAAGCGAGGAGAACAGCACCCCAACCCCCAGGGTGGAGGCAAAAATAATCGCCGAAAATCCGTCCAGCATGGATTTGGTGTACAGCATGTCATGATTCAGACGGACACCGCTGTCGATGGATCCGAGAATAGCCATGGCTCCCACACAGTAAATCAGCGTCGTGGTTACGAATCCCACCGCCACCTTCCCCTTGGCCCGGCTTCCTACCAAACGCTCCAGCTGGCCACCCAGCTTTTCCAACCCCCGCTCCACCTGCAGCAGCTCGCCCAGCACACCTCCGATCACCAGACTTCCGATGACAATCAGCAGATTGCTGGTTTTAAACGCCATCATCAGCCCCTGCACGGAAACCGCCAGACCCAGCCCCTGCATAACCGTAGACTTGATGCCTTGGGACAGCCTTGGCAGCGCCAGCCCCAGAATGCCTCCCAGAATAATTGCAAACGTATTGACCAATGTGCCCCACAGTACCATAACCGCTCTCCAACCCTCTCCCGCTTCCGACTGCGTCTGTAATGTTCAACTGTATAATGCATTCATTATAACCGGGCGGTCAAGCCCTGGGAACCTACACAATAACTTAACGTGGCGCATATCCCGGCTTTACGAAGCCTTGCTACGATAAATTCCAGTAAAGCTGCATTTCCACCCCGTGCGAAAGGTGTGAGATGAATGACAGAACAGACGAATGCCGCCTTGAGCCTCCGGCGTCTTACAGCAGGTCCGGCCCGGACGGATGATGATGTGGAAGGAGCACTGCGCCTGCGTTACCAGGTGTTCGCCGAGGAAGAAAAGAACCTGCGTCTGTACAATCCGGAAGGCCTGGAAACGGACCGGTATGACGAATATTGCGATCATCTGGTGGTGAAGGATGAGGACTCCGGACAGGTGGTGGGCACCTACCGGCTGCTGCCCGGCCCAAGGGCGGCTTTGCATGGGGGGTTTTATTCGGAGAGCGAGTTCGATCTGGCCGGCTACCGCCCTTGGATGCGGGAAACCCTTGAGCTGGGACGCAGCTGCGTCCACCCGGACTACCGCAGCGGCAGAGCCATCCGCCTGCTGTGGGAGGAGATTCTTCACTATGCCGACAATGGTGGTTTTTCCCGTCTGGTGGGATGCGCCAGTGTCCATTCCCGTACCCGTGACGAAATGCTGGAGACCTATTCGCTGCTGCGCAAAAGAGGTGTCATTACCGCCCGTTACGGCATCAGGCCGCTGGACACGCATACGATCCCTGATCTGGCACCGGTGGAATTAACCGCTTCTGAGGAGGAGCTGTTCCGGCGGCTGCCGCCCCTGGTTAAGGGCTATCAGTGGCTCGGTGCGGAAATCGGGGGCGAGCCTGCCTACGATGCCCTGTTCGACACCGTGGACTACTTTGTGATTCTGGAGAAGGCCCGCATCTCCCGCCGTTATCTCCGCCTGCTCCAAGGAGGCGTTTAGCCCATGTACCAAACCATCGCTCTGCTGACCCGGCTGCAGCAGGCGCAAGGCCGCGGACCTGTGCTGCTCCGCAGGGTACTGGGCAAACCGGCGCCGCTGCTGCTGCCAGGGGCTGCGTTGGCTCTGCAGACCCTTCTGCGCGGGCAAACCGCGATGATCCGCCGCAATATGGCGGAGCTGCTCCCCGCAGGAGGGCGCACCGCTGCGGAGCAACAGGCTTACATTAACACCTGCGTAAGCGGGTTTTACCGGCATGCCGCCCGCACTCTGTACGAATTGCTTGCAGCGGAGACACTGCTGCCCTCCGGCCGGACGGACATCCGGCTGGAGGGCGAACACCATCTGGCCGAAGCCTTGAAGCAGGGCAAGGGGGCTATCCTATACGCGCCTCATACCGGAAATTTCTTTTACGGCTATTGGCATCTGTCGAGAACCTATCCCAGTTTAACCGTCGCCACCGCCTCCGACCCGGAGCTTGCCCCCTTATACCGGAGCTTCCAGCGGCTGGGCTGTCCCGGGTTAGATTATGATAAAACCCCGCCCCTGCAGCTGGTCCGGAAGCTCAGGCACCATTTGGAGGGCGGAGGTGTTCTTCTGCTCCTTGGGGATTTCTACCGGCCGGGGTTTCCCCGAGCCCGCCTGTTGGGCCGAGCCACCCGCCTGCCCGCCGGAGCCGCCAAATTGGGGTTGGAGCTGGGCACGCCGGTGCTGCCGGCCCGCTGTGTCCGGGAGGCTGACCATACCCACCGTTTGGTTATGGAGGAGCCGGTGCTGCTCAGGGAGCGCTTCGGGCCAGGGGAGCAGGCAGACGCTGCGGCCTTCCTGAATCTGCTTCTGGAACAACAGCTGCTCAAGAACCCGGAGCAGTGGTTTTATTGGTTCAACGCCCACGAGCGGTTTGCCGGGGGTTCCCGGCGGGAAGGAGAATAATTCATGGATACAGCCAGCCATTTGCTGTTTGGCGCTACATTGGGTGGTCTCGCCTTTTTGCACCCGGAGGTCGCGGCCCAGCCCGGATTGGCCCAAGCAATGCTGCTTTGTACAGTGGTCGGGTCACACGCTCCCGATTTTGATACCATCGTCCGCCTGAAGAGCTACCGCCATTATCTGCGCTATCACCGGGGTGTCACCCATTCCCTGCCTGCGCTTGGTATCTGGCCCGCCCTTATCGCCCTTCCGGCAGCCTGGGCCTTCGGAGTATTGGAATCCTTCTGGCTGCTTTACCTGTGGACCTTCGGAGCCGTGGTGCTCCATGTGTTTCTGGATTGGCTTAATGTGTACGGGGTGCAATGCTTCCGGCCCTTAAACCGCCGCTGGCACCATCTGGACATTCTGCCCCTCTTCGATCCGTTCCTGTTTACCCTGCATACGGCCGGACTGGCGGGCTGGCTGCTGGCAGGCTGGAGGGCAGCTATCGTCTTCCCCCTTGTGTACGCCGCCTCCTGCGTCTATGTGCTGCTTCGAATGCTGTACCAGCGGAGGCTTCTGCGGCGTATCCGGTCGGAGTACGAGGCGGAAGCGGCAGCGGTTCAACTGGTCCCAGGTCTCATCTGGGGCTGGGGCCAGTTCCTGCTGGAGACGGAGCAGGAATACCGGACCGGCTCCCTGCTGCGGGGCCGCGGAGTTCTGGAGGGCGCCTACCCCAAGGGAAACGGCCATCCCGCCGTTGAGGCCACATTGGGCGGAGACAGCGTGCGGACCTTTCTGGGTTTTGCCGAGAAAGTGCATGTCAGCATCTCCGAAGGCCAGGATGGCTTCCTGGTGCAATGGCGGGACGTCCGGTTTTGGCATAACAGCAAGCTCCCCTTCGGGGTGGATGTGAAGCTGGACCCAGAGCTCCGGATCATGCGGGAGAGGCTTTATTGGAGCAAAAAGGCATGGGATCCCCCTTACGTGTAAGATGCGTCGGCCGCGGCGCACCTGGAAGCAGACTGCTGTATAGAAAGCCAGCCTCCAGCGGAAAATAACCGTGGAAGCGCCGGAGCTGTGTTTTGTGCTCGGGCTTCAGGAGCCGGTCCTGTCAGGGCCGGCTGCGCCGCACCGACGAATATGACGCGAAGCAGGAGGAATGTCCCTTGTCAGAGCAAAAGCGTATGGACCCCATGTCCGGGGAGCCGGTAGAGACGGACGGTGTGTATGAGAACGAATGGGGCCGGGAGGCGTACTTTAACCGCGGCGAGCTGTTCCCTGCGGACCCGCAGCTGGGCACCTCCACCTGGAAGCTGGTAGGCCTGGCCCATGACACCCATACCGGCATCGCCGTGGACCCCCGCTTCCGGGAGGAGATCACATATCCCGACCGGTTCAAGGAGAAGGGCCACGATAAAGGGGATTGATTCGGACACCATCTTCGAAAGGAGGATGTTCTCTATGGCAAACGGCATTTATCCATCCAAACGGAAGCGTGAGGCCTCCGATCTC
Organism: Bacillota bacterium; assembly: GCA_023386955.1. Lineage (GTDB taxonomy): Bacteria > Bacillota > Bacilli > Paenibacillales > NBRC-103111 > Paenibacillus_AR > Paenibacillus_AR mesotrionivorans. The sequence goes on from JAEWIS010000031.1 coordinate 42,815, forward strand.
CAATCCAAGGCGGACCGCACCGGACAAGGCAAGGCCCGTGCCCGGGCAGCCCAATCCGAAACCGATCAACTGGATCTGAAAAAGCACTAGGGGCTGTCTTCTCACCGGTAGATGAGCGGAAACCAGACCCTAGTTCCGGCACTTTTCCCTACCCTTCCAGCACCCATGCAGCACAAGGACAGGCTCAAGCAGCCTGTCCTTTTCTGTCTTTTTCGCAAATTCGCCATGAACCCTCTTTTTCTGCGCGGCTATTCTATTGTATAATCGCAAATGTACCTGATCCTTTCATATGTTCTCGTATAATAGCAGGAATTGGCCTGCAAGTTTCTACCGGGGCACCGGAAATGCTCCGACTACGAGTGTTTACGTGTCTGTCCGTTTAGAGGGGAGCCTGTTCGCCGCCGCGTGTTTTGTGCTTGTGGTGCGCCGGGACTATCAAGCAATACGGATGGAAGGCCGCGTTTATCCGACACTCGATTGCGTTGTCCCCGGAGGGGCTGCGTTTTGGAGTGTTTTTGTTTATTGACTTCGAGTGCTGGAAGGGAGAAAGCCGCAATGGAGCTGTTGAAGCAAAAGATTATGAAGGAAGGCATCGTGCTGTCCGGCCAGGTCCTGAAGGTGGATTCCTTCTTGAACCATCAAATGGACCCGCAGCTGATGATGGAGATGGGCAGGGAGTTTGCCCGCCGTTTTGCGAATGAGGGTGTGAACCGGATTCTGACCATCGAATCCTCCGGTATTGCACCAGCAATCATGACCGCCCTGGTGATGGAGGTGCCGATGATTTTTGCCCGGAAGCAGAAATCGCTGACCCTCCGTGACGATATCTACGTGCAAGAGGTGTTCTCCTTCACCAAGCAGGAGAAAAACGAGATTACCATCGCCAAGAAATTCATCCAGCCAGGGGATCGGGTGCTGATTGTCGACGATTTCCTGGCCCATGGGGAAGCGGCCTTCGGGCTGGCCCGGATTGCCGAGCAGGCTGGCGCGGTGGTGGCCGGCATCGGCATCGTTATTGAGAAGTCTTTCCAGCAGGGAGCGGACAAGCTCTCCGCCGCCGGCTACCGGGTGGAATCCCTGGCGCGGATTGCCTCTTTGGACAACAACGAAGTCCGGTTTGTCGAGGAGTAAGCAGGGAGTGGGTGGGCAGTGAGCGGAAACCGGGAGAGAGTTGGCCCACAAACCGGTTTACGGGCCTGCCCCAAATTGTAACGGCGGGCACAGCCGCTATTTGGCCCAAAGCCGGCCTTTGCCAATTCTAACGGCGGCCACAGCCGCTATTCGGAGGAAATGGCCGGGTTGGAGGCTATAAAAGCACAAATAAGGGCGCTCAGTTCCGTAAGAAACTGAAACGCCCTTTTTTAGCTGAAATAGCCACTCATGGTACGGTTCCCGCCGCACCGTAGACCGATGAAATGTCAAAGAAGACCCTCAAACCGGCTATGCCGGTTTCGAGGCTTCCATAACATATCCGGCCTACGGCTCGGACCATGTTATTTCAGGGTAGCGGCTGTAGCTTCCGTTAGATTTCCCCGCCGCAGCTCGTTATCCAACCGAATCACACTGTTTACAGCATCCGGGTCCTGCCCTGCAGGGCCTTTTCCTGTGCGCCGCCACATTGCTCCCCCAGGAAAACGTCGAAGTCCCGGGTAATTGCCCCGTAGCGGAACTGCTCCTTGGCCCGCTTGTAGCCGGTTTCGGCCAGTCGCTCCGCCAGCGCCGGGTTCTCCCGCAGCCGGATTACTGCTTGGGCAATGGCCTCTGCCGAGGACGGGTCTACGATCAGCCCCGTCTCCCCGTCCAGCACCGCCTCTACCACACCGCCGGAGTTGCCGCCGATCACCGGCTTGCCGCAGCTGGAGGCCTCCATGTAGACGATGCCGAAGCCCTCCACATCCCCCTCCGCTGCGATATAACGGCTGGGCATCACGAACACATCGCACAGATTATAATACTTCACCAAATCCTCATCGGCGGCGCGTCCTGCAAACACCACACAGTCCGACACTCCGGTTTCCTTAGCCAGCCGTTCCAAAGCCTCCCGCTCCGGCCCGCCTCCCACGATGAGATACACCGCGTCAGGGATTGCTTTGCGGATTTCCGGCATGGCCCGGATCACCATATCGAAGCCCTTGCGGCCCACCAGCCGCCCAAGGGTCATGAGCACATATTTGCCTTCCAGGCCGTGCTTGCGGATCAGCGCCGGGTCCTTCTCCATCCGGTCATACTGCTCCTCCACACCGGGATATACCACCTGGAGCCGCTCTGCTTTGACGCCCAGCTCCATCATCAGCTTTTTCACATAGGCGCTGTTGACGATCACCGCATCCGCCCGCTGGAGAATGGCCTTCACAATACTCCGCAGCACCGCATACCGGGTCAGCTTCAGCACATCCATACCGTGGACCGAAACCCCGTATTTCCGGCCGCGGAACACACTTTGGAACCACCCGATCAGCCCGTACAGAATATATCCGTACACCGTGATATCGATGTTCTCTTCCTTGATCACCCGGCCCACCTGGGGAATCATCCGCAGGGTATGCCAGGCACTGACCTTCTCATCTTGCAAAAAAGGCTTCCGGATCACCTTGAAGGCTTGTCCCGCATCAAAGGCGGGCGCCCCCTTGTAATCCGAGGCGAACACCGTGATCTTGTGCCCGGAATGCCGGCACAGATTATAATAATAGTTCTGCATGCCGCCGACTCCCGGCGGGAATACCCCGGCGACAAGCAGAACGTTGCGTTTTTTCATCATCAGGCGGCCATCCTTTTCCGAATAAGATCAATGCTGTTCAGCAGGGTGAAAAGCACCAGCTCCCCCATCAGATTCCAGATGCGCGTAATAATCGAAATCTGGGTCGCCACCGGTACAGGCACCTGGAAGGAAAGCAGGAACACCAGCGCCCCCTCGCGTATGCCGATGCCGCCGGGCAGCGGACTGATCAGGCCAATCAGCCACGAAACGGCAAAAATCCCCGCCGCCGTAACAATGTTAACCGACTCCACGCCGAAGGTCTGCAAGAGGAGCCAAAAGGCAATCCCCTGGAGCAGATGGCTCAGGAAATAATAGGACAAATACAGGAAAAACCGCTCCCTGGGCAAGGAAAGCTCCATTCCCCGGAAGCGTTTGGACAGCTTATGGATCATCTTTTGGCTGAATACCCGCACGGGCTCGTAAAAGAAGTAAGCAATAGGCAGCAGCACCGCCACCGCCAGCAGCACCGGCAGGAAGATAAAGTGGAAGCTGTAGAGCAGAATAATGCCGTAGATCACCGACACAATGCCCAGCATCATATTTTCATAGAGAATCGCCGTCATCTGGGTTCCCAATACTACGCCGTGTTTACTGGTCAGATACACCCGCCCCACCAGGTTCCAGAAGCCGCCGGGCAGATACTTGGCGAACTGGGAGGTCATATAGATGACCAGCCCCCGGTAGGAGGAAATCTGCTTGCCGGAGTCATTCAGAATCTGGACCCAGATCCAGGCCTGCACCGCCAGGAAAACCACGAAGATCGACAACGCCAGATAAAAAAAACTCTTGGCTTGCAAGAGGTAGTCCACAATGTCCATGGGCCTCATTTTGAGGTTGACCACAATAAAATAGACGGTCGCCACCAGAACCACGACCTTCAATACGTTCAAAAGCTTTTTCTTCATAACCGCATCCTTTCTCTGTATGAAAGGGAGCCATTCCGCTGCCTGCAAAGTAATACCATCATTGTACACATCTTCATACCCACGCGCAACGAAGGCAAGCCCGCCCTAACCCGCAGTTTCCTTAGGAAAACCGCCGCTTTATTATCCATCGTTTCCAAAATCCCGCCTTCTAAGCCATCCAACAGGGTATGGGCATATGCCTACAAAAGTGACTTTGGTGCTTCTTAAATTTTTCTTAAGGTGTATACTGCTTTCTATAACAGTCGGAACAAAGGAGGAATACGCCATGTACATACGTGTACTTGAAAAAGAAGATGCTGCGCTCTACCAGGAGCTCCGGCTTATGGGGTTACAGCAATGTCCCGAGGCCTTCGGCTCGGATTACGACCGGGAGGTCCGTTTCAGCAGGGAAACGGTGATCGAAAGGCTTCAGCCTGTGGAAGGCCAAAGGGCCACGGTGGGAGCTTTTGGAGAGGACGGCCGGTTATGGGGCATTGCTGCGGCTATCCGTATGGGAACGGTGAAAGAGCAGCATAAGGCGGATGTCTGCCGGGTGTTTGTCCATCCGGAGGCCAGAGGCGGTGGAGCAGCCCGTCAGTTAATGACGGAGCTGATCCGGCTGGCCCAAGGCTGGACGGGGGTGGAGCAGCTGAGGCTGGCGGTAAATGCGGCCAACGAACCCGCCCGGCGGCTGTACCAAGCTCTGGGCTTCCAGGTGTACGGCACCGAGCGGGAGTCGCTGAAGTGGAATGGTGTGTATTACGATGAGGAATTGATGGTGCTGCGGCTTGCAAAAGCATAACGGGATTCTAAGCCGTGGGAATTCTAGGCCGCGTGGGGATGCGGGCTAGAATGGAACACGCCATAACGGAACTAAGCGACTGTTAGAAGCTAATATCCGGCTTTTATCGCGTGTAACGGAACTCACCGACTCTTACAGGGGTCCCCATGCGCAGAAGTGGATGAATATCAGGCCTAAGAGCTTCTGAGTTCCGTTACATTTTCAAAACCGCCGATTTGAGCCGCTAAGAGCTTCTGAATTCCGTTACAGCAAAACTGTAAGCTGTCTGGATCGGCTGTTCTGCTGCTACCTCTACTCCTGCCGCTCCTTCCACCGCCGCTCCTTCTACCCCAACTGCTCCTCCTACCCCTGCTGCTCCTCCTACCCCTGCTGCTCCTCCTACTCCTGCTGCTCCTACTAAATCTTCCAATCCTGCCGCTTAAATAGGCAACAACGGAATCCGTTCGCGGTTGCCGGCTTTCTCCACCATTTCCTTCCACGCGGCGGGTTTGTTGGGCAGAATGGCGTAGTAGGTGGTGAGGAATTGTGCTACCAGGCTGCCGGGCAATGTATCCGTCTCTTCATAGGGAAGATAACACAGGTCCAGCTCCCCTACCGCCTCTCCGTCACCCAGCCAGGAGGGATGGACATAGTCCATGTCCAGCTTGCGGTAGCCCAGATGAGCCAGCACCTCACGACGGACAAAAGGGTCCATCGGCTTAATCCCGCCGAAGCTGTGATCCTGAATCAGGTAGGGGTTATAGATTTCGGCGAACATGCCCTTCAGCCTCCGGCCGCTGCCTACCGCCCATTCGTTTAGTTCCTGCTGCCTGCGCTGCGTCAGAAACGGACCGATCCCCAGCCCCTCCCGCCCGATTATCGTAAAATCCGTCATCGCCACTTCCATCTCCGGGTAATAGCGGTATTCCGTGGCACCCACCACCTGGCCCCGCTCCACGGCAACATACACCCGCAGGCCGTTATCCTGCAGCGGCTCCTCCCACAGGGGCGCCTCGAGCACCTCCTCCGGGGGAAACACCTCCTGCATCAGACGGTGCATCGCCGCAAAATAAGGATCATGAATGGATGTGATCCGGATAAATTCCATGGATATGTCTCCTCCTTGCAATTATGGCTGACGCCGATTGCCTGCTATTGTTACGGCGGTAGTTGGCGCATCTGGTTAAACACCGGTTATAGCACCCTTTTGAAACTACCGGTTGGCGCATCTGGTTAAACACCTGTTGAAGCATTTGTTGGAGCATTTTTTGAAACACTTTTGGACATCTGTCCGAAATAGGCGAACTCGATTTTTCATATTTAATTCTGCCTTGGCGCCGATTTTCGTGCCTTTTAGTCGGTTTTTCATATACATTCTGGCCGTTTCCCTGTCCAGGCCGTTTTTGTATATGATTTTTCATATTTAATTGCTAAAAATGGGCGGTGGGCGGCTTTTATACTCGATTTTTCATATACAACTAGGTGCAGCATTGGGAGCGGAGACGTATAGCTGCAGCAATAGTAGGTATGTACCTCAACATCCGCGTAGCTCACGGGGTTGCACCATCCATAGGCTAGTATTCTACGGCTTTCACGCCGGCCGTTATCTAGCCCCGTTCAGTTCCATGGTTCCCGTTTACCGCTCCCTCCCCATCAACGTGCGCCGTCTATCCCCTCACCCGTTCAAAAACGGGTTCCGCCACTCCATCAGCACCGCATGGTTTAGCGACTCCTCATCCTCCAGGTAGTTGTCCAGCACCGCCACCGGCGTCCGGCCGCAGCGCAAGAGGAAGGTGATGACCGGGTCCTTCAGCCGCCCGGCCAGCACCTCCTCCAAATATTGCTGGGGAGTGAACCGCTCCGCCCACTTATAGTAGCCCGACATCCGCCCGCCGCCTAACAGACGCTCCAGCCCAAGCTGCACCACCACCTCGTACATGGTCTGCATCATCCACTTGCCCAGGCCCAGCTTCCGGTAACGGGGCGAAACGCTGATATCGACTACATACAGGCTGTTGCCCTGGGGGTTATGCGCGCGGATGTACCCCTCGTCGGTGATCTCCGCCCAGGTGTGCTGCGGATGACCTGCATCATAGGCCACCACCAGCCCGGTCATGGACCCGGCCAGCTCCCCCTCCACCTCCACACACAGCGCCCCTTCCGGAAAAAGAGACACATGGTTGGCCAGCTGTTCTTTGTTCCACCACAGCTCCGAAGGAAACGGCGGCGGAAAGCATTCCGCCTGAATGCGGATGAGCCCGTCGAAGTCCCTCTCCGTATACCGCCGGATCACAGTCCGGTGGGGCTGACCCTCCGGGGTAAACGTGTATAATTCCTTTATCATAAAAACGCCAGCCCTTTCCCCTACATCGACGTCCAATCGGGATACAAATCCGTGCGGCGGTCCCGCCACGTGGTCACACTGCCCCGCTGGCGAACCTCCTCCAGCAGGCTCAAATCCAGATCAGCCGTGACGATCATATCGTCATTGATTTCCCCCTCGGCCAGTACCCCCCGGGGAGGAAACGGGATGTCGTTGGGGCTTAAGATCGCGGCCTGGCCATAGTTGGCCCGCATAAAATCCACATTTTCCAAGGCGCCAACGGTCCCGGTTGTCACCACATAAATCTGATTCTCCACCGTCCGGGCATGGCAGGAATAACGCACCCGGTAAAACCCGTGCCGGTCGTCGGTACAGGACGGGCAAAAAATCACATCCGCCCCCGCGGCGCGCACCATCCGCACAATCTCCGGGAACTCGATGTCGTAGCAGGTCAGAATGCCGATCCGCCCTTTGGCCGTATCGAACACCCGCACCCCGTCCCCGGCGCTCATCCGCCATTCGGTGACCTCGGTCGGCGTAATATGCAGCTTGTCCTGGCGCTCCACCCGGCCGTCCGGATAAAACAGATGGGCCGTATTGTACAGCCGCCCCTCCCTCTCCGTCACATGGGTGCCCCCGATAATGTGCACGCCGTGGGTCTGTGCCAGCCCCCGAAACAAGGCCGTATACTGCTCCGTAAAACCCGGCAGCGCATGAATGGGCAGCCCTTCCCCTGCACCGTTGCCGATGGACAGAAGCTGGGTCGTAAAAAACTCCGGGAACAAAATAAACTCGGACCCGTATTCCATCGCCGTTTTCACATAATGCTCCGACTGTCTGGCGAAATCCTGAAACCCCTCCGCCTTGCGGAGCCGGTATTGTACGGCGGATACCCGCATTTTCAATGGAACCCCTCCTGTCCGCCGCCGGCCATCAGCCCGCAGCCCGTTATGCCGTTATGGTACCAAAGTTATCCGCCCTCCGCCACTTTCCGGATGCTGTCCATGTTGGCCTTGGCACATTCGTAGCCCAGCTCCATACAGCGGTCCGCACAGGGGAAGTCAAGGATGCCGATGGAGCCCAGCTCCGGGGAGAGGATCAGCTCCGGGTAGCCGGAATCTGCCTGGGACATCCGGTGCAGACCGAGACTGACCGACCGGGACAAAATGGAGGAAAAGCTCCACTTGAACAGGTGCAGGGGCGCCACCGTCACCAAATCCACCGCCACAATCCGTTTGGCGCCCATAGCCTTCAGAGCAGCGGCCGGACAGTTGTCCATCAGGCCTCCGTCCACCAGCAGCCGCTCCCCCATACGCACCGGCCGGAAGATGCCGGGAATGGACATGCTGGCCATAACCGCATGGGCCAAACTCCCGTCCGGGACCACCTCACAGTGGGGGCCAAGAATGCCCGTTTCCGCAGGACGGTTGGCGAACAGCACCTGGCAGCCCGCCGCCAGATCCGTGGCTGCCACCGCAAAAGGCAGCTGCAGCTCTCCGATCTGCCGTTCCCCCAGCAGCTCCTCCAACAGCTTAGCCAGCCTTTTGCCGCGGATGAGCCCCGGCAGGGAGCCCTTCGGCGCCAGCCACCGGCAGGCCAGGCCGGCATAATCCACATCCATCAGCTTGGCGCTGAGCCGGGAGGTCAGCACTGCCAGCTCCCGAGCGGTGGCGCCGCAGGCCAGCATGGCCGCAGCCAAGGCCCCTGCGCTGGTTCCGGCCACCGCCTGGACCGGGATGCCCTCCTCCTCCAAGGCGCGGACCACTCCCGCGTGACAGCAGCCTGTTACCCCTCCTCCGCCCAATGCCAGAGCGATGCCCCTTTGCTGCTCCTGCTTCACGGGAACCCTCCTTTTTTATGGATGATGCTTATAGGGTTTCCGAACTGCCGGGACTTTACCGGAAGAAACGGTTATATCGGTGTTTCACCTAGAACTCCGGGCGTTCACCGGGTATAATATAATGGAGACTAGACTATTATTGAAGCAATCCGCAGGATAAGAATAAAGGAGGCCAAAACCCGATGAACTGCCCGGTATGCGATAATGTGAGAATGCGTGAAGTGGAAAAAGCAGGCGTTACCATAGACACATGCCCCCAGTGCAAAGGGGTCTGGCTGGACCGTGGGGAACTGGACAAGTTAATGAGCGACGTGCGCGAGGTCCGGGAGGACTTCAATACGTGGCAGAAGCAGCGTGACGATGATTACGAGCGCCGCGATTACGACCGTCGTGACGGTGAACGGCGCGACTACGAGCAGCGGAGCTACGAGCATAACCCCTCCTACGACAAGAATCATTACCCTCAGCAGGGCTACAAAGGCAAAAAGAAAAAGAGCATTCTGGACAGTCTGGGCGATCTGTTCGACTAAGAAGATACGTCTCCATTCCATAATTGCTATACTCGCAAGCTCACAGCAGTGTTTTATCGGAAACCAGCCGCTGCCCCCAGCACGGGGTAACAGTCGGCTGGTTTTCGCGTCATCATAACCGGGAGGATTGTTCCACATGTCTTCATCGAAACCAAAATTCAAGCTCCCCCTCCGGGAGTATGCGGGGCTTCTGGCGCAATACCTGATCCCCCAATGGCCCGCCATGACCGCTCTTGGGCTGCTGCTACTCTCTGGCATCGCCATGCAGCTGATCAGCCCCCAGCTGATCCGGTATTTTATCGACACGGCCCAGTCGGGCCAGGGCGGTGAGAAGCTGATGCAGGCGGCCTTGTGGTTTATCGGCTTGTCCGTGCTGACCCAGGGTGTCCGTGTCATCGCTGCCTACATCGGAGAAAATGTGGGCTGGACCGCCACCAACCAGCTTCGCAGCGAGGTAGCCGCCCACTGTCTGAAGCTGGATATGTCCTTTCACAAGAAACATACCTCCGGGTCCATCATCGAACGGGTAGACGGGGATATTAATGCCTTGGGCAACTTCTTTTCCAACTTCGTTATTCTTCTATTAAGCAATATGGTGTTGATGACCGGTATCCTGATTTTGCTGTTCCGGGAAAATGTTCTGATCGGCGCTGTGATGACTATTTTCGTTATCTTCGCCCTGACAGTCATCCAGCGCATCCGGCGTTACGCCGCCCCCATGTGGACCAAAATGCGCCAGATCAGCGCCGAATTCTACGGGTTTCTGGGAGAGCATCTGGAGGGCACCGAGGATACCCGGGCCAATGGAGCCACTGCCTATGTGCTGCATCGTTTCCACAGCCTGCTGCGCACCTGGCTGCCGATCCGCATCCGGGCGTTTTTCGGCTTCGCCGCCATGTGGATCACCGCCATTGTGGTATTTGCCCTGGGGAATGCCATGGCCTTCGGCATCAGCGCCTATCTGTGGCGGCAAGGGAGCATTACCATCGGCGCTGTGTATATGGTTTTTCACTATACGGAGCTCCTGGCTCAGCCCATCGAAAAAATCCGCCAGCAGCTGGAGGATCTGCAGAAGGCGGATGCCAGCATCACCCGGATCCGGGAGCTGCTGGGGACCGAGTCCTTGATCCGGGACGGCGACAGCGGCAGATTGCTTCCGGAGGGTGCGCTGTCGGTGGAGTTCCGCAGCGTCACCTTTGGCTACGAGGAGGATAACACTACTCTGGAGGGACTGAACTTCCGGCTCGAGCCGGGGAAGGTGCTGGGGCTTTTGGGCCGGACGGGAAGCGGCAAGTCCACCACTGCCCGGCTGCTGCTTCGTTTCTATGATCCCGGGGAAGGAGCCATTCTTCTGGGGGATACGGATATCCGGGAGGTGCGCCTGCATGATCTGCGCAGCCGGATCGGCTTCGTTACGCAGAATATTGAGATTTTTCAAGGAACGGTCCGGGATAACCTGACCTTCTACGATTCCAGCATTGACGACACCCTGATCCGGCAGGTACTGGAGGAGCTGGGGCTTGGCAACTGGCTAGCCTCCCTGCCCAAGGGTCTCGACACCCTCCTGGAATCCGGAGGCGGGGGTTTATCCGCAGGGGAAGCGCAGCTCTTGGCTTTCGCCCGGGTATTCCTGAAGAACCCGGGACTGGTGGTGCTGGACGAAGCCTCCTCCCGGCTGGACCCGGCCACTGAGCAGCTGCTGGAGCGTGCAGTGAACAGGCTTTTGAAGGACCGCACCTGCATCATCATCGCTCACCGACTCTCCACCATCCAGCGGGCCGATGATATTCTGATGCTGGATGACGGGCGGATCGGCGAACACGGCAAACGGCTTGCGCTGCTGGCCGATCCCGGCTCCCGGTTCAGCCGGGTGATGGAAGCCGGACTTGAGGAGGTGCTCGTCTAATGAAAGCAACATCCGCTCAAACCGCAGCCGGAAACCGGCGCTTCAGCACCTTCCGGCTTTTTATGGGACTTATCCGTTATACGCCTTGGCTGTACAGCTGGAACCTGTTCAACTGGATTCTCATCACGCTTGTGCCGATTCTCCCCGGTTTGGTTACCAAGGAATTCTTCGATATCCTCTCCGGGGCATCGACCACCGGCTTTAATGTGGCAACGGTCATCGCTCTGCTGCTGGCTTCGGCTATGGCCCGGGTCGCCGCCATTCTCGTCGGCTTCCTCTCCGACGTCCACTTCCGCTTCCGGGCTGCGGGACTCCTGCGCCGCAATATGCTGGAGCATATTCTCCGGGAGCCGGGGGCCAAAGCCATTCCCGGATCGCCGGGTGAAGCCATCAGCCAGTTCCGGGACGACGTGGAGCAGGTGGAGGAAGCGGTAAGCTGGTCCGTTGACGCCATCAGCATGATCTTTTTTGCCGCGGTATCCGTATATATCCTGGCCCGGATCGATGCCCAAATGACCCTGTGGGTATTCCTGCCTCTGGTTGTGGTTGTGGCGCTGGCCCAGCTTTCCACCGGTTGGCTGCAAAAGTACCGTGCCGCCAGCCGCGAGGCCACCAGCCAGGTGACGGGGGCCATCAGTGAGATGTTCACCTCTGTCCAGGCCATCCAGGTGGCAGGCGCAGAAGACCGGGTAATCGGTCAATTCCGGGAGCTGAATGATACCCGGCGCAAGTCCATGCTGAAGGATAAGCTGTTCAGTCAGGCGCTGGACTCGGTTTTTTCCAACACGGTGAATCTGGGAACGGGCTTCATTCTGATCCTGGCCGGACAAAAGATGCAAAACGGCACCTTCCAGGTGGGGGATTTTGCGCTGTTCGTTTATTATCTGAATTTCGTCACCACCTTCATCCAGAATTTCGGCAAGTTCCTGACCTACTACAAACAAAGCACGGTTTCCACCGAACGGATGGGAGCGCTGCTCCAAGGGGCGTCCGGGGAAAAGCTCATCACCAAGGCCCCGCTTTATTTGCGAGGAGAGCTGCCTGGACCTGCTGAGATTGCGTCGGAGGCGGTGCCCGGCACCGCCTTTAAGGGATCTGCCGCGGCTGCCGGTTTGGCGCTGGACGAGCTGAAGGTGGCGGGTTTAACGTTCATGTATCCTGCGACCGGACGGGGAATCAGTGAGATTGATTTTACACTGCAAAAGGGCTCCTTCACCGTCGTCACCGGCCGGATCGGATCAGGCAAAACCACGCTGGTCCGCACGCTGCTTGGGCTGCTCCCTCCCGATGGCGGACAGGTATTGTGGAACGGGCGTCAGGTAGAGGACCCGGGCAATTTCTTCGTCCCGCCGGTGAGCGCATATACCCCGCAGGTGCCCCGGCTGTACAGCGACACCTTAACGGAAAATATCCTCCTGGGCCTGCCCAACGAGGGCGGACGGCTGCAGGAGGCGGTGCACGCGGCGGTGCTGGAGCATGACGTGGAGGAGCTGCATCTGGGTCTGGACACAGTTATCGGCCCTCGGGGCGTGAAGCTTTCCGGCGGTCAGGCCCAGCGTACGGCGGCCGCGCGGATGTTTGCCCGGGAGGCGGAGCTGTACGTCTTCGACGACCTGTCCAGCGCGCTGGACGTGGAGACAGAGCAGAAGCTGTGGGAGCGGCTGTTTGCCGGGCGGAAGGCCGCTTGCCTGGTGGTCTCCCACCGCAAGGCGGTGCTGCAGCATGCCGACCGGATTCTGCTCCTGAAGGACGGCCGGCTCCACGCCTCAGGAACTCTGGCGGAGCTGTTGGACACGAATGAGGAAATGCGGCGACTGTGGAGCGGGGAAATTTCGTAAACTAGAATGTGCGGGGCAGGTACTATGGGAAAGCACTTTGGGGACGCATTATCCATAGGCACTAGAAGTTTGTCCGGGAAGTGAGTTTTGCCGCCAACCGATTCCCGCCCGCCTGCCTGCCTTCATCTAACGGACACCATGGATCTTATTTAGCTTAAAACCTGCCTTTTGCAAATCTTACGGACACCACAGCCGTTATTTGGCACTTTCCTTCTCCTGCTCAGGGTTTTGGGGAGGAATAAGGTCTCTCCAGTCCGTAAGTTCCCCAAAAACGCAATTTTCCGCTAAATAAGGTCTCTCCCGTCCGTTACGCCGACTTGCAAGACCGTACGCCTGCCGCCATCACGTTGCGACTGCTCGCGCATCCACACGTCTGTCTGCCAGCTCATCACGACTACTCGCCATCACGTTGCGACTGCTCGCGCGTTCGCTACCCCTACCGCTAATCCGTACGCTTGCCCGCGAGTTACTGCTTGCTTCCAAGGCCGCGGCGCCTTCCCCACCCTACAAACGGCACCCCTGGCCCCCATACCAGGGGTTTTATTGGCTTGCGCCCCGGTAAACGGATGTGTAAAGGCCAGGCGGAGCGGGTAATACTCTTTAGTGAATGTCTGCTTTGTGGTATGATATTAATCACAGCATCTAACAATTGTCACACTATTCAATCATTTTACCCAAGCTATGCGCTTTCATCCTCCAACTGTGTCTTTCTGTTATACTGTTTTCTGAATTCTGTTTCATTTCCATGGGAATGACGAAACTTGTCAAAAATCGATTTGAGGACTTTGTGACCGTTTTCACAACCTTATTTTTCCACCCTTGCGCCTCAAGGATTTGCTTTTGATTCGAAGAATTCGTTATTTGTAATGATTTTCACAAATACGTCACGAATGACCTCTTTTCAAAACAGCTAAACCGTATTATTCTATAGTCATAAGAACTGTATCAATAATTTAAATTATCTGTTTTCGGGAGGGTGACCGCAATGAAACAATGGGACGGATTCCAAGGCGGCGCATGGGAAAAGGAAATTAACGTAAGAGACTTTATTCAACAAAACGTAACTGTATATACAGGTGACGATGCTTTCCTGGCACCAGCCACGGATGCAACCAACCAATTGTGGAAGCAAGTCATGGATCTCTCGAAGCAAGAACGGGATAACGGCGGCGTGCTGGATATGGATACCGAGGTGGTTTCCACTATTACCTCCCACGGCCCCGGCTACCTGAACAAGGACCTGGAAACTGTTGTCGGCGTTCAAACTGACAAACCCTTCAAACGGTCCCTGCAGCCCTTCGGCGGTATCCGCATGGCAGAGCAAGCCTGCGAATCCTACGGCTTCAAGGTAAGTGAAGAAGTCAGCCGTATTTTCTCCGACATCCGCAAAACTCATAACCAAGGCGTATTCGATGCCTATACCGACGAAATGAAGCTGGCCCGTAAGGCCGCCATCATCACCGGTCTTCCCGACGCTTACGGCCGCGGCCGGATTATCGGCGACTACCGCCGCGTTGCTCTTTACGGTATCGATCACCTGATCGCCGAGAAAAAGAAGGACCTTTCCAACACTGGCCTGCGTACCCTGAGCGATGACATCATCCGCCTGCGTGAAGAGCTGAACGAGCAAATCCGCGCTTTGAGCGAGCTGAAGAAGCTGGGCAAGGCTTACGGCTTCGACCTGTCCCAGCCGGCACAAACTGCCAAGGAAGCTTTCCAATGGCTGTACCTGGGTTACCTGGCTGCCATCAAGGAACAAAACGGCGCTGCCATGAGCTTGGGCCGCACCTCCACCTTCCTGGACATTTATGTAGAACGCGACCTGAAAGCAGGCGTCATGACCGAGCAACAAGCTCAAGAGCTGGTTGACCACTTCGTTATGAAGCTGCGTCTGGTGAAGTTTGCACGGACTCCGGAATACAACGAGCTGTTCAGCGGCGACCCCACCTGGGTAACCGAATCCATCGGCGGTGTAGGCATGGATGGCCGTCCGCTGGTCACCAAGAGCTCTTTCCGTTTCCTGCACACCCTCGACAACCTGGGCCCGTCCCCGGAGCCGAACCTGACTGTGCTCTGGTCGACTCATCTGCCGGAAGGCTTCAAGGACTATTGTGCCAAGATGTCCATCAAAACCAGCGCTATCCAGTATGAGTCCGATGATCTCATGCGCAACGAGTTCGGCGACGACTACGCCATCGCCTGCTGCGTATCCGCTATGCGTGTCGGCAAGCAAATGCAATTCTTCGGCGCCCGCGCCAACCTGGCCAAGGCTCTCCTGTACGCCATCAACGGCGGTGTGGACGAAAAGCTGAAGATTCAAGTTGGTCCGACCTTCGCTCCTATTACTTCCGAGTACCTGAACTTCGACGAAGTGATGAAGCGGTTTGACGATATGATGGAGTGGCTGGCCGAGCTGTACATCAACACTCTGAACTGCATTCACTACATGCATGACAAATACAGCTACGAGCGCATCGAAATGGCTCTGCATGACACCCATATCCTGCGCACCATGGCAACCGGTATCGCCGGCTTGTCCGTAGCGGCTGACTCCCTGTCCGCCATCAAGTACGGCAAGGTCAAGACCATCCGTGACGATAACGGCCTGGTTGTAGACTTCACCACCGAAGGCGAGTTCCCGAAATACGGCAACAACGATGACCGTGTGGACCAACTCGCAGTGCAACTGGTAGAATCCTTCATGACCAAGCTGCGCAAGCACAAGACCTACCGGGATTCCGTACATTCCATGTCCATTCTGACCATCACCTCCAACGTGGTGTATGGCAAGAAAACCGGTAACACTCCGGACGGACGCCGTGCCGGAGAACCGTTCGCACCTGGCGCTAACCCGATGCACGGCCGCGACGAGAAGGGCGCATTGGCTTCCTTGTCCTCCGTCTCCAAGCTGCCTTACCAAGCATCCGTAGACGGCATTTCTAACACCTTCTCCATCGTGCCGCATGCACTGGGCAAGGATGACCATTCTCAAATCAAAAACCTGGTTGCCATTCTGGACGGTTATGCCGTGAAGCAAGGCCACCACTTGAACATCAACGTGTTCAACCGCGAGACCCTGACGGACGCTATGGAGCATCCGGAGAAGTACCCGCAGCTGACCATCCGGGTATCCGGCTATGCCGTTAACTTCATCAAGCTGACCCGCGAACAACAGCAAGACGTCATCAACCGTACCTTCCACAGCAGCCTGTAAAACAACACGAAACGGAAGGCCCTCGAAAAGCCCGGAATGCGCCGCGTGCGTATTCCGGATTTTTTCCCCGGGGGGAACCGGCGTAAACCGGGAGGTTTATCCGGCTGCATCATATATGCAATACATCTCAATGACTGCAAGAAAGCACACTTGAATTTTTTCGCAAAATAGACTACTGGACACCCGGGTTTACGCATGCTATGCTGACGGCTTGGGATGATGTTCATAAAGGAGGCGGCATACGATGAAGGGAAATATCCATTCCATTGAAACCTTCGGTACCGTAGACGGGCCCGGTATTCGCTATGTGGTGTTCACCCAGGGCTGTCTGCTTCGCTGCTTATACTGCCACAATGCGGATACATGGGAAATCGGCACGGGCAAGGTGATGACAACGGATGAGATTATGGCTGATTTCGAAAGCTACCTTCCTTTCATCGAAGCTTCCGGCGGCGGAATTACCGTCAGCGGCGGCGAGCCGTTGCTCCAGATGGATTTTATGGTTGACCTGTTCCGCAAGTGCAAGGCCCGCGGCATTCATACTACCGTGGACAGCTCCGGCGGCTGCTACAGCACCGAAGAAGGATTTCAGGCCAAGCTGAAGGAGCTGATCCAGTATACGGATCTGGTTCTGCTGGACCTGAAGCATCTGGACGACGATGCCCACCGCAAGCTTACCGGACGGAGCAACGCCAACATTCTGCAATTTGCCCGTTTTCTTTCGGATAACAAGGTGCCTGTGTGGGTGCGCCATGTGCTGGTTCCCGGCTGGACCGACAGCGAGGATCATCTGCGGCGGATGGGGGAATTTATCAAGACCCTGGAGAATGTCAAGAAAATCGAGATTCTTCCTTACCACAAGCTGGGTGTCTACAAATGGAAAACCCTGGGCTACAAGTATGCTCTGGAAAATGTGGAGCCGCCTTCAGCCGAAAGCGTCCAGCTTGCCAAAGAGCTGCTTGGTGCCGCGGATTCCACTTTATCCGGCTCTGCAGCTAAATAAATGAATACAACAAAGCCGGGACTGCCCTTGGGCGTGCTTGCAAACTCCTCAAGCGGATTTGCAAACACGGCTTAATGGGGCTGGCCCGGCTTTTCATCATTTTCTTTGCTTGAAGCGCGAATACAGGAGGTGCGCCCATGTGGCCTTCCCGTCCGAAACACCCCCGTAATGCCCAATCCGCATCCTTGCCGGAGAACGAACCACGCCCGACCATTCCGCTGCCTGCCGAAGTCTATGTGGATCAGGACGCGGTTTCCGCAGGTCTTACCCAATTGGCCCATTGGCTGGATGAAAAATATGAGGAGTTCGTAGCCGGCGGCGGTCTGGACCGTCTGCCCGGCAAGGGCAAACCCCTCACGGTGCCCACAGGGGATGTGATGAACACCATCCTGAAGCAGGCCGGCGTCCCCCACCCTTGGGTGCTCCTGAGGCTAACCATCAAGGAATCCATCGAGGATATCGCACATCTGTTGAAGCGTGCACCGGATGATCCATCCATTGACGGACAGCTGGCGGAGGTGAACAAACGCATTGTCCAATACAATGTGGAGTCTCCGAGTATGGCATTACACAGGCGGAAGCTTACGCGGGAGAATATCCGGGCTGAGCTGGAGAAGTGGAAGTAACTGTTTAATTCTATCGCGGGTGCCTGCCGTACCCTCGCGGCTGCCCGAATCAGCGGATACATCGATGGGCAGCTGAAGTTAACGGGTGAGCCGATGGACAGCTTAAGTTGGCGGGTTGCGCCGATGAGTAGCTTAAGTTAGCAGCATGAGCCGATAGAAAGCTTAGGTTAGCGGGTTGCGCCGATAGGCTGGGTAATATGTGGGGAGGCATATCGTTGGGCAACTGCAAAAGTGCAGTTAATTCTACCCGTTCATCCGATTTCAGCCTGTCTAACTGCAAAAGTGCAGTTATTTCTCTAAATACACGGGAAATGACCCTGAAGTAAGCAAAATAACTGCACTTTTGCAGAATGCGACCGCG
The DNA here is from genome assembly GCA_023386955.1 of Bacillota bacterium. Lineage (GTDB taxonomy): Bacteria > Bacillota > Bacilli > Paenibacillales > NBRC-103111 > Paenibacillus_AR > Paenibacillus_AR mesotrionivorans. Next base: position 60,900 of record JAEWIS010000031.1, read on the forward strand.
ACGGGTTATTATCGGGAGAAATAGATGCACTTTTGCATTTCACGGCACCTTGCCAGCATATTTAACTCACCTTCAACCTAATTTCGCCCTCCCTTTCCCCCGCTTCCATCCACCTTTAATCTACTTTCAACCCGCCTTTACCCCCACTTTCAACTTACCTTTCTCGCCGCTTTACCGCAGCAGCATGTTTCCCGTTTTATACGAAGGCGTCCCTTCCGATTTTAGCCATTATCCCTCTCAGCTCCGATGAGCTCACACCCCCGGAGGTTCTTTGCGCTGACGGAAACCCAATAGGTCCGGGCAGATTCCAGGGGCTGCCGCCATATTGTGCGGGGAGAGGCTGGTTCCAACCGCTTCCCCCGATTATGGTGCGGTACAGCTTCGGGTAATCCGGGTGGACCACGATATCCATCAGATAAGCGGAGGTCTGGCTGAAGGGACGGCGCTTCCGGTTTAAGGACTCGATAATCTCCCCGCCCGTTTTGATGCCAATGCCATGTCCATAATAGAGACCGTTAAACATCAGCAGCACATTCTCCCCCTGCCATTCCGGGTGGTCCGGCGAAACATCGGGATTCTTGAAATACTGCACATCTCCCGGCACCGCATCCTGAGGTTTTTTGGAATCCACCAGCATCAGGTCCTCATCATAGTGCCAATCGTACAAAAGCAGTCCTCCGAACCACAGGTTAAACAGCCCGTCCCCAAGACTGTCCAGCATGCCTTTGTACAGCACAATCACCATGGCCGTCGCACACTCAAAGGCATACAGCGGCCCTTCCTGAAAAATATTGCGGATCCCGTCTGCAGGGGTCACATTCGGCAGAAGCCGGAAGCCCCCCCTTTCATCCCGCCTCCAATACAGGGGATTGCAGCGGGAATCCCGGAACACCGCAAATTGGGCTCCGCTTGTCTGCAAGGCCTGAGCCGCCTCTGTAAGCAGGACCCTGGTGCGGAGCTCAAAGCCCAGCTCCTCCCATGAAGCATACCGGTACATAGTCTGTTGGCCGGCCTTCATCCAGAAAATCTCCGTCTCCGCAGGAGTCGCTCCCGCCGGCGGCTGGTTTGCTATTACACCTTTAACCTCAATCACGCTGTTTTCGCCCCCTCCTGTAGCATGAAGCCGCTCATTACGGGAACGTAAGAGCGGCTCTTTCGCAGCTGTACATGATATCAGGATATGGGCGAAAGCTTGAACAGGTTACTCCCCGGCAAAAGAAGCCCGGCTGCCAATCAGAAATCAACCGAAGAAAAAGTCCAGTGTGGAACCAAGCTCCCCCGATTTTTTACCCCGTAAAATATTCGGGTCATAAATCTCCACAAACCCGCAATCCGTGCACGAAACAAATAAGTAGTGATGATGCTGGATATCCAACAGCTTGGATAAGCCCGTTCCGGTCATCGCCACCTCCTGGATGCTGCTGGACCTGCCCCCGCACTTGGTACACCGGAAGCGGCTGGCGATGATGTCTTCCACTCTATCCGTGGAATCCCGCTCCTCCCCCGTCTCTTCGCCCTCCAGCTCCCCGGACTCCGCCTCCAATACGGCCTCCTCCGGCAAAAAAATGGCCGTCTTACAATGAGGACAACGGTCATGGACCGGTTCCATCTCCTTATAGCACCATGGACATTCCATATGGGTATCCCTCCATCATGATGCTCCGCTTATTTGTCTGTGCTCCTGCTGCGGAACCGGGCCACCTCTGCGTCATCCGGCTCCTGTCCGCCATAACGGGCCCGTTCGTAGGCATCGCTCAGCTCCCGGTCCAGAAGCTTCGCCGCCGTCTGTCCGGCAGCGGCGGCCTGCAGCCCGGGCTTCGGCTTGGCCGCTTCCCGGGCAGCTGCCGCGGCTGCTTCCGCCGGGGTCCATTCCGCCTGCCAGCGGAAGCCCACCCGGACTGCCCGGCGCACCGCCTGGGCATAGAGGTAACGCATCCGCTGGCGGTTGTCCGCAAGGTCCTCCCAGCGGACCTCGCGGCGACCTTGGAACAAGCGTTTCAGCCGTGCCAACGGACCGCCGCCGCCGGGTTTCCCCTCCCGGGTGGACAGCACCGTATCCACATATCCCGGGTCAGGGTCCTCGGTCTGGCCGTTGCCTCTCCGGGCGAACCAGGCCGCAACGCGCTTCAGCCACCCCGGAAGCCACCGGGACAGTCCCTTGAAGCAGTAATACACGAAGGCCGCAGCGGCTGCAATAAAGACCACCATCAGCAGGTATTCCAGAATGACCCAAATGAGAGCCGGGTCACCCTTGGGCTCGGGCAAGCCGGATTGCTGCGGCCCCGGTGTGGCTGCCGGCTCCGGCGGCATTTCCACCGGTTCTCCGGCCATCAGGCCCAGCAGCCAGCGCAGGGCTTCCTTCACAGCCGTACCGATGGCGCCGTCCACCAAACCCCAGAAGGAAAGCAGAAAAATCGGAAGCCCGAATACCGCCACCAGCAACCGGTTAAAACGCCTCATGTGGCGGGCGGAAGCATTCCTGCCCCTGCCTCCATAAGCGCCTCCGGACATAGAATACGAGTTTCCGATCAGGATCGCCAGCAGAAAGAGCACCGATGCAATCACTGCCAAGCCGTCGGAATAGCTGCCCAGCCCTTCGGCCCGGTGGATATAAAAGCCGGAGGGTGCGCATAAGGCCAGTCCCATCCAAGGAAAGATAGGCTGGATTTCGCCTTTGCCGGAGCGGACAGCCCCTGCAGCCCGGACGGCCAGGACGATCCCCGCCACCGCCGACAACAGCGCGTTATACGAAACGCCGTGCAGCAGCCACGCCCAGCCCACCACCAAAGGCGCCGTCCAGAGAATCAGCAGACCCCGCCTGTTCAAAAAGGGAATCGCCGCAGATAAGGCACCCCATACGGTGTAGGCTGCCAAACCCGCCAGCCAGCCCCAGGCCCAGACGCTGCCGTTATATAACGAGCCGGCTATCCCCAGCAGCACCGGAGACAGGGATACCAGCTCCAGCCAGCCGGGCGCGATGCCGGTCCAGCTTTTTTTTGCATATGCCAAAAACGGATTGCCGGTCTTCATGGTCAACCTCCCTACTTACGTAAATCAAACCCGGTAACAGCCTCTGCCCCCGGTCCTCAGCCTGCTTGCGCCTGATCATCCGGAGAACCGGGCCGGACTTGGTCCGCTTGATGCTTGTCCCCGGCTAAACGCTCCCGCTCCAGCGGCAAAAGCAGCACCTTGCTGCCCTGCTCCTCCAGCGCCTGCATCTGCTCCTCCAGAAGCGGGCTCTTGTAGGCGGAGATGAGTACATAATCGCAGGACTCCTCCAGCCGTTCCCCTTCCAGCCGCAGATACTCGGCAAAATGCACCTGCTGCTCCAGCTTCAGCTGGGCCATGGCATCCAGCACCTGCTTATGGTGCACATTGCCTGCTCCCGGAGCCAGCCGGATGCTGGTCTCCGGCTCATCCACAGTCGGCGCGTTGCAGCCGAAGCCAACCGGCATCCCTTCCGCCAGCGCCTGCTCCACCAGGGTTAACGCACAGCGGATGCCCCACTCCATCAGGGCCTCCTCGTTTACCTCAGCCCACATGTCTTCTTTTTCCGCAATGTTCAAAAGAATCATCAACCGCCGGTCGGCGGTATAGCCATGCTCCCGGACCTGAAGCTGCCCCGTGCGGGAAGTGGCCTTCCAATGAATGGACCGCAGGGAATCCCCGCTGCGGTATTCCCGGACCCCCAGCATCAGATAGGGGTCCTCCACCATCCAGCGCTTAACGGCAAATTCCCCCTGCCAGCCCCGCCAGGGCAAAGGCAGCTCCTCCACGGGGACGGAGCGGGGATACACCAAAAGCCGCTGATTGACCCGGTCCGTGCGTACCGACTGGGAAATCCCGAACAGATCCCCGCAGCTGAGGGTAACGGTCTCCAGATCATAGCAGCCCCGTCTTATACAGCGGACCTTGTGCTGGCGGATCACCTCGGTATGGCCCCACAGGGAAAACAGACTCCGGTGGTTCTGCAGCCGTGCGCCGGTGGCGATGCTGAGATTCTCCTGGCTGACAAACTGGAGGCTGGACGACAGCAGCGCTTCCAGACGCAGCCAGGGCAGGGGCAGGGCCTTGTCGTTGACAATATGCTCCTGCATCTCCACCATATCGCCTTCCACACAAAAGTCACGGTCAAACTTGCGCCTGTAATCCAGCCGCTTGAGCCCCCGCCGGCGGAACAAAACCGACTGGCCCCACAGGGCAACCAGCGCCACTATCGCCAAAAGGGAAACACTCACAGATGTATTGCCTCCTATCTTGAATCACTTGGTCGATGCCGCAGGCCGGACCCGTTATGATGAGCCACGAAACTAGGGTGTGTCTGAAAGCTCCGAGGGGAGCAAATGTTAGCCAGACACAGCAGTCAAGTACGTGATATTGTGCCACTGTCCAAAATCGGCGGCCGCTTGCCAACATATAACAGAACTTCTGTGCTCCGCAGTCCAGTAACCAGCTCCTCGCTGTGTAACGGAACTCACAGCACCTTAGAGGCCAAAAACCGGCTTTTTCGGCGCGTAACGGAACTCACAGGCTCTTAGAAGGCTTATTAGCGTGAATTGCGACCAATTTTGGCGTCTAAGAGCTTCTCAGTTCCGTAAGAAATTCAAACGTCTCCATTTTTGCCGCTAAGGTGTCCTCAGTTCCGTTAGGCCCTGAAGCTTATACGCCATTGCCTCCAATGTAACGACACGAGGACAGCGTCCGCAGGATCTGATCCTACGGCGCCCAAGGGGCGTGTTTGGATCAGTTGGTCCGTACAGCGCCCAAGGGGGCGTGTTTGGATCAGTCGGTCCATACAGCGCCCAAGGGGCATGCTTGCATCAGCGGGCCCCGCAGAAATCCCCTGGGCCCAACTACCGCGCGCCCAGCTCCTCGGCGGATTCGGTGGGCACCGGGGTTTCGGCGAGAATCCGCCGGATCGCCGATTCCGCCACCCGCTCGAAGGGGTTGCCCCGGCGGGCCGGCAGTACCCGGTGGGCCCAGACAGGCACCGCCATAGCCTTCACATCATCCGGCGACACATAGTCTCTGCCGGTAAGTGCAGCCCGGGCCTGGACCACACGGAGCATGGCCAAGCAGCCCCGGGGGCTGACCCCCGAAAGCAGGTCCTTATCGCTGCGGGTCCTCTCCGCCAAGTCCAGAATATACCCGTATAAGTCGTCATGGACGGTAACCGCCGTGTAGCTCGCCTGGGCTGCACGGATCTGGGCCGCATCCGACACCGGGGTAAGGGATGCCAGCGGGTCCGCGCTCCGGAAGCGCCGGAGGATTTCGATCCCTTCCTCACGGCCGGGATACCCCATGCTGATCTTCAGCATAAACCGGTCCAGCTGTGCCTCGGGAAGGGGAAAGGTGCCCTGGTTCTCCAGAGGATTCTGGGTAGCCACCACCAGGAACGGCTGCTCCAAGGGATAGGTAACTCCGTCAATGGTCACCTGGCGCTCCTCCATACATTCCAGCAGCACCGACTGGGTGCGGGGAGTGGCCCGGTTGATTTCGTCTGCCAGCAGCAGATTCGTAAAAACCGGCCCCGGCCGGAACTGGAATTCCGAACGTTTCATATCAAAAAAGTTGATTCCGCTTACATCTGCCGGCAGCAAATCCGGAGTAAACTGGATGCGGCTGAAGCCGGTGTCCAGCGACCGGGCCAGCGCCTTGGCCAGCATGGTTTTGCCTGTTCCCGGCACATCCTCCAGCAGCACATGCCCCGACGCCAGCAGCGCCATCAGCAGCTGGTCGATAACCTCCTCCTTGCCTACAATCACCTTTTCCACATTGCGTTTGACCTGTTGGCCCCAATCCTGAATTTCCTGCAACCTCATGTTGCACTCCGCCTCCCTTGCATCTCACAATCTATTATCTTATCATACCACAGGAAGAAGGCAGGACGTGAGCCCTTCCGCCCAGAAATTACCTTTTCTCCATAAATCCGCTCCAGCATCGTCCATTCTTCCAAAAAAATCGACAGATTTTTGGCCTCCTTTTTCCAGGGGATGTATACTAATAAAAGAGGGAGTTATTGGACAAGGAGGCGATATGATGCATATGCTCCGCGGCTACAGGCGCGCAAGCTTTCTGCTGCTGGCTTTCCTGCCGGTGCTGGGTATGGCCTTTATCCGGGTTATGCCGGAGGGTGGGGCTTTGCTCGTCCAAAAGCCGGCCTACGGCATGATGCTTGCCGCTGCCGTGCTCCTGTCGGGCTGCCTGGGGGTAGCCGCAGGACGCTCTTACCTGATGGAGCTGGATGTTTCCCTGCGGTATTTTGCCCTGGCGTTTGCCGGCTTTGCGTTTATGGCCGCGTTCCAGGCGCTCCTGACCCCGGCAGCCGAAAGGGAAACCGCCCTTTTCCTGGGCATCGGCTCCTTGTCGCGGCTAATCCTATGTATCTACAGCTATTTGGGGCTGCGTTCCCAACTGGCCAAACGGTCTCCGGAATTCCGCAAAAAACCGCTCTCCTGGTGGCACAAGCATTTTGCCGCATGGGCGTGCGCCATACTCCTGACCGGAGCCATAGCCGAAGCAGGCCTCCTCCATTCTTATGTCATTACCGTCATCGAGCTGCTCGCCCTGCTCACTGCTTTGGCGGCATCGGCCCATCTGCTTATGGTGCGCAGCTATTCCTCCTTGGGGCGGAATCATTTGTTTGCCCAGCTAATTTTGGCCCAGGCTTCTCTGATTGTTATCCTTGCGGCTCCCTGGAGCGCTCTCTGGTGGTTTGCCCATGGCGTTACCACCGCCGCTTTCCTGGTGCTGGGTTATGCGCTGATGCGTTCCTATGAAGAAACCCGCTCCATCGGACGGGTTTATAATGAAAATCTGCTGTATCCCGCCCTGCGGAGCGTCATGCGGACCACCCACGAGGGATTTGTCATGACGGATAACCTGGGCAGAATCAACTACGCTAACCCCCAGATGGAGGAATTCTTCCAGGAAAAACCGGCCCCCGGACAACTCATCGCCGCCTATCTGGCGAGACAGAACCTGAAAACCGCCACCCGGGAGGCCCTTTCTCCCGTCGTGGAAAGCCTGCTCTCCGGGGCGGCGGCCAGCATTGACCTCCATGTGGAGGCTCCCCGGGACGGAAGCGACCCGGTCTATTACGAATTCTACGCCTCCCCCGTGCTGGACGAGCTGAGCCGGGCCCGGATCGGCTACCTGTTCGTCTTCCACAACCGTTCGGAGGAGGTGCGCCTGAACCGGATGAAGGATGATTTCATCAGCATTGTCTCCCACGAGCTGCGCACCCCCATGTCCGCCATTCAGGGCTTTACCGAAATTTTGCTGGAACGGGAGGTTCCCCCGGAGAAAAGAGTCCGCTACCTGGAAACCGTCCACAATGAGGTGGTCCGGCTGTCGGCGCTGGTGGATGATTTCCTCGACATCCAGCGCATGGAGACGGGGCGGCTGGCCTACCACTTCGAGCCTCTGGATTTGGGCGGGCTGGTGGCGGAGGTCGCCGGGCAATGGCAGGGGACGGACAAACATACCCTGCGTCTCGACCTGCCTGCCCACGGGTTTTTCATCCGCGGGGACAGGGAACGGATCATCCAGGTGCTGCACAATCTGATCAGCAATGCGGTCAAATATTCCCCCGGCGCTGAGGCGGTGGATATTTCCTTGTCCTGCACCGACGGCCGCGCCGCTATCCGGGTGAAGGATTACGGGCTGGGCATTCCCGAGGAAAGCCTGACCCGCTTGTTCCAGAAGTTCTACCGGGTAGAGACAACCCGCCACCGCAAAATCCGCGGCACCGGGCTGGGGCTGTCCATTGTTCGGGAAATTGTGGATACCCACGGCGGGGAAATCCAAGTGGAATCCGTTTCCGGAAGCGGCTCCGAATTCTCCGTGCACCTGCCTGCTTATGAACCGCCGGAGCTGAAAGGGAGAATCGCCGTCCTGCAGGAGCCGGACGAGAAAAACCCGCTGCTCCTGGACACCGCCGCAGAGCGTGCCGGGGAACCCTTGCGGTTTGTCAGCCGGGAGGAGCTGTTGTTCGTGCTGGAGCAAACCCGCTCCCTGCCCAAGCTGTGGATCGCCGACATCCCCTTGGAGGAGCAGCGTGACGGCTGGAGTCTCCTGCGGATGCTGCTGGAGGAGAAGCGGTACCTGACAAGCCCGCTGCTCATGTCCGTAAGAGGATGGACACCTGGCAACGGCTATGGACATGGCAACGGCTCCGGGGATGGGGGAGCCAACAGCCTCCCGGACCGCCACTCCTCCTTGGACCGCATGGCCCGGGAGCTGCTGCGGCGTCCTGAGGAGGGCCAGCTGCTGGCCGCCGCCTATGACGAGCAGGCTCTTCTCCAGCTGCTCCACCGCCAGGGCATCGAGATCGCCGGCATTGAGCGGAGCAGCGGCATGAGCACCTTTGCCATTCTCGCCCATCCCAAGGATTCGGAGGAGCCGGCTTCTTAGCACAAACCCATGTCCGCTTCCTGCCATCTCCTTGATGACGCGGCGCATCCGGAACGCTATAATGATGGAGAAGCGCCGGTGAACGCTTACACCAAGAGAATGGCGGGAAGAATGGCATGACTCATCCCCATAAGGCCCGATGGCTGGCCAAAAGCAGCAGCATGCTGAAGAATAGAGGCAAGGCGGTATTCCGCCAGGCCTGGTTCCGCTTTGTCCTGAAACGGGCAGCGCTTGTTATACTCCCCCTCCTGCTGGTTTTCCTCACAGAAGCCTTAACCCGTCAAAGCTGGTATGCGGCCTTGCTCTGGATGGCTGACTATAACAATGAGTTTATATTGAACTACTGGATCGCTTTTTGGGTCACCCTGGTAACAGCCGCATTAACAGGCCGCACCCGTGCCGCCTGCGTTTTACTGCTGGCCGGGATAACGGCAACCGGCATATGGAGCGGCATCAGCATGAACCGCACCGGACTGCCTCTTTTGCCTTGGGTCATCATGCTTCCCGGAGGGGAGCCGGACCCGGTTGCCGGGCTCAATCCCCACCTCACTCCCGGGCTGCTTGCAGGAGTGGTTATTGCAGCCGCGGTACTGATGCTGGCCTTCCGGGTCCCCGGAACGAGGCTGGGCCGGCGGGAACGGCTTTTGTACGCTGCTTCCGGCTTGCTTATTCTGGGCTCCGCTTATCTCAACAGCCCGCTTCCCTTTACGGACCATCTGCGCTTGCCCTGGATCCATTATGAGCAGGAGGCCAACTACAGCCGCAACGGCTTCTGGGCTTCGACCCTGGACAACCTCCATTTCGTAGCGCCGGTGCGGCCGGCCGGCTCCGCCAAAGGAGAGCTCCGCAGCCTGATCCGTTCATTGCCTGCTTCGCCCTCCTACGCAGAGCAAACCAGATCTCAACCCGAGAAGGCTTCCCATGAACACCCCAATGTGATCGTGCTGCTCTCCGAAAGCTTCTGGGACCCGACCTTGCTTCCGGAGGTGCGCTTCAGCGAGGACCCGATCCCCTTCTTCCACTCCATGATGGCCGAAACCACCGGTGGCTGGATGCTCAGCCCCCAGTTCAGCGGCACAACCGCCAACGTGGAATTTGAGGTGCTGACGGGCAATTCTGTCCGTTTTCTGCCCAAGGATGCCATCGCCTATATCAGCTATATGGGCCGGGGTGTGGATTCGCTGGCCGGCATCTATGCCCGGCAGGGTTATACCACCACGGCCATTAACCCGTACTTCAACTGGTTCTTCAACAGCCGCAACGTCTACCGCAATATGGGCTTCTCCCGGTTTATCAGCTGTGAGTTCTTCGAACCCCGCTTCCACGGGCCCAATTTCGAGGACAGCCAGGTGATGGACAAAATTATCGAAGCCATGGACAGCTCACCCGGTCCAGATTTCGTATTCGCCAACACCATGGAAAACCATGGCAGCTACGAAAACAAATTTTACTCCAACCCCATCTCCGTAAGTGGTCCGTTAAGCGCCAAGGCCAAGAACATCCTGGAGAATTACGCCACAGGCGCCCAAGCCTTCGACCAGGCCTTCCGGAAGCTGGTGGAGCATTACCGCAAGAGCGGGGAGCCGACGGTCATTCTCTCCTTCGGCGACCACCTGCCCGGTCTCGGTCCGGATTATCTGGCTTTCCGGGAGGGGGGGTTCCTGCATAAGGAGGACTCGGATGCCCAGAAGATGGAGAAGCTGCATTATACCCCCTTCGTCATCTGGGATAATATGAAGCTCCAGCCTCGTGAGAGCCTGCGGATGAATGCCAGCTTCCTGGGCCCTTATCTGCTCCATTACGCCGGAAGCCCCGGCACTTATTACACCGATTACCTGTATGCCTTGTCCCAGAAACAGCCCATCATCCCCATCCGTCCTTATGCCCATGCTTACCCGGCGGACAACAAGGAGCTTGCGGATTACAAGCGGCTGCAATACGACATTCTCTTCGGGAGTCAGGAGGGTTACCGCCTTCAGGGCATCGCAGGTTCGGTTCCGGCGGCCAGGTTCGAGATGGGCTACGGCAGTCCCGCCCTGGCCAAAATCTTCCGGGACACCACCGGCAAGCTTGTGGTGGAGGGAGGACGGTTCAGCAGCGACTCGGAGGTATGTCTTGACGGCAAACCCCTCCATACGGTATACGACAGCCCCCAAAGGCTGACCGTGTGGCCGGAGGACCTGCCTCCGGTCCTGGCCGGCGCCTGGAGCGTGCAGCTGGCGGACCGGAAGCATACAATTATCTCCAGATCCGGCGAGCTGGTCCTGTCCGCAGAGGAACTGGAGGCACATTGAAATCATGAAGCGTTAACCCTTCAGCAAAGGAGCTCCGGCTATGGTTGAATTGTCCCATCATCAAGCCCAAAACATTGTGGATCGTATGATGAAAGACATTCCGTACAATATCAACATTATGGATCACACCGGTACGATTATCGGCAGCGGAAACAAAAGCCGGATCGGCACGCTTCATCATGGGGCGGTGGAGGCCATCCGGCAGCGGAAGCCCGTGGATATTTACGAGGATGAAACCTATGTGAAGAAGGGCATCAATCTGCCCATTGAGCTGAACGGCCGGATTGTAGGTGTGGTGGGCATCAGCGGCGAGGTGGAGGAAACACGTCCGTTCGGGAATTTGCTGAAGTCCGCCGTGATCCTGCTGATTGAGCAGAGCATAACCCTGGAAAAGGAAAATGCCAAAATGAATCAAAAAAGACAATTTTTTGATCTCATTGCCGAGATGGACGTGGAATATACCAAACCCGTAATCGACCAGGCCCTGACCTATGGCCTCCACCTGTCCAAACCCTCCCAGGTGATGGTCGTGGAGTTTCCCCGGGAAACCTCCGAGGACCTTATCGACAGCTATCCCTGCTTCAAATTGTCCAGTCATTCCCTATGTATCATCGTGCAGGACAACGACGGGATCGCCCGGCTGCAAAACCTTCTGCGTACCCAGCACCCGGCAGCATTCATGTCTGTTAGCAAAATGAATGACACGGTTTCCATGGGCTACGGGCAGGCCAAGGCCGCCTTGCGTGTGCTCAAGGGTGTCTTTTATAACGAAACCGTCATCTTCTATGCCCAGTGTGAATTCATTGCCGATATGGCCAAACCGCCCAAGCCGGGAGACGCCATCCAGCAGATCACCGACTTCCTGCACATGGACGGCGAATTGATCAAGACCCTCCAGATATATATCAACTGCAACCTGAACGCCAACGAAACAGCCAATCAGCTGATCATCCACCGCAACACCTTAAATTACCGCCTGGCCAAAATCCACAAGCTGACCGGCAAGGACCCCAAGAATATTCTGGAGCTGGTGGAATTGGTATTTGCACTTATCGCCCGGGTGAAATAAACCTAAACCCGCTTACGAAAAAAAGGATGCCCCCGCTGCACCGGGGACATCCTTTTATTTATTTCAACAATCGGGCGACACTCTCCGCCGTGCGGGCCACATTCGCCTTGCCTTGGGCCAGCAGGGTTTCCAGCTCCGCCGCTCCCGGCACGATGCCGAAGATGGCGTCGAAGCCTTCCTCATACAGCACCTCGATGTCCTGTCCGATATAACCGGCCAAGGCAATTACCTTCATGCTGCTGTCAACTTTTTTGGCCGCTTGAGCCACACCGAAGGGAGCCTTTCCGAACTTGGTTTGGAAATCGATCCCGCCTTCGCCGGTGATGCAATAATCCGCTCCACGGAGCTTTTCCTTCAATTGGGTATACTCAATCACAATATCGATACCCTTGCGCATGTTGGAATTGGTGAAGGCCAATAAACCTGCCCCAAGACCGCCTGCACCGCCTGCACCGGGCACATCGATGATTTCAATGCCCAGCTGTGCCTTGACCACCTCACCGTAATGGCGCAGGTTTTGGTCCAGCGTTTGCACCATTTCCGGGGTTGCTCCCTTCTGCGGGCCGAATACAACGGAGGCTCCGCGTTCGCCGCACAGCGGATTGGTCACATCCGATGCCACCAGAATATGGATGTTCTTGATCTGCGGAATAACACCGCTGGTATCAATTTTGTCCAGAGCGCCCAGGAATCCGCCCCCGAAGGGCAGCTCCCGGCCGGCCTTGTCCAGGAACCTGTAGCCCAAGGCTCTCGCCATGCCCGTCCCGCCGTCATTGGTGGCACTTCCGCCAATTCCCAGGATGATCTCGGTAATACCCTTCTCGATACAGTCCCGGATCAGCTCCCCCGTTCCATAGGTGGTGGTAATCATGGGGTTTTTGGTTTCCTTGGTCACATGATGGATGCCGCTGGCCGAAGCCATTTCAATGACGCCGGTTTTCCCGTCGCCCAGAATGCCATAGCGGGCAAGCACCGGATTACCCAGAGGACCGGTGACCTCCTTTTCAATCAGGGTGCCGCCGGTGGCGTCCACCAGGGACTGGACAGTGCCTTCGCCGCCGTCCGCCATGGGCACATGAATACAGGTTGCGTCGGGAATGGCCCGTTTAATGCCTATTTCCATGGCTTCGCAGACTTCCTTGGCCGTCATGCTTTCCTTGAATGAATCCGGAGCCAAAACAAATGTTTTTTTCATGATGTTTACTCCAATCTTTTAAAGGATAAATCCGTACAGAATGACGGCCACGATGGTCATGGTCAAACCGACCATGCTTTCGTACATAACCACCTTCATTCTGTCCTTCATGCTCATGCCCATTGCATTACGGGTAACATGGAAGTAGGTTCCATGGGGCAGATGGTCGATGACGGTTGCGCCGGCATGGGTCATCACCGCTGCGGACAACGGGGCTACGCCGGTGTTCAGAATGGCATTGGAGAAGGAGCCGGTGGCCAGAATAACGCCGGTGGACGTAGAGGCCGTTGCGGCTGCCATCAGAATACCTGCAATGGGAGCCAGGAAGGTTCCCGAAAGTCCGGAGGCTTCTACAAGGGACACAACCTGGGAGGGCAGGCTGGAGGCTGTAATCAGTCCGCCGATGGCGCCTGCGCCGATAATGATCAGAATGGTGGGAGTCATCCGGTTAAGACCGGAGCTGCAATACTCCAGAATTTTCTTGCGTTTGCCCAATGCCAACGAGCCCACAATCCCCGCAAAAGGCAGGATATACAGGGAATCAATCTTAAGCTTTGCCAGCGCATCCAGACCCAGCATGGAGCCGACAGGGCTGATCATCAGGAGCACAATGGCGATAGCCGGTGTAACCAGCGATTTTGCCAAAGACGGGAGATTGGTAGTGCTGACCTTCTCCAGCTCGGCCGCTTCTTCGTCGGTTACCTTGGTGCCTTTATACTTAATCATGGAAGCAATGATAACCGCTACGATCACACCGCAGATAGCCGGAATCAAACCGCCCAGCATCACCTGGTTCACATCAAGCTTGTAGCCGCCCGCCGCCGCAATGGTATTGGGGTTCGGGGAGATAATGTTGCCCGCCTTGCCGCCGCCGGACAAAGCTACCAGCAGGGCTACCTTGGAGTAACCCATCTTGTTGCCTACAGACAAGGCAATAGGGGCCACAATCAGCACAGCTACGGGAATAAACACGCCTACCGCAGTAATAATCATCGTAGCCAGGGCCAGCGAGAGCATGGCTTTGGTGCCGCCCAGCTTGTCTACAATGGTCTTCGCAATGGCTTCGGCCGCCCCCGATTCCATCATAACCCCTGCGAAAACACCGGCGGCGATAATGCGGACAACGGTCCCCATTACGCTTTGTGTACCGGAGATCACAATGCTGACCGCTTGGGCAAAATCGGCTCCGCCGATAAATGCGCCTACAATCGCACCCAGAATTAATGAATACGTGGGAGCCAGTTTGAAGAGAATTAAAAGGATGGCCAGCAGGAGTCCGATCAAAGCCCCGACCCAGCTAATAACCAATGGTGTCATGTCAAATCCTCCTTGTTAGTCGTGTAATCAATATTTCCCTACTATTCCTGGAATCTCATAATTAATCCGTTTATTATCTCTCGTGGGTGCCCCCTTTATTCAAACCGTCTTTCTGAATACGTTTTCATTATAAAAAGATCATCAACTTTAAACAATTGATGATCCACTGAATTTTATTGTGCAAATGCACTATCCCTCTTCTGCCACATTGCCCACGGACAAGGCTCCATGCTGCCACAATACGCTGCGGAGCCGGTTTGTATCCTCCGGCCTGCAGCGGATGATGACCATTGCTTCCGGATGACGGCCGGGAGTCATTCTCCGCCAGAGCCGGTATTGGAAGAGCGCGCAGAGCCCAAACCCCAGGAGGAAACCGGATATTGCTGTAATCAACCCCCAAATCAAGGGGCCCCACTCCCGTATAAACCCCTGGCTGATCCCCACTACCGCACTGGCTGTCCCCAACGCCATTCCCGTTTCGAAGGAGGTTTGGACCCAATCGGATTTCCAGCCTGTCCCATCCCCTTCAGGTCCGGTGTGTAAGGGCACTACCATGATGCCGCGCCGCTCCACCCCGTCTTTCTCCAGGACCAGAAGCGCTTCCTCCAGTTCCAGAGACAGGTGAAAGGCTGCCATAATCAGCACTCGCCACTCCCCCTCGTCTTCAGCGCAGGAAGATCCGGACATCCGTATCCCCGTACCGCTCCTGCAAGTATTGGCGCTGCTCCATACGCAGCAAATTATTGCGTTCCCCCGCCGTTTCGAAGGCATGGTAGGCCGCCCCTCCCGCCACCGAGGGCATAAACAGCAGCCAGTGGCATCTCAGGACCTCAAGAGAGCCTGGCAAATCCCCCAATAGCAAACGGTGCAGGGAAACCGGTACAAAGGACAGACTGGAATAAACGCCCCACCAGAATACCGCATAAAGCGCCAGGCCGATCCGCTGGTTATAAAACTGTCCCATTCCCGGAAAAAACAGCGACATCAGCGCGGCGGAAAGCCTGCTCCGTCTGTCGAGAACCTGAATCTCCCTGGCATACATTGACCCGGGAGATATTCTCGCATTCTCCAGCACCGCCATCCGGTAAGTCTTGTTCAAGGTTTTGGCATTGACGTAGCTGTCCCAAATGGAAAGCATATAAATCAGCATGTATGCGACAGCCCAGCGCATCTCCAGAATATCCTTCGCCATCTGGAAACGTCCGGTGTACGAATACATCAACGCCTGGTTAATATGGGCCAGGGTGTTCAATATCACCTCAGCCAGGGTCAGCAGGACGCCCCGTATATATTGATTGATAAACAGATGTCCGAAGCCGGGGAAAGCGGCCGACCACCAGACAACCATCAGCGGGTTTTTGTATTTGAGGTACGTGACCCCACCCGGGCTAATGACGGACATAATTCTGCGAGGCGAAGAGCTATTCATGATGTATCCATCTCCAACCCTTTTTACCATCCATATTTTCCAACATTTGTAGTATGCCTCATTTTGAATAGACCGATACATCTAGCCCGTGTTTGCAAAAACGGCCTAGCCCAGCCCGAAACAAAAAGACCGGAGGGTTTTCCTCCGGTCTAACCTGTGTACGACTATTAAGAGACTGCGCCGAAATAAGTACGCGAATTTCCTCGCAGCTCCTAAGACGAAACCGGCAGTTTGTTTTCCTTGTTGCGGCGGTTCATCACCACATACAGGGGAAGCCCCAGCAGGGTGATGAGAATGGCCCACAGGCAATCATAGAACTGGTTGAACAAGGTGCTGCCCACCACGAACAGGGACCCGCCGATGGCCACCAGCGGAATAACGGGATACAGCGGAACACTGTACACCCGCTTCATTCCCGGATGGCGCCTGCGCAGGATGAAGATGGCGATAAACGCCAGAATATAAAAGATGTAGATGGCGAAAATAGCCATTTCGGACAGATAGTCCGGGTTGGTCAGGGTCATCATCACAATGGCGATGACTACCTGCAGCAGGGTTGCGCCTACAGGTGTGCCCAGCTTGGGATGCACCTTGGCGAAAACCCGGGAGAACGGCAGCTGCCCCCGCTCCGCCATTGCGAAGGTTACCCGCGGGAACGCCAATATCTTGCCGTTCAGACAGCCAAAAATGGAGATCAGAATGCCGATGCTGATCACCTTGCTGCCCAGTCCGCCCATGACCTGCTGGGCTACCGTACTGGCGGCGTTCTCCCCCAGCAAGGCAATCTGCGAGGCGGGCAGCACATGCAGCATGGCCAGATTGACCAGTACATAGGCCACCATAACAATGGTCAATCCGCCTACGATGGCGATGGGCAGATGTTTGCCCGGATTTTTCATTTCCCCGGCCACATTGCCTACCAGCATCCAGCCGTCATAGGCCCACAGGGTGGCCAGAATGGCCGCTCCCATCCCCATCTGCTCGGCAATGCCGCTTTCCGCTCCCCAGATGGCAGCATCTCCCTTGATCAATCCAAGGACTGCAATCAGCACAATCGGCACAAACTTGGCTACGGTTGAAGCCGTTTGCACAAAACCCCCGTAGCGGGTCCCCAGGCTGTTCACCGTAAACAGGAAGAGTACAGCCGCCACACCCAGCCAAGGCTTCAGCGAAGCGTCCCAATGGAAGAAATTCGCCAGAAGGGAACCAAAATACAGACCCAACGCACCCATGATGGCCGGTCCGTAAATAATGGTCTGCATCCAGCCGGATAAAAATCCCCATACCTTGCCGTACACTTCCTCCAAATACACAACCAGTCCGCCCGTTCTCGGGAATTGAACGCTGATCTCCGCCATCGTCAATCCGCCCGCGATGCTGAGTAGGCCGCCCAGGATCCAGGCCAGCATAGCCAGATTGGAATCCCCCGCGTATTCAATAACCCGCCCCGGCTTCATAAAGATGCCCGAGCCGATAACCGTACCCATCACCAGCGAGATGGCTACCGAAATGCCGATTTGCTTCTGCAATTGTCCGCTCATGCGAATGTTAGTCCCCCATGTCCTCCAGCAGTGTACATCCGTCCTCCATTATAACGGACGGCATCCTCCGCCAACAGGGGCAATCTTGACAAATCGGTTAATTAACCACTATCTAATAAATAATCTTTTCCCCGTCTGGGAGACCCTTTTAAGCCATTGTCATTCGGAGATGGAATCCGTATTCAAGCCCACCCGTTTGATCCGGACATGGGTCTCCACAGTGACCTCCGCCCTTGCAAAATAGGTGTTCCATTCCTCCCGGATCGGCTTGAGAAACTTCGGCTGCTGGCGGTACATATGATTGCCGAAGCCGAAAATATCGGTCTTGTAGGTCTCTTGGGCTTTTTTCAGCGTCTGCCGGATATCCGACTCGATGGTTTCCTCCGCTAAGCGGGCATATTTTTCCAATTCCATGGTAGTGAGCGCATCGGGGGATTCGGTCATCTCCAGGAAGCTGTCCATCCGGATGGTGACATGGAAGCGGGGAGTGTTCCCTTCATGGGAGGCCTTGACCACCGTTTTGGATTTGATGATCCGGATCGTAAAGTCCCTGCCTCCCCCGAGGGGGGCGGTGACCGACGTGTTGCGCAGCCCTCCCTTCAGCCACAGGTAGCTGCGGGTATCCTTGATGTCCATAAATCCCAGCAGCTTCATATCCTGTATAACGGCAAGGCCGGAAATGATGGCATTGGACGGAGGCATGGAGTTCTCGATATTCTCCCTCCCGTTTTCCGGATTGCCGGTTACCTGAACCCCTACGATAACGGCGCCTTTCCCGGGACTCATACGGGCGTTCAACAAATCGCTCAGCCGGATGTCCGGATCGGACCCCCATTCCCTCACCGCGATCTGCAGCTGTTTGTTGAGTTTGCCTGTGGCGTATTTTTCCGTAGGGTTGGTGATCTTGAGGGCCTCCTCCGCCTTTTTGCCCCGGACCACCACTACATTAAAGTTATCCCGGGTCTCCCGCCCCCGCTCCAAATAATCGAAAAACTGAACCTCTCCCTCCCGGAGGATGGTTTCACTGATGGCCAGCAGCTGCATGTGGGAATAGATCAGCTCCCGGCCCAGCCCAACATTCATTTTGCGCGACAGATCCGCCACCGTATTGCCCTGCATGGAATACAGCTGGGAGGGGGCTACCCGTCCTCCTGTGGTTTTGTCATATTCACTGGGAACGATACACTCCACTGTGAGCTTGTATTTGTAGGGAGGGCTTCCCTTGTCCACCGCCATGCCCACCACAAAAAATACGTCGGACAGCTCCGTATAATCCCAGCACCCGGACACGGATACGGCCAGAAGCACCACCATCAGCCACTTCCGGATCATGGTCGCTGTCCCCCCTTTTTCTTTTTGGGCGGAGAAGGATTATGGGCATCAGGCTGCTTTACAGGTGAGGGAGATTGCAGATAAGCCGGCCGCTTCTTCAGGAGCCACAAGGGAAAGCGCAGCAATATATCCTCATGATCCTTGATATTCAGCGGGCCGAAGGGTGCTGTATAAGGGACTCCGAAGGAGCGGATGGAGCACATATGCCCGATCATGACCATCATCCCCATCATGACCCCATAGAAGCCGGCCAACGCTCCCAGAGTAAGCAGGCCGAACCGCAAGAGCCGCGAGGAAACCGATAAATTATAAATCGGGGATACGAAGCTGGAAATGGCGGTTAAAGCCACAATAATGACCATGATGTTGGAAACAATACCTGCTTCTACCGCCGCCGTGCCGATGACAAGACCGCCTACTATGGAGACGGTAGGACCCACAGCCCGCGGCATACGCACCCCGGCCTCCCGCAGAATTTCGAAGGTGATCTCCATCAGCATCGCTTCCACAAAAACCGGGAAGGGCAAATTTTCACGCTGGGAGCTTATGGTGAACAGCAATTCCGTCGGAATCAGCTCCATGTGATAGGTAATGGCCGAAATGTAAATGGCCGGAAACAAAAGGGCGATCAGAAATGACAAATACCGGATAAAGCGGACAAAGGTGCTGATCAAAAAGGGCTGGTAATAATCCTCCGACGACTGGAAGAAATCGCTGAATACCGTGGGGATGGTCAGCACAAAGGGACTGCCGTCCACCAAAATGGCCGCTTTGCCGCTGACCAGATGGCCGCATACGCCGTCAGGCCGTTCCGTCGTATAGATTAGAGGAAACGGAGTCAGGGTTTTGTCGACAATGTAGTCCTCCAGCATTCCCGAATCGAATAAGGCGTTGGGCTTGGCCTTTGCCAGCCGTTTACGCGCTTCCTCCAGGATTCCGGGATTCACGATTCCCTGGATAAATGCCAGATAGACGGTAGTGGAGGTATCGCTGCCCAGCACAAATTTTTCAAAGCACAGGCCCGGATGGGTTATTCTTCTGCGCACCAGCCCGAGATTAATATCGATGGATTCGGTGAACCCTTCCTTGGGTCCCTTGATAATGGTCTGGGTGCTGGGCTCCTCCACCTGACGGTACGTGTTGCTGTTGACCACTCCGATGCAGATGCCGCCCTCCAGTCCGTCGATAAGCAGGATAGCCTTGCCCCGCAGGCATTCATCAATAAGCCTGGACTGGTCCCGTTCCACCGCACAGCCGGCTCCGGGCATGGCCCGGTTGCACAGCTCCTCCAGAGTAAGGTTGTCTTGAAGCTCTTCTTTCTGCTGGAAAAAGTTATCCATAGCGTGCTGCAGCTTGTCCGACAGCACCGCCTGATCGGCCATGGAGGCAAACCATAACACGGCGCATTCCTTGTTTCCCAACCGGAACTGGTTGATCCGGAAATCGGCCGATTGAACAAAGGTGTTCCGGTACTTATTCAGGCGTTCATTCCATATTGCCGCTGCATCCACATTCGTCATCCTTTCCCGGAAGCTTTCGGGCGCCTGCTGCGCTTCCACAGGGTCAGCAGCCATAGTCCCCCGGGCAGCACCAGCTGAAAGGGGATATGGAGATAGTAGGGCACAACCTCCAGCCCCTCCGCAATATGCTCCATATAATCACTGGCCAGCAGAAGCGAGGTCAAGGCCACCAGAACCGCCACAGGCACGGAAAAATAACGGTAGCCCACACCCGTTATATATTCAGCACCCTTCAATCCGGCATAAAACAGGGCGGCCACCTTCACAAAAAGCCCCAAGAGCATCAGGAACACCACCACACCGTCCAACCGTTCGAAGAGAAACCCCACATCGATGGAGCGGTTTACACTCAGCAAGGGAAACACCGTCCGTTTAACGCGCTCAGGGGTCAGAACGGTTACCTGCAGAACGGACACAAAAGCCAGCACGCTGCCGCTGATCAGTAGCCCTGTCCACATAAATTTGCGCAGCTTTGCCTGTCCGGCGGTTTGGCTCATGAGAATCGTCAGGGCGATGCTTTCTCCAAAGGGAAATGTGAGTATTTTGGGGTAGGCCTCCGTCAGCACAGGCCTCCAGCCTTCGGCAAGAACCGGCTGCAGGTAGCTGAAATGAATCGACCTGTTAATGACGAGGAGCACCAGCATCAAAAGAAAAAACAGCATAAAATAAGGGATGATCATCTCGGTGGTACGTGCAAAAACCTCCACTCCCAGGTAGAGGATATAGGCAATAACCAGGATGAAGGAAAAGGAAATGAACTCATTGGGGGAAGCCGGATAAACCGCTGTATCCAAAAGCTCGATAAGATCCCTCATGACCACTGCCGCCATATACAAAAAATAACCGATGTAGCACACCCCGACGGGAACGGCTCCCCATTTGGTCAAAAACTCCTCATACAGCAGGTACAAATTCTTCCCGTTCCCGTAGCGTACCAGCGACAGGTACATGGTGATCAACAGGAAAGCCCCCGCCAGTGCGCATAATACAGCAAGCCATGCATCCTGCCCCGCCGCCGGGGCCACTCCGACCAGTACGGAGGAGCCGATTTCGAAGGTGATGAGGATAAGGAACATCTGGGTCAAGGAAATTTGTTCAACCGATGTATCCTGCATGAAATCCCCTCCCCCAATGCACGGCTAAGACTGCTTGCTCCGTTTGGCCTTCCAGAACCGGTAATCCGTAACCCCTCCCCACAAGAGGCCAAACATCCAAAAGAACAAATAATAGATAATGTTCATATTTTCATTTTTGCTGAAGACGCTTAGCAGCTCCAGCTGGATGCTTTGCTTGCGCAGCAGCATGTCAACCAGGGCAATAAGCGCCGCCAAGGTAAAGCTCAAGATGAAATACATTACGGTAACCATGCCGCCACTTCCCACTTTCGTATTGGTTTACCTTTTCCCCGATACAGACACTCTATGCGGGCCAAAAAACCAAACAAAGAAAAGTCTGGATACCGCCAACGTCAGGCCGACGCTGATGGTGGTCCAATACCATTTCCAGCCCGTGTATCTCACCAGATCGGTATAGGCCTCGATCAGCAACTCGGGTATGGTGATGCCGAAGGCAAACAATGCGGTCCAGCCCAGTTTGGCTCTGGCGGAGCCTTTTTCCGGGTAAAAAAAATTATAGTAAACGGCTACAACCGGATAGCATAAATATTCGAACAAAAAGCTGGTGCTGCTGGACTTGGCCAGCTCCCGCACCGGGTAGATGAGCCAGCCGGCCTCCACGGCGATCAGCCCCAGAAACCAGGCCAGCATGTTCTGAAACAGGAAAACAGCATGGGCCTCTCTCCGCCTATGGGCGGGAACGGCAGCAAACCCTGCGATGCCAATCAGGTAAACCACTCCCAGAAACCCGTACTGCAGGCTAACGCTCATGCCCCGCCCCCTCCTCCGTTCCGCTTGAGCCCCCGAAAGTACCAGGCGGCATATATGCGGGTGACGTTAAACGCCAAAAACATAATCAGAAAGCTCAGCAGCCAGTTGAACTTCACATGGTCAATCAGTTGGGTGTAACTCCGCACCAGCTGCATCAGGCCTGACAAACCGCCTACTGCCGCAAGCTGGTAAGCGGTTTGTTTCCATTTGGAGGCATGAAACGGATAATAAAGGTTCGCCAGCATAGAGATCACAGGATAAAACAAATAGTTGAACGTAAAATTGGACCGGGTGGCAACCGGGAATTCCCGGACCGGATGCGTCATGAAGTCCAGCTCCACCAGAAGCAGGCCGGCGGGCCAGGTAATCACCTGTGCAGACAGAAACAGGATGCAGGCTTCCTTCACTCTGTTCCGGGGAACCAGAAGGATGAAGATGGCGAAGCTGATCAGCCAGGCGGCAGTAAGAACTCCTCTTTCCAGCGTCATCTGCTGGTTATCCCCCCCTCCTGCAGGCATGCCATGCTTTCTTAGTGTGCATTATTTGGTACAGGTTATAACCGGAAATTTGTAATTTTTTAGGTTTACATCGGCTTCGGGATGTTGCCCGTCAGGGCATACTGCTTCGGCGTTGTGCCATACGTGCGCTTGAACATCCGGATAAAGTGGCTGGTGTCCATGCCGAGCATCTCCGCGACCCCGTCCACTGTAATGCCGGGATAGTCCTTAAATAGCTGCAAGGAGCGGCTCATGCGCAGCTGCAGCATGTATTGCTGGGGCGTCATGCCGTATGCCGCGACGAACAGGCGGTTGAAATGCTGAACCGAATATCCGGCCGCCTTGGCTGCGCCCGACACCAGCAGCCGCTCGGTGGAATGGTCATGTATCCATTGCACGGCTGCCTGCAAGGCGGAATGGGGCGTATCCGACGGCGGGGGCTTTGGGGACGGCTTTCCGGCCGAATATTGCCCCTCCATCCAGGCCAGCAGCAGATCGTACAACCGCCTTGAAGCGTCGTAAGCATGTCCTCCGCCCTGCCGGATCGTGTGCCAGATCCCTTCCAGCTTCAGCCATAGCTCTTCGAAGTTGGCCATGCGGATGGCCACCGGTTCCGGTTTGCACGGCAGCGGCATCGTCCCGCCGGCCGGCATTTCACCGATGCCCAGCTGCGTGAGCAATCCGTCGGACACGCTGCCGCCAAAAGCGATAAACCCCACATCCCAGGTATTCTCCGGCGTCTGCGGACGATAAGCATGCCGCATATGCGCGGGCATCAGCAGCGCCATACCCGCCGACAGCCCGTACTCGCGACCGTCGGCGATGCGGAAGCTCCCCTGGCCTCTGCGGGTCAGAAACAACTGATGCGCAGGGTAGCCGGCACTCAGCCTGTCGATCCCCGTCTGCTCATGGCTGCCAACGCAGCGGACGTACAAGGGCAGGCGCTGCTCCAAATTAGCGTTGTCGACGAACAAGAATGGCATCATCGGTTGGACACTCCTTTTTATGTTCAGATCGGACGATTTATTGATCGTTCTGTTCAGTGCTTATATGCGCGGGGTGCACTATGATCAAAGCAGAAGTTGAACTTACTAATTATGAGGTGGTTTTTCTATGAGAAATCTGGCAGCGCCGATAAGCCCGAAGCTTCCCGTGCTCATGCACGGAGCCGATTATAATCCCGACCAATGGCTGCATGATCCCGCCATCCTTGCGGAAGACATCCGGCTTATGAAGCTGGCCGGCTGCAACGTGATGGCCATCGGCATTTTTTCGTGGGCGGCACTGGAGCCCTCCGAAGGCCAATTCCAGTTCGAGTGGCTGGATCAGGTGCTGGAGAGCTTCCGCCAAAACGGCATTTACGCCTGGTTAGCAACGCCCAGCGGTGCCCGTCCCGCCTGGCTGGCCGGACGTTATCCGGAGGTGCTTCGCGTCGGCCCCAACCGGGTACGCAATTTGTACGCGGGCAGGCATAACCACTGCTTCACCTCCCCTGTTTACCGGGAGAAAACCGCCATCATCAACCGCAAGCTGGCGGAGCGATACGGGTCACATCCCGCAGTGATCGGCTGGCATATATCCAACGAATACGGGGGCGAGTGCCATTGCGAGCTATGCCAGGAGGCGTTCCGAAGCTGGCTGAAGCGCCAGTACGGCACGCTGGACGCGTTGAATCTGGCCTGGTGGAGCACGTTCTGGGCCCACACGTATACGGATTGGCAGCAGATCGAATCCCCTGCTCCCCACGGGGAACGAAATCTTCACGGCATGAATCTGGACTGGCGGCGCTTCGTAACAGAACAGACGGTTGCCTTCTGCAAGCATGAAATCGACGCCGTGAAATGGGCCAATCCCGGGCTGCCGGTGACGACCAACATGTACACCCTTGAGACTCTGGACTACCGCAAGTTTGCCCCCATATTGGATGTCATCTCGTGGGATGCCTATCCGGATTGGCATATCGCGCAGGACAACGTCAAGGTAGCTTCGACCTTCGCCTTCCTCCACGATATGTTCCGCTCCATGCTGCACAAGCCGTTCGTCTTAATGGAGAGCACGCCCAGCATGACCAACTGGCAGGCGGTATGCAAGCTGAAGAAGCCCGGTATGCACCGGTTGTCTTCTCTGCAGGCTGTTGCTCACGGCGCCGATTCGGTGCAATATTTCCAGTGGCGGAAAAGCAGAGGCTCCACCGAAAAATTCCACGGCGCGGTTGTCGACCATGCCGGGCATGAACATACCCGCGTATTCCGCGACGTCGCGGAGCTGGGCGGCACCTTGGCCAGCCTCTCGGAGGTGACGGGATCGGCAACCCATGCGGAGACAGCGATTTTGTTCGACTGGGAGAACCGTTGGGCAGTGAAGGACGCCAAGGGCCCACGCAATGCCGGACTGCATTACGAGGAGACGGTGCAGGACCATCACCGCGCCTTCTGGCAGCAGGGCATTCCCGTAGACGTAATCGGCAGCGAGGATAACTTCGCCCCTTACAAGCTGATCGTGGCGCCGATGCTCTACCTGTGCCGGGAAGAAACCGGACGTAAGCTGGAAGCGTTTGTGGAGGGCGGCGGAACGCTGGTTGTAACGTATTGGTCAGGCATCGTCGACGAGCATGACCTGTGCCATCTGGGCGGTTTTCCGGGGCCGCTGCGCAAGACGCTGGGCATCTGGGCGGAGGAGATTGACGCCCTGCATGATTACGATCAAAACGCCGTGTCCCTGATAGAAGGCAACCCGCTGGGATTGTCCGGCCGTTATGAATCGCACCAGCTCTGCGAGCTGATTCATCTGGAGGGAGCGCAAGCATTAGGCCAATACACAGACGATTTCTATGCAGAGCGGCCCGCCCTTACGGTGAATAGCCTGGGACAAGGCAAGGCGTATTATATCGCCACCCGGCTTGGAGACGATTTTCTCCTTCCGTTTTACCGGGCGGTAGCAGCACAAGCGGGTGTCGCACGGGTGCTGGATTCGGAGCTGCCGGCGGGAGTGACGGCGCAGCTGCGGACGGACGGCAGCTCGGACTTTATCTTCCTGATGAACTTCAGTGACAAGGCCGCAGAGGTAGTTCTGGACGGACGGTCCTACATCGATCTCGAAACCAACGAAACCCTGGAGACGGTCATCCCCTTGCCTGTTGACGGCATCCGCGTGTTGAAGCGGGACGCGGCTCCCCTTCGGTCATAGCTGCAAAAAACCCCGGGTAAGCGAGCAAGTCGCGAGCCTGGGGCTTTTTTGTTTGTTTCATGAAAGGGGATGGACGAGTACATCGCCGACACCGCGACGTCCTCCGTATTCGATCTCTCGTTCCTCCGGCTTCGGCAGCAGACCTTCCGTCACCGGATTGCCCGTATGGTCCAAGTAGCCGGCAACCTGCAGTCCGCGGTGATCCAGGCAAATCTCATCCGCCCAGCCGTCCCCCGAGATACGAAGGGCAGTGGCGTCCAGGCGGTCCAGCTCCACGCCTTCCGAGACGGCACCCATCCGCGCCAGCTCCAGCAACGGCGCTTTGGAGCCGTACGGCAGCACAACCGTTTCCATCACTGCTCTTCCTGTGGCCTTCAGCGTACGTTTGACCACCGGCTTGTGATGGTATTGCCCGTGGAGGAAATATAGACCGGACTCCAGCGAAAGCTGGGACGCGTCCAGCTCCGGGTAAGCCAGCAGCACGCTGCCGCCATCCTCCCGATCCGTCCGGACATGTCCGTGGCCGTAGTCGATGGTTGCCGTTCCCGGTGACAGATGGAAATATTGCTCATAGACATGCTGATCCTGCGCCTCGAGAAGATCCACGATCAGCCAATACCGGTTTTTGACGAACAGCACCTTGCGGGAATGGATCACCGGATCGTCATACCGCGTATAGCCGTAGTGGCTGGCAAACCAGTAATCGTAATGTTCGTTGCTCCGGAAATCCCAGATACGGCATGGCGCAGTCTGCGGCGTGTTCCAATGGGCGCTGCGGACATGCTGATCCCCGCCGTCGACAACCACCGTATTGTGGGCCCGAGTCGACAGGACGTATTTGCGCTCCTTGTTCCACTCGAACAAGCCGATGCCGGAGTCGACGAGCAGCTCCCGGCCGCCCGCTGACGCAATAACGCTCAGCGTGTCGGCATGTGCATGCCCCGCGACGCCGACTCCAGCCCGCGCCGCCATGTACAGCGCGTCGCTATTCCAATTCTGGCGGGATATGAGATAACCGCCGATGGGGAACCGCGCCGCCGTTGCTTGCGGTGCCCGGGCCTCCAGCTTCCCGTAGCTCTCGGGAGCATCGGGACCCACTCTCCACAGCAGCGAAAAAGGCAGCTCCTTGCAGCCCAGATACTTGAAATCCGGCCGGTTAAAAATATATGCGCCCAGACTCATAACTGCACGGAGATCCTGCGGCGACAGGACGTCCGTATCGCCGAAGCGCGGGAGCTGCCCCTCCGGCGTCATCAGATGCATCAGCACCTCGAACATCTTCTCCAGGGTCCGGCTATATTCCACGGCCGGGATATCCAGCTTCTTCAGGAGCGCCACCAGCTCGTACAAGTCCCGCATGACGACTTGGTGGTAATTGGGGCTCGCTTCGAATTGCACACCGTCCTCATATACGTTCTGCCGGATATAACCGGGGAGCTCCTTCATGCCGTACGCCAGCCAATCCCGGGAAGCTTTCAATTCAGGCAGCAGAAGTGAGAGGGTAATTAAACCCCGAAGCTGCATACAAACGTGGTTTCCGTGGGTTGCGTGGTAATTGCGGGTATACACGCCATGTTGATGGAATGACTTGATCAGCATCATCTTGACCTCCGGCTCGAAGGCAGGCGAAGCGAACAGCGCCATAAACGGCTCGGGCAGGACAAAAAGCCGGACACCCACGGACAGCGGATCCCATGTGCAATGCTCAACACGGAAGGTGCCGTCCTTCGGCATGGGATTATCCAGTATGAAGTCCTTCATCATGTCATTGAAGCAGCGGGGATAGGCTTCGTTGCCGGTCAGCGCATATGCCCGGACCAGATGCTTCAAATAGCTGAAGCGGGTCAGATGCAGCTGGTATTGGGAGCTATCGAACAACCACCCGTTCCAGTCGTATGTCCCTTCCGGGAACGTGATCCGTCTCCCCTTGAAGAGGGGGAAGTCGCTTTTGGTCAGCAGCTCCGCCTCTTCGAGGGCAAGCACAGCCTCCGGGTCATCCATGAACCGCTTGCGGGAGTAGTCCGCCAATTGTGGCATATCGGATACCTCGAAATAATACCGTTTTGTCACTCCGGATGCGATCAGCGCCAGGTAGGCATCCCTGGCCCCGTTGACGTCGCCGGCTTCTAATCTCCCGCGGACGCCTTCCAAACCCGGACGGTCCAGATCCAGTTCATCCCGCAGGAATGCCTCATCTGAGGGAAGGGGCATCGTATACTGCGGATTATGCCGCAGTTCCTTGTATCCCATGGTTACCTCCCGTATATCTATTCTTTGATGGAGCCCAGCATCGCCCCGTGGGCAAAATGCTTTTGCAGGAACGGATACATCACCACGATGGGCAGCATGGCCAGCAGAATCGCCGCGTTCTGCACGTTGGGACCCAAATTGGCCGCAACGGAGGCATCCAGTGCAGCGTCACTGGAAATTTTCGAGGAGCCGATGGCCACCATTTGGCGCAGGAGGGGCTGGATGGGCCACCGGTTGGTATCGTTAATATAGATAACTGCTGAGAAAAACTCATTCCAGTATTGCACCAGGAAAAACAGGGTGAAGGTGGCGATAATCGGCTTGGACAGCGGCAGGACAACGGAGAACAGAATCCGGAATTCCCCTGCCCCGTCAATCCGGGCCGCTTCATCCAGGCTCTCCGGCAGACTCTGGAAGAAGGAGCGGATGACCATAATATTGAAGGCGCTGGAAGCCGCCGGCAGTACAATCGCCCAGTAGGTATTGATGAGGCCCAAATTTTTGACCACCAGATAGCTGGGGATCAGGCCCCCTTGGAAAATCATCGTGAAGAAAATGAACAGCAGAACCACTCTGCGCCCGGGCATCCCTCTTTTGGACAGGGCGTACGCCAGCGACAGGGATACCACCAGATTCACGCAGGTACCCAAGGCCGTGATCAGCACCGAATTTTTCAGGGAACCCAGGAATTCTCTTGCATTCAGCAGATAGGTGTAGGCTGCCAGCGTCCAATTTTTGGGCCAGATGAAGAAGTTTCCTGCCATGGAATCCGTCGGCAAGCTGAAGCTGACGGCGATAATATACAGAAACGGCAGGACGACAGTCAGGCAGATCAGCGTGATGATACATCCAATCATGAAGTCAAACCAGGTTACGCGTGCTTGCATCGTGTTTTCCCCCCGTTCTAGAAAATGCCGTCTTCGCCGAGAAGCCGGGCCGCATAGTTGGCGGACACCACCAGAATCAGGCTGACGATGGATTTGAACATACCCACAGTAACGGCAAAGCTGTAGTTAAACTGCTCCAGCCCTACATGATACACATACAGGTCAAAGACATTGGATACATCGATATTCAGACTGTTGGTCATTAGGAATATCTGCATAAAGTTGGAGTCCAAGGAGGAGCCCAGACGGAGCAGCAGCAGAATGACGATGGTGCTTTTGATGCCGGGCAGCGTGATATGCCAGATGTTCTGGAACCGGTTGGCCCCATCCACCTTGGCTGCTTCATACAGCTCCGGGTTAATGCCGGCCAGGGCGGCCAGGAAGATAATCGTCCCCCAGCCCGCGTCCTTCCAGATGGCCTGGAAGATAATCAGCGGACGGAACCAGTCGTTGCCGGTCAGGAAGGCTGCGCTGCTGCCGAACCATAGGTCCAGGTAGTGGTTAATCACGCCGGAGGGACCAAAGAAGGAGATGGTCATGCCGTATATAACAACCCACGACAGGAAGTGGGGCAAATAGACGATGGTTTGGGAAATGCGCTTGAAGGCGGAAAACCGGATTTCATTGAGCATAATGGAGAGCAGGATGGTGAAAGGAAAATAGATGGTCAAGCTCAGTACGCTGATCAGCAAGGTATTCTTCAAGAGTAAAAAAAAGTCCGGTGTGCTGAAAAACTGGCGGAAATTCTCCAACCCGATCCACGGGCTTTGCCATAAACCCTGAAAGGGGCTGTATTCCTTAAAGGCCAGAATCAAACCCCACATGGGTGCGTAATGAAACACAATAAAATAAAGGATGCCCGGCAGCGCCAGCACATAGAATGGCCAATATTGCTTCAGCCATCGAAAGCGGATTGTTTTTTGTCTGTTTAGGATTAGTGCTCTCTCCATATCCAGGGCCTCCTATCGGTCCCAGCGGCACAGGGCTTGGAGCTCCCTGTGCCGGTTCCCGGTATGTTCTGTAAGAATATGTTTAGGGGGATACTTTACTTATGGTCCTCGTTGTATTGATCCAGCAGCTCCTTGGTAATCTGTACGCCCAGGCCGTTGGTCCAATCATCAATGGTCTTCTGGACCTCCGTCCATTGAGTTTCGCCAAGTACATATTTGGTCATGGCCGCACCCATTTTTTTGTAGCTGTCCGGATTTTTGGCCGCCGTCGGCGAGCTGTAGCTCAGGAACGGATTGACCACACCGGCCTTGCTGATCACATCAAGCGTCGCCTTTTGTTTTTTGAGAATATCCTCATTTTTGGAGGTGGCGTACACATACGGGTCTACCTTGTTTTGAAGCACAAAGGCACTGGGTTTATCCAAATCCGAACGTTTCTTCTGCTCCTCGTTCATAACGGCGATGCCATTCTTGAATTCGCTGGAATGGACGCCGATGATGCCGGTTTTGGAGAACACATAGTTTTCCTCGGAGGCACTGAAGTTCAGGAAGTCCACAATCTTCTGCACCTTGTCCTTCGGAACGGAGCTGGGAATGGTCCAGAGGCCATAATAGCCGCTGATCACGGCTGCGCCGCTTTTTCCGGTAGGACCTGCAAGTAAATCCACCACAGCGATATCGGCATTGGGATCAGCCTGCCTCATCTTGGCCAGATTGTCCTCGGTGTAGTCGCTGACATTGCCTACGAAGGCGCCTGCCACACCGGCCTGGAACTTATTGCGCATTTGCGCCTGACCCTTGAGCACGGGAGCATCCTTATCGATTAGCCCCTTGCTCCAGGCGTCCTTCAGCCAATCCATGTAGTTCTTGTACTCCGGAGTCTGGAAGTCTCTAATGGCTTTGCCGTTTTCCAGCTTCCAGTTTTGCGGAACCTCGTAGGCAAAGGACATGGGCATGGTACCGCCGAAGGGGTTCGGGCCGCTGATCAAATCTGTTGCGTACAGGGTGAGCGGTACAGTTCTGCCTCCCCCTGCCGGATCATTCTTCTTGAACACCTCCAGCGCCTTGGTGAATTCCTCCATCGTCTTCGGCACGGCCAAGCCGTATTTATCCAGCCAGTCCTTGCGGATAATAACATTGGCCTCGCCGCCGCCGTACAGTCCCCGCGGCCGCGGAATGCCGTAAATTTTGCCTTGAACCTTCACATTGCTCCATACATTCTCGTCCAGCTTGTTGATGTTGTCGGCATTCTTGAGATAGGGGGTCAGATCATGGAACGCCCCCATCTTCACCAGGCTGGTGAATTTATCGTCCTTGCCGCCGGCCATGAGCATAAGATCATAGGAATCCCCCGAGGAGATGGCCACCGACAGCTTATCCATATAGGCTTCCGAAGGAACAAAGGTCATGTCCAGCTTGACATTGCCCCGTTTCTCCATATCCTCCTTGGCTTTGTTGTTGTCGGTTACAGGCGGATCGCCGAAAAGAATGGTCATGGCCTTGATGCTGGTGGGCGCTGCGTTGGCCGCAGGCGATTGTCCGGA
Source organism: Bacillota bacterium (assembly GCA_023386955.1). Lineage (GTDB taxonomy): Bacteria > Bacillota > Bacilli > Paenibacillales > NBRC-103111 > Paenibacillus_AR > Paenibacillus_AR mesotrionivorans. Next base: position 92,212 of record JAEWIS010000031.1, read on the forward strand.
TGCTCCCGGCTGCTGCGTGGCGGCATTGTCCGCCGCATTGTCCTTGCCGCAGCCTGCCAGCACTGTGCCCATGGAAAGCGTCGCTGCCAGAACAGGCAGCCATATTTGCTTTGCTTTCATTTTCATCCCCCGTTTCGATGTAGTCACCTTTTGATGCGATTACGCCTTACACTTTGGATTATAGAGGATCAGTAGAAGCGTTTACATGTCTGGATCAAGGGAAAGTGTCACCTTTTTTCAGATTTTTCGAAAAACGGATGTTGTCCATGTAAGCGTTGTACTATAATATAGCCATATCCCTCCGGAGGCAATGAAACGGCCGGAAGACAAGGAGACAGCAGGTGAAATCCAACTTTTTCAGCTTTCTCAAGAAAAGCTTCTATATACGCATGATCCTGATTATGCTGGGTGTTTCGGTCATTCCGTTAGTCCTGCTGTCCTGGATTTCCATCCGCGTGTCCACCGGCACCGTAGAAAATCAGGTGAACCGCTTGAACGAGCAGCTGGTCAACCAGGTGGTGGACCGGGTGGAGCTGACCATGTCCCGTTTCCGGGAGCTCAGTGACCAATATTCCCGCATCGGCTCCATTCAGACTGCGCTGGTGCCGCCGGAGGCTCTGTACTTCGAAGAGGTGACCCGCAAGAAGGAGCTGATTGCGCTCTTAAGCACGGCCTCGGCCGTAATCGGCAACGTGCAGGGGCTTCAGGTGTATTCCGCCGTTACAGGAGAAGTCCTGTCCTCCTATGAGGTGCCTGCCCGGCTGCAGGATTCCCCGTACCGCCCTCTGATCCAGCGTTTTCTTGATGTGAAGGGGTCAAGCCTGTTTCTGGACAAGGAGGCATTGGCCCAGGAGGAATCCCTGACCCTGCTGCGGAACGCGGTTTATTATATCAGCCGGATTCCCTCCGACCGTTTCGAGGAGATGACCGGCGCCCTCCTGATCTCCATGAACACCAACCAGTTCCAGCAGCAAATTGAGAATATCCAGTTGGGCGGCAAAGGCTCGGTTTCGCTGGTAACCCGGAATGGTCTCACCGTGGCTACCACCAGCCGGCTTCCCGCCGCGGAGGATCAGGAACGTCTGGCACAGATTCTCGCCCATTGGCATGAGCAGAAGATGCCCAACCAGTTTCAGATGGATTCCTCCATTATCTCCGTGAAGCAGACCTCTACCTATGACGGCTGGATCGTGATTTCGGAGATTCCGTCCCGGGAGCTGACCCAAAGCACGGACATTATCCGCAAAACCGTCGGTTATTTCCTGCTGTTCCTGATCGGCTTGGGTGTCATCGCTATCATCGCCTTCGGCTATCAGCTGTACCGCCCTCTCCAGGCGGTGAAGAAGCAGGTGGACGCCATCAAAAAAGGCCGCTTCGACGCCCGGGTCACCCATTTTGCCAACAACGAAATCGGCGAGCTGGGGCGGATGCTCAACTCCATGGCGGTGCGCATCGAGGACCTGCTGGGGGATCTGCAGGAGTCGGAGGAGCTGAAGCGCCGTTTGGAAATCCGGGCGTTGCAGTCCCAGATCAATCCCCACTTTATGTACAACACGCTGAATACCATCCGGATGTTCGCCATGCTGAAGGATTATGAGAAGATCAATACCCTGATGGGAAGGCTGGTTTCCCTTCTGCGGTATTCCATGGAAAACTATGAGCAAACCGTCCGGTTTAAGCAGGAGTTTGCCTATCTGGAGGATTATGCGGAGCTGCTGAATATGCGCTACAAATGCCGGATTGTCCTGCACGCGGAGGTGGAGGAGCCGCTTGAGGGACTTCTGATCCCCAAGCTCAGCCTGCAGCCGCTGATTGAAAATGCGGTGTTCCACGGCATTCTGCCGAAGAAGGTGGAGGACGGACATATCTGGGTGCGGCTGTATTCTCTTCCTGCCCCCGACCATCTGGTGGTGCTGGAGGTGCAGGACAACGGCGTGGGGCTGGAGGAGCGGGAGCTGGAGTTTCTGCGGATGCATCTGCTGCGGGAGGAGTCCAATGAGAATATCGGCCTGAAGAATGTATGGATGCGCCTGCGGCTCATGTTCGGCAAAACCGCTGAGGTCCAGTTGGACAGCCGCCCCGGCGAAGGCATGACCATCCGGTTTTTGTTCCCCGCCGATACGGTGCAGGTGAGAGAGGAGGAGGATTCCGGTGAGCAAATATAAGGTACTTCTGGTGGAGGATGAGATTCCCGCCCGAATGGTGTTCCGGCAGATGATTGAAGCCAAGAGCGAGCTGTTCGAGCTGGCCGGAGAGGCGGAGGATGGGCTGGATGGACTGGCACTGGCGGAGGCCCACCGTCCCCATCTCATCGTGACGGATATTACCATGCCGCGGATGACCGGCCTGGAGATGCTCCATGAGCTGGAGCGCAAGGGTATGGCTGTCCCCCAAACAGTGATTCTCACCTGCCACCAGGATTTTCACTATGCCCAGCAGGCGATTCAGCTGAAGGCGGCCTCTTATCTGATTAAGGACGATTGCCTCTCCGACCCGGAGCTCTTGGTCCGCACCCTGGAGGGGCTGGCCGAGAAGGTGGATCTGCATGACCAGAACCGGGAGAAGCAGCGGCAGCTGGAGCAGAAGGTCCGCTCCAACGAGGTAGAGATTGAGCAAAATTTGTTCCTGGACATGCTGCGCAATCCGGCTGCTGAGGGACGGTGGCTGGAGAGTCTTGAGGCGGCAGGCATTCCGGCGGAAGGGGTGCCCTTCCGGTTTCTGCTGCTGGAGCTGGACCGCGGCTCCCTGCGATTCTCCATGGACCAGCTGGAGGAGCTGAAGCTGTGGCAGTTCGCCGGAGTCAATGTGCTGAAGGAGCTTTTGGAGGGGATGGGTCCGAACAAGGTGGTCGCGCTGGACAAGGGGCGGTTTATCGCTTTATATGTGTCCGAGCGGGACGGAGGGCTGATGCCGGAGAAGGTGGCGGACAGCTTCACTTCCTTTCTCAAAATGAACTGCATCGTACTCCAAGGCTTATTCGAGCCGGGTTTGGCCAAGCAGCTCCCGCTGGTGAAGAAGATGGCAGGTGCCTCTTATCCATTCTTCTACCGCAGCGGCGAAACGGTGAAGGCCCGGGAGTGGGAGGAGGCCAACCGCTTCGCTCCCGTGGATGAGCAGCACGGCCGCTTCTGGATGCGGGTGGTGCGCCAGGCGCTGCTGGAGCCCCACGCGGGGGAGGCCGCTCTCGAGGGTGAGCGGGACTCCTTCCTGCGGCAGGCGGCGGAGCACCGCTGGGACCCGGAGCAGATCAAGTCGTTGTATCTGCGGGCGTTCCTGGACATCAGCCACTTCAAGCCGGAGGCCGGTGCCGGGGTTGATCTGGGGGCGGAGCTGCGCAGCCGTCTGGCCCACTGCCAGACGTTCCTGGCGGTGCACAACGCCACGTTCCTGCAATTTCACAAGCTGCAGCAGCTGCACAGCGATACGAAGAAGATCGACGCCTCCATCGCCCGGATTGTGCAGCGGATGCATGAGGATGTGGGGTATCCCTTCCGCCAGGAGGAGCTGGCGGCGTCCATCAACTACAGCATCCCCTACTTCAGCAGCATGTTCAAAAAAACCACCGGCGAAAGCTTCATCCAATACCTGACCCGCCTGCGCATCGAAAAGGCCAAGCTGCTGCTCCTGACCACGGACCAGAAAACCTTCGAAATCGCCGACGCGGTGGGCATGGAGAATTACCGCTCCTTCAACCGCTTGTTCAAGCGGGAGACGGGCATGACCCCGTCCGATTTCCGCAAGCGGATGGAGTAAAGAGCGCGCTCTAACGGAACTCTGTGATACCCGCTCGCCTCCGCCGCTGCTCTATCGGAACTCTGTGAGCCTATCATTGTTTCACCGCAACTATAACGGACATCCGCCAGGCTCTTGCACCTCCACCGCAACTCTAACGGAACTCAGCGACCGTTAGCGCCCAATTTCGCCACGTTTGGATCTGTAACGGAACTCAGAAGCCCTTAGCTACTCAAAACCATGCCTCCTCTCCCACTTTCCCCTGCTAAGAGTCGCTGAGTTCCGTTAGCGCGGCAAACAAACCAATTTTGCCTTTTAAGCGTCGCTGAGTTCCATTACAGCTCTTGCCTATGACTCCCCTCAGATTCCCGTTGCCGCATTAGGCGCCGCGGGTTATAATGACGGTATAACTGGTTGTGAAGCACACACCGCTTGGGTCCCTGTTGGGATCTGGCGGTGTTTTTGCATTCACAGGCACTAATGGAGGTGTAGCAAACATGACGGTTTTTGAGCAGCAGTATACCGTTTGGCTGGAGGGACAAATGGCGGCGGAGAAGAATCCGCGCAGGCGTGAGCTGCTGGAGAAGGGGTTGGGGCATGGGACTGTGGAGTTTTTGCGGACCATCTGGCATCCCACGGTGAAAAACTTCGACTTCCTCTACCCGGAATGGGAGGTCCGGGATTTTCACAACGGGTACCGGTACGTGGACTTGGCTTATATGCCCGGAGGTATGAAGGGCGGCATCGAAATTCAGGGCTATGGTCCCCATGCCCGCGATCTGGATGTGCGCCGGTTCAAGGATTTGTGCTGGCGGCATTGCCTGCTGGCTCTGGATGGCTGGACGTTCCTGCCCATTGCATTCCCCTCTATCCAGGAAGAGCCGGAACGCTGCCGGCAGCTGGTACTGGCGTTCATCGGGCGGTTTATCTCACCGGATACGCCCGCCCAGTTGGCGGCACTGGAGGTGGAAACCCTGCGCTATGCCAGGCGTGTGATGCGTCCCTTCCCTGCACGGGAGCTGGCGTCCCATCTGCAGGTTACAGAGCGGTACGCCCGGCAGCTGCTGCAGCAATTGATGGCCAAGGGGCTGGTGGAGATAACCAACCACCAGCAGCGATACCGGCTGTACGGGTTAACGGAACTCAGCGACCCTTACAGCCGGAATCTGAGTGTTTTAAAAAAATAACGGAACTGAGACGCCGTTAGCGGTCGAAAATGAGACCAAAGCGGTCCTCATCTCCAGCTAACGGCTTCAAAGTTCCGTTACAATGCCATAAACGCCAAATTTGTCCGCTAACGGTCGCTGAGTTCCGTTAGCGCGCCGGGGGGCTACGGAAGGACCGCGGGGCCCGGTTAAGTTCCGTTAGCCGCATCTGGAGGTTTGTGGGAGGACCGCGGAGCCTGACAGGGCTCCATCAGCGCTCCGCGACGACCGCGAAGAACCCGTTTGAGTTCCGTTAGCCGCGTCGAGAGGTCTGCGGAAGAACCGCGGGGCCCTGCCGTGTTCCGTTAGCACGTCGGGAGGTCTGCGGAAGAACCGCGGGCCCCGGCTGTGTTCCTTCCCCCACCCGCCTCCAGGGTTGCCTGACTAACCCTCACTCCTTATACTTGCCCGGTGTCACACCCTCGTACTTCTTAAAGCTGCGGATCAGCGCATTGCTGTTTAAGTACCCCACCCGGACAGCCGCGTCGGAAATGCTGAGCTTGTCGTCCCGCAGCAGCACCTTGGCTTGTTCCAGCCGCACCTTGTTGATATAATCCGGCAGGGTTTCCCCGGTTTGCTCCTTGAAGAGCTTGGACATATAGCTGGGCGTAATCCCCAGATGCTCCGCAACCATCGCTACATTCAGATTAACGTCCCCATAATGGCTGTTCACAAACTCCGTAATGCTCCGGCTCAATTCATAAGAGCGGTTGCCCGTCTTGGATTGTATGCGTTTACAAACAACGGACAGAGTTTGGGTAATCTCCTCCTGCAGCTCTGCCACCGTTTCACAGCCGAACAGCCTCTCCACCGGCTCCTCCGCCGACATTTCCTTGACTGTCTTCACGACGGTGCTGGCCAGGTCAAACATAAAATACCGGGTCATCTCCGCAGTGGGGGTGCCGTCCATAAAGTTGGAGCGGATAATGTCGTCCAGCAATTGCTTCCCTTTTTCAAACTCGCCGGATTTGATGCAGTTGACTAGCTTTTGCTCCTTTTCGAGGGGGTAAAAATACTCCCGCACATTATGCTTTAAGCTTTGGAAGCTGATAATCGTGCCGGCGCCGGCAATCATTTTGTATTCCAGCGCTTCTGCGGCCTCCTGGTAAGCCTCCTGCATCCCATGGATACCCGTATGGGCATCGCTCACCGAAACGGTAAGAACCATGCCGTAATATTTTTCAAAAAAACGCTGCAGCTCATCTGTGATGTTAATCAGTTCCTGCACAGGCTCCGCCGCCTCAGGATCCTGCAGGTTCACGATGAATACGATCTTCTCGTCCATCTCCGTCACAAAATTCTTATACCTCTGCCCCAGCAGTTCCTCGAATACATTGGTAATGACAAAGCTGGGGAGCTTCGACTTGGCTTCCACATCATCGCCGGTCCCCAAGGAAAGCAGCTTGCCCTTATCCTCAATCGCCAGCAGCATCACCACAAAACCATCGGAGGTAAACTCCATGTCCATGGCCGAAAACGCATTATGGCGGACCGAGATATTGCCGAACTTCCCTTTGAGAAGCTTATGGAGAAAATCCGCCTTCACCACACTGCTTTGCTGCTTCAGCTTCAGGTTGATCTTTTCCTTCTCCCGGAGCGTCTCCTGGATCGCCTCATAAATAAACTGGTATTCATTGCCGGAACGTTCATCCGGATGCCTGCTTTTGCCATTCTGGATGATGCGGATGAGATTGCGGACCGGATTATAGTTGCGCCAGGCAAGCAATACCGATAAGGCTCCCCCCAGAATCAGGCAAAGGATGATGCTGGCGATCATTAATTTTTCCGTAAACTCGCTTTTTTCCATTACAATTTCCCGTCGCACAATGGACACATACTTCAGCTTCGATACATCGGATTTGGTGTAGGAGATGATGTAAGAATCCCCCCCCTGCCCTTTCACCAGCATATTCTCATCTTCGCCCAGCTCCTCCACCCGGAGAATATCCGTTATGGGAAAGGACGCCGTGGACGCAAGAATGCTGTTATCCGTATCCAGAATAAAAGTACTTCCGTATTGCGCCGATTGGATGTTTTGAATCATCTCCGTAAACCGTTCCTTGTTAAACTGGATTACAATTGTAGCCTCGGATTTCTCCGAATTGGAAAGCGGAATGGAACGCATATACGCCAGCGCACCGGAGCCCTCTTCCGAGGCGGGTTGGCCTCCTATGGAGATGTATCTGCCGCTGTACACCTTCTGGTGCACGTCGATCCATTCCTCAAAACTGATATCCGGATTGGCGAGAATCGGGTACATATAATGACTTCGCGAAGCGGCCGTAGAGGAAATCACCCCATCCAAGCTCCGCAGATACACATAAAAATCGTGGATGTAGCCGTTGGTGATGTTCATCCGTTTGAAATCCTTGACGATCTGGGACACCTCGTACTGCTTGTTATTCCAATTGGTTTCCTGGGACGTGGCCAGCAGCTGGATATCGGGGTTGAAGGCAATATCAAAGCTCAGGCGCTCGGCATCCTTCAAGATGTTGTCCATATTCAGCTGGACCTGCTTCAGCATGGCAAGATTCGCCCGGTTGGTTTCCTGCTCAATGGTCCCCACCGTAACAAAATAAACGACCCCCGTGAAAATAATCGGGATAAGCAGAATCAAAATGTACGATAAAATCTGCGGAACGATGATGCTGTTTCTAGTCTTTAAGACTCCCTTTACATTCATGAAATCACCCTCGGTACGTTAGCTTCCCATATTATACTACACTTTTTATGGATAAAAAGAGGCGGGGAAGAACCGCTTTTTGCATTTTTGATGATGCTTTTGCCATATTTGATATTCGTCATTTGGAAATTTGAATACGGTTTCCGGCCGATGGAGATTGATTTAGGGTAACAGAAATCCTATACTGGCGCTAGGTCAGATCAAGAAGCATAAAACAAGCAAAAAAGGGGAGGAAAAAATGATTACAAGTAAAAAGACGTTTTCCAAGGTCACGGCATGTTCCATTATGATAGCGCTTTTATCTTCTGCGGCTTTAACAGGGTGCGGAACCGATGAGGCCGAACCCGCTCCTTCCGCTTCATCCAGCACCGCCATTAAGGTTCCTTTTGAAAAACCGGTTAAATTCCGTGTCTGGGACCCTCTGATGAGCACCGCCCTTCCTATTATGCAGAACTACGCCGAATCCGAGTTCAATAAAGAGCTGCAGAAACGGCTGAATGTGACCATTGAATATATCCATCCTACCGAAGGTTCGGCGAAGGAGCAATTTAATCTGATGCTGACCTCCGGGGACATTCCGGACTTTATTGTGGGTACCTTCGGAGATTATCCGGGAGGCAGACAGAAGGCCTTCGATGACGGCATTCTGTTGGACATTAAGAATGAAATCCCCAAGTATGCGCCGGACCTGGCCAAAATTTATCAGACCTATCCCGATCTGCTGATGGATGTGGAAACCGAGGAAGGCCGGCAGTTCGGTGTCCCGTTCCTCAAGGGTGACCAGAGCATCTACACCTTCTTTGGCGGCTTTATGCGCAAGGATTGGTTGAATGATCTTGGCCTGCAGGTGCCCGAAACCATCGATGAGATGTATACCGTTCTGAAGGCCTTCAAGGAAAAGAAGGGTGCAACTGCACCATTGACGGGAAGCGTCAGCAATATCAAAAACAACTACTTCACCGGGGCATGGGGCATCAATCAGGATCACTTCATCGAGAATGGCAAGGTGGTATACGGGGCCATTGACCCGAGGTTTAAGGAATATACCAAAACCATGGTGAAATGGTATAAGGACGGCATTCTGGATCCCGAAATAGCAACGAATAACGCCAAAACCATCGACGCCAAATTTACCGGCAACCAATCCGGCGCAACCCTGGGCAACACCGGCTCGGGCCTGGGAAAATATTTGCCGCTGATGGCCAAGAAGGATCCGAAGTTCGACCTTGTGGCTGCCCCGTATATGGTGCAAAAAAAGGGTGACTTCAATCCGTTTATGCCCAAGGACGGACCTGTTGTAAACAATGGCGCCTGGAATATTACCAGCTCCTGCAAGAATGTTCCCGCAGCCTTGGCATTCCTGAATTACGGCTACACCAAGGAAGGCTCCATGCTCTATAACTTCGGCATTGAGGGCGTAAGCTACAAGATGGAGAACGGTTATCCGAAATATACAGATCTGGTGACCAACAACCCCAACGGGCAGCCGATTGCAACCATGGGACAAATGTATACCCGTGCCTTTAAGGACGGCCCCTTCGTACAGGACAAGAGATATTTTGAGCAGTACATGGCCCTGCCGCAGCAGCAGGAATCGTTGAAGGTCTGGACCAAATATGCGGAGCAGGCCACCAAGGCCAACAAGACGTTCAGAGGAAACCTGACGCCGGAGGAGGTCTCCCAGATCACCTCCAAGCAGAATGAAATCAATACCTATAAGGATGAAATGTTCCTTAAGTGGCTGATGGGCAAAGAGGATGTGGATGCTACCTGGGACAAATACGTTGAACAGATCAAGAAGCTGGGCATCGAGGATATCAACAAAATCAGACAGAATGCCTATGACCGCTTCATCAAAAAATTCCCGCAGGCATTAAACCCGCAATCCTTCAATATCAGCGACATCTACAAATAGTACGGCTGGGATGGGGGAAGAAATTCCCCCATTTCACCATACCAAGGAGGTTCCCGCCTTGCCGGAGATCACAACGCAGCCACAGCATGCGGTATACAAAAAGCCTGGTTTGTTGAAGACCATCATCAAGGATTACAAGAAAAATAAATGGTTGATCTTAATGGCTCTGCCCGTTGTAGCCTGGTATATTCTGTTCCACTATGTGCCCATGTACGGGGTTATTATCGGCTTTAAGCAATTCAGCCCTGTTAAGGGCATCTGGGGCAGCCCATGGGTAGGACTCCAGCACTTCCACGATTTCTTCAACAGCATCTCTGCATGGAGAGTGATCCGCAATACCTTATTGATCAATTTCTACCAGCTGATCTTCGGATTCCCGGCGCCGATTATTCTGGCGTTATTGCTGAATGAAATTAAGAACAAGGCCTTCAAAAAGACGATCCAAACCGTAACCTACCTGCCCCACTTCGTGTCCACCGTGGTCATCTGCGGGATGATTATCGACTTTTTTGCCAAAAGCGGGTTGATTAATGACATTATTGCCTTCTTCGGCGGCTCCCGCACCATGTTCCTGGTGGAATCGGGATGGTTCCGCACCATCTATGTAGGCACCGGCATCTGGCAGGGAATCGGCTGGGGATCGATTATCTATCTGGCTGCCCTCACGGCTATCGACACAGAGCTGTATGAGGCGGTCACCATCGACGGGGCCGGGAGATGGAAGCAATTTGTCCATATTACCCTGCCGGGGATTGCCCCTACCATCGTGATCCTGCTGATCATGAACATCGGACGTATGATGAGTGAGGGTTATGAAAAGATCATCCTGCTCTATAACCCCAGCACCTATGAAACAGCGGATATTATATCGTCCTATGTATACCGGCGCGGGCTGGTTGAAGCCAACTACAGCTTCAGTGCGGCGGTGGGGCTGTTCAACTCCATCGTGAATCTGATCCTGATCGTGACAGCAAACTACACTAGCCGCAAGGTGAATGAAACCAGCCTGTGGTAAGGAGCGGAAGTTATGGTAATCAAGAAGACATTCGGCGATTATGTGTTTGATACATTCAACGTGCTTTTATTGGCTGGGCTGGCACTGATCACCGCCTATCCCTTTGTATATGTGGTATTTGCTTCCTTAAGCAGCGCAGACCATCTTACCGCACACAGCGGCTTGCTGCTTAGGCCCTTGGATTTCAGCCTGGATGCGTATAAGGCCGTGCTGAAAAACCCGATTATTTATACAGGTTATAAGAATACCCTGTTTATTGTCGTCGTGGGTACGGCTTATAACATAGTCATGACAGCCATGGGCGCCTTCGTTCTTTCCCGAAAGGATTTCTTCTGGAGAAAACCGATTACCATCATGATTGTGTTCACCATGTTTTTCGGCGGCGGCCTGATTCCCAGCTTCCTGCTGGTGAAGGATCTGGGGTTAATGAATTCCTTATGGGCGCTGATTGTTCCCGGAGCCATCGGAACCTGGAATCTGATCATTATGCGGACGTCGTTTCAAGCGATTCCCGACAGTCTGATTGAATCTGCCCACCTGGATGGTGCCCATGACTTTATCATTTTGTTCAAAATCATCATCCCGCTGGCCTTGCCGACCATTGCCGTAATGGTGCTGTATTATGGGGTTGGCCACTGGAACTCCTGGTTCAGCGCCATGATTTATTTGCGGAAGCGGGAATTATGGCCCTTGCAGCTGGCTCTGCGGGAAATCCTGATTTCCAACAGCACCGACGAAATGATGACCGGCACCGCTGCCCAGGACCGGGCATCCATTGGGGAAACCATCAAATACGCCACGATTATGGTAGCGACTCTCCCCATTCTGGCGGCGTATCCGTTCCTGCAGAAATATTTTGTGAAGGGCGTTATGGTTGGAGCACTCAAAGGTTAGTGGGATAAGAAAAAACCCTTTTCGCGAAAGCTGCGGGAAGGGCTTTTTGCTACCGGGCACTAGGGGCTGTCTTCGAAGACAGGCCCTACATGCCGGTATATTTGGTCGGGGAGATTCCCTCTATTTTCTTGAAGTATCTGCTGAAATAAAACATGTCGCCAAAACCGACCAGCCCTGCCGTATCGGTTACCGAATACCCCATCTCCAGAAACTCCTTCGCCCGGGCGATCCGGTATTTGATAATAAACTCGAAGGGGGTTTCCCCTGTGGTTTCCTTGAAGATATGGCCCAGATGGGAAGGGCTGATATCGATACTATTGGCCAGCTCATCCAGCGTCAGCTTCCGGGTATAGTTGGCGGCAATATAGTTGATGACCTTCTCCACCTTATGAATGGCGCTGTAATTGACGGTGTCCTTTTCCAGGTAATTCGAAATCAGCAGGATGATCTCCATAAAATCGGCGCGGCACCGGAAGATCCGGTTCTCATGCCCCGAGGACCAATGCCGCATAAATTCCTCGAATAATTCCTTCAAGCGACGGAACAGATACCGGTCCTGAATGTGGGTATGAGACGGGAACGGAAGCGCAGCATCCAGTTGGACCCAGCTGCCATTCTCCATAATCGGACAGGCATATTGAAAATCAACTGTATAGCATTTCACAAGGGCATCCGGATTGGTGTCCCCCCTTCTTATGTCGCCGGGTTTGAAATATACGATATCTCCGCTGACGGCTGTAAACTCCGCATCATTACACAAGAGATTGGCTTCGCCATCCATGACCAGCATCAGATTGTGGTGGGGAAAAACGCCATGGGGAATCTTCCAGGAAGGAGTCGCGTAGCGTTTGATAGCCAGGATAAAATGGGGAACCATGGCGTTTAGAACCTCAGTTGTCCTCAAGGCATTACACCACCATATAATCGGGATATATTACAAATCGAATCATATCATTCATCCATTAAAAACTCAACGTATGCTAACATAAATCGTAGAATACTTCATAAAGGAGCTGCCATAATGAAGCCCTATTTTGATGAGCAGGAAAGTATTTACACGAAGCTTTACGACCGTACGGATGACGTTCTCGAGACCATAGCCAATGCTTATATCGGGAGGAATCCTGCGCTGCCGTTTGAGTTCCGTGGTTTTTCCCGGGAAGGCTTTATGAAGAAGAATAACGGTAGATATGACATGAATTTGGAGGAAAAGCTGCCGGAGGCCAAGCTGGGCCAGTACGCGTATGCTTTTGGCCTGCTGTGGAGCAACCATGACGGGTGGACGGACTTTGGACTGAGCTGTTATGGTCCTGCTTCGGTTTATTTGAACCGGGAGTTTCTGTACAGAGCCGATATCGGCGAAGAAGTGAATCCCAAGATGGTGAAGGGTATCCGGGCCAAGCTGCAAAAGGGCTGGAATGCGGTCTGCATCAAATTTATGAAGGCGCCTACAGGCTTCGGCGGGGTTTTCGGCACCCAGAACACCAAGTGGAATCCCATGGAGTTTATGTCCCCCTTCCAGGAACGAAAAGGCCAGGCCGGCTGGGTCTACTCGGACGCCATGGATGCGGACAACTTCAGTGAAACGGAGCTTCCGGACTATACAGGCCTGGAGACGTTGTCCGGTATGGGCTGGTACCCGGAGCTTTCCTGGGATGCGGAGCAATCGGCGCAGAATCCGTGCACCCGGATTTTCGGCCGGACTCCCGGCAAGGTGGCTTATCTGTGGTCGGAGCTCCGGCATTCCGGCGCCGGCACACAGGTCTGCAGACTGGAGGGCCATTCTGCAGGAAACCTGAGATTGTGGCTGGATGGTCAGGTGGTATTTGCTGGTGCTTTGAAAACAGGGGACAAAGTAGAATTCAAGCTGAACCCGGGGAAACATGAGCTGTTAGTGGAGCTGTCTGCCTCCGGCAATGGCTGGGAGTACAGCCTTGACTTTACCGTGGATGGGAAAAATGCAGCACTGTCCATTCCCAGGGGTGTGAAGGGAAGCAGTGGACCTTGGCTGTATCTGGGGCCTCTGGATCAACCGTTGGAGGAGTCTGCCGACAGCATCTGCTCCCTATACCGTCTGTTCGAGCAGGAAGGCAGCTCATTCTTCTGGCGGCTGGACCTGCCCAGCACTTGGGTGCGGCCTTATCTGGACAATGGGCTGTTCGCCAAGTGGAATTATCCTCTCGGGGTTACGCTGTACGGGCTGATGCAAACGGGCAGACTGTTGGAAAAACGGGGAATTCTCGATTATGCCATCAGCCATATTACGGAATGCACCCGAATTTACCGGTATGCCAAGTGGGATGCGGAGCAGTACGGCTACCCCTCTGTCGACAATCAGCTGGTCGAAATGGATATGCTGGACGACTGCGGCTCCTTCGGCTCCGCCGTTCTGGAAGCGTACCGGGACTCGCAGGACCCCCATACTCCTTATGTAGTGGAGCAGATCGCCAACCATATGGAGCATAATCAGGAACGGCGTGAAGACGGGGCTTTCTTCCGCCTCAGCAGCAATCCTGTCCGTGGACATACCATGTGGGCGGACGATCTGTATATGAGCACCCCGTTTTTGGTCCGTTATTATAAGCTGACGGGAAATACAATCTATCTGGATGACGCAGCAAGACAATTTATCCAATTTAAGAAATATCTGTTTATTCCTGAATACAAGATTATGTCCCATGTGTACGACTTTCAGCATAACAAACCGACCAATGTTCCCTGGGGCCGGGGCAATGGCTGGGTGTTCTTCTCCTTGTCGGAGCTGCTGGAGGTGATGCCGGAAACCCACGCGGAGCGGGCGAATCTGCTGGCCTTCTACAATGAGCTGGCCGAAGGGTATATGGCCCTGCAGGGAGAAACCGGGCTGTGGCATCAGGTGTTGACCCATCCCGATTCCTATGCCGAAACCTCCTGCACCAGTATGTTTGTATACGGCTTGTCCCGGGGGGTACGGCTGGGCTGGGTCCGGGAGGACCTGGAGCAAAAGGCGGTAACGGCGGTGAACCGGGGCTGGTTGGCCCTAACCCAATACGGCATCGACCGTTTCGGGAACGTGCATGGCGTGTGCCGCGGCTCCTCCTATTCCTTCACACCGGACTATTACAAGCATGAGCTGAACGCGGTAACCAACGATACCCACGGGATCGGGATTGTGCTGCTGGCGGGTATTGAAACCGGCAAGCTGTCGGAGTGGCTAAAGCAGCGCAGTTAGTTAATTGAAATTCCATATTTAACATTGAACAATGTAATAAACACACCGTTTGTCTCCCTTTTGGAGTCAGGCGGTGTGTTTATGTGTGCTGCAGCCTCGGAGCGAATTCGGCGCGCGGGCTAACGGAACTCAGACACGCTTAGAGCCGGGATTTACGCGTTTGCAGAACGTAACGGAACTGAGAAACCGTTAGCCGCGGAATAATAGGCAGTTGCCGCCTTTTTTCCCGGCTAAGTGCGTCTCAGTTCCGTTACAGAATCAAATGTTCCGATTCGCCCTCTAAGGGTCGCTCAGTTCCGTTACCGCCTCCGGTACCCTTTCATGCGCATGTAAAGGTCGCACAAAAAACCCGCATGACGGCCTCCTTACCGAAGGCGCCACGCGGGCTTACAAAACGTTGGCTCTTATTATCTTACCCCACTTCCACCTCGCCGCCGGCACCGGCGGTGGTGAACTGGCTGTTGTACAAGTCGGCATAGAAGCCTCCCGCGGCCAAGAGCTCCTGGTGGGTTCCCTTCTCGATGACCTTACCGTGGTTCATCACCAGAATCAAGTCCGCATCCCGGATGGTAGACAGCCGGTGGGCGATGACGAAGCTGGTCCGGCCCTGCATCAGGCGGGTCATCGCCTTCTGGATGTATACCTCGGTGCGCGTATCCACGCTGCTGGTGGCTTCATCCAGAATCAGAATCGACGGATCGGCGAGAATGGCCCGGGCAATGGTTAACAGCTGCCGCTGCCCCTGGGAAATATTGGATGCATCCTCATTTAATATGGTATTGTACCCTTCCGGCAATGTCCGGACGAAGCGGTCCGCGTGAGCCGCCTTGGCCGCCGCGATAATCTCTTCCTCCGTAGCATTCTTACGTCCGTATGCAATATTGTCGCGGATGGTGCCGTTAAACAGCCACGTATCCTGAAGCACCATGCCGAACAGACTGCGCAGGCTGCCCCGCTTCCAGTCGCGGATATTGCGGCCGTCGATGGTAATGCTGCCGTCGCCTACCTCATAGAAGCGCATCAGCAGGTTGACCAGCGTGGTTTTGCCGGCGCCGGTAGGACCGACGATGGCCACCGTCTGGCCGGGTTTAACCTCTATATTCATATCCTCGATCAACGGCGCATCGGCCTTGTAGCCGAAGTTCACATGCTCGAAGCGCACCGTGCCCTGCACGGAATCCGTAGCGGTAATGGCTTTGGCCTCATCCGGCTCCTCTTCCTTCTCATCGAGAATTTCGAAGACCCGCTCCGCGGAAGCGATCGTGGCCTGCAGCACGTTGGCGATATTGGCTGTTTGTACAATGGGCTGGGTAAACTGCCGCATGTAGGAGATAAACGCCTGCACATCACCGATGTTCATCCGCTCACGGGCCACGAACAGACCGCCCACTACGCAGATCAGCACATAACCCACGTTGTTGACGAAGTTCAGCACCGGCATAATAATACCGGAGACAAAGTTGGCCTTGTAGCCGGCATCATACAGCTTTTCATTGATCTCTTCGAACTTCTGGGCCGAGGACTCCTCGCGGCCGAAGGCCTTGACGATTTTATGCCCCGTATACATTTCCTCAATGTGACCGTTCAGCTCACCCAAGGACCGGGCCTGGGCAATAAAATGGCCCTGAGACCGTTTGGCGATAACTTGGGTAATGACGGCGCTGAGGGGCAGCGTCACCAATGCAATCAGGGTCATCACCGGACTGATGGTCAGCATCATGACCAGAATCCCGATGATGGTAACCACAGAGGTAATCAGCTGGGTCAAGCTTTGCTGGAGCGTCGTGCTGATGGTATCGATATCGTTGGTCACACGGCTCAGAATTTCGCCGTGCTTCCGGGCATCGTAATAGCTCAGCGGCAGCCGGGTAAGCTTATCCTTTACCTTCTGGCGGAGATCATACATGGCCTTCTGGGCCACATCCGCCATAATGAATTGGGTAATATACGTGAAAAAGGCGCTTAGCACATACAGACCGATCAATATCAAGCAAATCCGGGCGATATAATCGAAATCAATGGCGGCACCGGGCACCTTGGCCACAAACTTGGCCATGACACCCTCGAACAGCTTGGTGGTGGCTTTCCCCATAATCTTCGGGCTGACAATGGAGAATACCGTGGACAGAATGGCCACCAGGAAAATCGCCAGCAGCTTGCCCCGGTACGGGGACATATATTGAACCAAACGCTTGAAGGTACCCTTGGCGTCCTTGGCCTTCTCTACCGGACGGCCGAAGCCGCCGGGGCCGCCTGGACCGCCTCCCGGACCGTGGCCGCGTTTTGGCTGGTTCTTATCACGTTCACTCATGCAATCTCCTCCTCGGAAAGCTGGGACGCCACTATTTCGCGGTAAACGCCGCAGGTGGTAAGCAGTTCCTTATGCGTACCCATACCTGCAATACGTCCGTCCTCCAGCACAATAATCCGGTCCGCATCCACTACGGTGCTGACCCGTTGGGCCACGATCAGGACAGTGGCTTCCCCGGTTTCATTCCGCAGCGCGGCCCGCAGACGGGCGTCCGTCTTATAATCCAAGGCGGAGAAGCTGTCGTCGAAGATATAGATTTCCGGCTTCCGGACAAGAGCGCGGGCAATGGACAGACGCTGCTTCTGGCCGCCTGACAGATTGCTGCCCCCTTGGGAAATCGGAGAATCGAAGCCCTGCTCCATCTCCTGGATGAAATCCAGGGCTTGAGCGGTGGCCGCGGCATTGCGGATTTCCTCGTCGGTGGCATCCTCCTTGCCGAAGCGGATATTGTCCGCAGCTGTGCCGGTGAACAGCACTGCCTTCTGGGGGACAAAGCCGATTTTCTGCCGCAGGGTTTCCTGGGTCATCTCCCGGACATCCACCCCGTCCACCAGCACCCGCCCGTTCTCCACATCGTAGAAACGCGGGATCAGCTGAATGAGGGTGGATTTGCCTGAGCCGGTGCCCCCGATAATCGCCGTTACCTCGCCGGGCTCCGCCTTGAAGGAGATGCCGGAGAGCACAGCCTGCTCGGCTCCCGGATAACGGAAGGACACATCCGTAAACTCCACATAGCCTTTTTGGCCCTTGGCGGTTTTGGGGGAGGCAGGATCGTCGAACTCCGGCTCCATGGCCAGCACTTCATTAATACGCACGGCAGATGCCTGTGCCCGCGGGATCATAACGAACATGAAGGAAGCCATAAGGAAGGAGAACATAATTTGGAACACGTATTGGACGAAGGCCATCATGTCGCCTACCAGCATTTCGCCGATATCAATCCGCTTAGCAGCGAACCAGGTAACGGCAATCACGGTAAACTGCATGATCAGCATCATCGCCGGCATAAAAAACGCCATCAGCTTGTTGACCCGGATGCCGGTATCCGTCAGCTCCCAGTTGGCGCTGGTGAAGCGTTCGGTTTCATGCTCGTCGCGGTTAAAGGCGCGGACTACCCGAATGCCTACAAGGAACTCCCGCAGCACCAGATTCAGCTTGTCGATGCGCTTCTGCATAATTTTGAAATAAGGCATACCCTTGGAAGCGATAAACCAGATGGTCAAGCCCATCACCGGCAGCGAAATGGCCAGGATCCAAGTCAGAACATGGTCCCGGTTGTAGGCCATAATCAGACCGCCGATCCCCATGATAGGAGCGGAAATCATCATCCGCAGCATCATGATCAGCACCTGCTGCATCTGCTGAACGTCGTTGGTGGTCCGTGTAATCAACGATGCGGTTCCGACGGAGTCGAATTCCCGCAGGGTGAATTTACCCACGTGATGGAACACCTTGCCCCGCAGGTCCCGGCCATAGCCGATGGCGATCCGCGAGGAGAGATACATGGCGATCACGGAGCAGATGGTGCCCCCGAAGGCAATCAGGAGCATCCAGCCGCCGGTGGACCAGATATAGCCGGTATCTTTTTGAACAATGCCCTTGTCCACAATGTCCGACATCAGTGTCGGCAGATACAAATCGGACAGGGACTGGAGGAACAGAAGCGCTACAGTGGCTACAAGCAGCCAGCTGTACGGCTTCAAATAACGGAACAGCTTCAGCACAGTCTCATCATCTCCAATTATCCTGTAATCACATCTATCTATGCATAATCATGCAGCTTACTCACAATCGAATGGTTTGCCGCCAACCTCTTCTCCGCCATCCTTCAGCAGACGGTCGCGTACAAGGGTTAATCCCTCCCTCATTTTCTCCTTGTCCTCCGGTGTCAATGCACCGAAATACTCCTGCTCCATATTGGCAAAGGCTTTCCTTACCTGAAGGCAAAGCTCCTTTCCCTCTTCGGTCAGAAAGACCCGCGACACCCGCAGGTCCATCGGATCGGGACGGCGGGTGATATAGCCGCTGGCTTCCATCCGTTTCAGCATAACCGTCAGTGTTGCCGGCTGGATATGCAAATGGTCGGCAAGCTCCCGCTGCTTCAGTCCGCCCTTATGGGCCAGTACGAACAAAACCGGAGGTTGGCCAGGATACAGCCCAAGGGGCTCCAAGGTGGAGTGAACCCGTTGGAAATGAAGCCGGATCACTTGGTTGAACAACTGATACAAGGAATTTGTCTCTATATGAAACAAGCTTCCATCCCACCTCCCTGGCAATGGCATTATGCCTAAAATACGCTCTTCTCATCCGTACTGCAACATTAGTTAGCCGTCAAACAATTAGCTACCTAACTATATTACACGATTTTAAAGTGAAAATAAACGGAACAAATTCTTATAAATTTATGATCCTTTTTTCATAAAGAGAAGAATCCGTCTCCAGCAGGAACGGCGTCCATTCCCCCGTGGAATAAAGCATCAGCCGGTGCATGGCCCGGGTACAAGCCGTATAAAAAAGCTTGCGCTGGGCCTCCTGCCCGTATACGTCTGCCGAAGCATCATATAGAAGAACGGCGTCGAACTCCACCCCCTTGGCCAGATAAGCGGGGATAACCAGGATACCCTTGCCGAACTCGGCAGATGTTTTTGTCACCAGCTTCATATCAGTAAGACCCTGTTCCGTTAACAGCTTGTAAGCCTCCACACTTTCGGCTGCAGTTTTCGTAATCACGGCTGCAGATGCATAACCCTGGTCAAGCAGGTCCATCACATCCCGGCGGATCACTGCTGCCAGCTGCTCCTTGCTCTCCACTCGGATTAATACCGGCTTTTCCCCGCTTCTATGGAAGGTTTCGATTTCCTTGCCTCCGGGCAAAAGCGACTTGGTGAACTCGGCAATCTCCCGGGTGGAGCGGTAGCTCTTTGCCAGACGGAACAGCCTGGTGTCGGCTTCACCAAAGAGCTTAATAAGTGGCGAGCTTGTGCCGCGCAGCTCAGATGCTTGCGTGAAGATCGCCTGGCTCGAGTCACCCAGCACCGTCATCCTCGCTCTGGGAAACAGCTTCGCAAGAAACTCATACTGGAACACCGAATAGTCCTGGCCTTCATCCACGAACACATGCCGGACCTCCGTATTGATCCCGACTCCCTCCACCAGCTCCTTCACATACAGATACGGTGTGGCATCCTCATAAAACAGCCGCTGCGAGTCGAGCTGCTCCCGGGTCAGCACGCAGATTTCCTCCCAACAGGCAGGCAATTCAGCTGCTCCCGTCATGCCGGTGAACGTCTCTCGCCCCTGGAATAACTGGGCATAAAGTGCGCTGGTATTGATGAACGAAATCCGCTTGACACTTTTGCGCAGCGGCTTGAAATTCTCTTTCACCACCACCTGCCGGAGAATATCCTCCTCCCGCTCGGCGAAGTCGAAATCATCCTCCTTGCCCCAGGTGATGTTCTGCTGCTTCTCATGGACAGCCTCATACCGTTCGGCAAACTCGAATACTCCCTGAGCCCGGTGCAGCTTCCCGAAGGCTCCGGCATACTCCTCCTTGTCCAGATAGTTTATTTCCTCCCCTACCCAGGCCTCTCCCCGTTCCTCCCGCTCCAGTTCGGTTAACCGGCGCAGCAGCCATTCCTGAAGCAGCTCCACCCTGTTGGGCAAGCGGACTACTGGATCATAGCTGTAAAACTGCACCCGCATCTCCTCCTCCGTAATCAGCTCACGGCCGCGGAAGCAGATGCTGTTGAATTGCATACCCTGCCGGTTCAGCCACTGCCCGTAGTGATGGAGCGCCTGCAGGAATTCCGCCGAAGCTTTGTAAGCCATACCTGCTACCCGGGCCTCGTAGCCTGCCGTATCCGACCTCGTCAAGACATATTCGATCTGGTCAAAGGGGTCCTCCAAGGACCATTCCGCCCGTAAAGCCTGCTCCAGATATTCCTGGAAAGTCGCCTGCTGCATGTTTTCCTCGCCCAGCTCGGGCAGAACCGCCGATACATAGCTGTTGAAAACGGGATTCGGGGAAAACAGGACGATCTGGTCGGCCTTCAGCCGCTCCCGGTGTTTGTAGAGCAGATACGCCACCCGCTGCAGGGCGGCTGAGGTTTTGCCGCTGCCGGCTACACCGTCCACCAGCACCATGCGGCTGGTATCGTCGCGGATGATGGCATTTTGCTCCTTCTGGATGGTCGCCACAATGCTCCTCATCTGGGAATCTGCCCCTTTGCCCAACACTTGCTGCAGGAGCTCATCGCCGATGGTCAGGCTGGTATCGAACACATTCTCCAGTTGTCCGCCCGCAATCTGGTACTGCCGCTTCAGCTGGATGGTTCCAGTAATCTCCCCGCCGGGTGCATGGAAGGAGGCTTTGCCGAGGGGATAATCGTAATACATCCCGGCAATAGGCGTGCGCCAGTCATAGACCAGGAAGGTCATCCCGTCCTCGTCGGCAAAGGAAGAAACCCCGATGTAGATCCGTTCGGCGGAGCTTTCGCCATCCTCGCGGAAATCGATCCGGCCGAAATACGGGGAAGCCAAAAGCCGGTTCATGTTTTTCCATTGACGCAAACGGACCCGGTAGCTGCGCTCACGTTCGGACAATAGCGCTTCCTGCTGGCGGATGCTGTGGAACGTTTCTTCGAAGTCCTCGTCCGAAGCCGTGTTCACCGTCACTTCCTCCCAGAACCGCTTGCGGATCTCCGTAGCCTGCCCCCCCAGCCTTTCCACTTCGGGCTCCAATTGGCGGATGCCCTCCTGCAGCATCCCCTTCACCTGTTCCAGATACGCTTGCTCCTGTTTCCAATCCTCCGGCTTCATCATCAATGCGGCACGCTCCCTTCAGAAGGTAGAGATCAAAACCCTTGACAATCCGAAATCAACTTGATACAATAAGAGTATAAAAACAATACATAATTGGCCTTACTATGCAAAAATACAAAAATGACAGATCGTTATTGATTATAGCACTGTGTATTTTGTGATGCAACCTCTTTTTTTGTTCATGTTACCCGGCGGGCGGTTGCCGGGTTTTTTGATGTCTCCCCGAGGTTCCTCCCGGATGCCGACGGGGCTTTTGGCTACTTGGGCGGGCCGGCACGGGTGGCTGGAGTCCCGTCTACGCACCTTTCGCCTCGTTCCTCTGATGGATACCTGCCGGTTTCCGGTCTGCGGTATCCGGCTTCCAGCCTCCGGTCTCCGGCTCCGTTTCCTGTCACCTACACCCCTTCCCTTTTTTCACAACCTCTCTTTATGCCGCACCTTCCTCTCGCCATCCTTACGGACTCAGGATTCATTATTTGGCTAAAAATAGGACCTTTTGCTGTCTTGCGGACTGAGCGGCCCTTATTTGATGTTAAACCCTCAGTTTTGGCCCCGAAAATGGGAAATAACGAATCGTGAGTCCGCAAGAAGTAAAAACGGCTGTCCAATCGCAAAATAGCGGATTCTCAGTCCGTAAAAAACCCCGAGCCGCGCAGAAACCCAAGGTCCGACAGCACGTAATGACAGGCAGCTGCAGACTCCGGACCATTAACACCCCCGAGACATGCGGATGTTAGCTAACCTTCGCCATCGTTTTGTGGGCGGTTCGCCCTCTACACTATGTATGCGGTTTGTCACTTTCATTTATTTGAAGGGTGTAAACAATTATAGGATAATAAAGGATAGCTGCTTATTACACGACTGAAAGTTGCAGATTCCTTAAAGAGGTTTTATAATTAGACTTATTCTAATTAATAAATGCCAGGGGGTCTGTGCCGTGAAACCAAAGGGTCTCTTAACGCCACAGCGGAAAGCCATTCTGGATGTCATATGCGACTCATCAGACCATCCTACCGCGGCGGAGATTATGGACCGTCTGCGGGAGAGAGGCTGCCAATTCGCTTACGGAACGGTATACAATACACTGAAATATTTGACTGAAACCGGCCAGATCCAGGAGCTGCGTGTAGGGGAAGCCTGCCGCTACGATGCCCGGACGGAGCACCATCACCACATCCAATGTACAGTTTGCGGAAAGGTGGACGAGGTGTTCGCTCCCATTCCCAAGGAATGGGCCGAGGAGGTAGCCAGGGAAACCGGATATCTTCTGGATCAGGACCAGTTATTGCTGAAAGGAGTGTGCGCCTCATGCAGGGCACAAACAAGCTGACAGCGGAGGAAAAGGACGAAATCAGACGGTTTCTCCCGCCGGGCGTGGACCCGGAGGAGGCCTATTGCAGCGTAACCAACCGGATTGTGATCGTCAGCCCGGTACCGGGGACGCTTCATGAGCTGGTACGGGAGCTGGCGGCGGCCTGTTACGATGTGATGGTATTCCACCATGCCGACTATTCCCTGCTTGTCCAGCTGAAGCCGGATCTTCTGATCCTGGATTTCACCCGGCAGGACCATGCTCCGGCCCTTGAAGGAATTACTAACCTGGAGCTGTACGGCACCAGATTGCTGCAGTTGGTTCCCCCTGTTTCCGGGGCATCACTCAGACTGGTTTCGGCTGCTTCCTTGGCATGGCCCTCTTCGTTAGGTGGAGCCTTGTCCGCAATCAAAGCCCAAATGGCGCAGGCACCGAAAGTTTCTAAGACAGCCCTGCCCCTTCAACAGGAGGGGGTCCTTCTATTAAAGGATCTGCTGCTGGACTTAAACCGGTATATCGTACAGCGCGGCACACACCGGGTAGAGCTGACCCGGACGGAATTTGATCTGCTCCGGGTGATTCTGGAGGGCTGCGGCAAGGTGCTGTCCCGCCAGGAGCTGTTGGACCGGGTATGGGGAGAGGGATATTTTGGCGGAAGCAATATTGTGGATGTTCATGTCCGTTCCCTGCGTCAGAAGCTGGGCGATGATCCCAAGAATCCCTCCTATGTTGGTACCGTCCGCGGCATCGGCTACCGGGCTGTGGAAGAAATCCTTTAGTTTACGTCATCATTTGTTCACTTTTTCTTCATCAAACCTTCATGCAGATTCCGGATAGGCTTGTTAAAATGTATCCATAAGTTATATTTAGTCTAATTATTAATTAGAAATAAATGTTACCTAATGGATTCTACAAGGAGGCTTGAACCCTATGTATGACGTAATTATTATCGGCGGCGGTCCTGCCGGAGCAACAGCGGCCATCTATACCGCCCGCGCCAATCTTTCCACCCTGGTGCTGGATAAGGCTCCCGGAGCAGGCGCCCTGGCGCTGACCCACAAAATTGCCAACTATCCCGGTGTAACGGGCGAAATAAGCGGCAAGGAGCTTTTGGATACCATACGGGATCAGGCCAAAAGCTTCGGTGCCACCTTCGAAACCACCTCCATTACTGCCGTAGACCTGGAGGGTGAAACCAAAACCGTCTTTACAGCCGAGGGCATGTACCAGTCCAAGGCCGTTATTGTAGCCACCGGCTCCAAAGGCCGCAACCGGATGCTTCCCGGCGAGGAAAAGCTTCTGGGACGCGGTGTGAGCACATGCGCTACCTGTGACGGAGCCTTTTTCCGGGGCAAGGAGGTAGCGGTAATCGGGGATTCCGAGGAAGCGGTGGAGGAAGCGATGGCTTTGACCAAATTTGCCTCCAAAATCCACTTCATCGTGCCACGGCCGGACCTTCAGGGTGTGGACGGGTTCCCGGAGCTGGAGAATACCGTGTATATGCCCAAAACCCGCCCCATGGAAATCCTCGGCGACAGCAAGGTCAGCGGCGTAAAGCTCAAAACCGCCTCCGGGGAAGAGCAGCTGCTTGAGGTGGACGGCGTGTTCGTCTTCCTGTCCGGCAGCAAACCCGGCACCGACTTCCTGTTAGGCCAGGTGCCTCTGGATGAAGCGGGCTTCATGGAGCTGGACGCCTCGATGCAATCTCCTGTTCCCGGCGTATTCGGAGCCGGCGAGGTTCGCCGCACTCCCGTGAAGCAAGCCGTAGTGGCCGCCGCCGACGGCGCCATTGCCGCCATGGCCGTGGATAAGTTCATCAACCGCCGTGCCAGTCTGATTCCCCAATACAAATAACCCTATAAGGAGAGATTTCATATGTCCGCAAAAGCCGTTGTTTATTCCAGCACCCACTGCACCTTCTGCAAGCAGCTCAAGGCCTACCTGAATGAGCAAAATGTGGAGTTCGAAGAACGCAATATCGATGAAAGCGAAGTTTACGCCAAGGAGCTGCAGGATCTGGGCATGAGCTCCGTGCCCGTAACCGTGATCGGAGAAACCACCATTCTGGGCCTCAACCCGACCCGGATCAAAAAAGCCCTTGCCGCTTTGGCCTAAACAGTCCCTATTTATAATAGAAAAACCAACATTCGAGGAGGAAATCATTCATGAGTCAAGTTGTCGAAACCGCCGTTGTCAAAGTGGGCAAACCCGCCCCTTCCTTTAACCTGTTGTCCACCAAAAACCTGGAAACCCTGGAGGAGCGCGTAGCTCTGGAGGATTATAAAGGCAAATGGCTGGTTGTGTTCTTCTGGCCCTTCGACTTCACCTTCGTATGCCCGACTGAAATTATCTCGCTCAGCGACGCTTACGAGCAATTCCTGGATCTGGACTGCGACATCGTCGGCATCTCCACCGACAGCGTCCACACCCACCGCGCCTGGATCAATACTCCCCGGGATGCCAAGGGTATCGGCGACATCAAGTATCCGCTGGCTGCGGACTTCACCAAGGTGACTGCCCGCGCTTACGGCGTATTGGATGAGGAGCTGGGCGCCGCCAACCGCGGTCTGTTCATCATCGATCCGGAGGGCATCCTGCGTTACCAAGTGGTCACTGACCTGAACGTGGGCCGCAGCGTGGACGAAACCCTGCGTGTGCTCCAGGCTCTGCAAGCCGGCGGACTGTGCCCGGCCAACTGGAAGCCCGGCGACAAAACCCTGGCTTAATTATTGCCGGAAGGCATTGCCTCTTCCCTGTCTGAGAACGCACATTCGGGATATGCCCCTCTTCCACCCGTCCGTGTAAAGCTTGGGCATATCCCTTCTTCCACCCGTCCGAGAAAACTCGGGCGGGTGTTTGGTTTGCGGGTAAAGAATAGAGGTATCTCCCCGCTGTTGCCGGGAGATAGTGGTAATAGGATCAAACCTTGAAGGAGGAGAATGCTATGCAGGACCGAAAGAGAAATCGGCCGCTCCCATGGGCGCTGGCCATCTGTTTCTTGCTGTCTGTGCTGGCCGCAGGCTGCAGCAGGGATAAGGCTGCCCCCTCCCCTGCCGCACCGCCTCCTATGGCTGCCGCCTCCGTGTCCGCCGTAACGCCTGCTCCCTCGGCTTCGTCTGTTATACGGGCCACTGCATCACCAGTCAAACCGGGGAATCCGGCTGCCGCCACCGGCAGCTCAACAAGCACCTCCCTTCAGGACAGGCTGAAGAATATGACCCCCGAGGAGAAGCTGGGACAGCTCTTGATCGCCGGACTGGACGGGACGGAAGCCGGGGAGGAGGCCCGTCGTTTAGTTACGGAAACCCATGTGGGCGGCTTCATTCTGTATAAACCCAACATGACGGATGCCGGGCAAACTGTCACCCTGTTGAACCGGCTGAAGGAATTCAACCGTCCCTCCGGTATTCCGCTGCTGCTCAGCGTAGACCAGGAGGGCGGCAAGGTAAGCCGGCTGCCCGTCGATATTGAGCTGCCTGCCAACCGGGACCTTGCCGCCGGAGGCACACCGGAGCGGGCTAGGGCGTTGGGCAAGGCCGTGGGGCAGGAGCTTAAGGCCTTCGGCTTTAATCTGGACTATGCGCCGGTGCTGGATATCAACAGCAATCCCGCCAATCCCGTGATCGGCCCCCGTTCCTACGGCTCTGATGCCAAAACCGTTAAGCTCTACGGGTTAGCGGCCATGCAGGGCCTGCGGGAGGGCGGCGTGATCCCCGTGGTCAAGCATTTCCCTGGGCATGGGGACACCTCCACCGATTCCCACCTGGAGCTGCCTGTGGTGAACAAATCCCTGGCGGAGCTGGAGAAGCTGGAGCTTCAGCCCTTCCGGGCCGCCGCAGAAGCCGGAGCGGAAGCCGTCATGGCGGCGCATATTCTGCTGCCCCGGCTGGACCCGGATTATCCGGCTACCCTATCACCGGCCATTATCACCGGGCTGCTCCGGGAGAAAATCGGCTACAGCGGCGTTGTTATCACCGATGATATGACCATGGGCGCCATTGCCAAGCATTACCCGCTGAAGGACGCTGCCGTCCGGGCTGTCTTGGCGGGCTGCGACCTGGTGCTGGTCGCCCATGGCTACAGCCAGGTGCAGGAGGCGGCGCAGGGATTGAAGGAGGCGTTGGCCGACGGCAGGCTGACCTGGGCTCGGGTAGACGAAAGCGTCGCGCGGGTGCTGGCCCTGAAGGCCTCGCGGCAGCTGGCGGACACGCCTGTTGCGGCGTCCCCGGACATCGGGGCGCTGCGGGCGGCGGTGAAGCAGGCGCTGGCCGTGCCATAAGCCTGCGTACCTGCCGCGCTGGCGTACCTTTGTGCCGCTGCGGGCTCTCGCCGTGCTCCACCTTGCCGTTCCGCTCCGTGCCGCGCCCTACCGAGTCGCCCGTCTAAGGAATATGAGAAGGCTTATTTTAGCAAAAGTAGCCGGATGCAATTTGTAACGAATATGAGCCACCTTATTTCCTGCTCAGGAGCGGATTTCAGCTGATTGTGACCAAATAAGCTTCCTCAGATTCGTTAAAACGGGAAATGAAGCCAAATTGGCAAAATAACGCCGCTGAGATTCGTTAGGCTCGTGGCCCGTGTTGGCAAGACACGGCCCAGGAAGCTGCCGCAAGTGCTGAGCATGGCGAGGCTTTTGCAGGTAGTCCCTGCCTTGGATGCTCGATCCAACAAAAAAACCGCCGGAGCCATGGTGATCCGGCGGTTTGCTTTTGTTTTAGGGGGGATGCATAGTTATTGCAGCAAAAACGGGTCAGCCTGCACCTCAAAGCCATGCTGCTCCAGCAGATAACCAAGGTAGCGATTTTCCTTCTTGAAGTTCCAGTCCGCCGTAAACAGCACCTTGCTGGCAAATGTGTATCGGGCGATCAGCGCACCGGATACGTACAGCTCAAAGCTCTCCGGATGATGATTCAAGGCGTATTCCCCCTGAATATAATCCGTGTCCGGCTCCCGCTTCTCCAATGCGGTGAGCAGAATGCTCCTGATCTCGTTTTTCATAGGAATCACACCCTCCGGGGATAATCCGGTCCAAGTCTGTCTTCAAACCCGCTTGACAACCGGTTATCAGAATTGTTCGACAACAGAGGGGCAATCCCTTCATCATTTCATGTCTATTCCTTGACGGAAGCGGCTTGGGCAGCCAGCTCTTCCCCCAGCCAGGCGCCTTGGGCCACCAGCTTGTGCTGGAGCTCACCCACGTTCACCTGACGGGAGGTAACGCCTCCGGCCTGTACCGCCAGCGCGGCGGCGGTTCCTGATGCTTCGCCCATGGCGAAGCAGTTGGGCATCACCCGCAGCGAGCCCTGAACCACCCGGTCCGAGGAAGCGGCCCGGCCCGGCACCCATAGATTGTCCAGCCCCTTGGGCAGCAGGCAGCGGTAAGGCACACCATGGGATTCTCCGGGGTTCAGGCGGTGAATCTGGGTTTTCCCCTTGCTGTTGGCCATATGAACATCAATAAAGTACGAATTGCGGGCGATATCATCCGGGAAGCTGCGCAGCTGCATAAAGTCCTCGGTGACCAGCACGTAATCCCCTTCAATCCGGCGGGTTTCCCGGATACCCAGCTGCTCACCGGTAGCCACCACATGGACCTGCTCGAAGCCCGGCACATACTTGCGCAGGAAGTTCACCTGCACCTGCACCAGCTTGCGGCCCTCCATCGCCCCGCGGGTGAGATCCTCGGGTTTGGTGCCGTCGATTCCGAACACATGCCCGAAGTTAACGCTGACCAGATCGTCAGCCAACCAGGCAAATCCGGATACCTTCTTCCGGCCCTCGGGAAGATCGCCGTTGTCCATGGCTTTCTGAACAGCCTGAGGAATTTGACCACCGTCCCCGCTTTCCTCGAGATATTGCATAAAGCGCTTCTGGTCCGCACGGGCCAGCACATAGCACATGGTGCCCGGCTGGAGCTCGCCATCTTCGCCGCCCTTCTGGAAGGGTGCACCCGCACGTGCCGCAAGGTCGCCGTCTCCGGTGGCGTCGATGAAATATCTGCTTTTTACCACAGAAAGCCCGGACTTGTTGGCCAAAATAACACCCTCCAGCCGACTGCCATCCTCCGCCATCAGCACATCCGCCACAAAGGTGTGGAACAGCACCCGGACCCCTGCTTCCGTCACCGCAGCATCATAAACCAGCTTCAGCACCTCGGCGTCAATGGGCACCCAGTCCAGCTCTTCCCCGTAACGCTCCCGGAACACCGCCGGGCTGGCCGCCTTCATGCTCTCCAGAAGCTCCAGTCCGATCCCCCGGATAACCGGCTTTTCCTTATCTGTGTACGGGCAAAATGCCGGAACCAGCGCCAGCGTCCCCATACCGCCGAGAAATCCGCGCTGCTCAAGCAGCAGCACCCTTGCACCGTTCCGCGCCGCCGCCAATGCCGCCGCCACCCCGGCGGGGCCGCCTCCTACTACCAACACATCCGTTTCTGCCGCAACCGGCAGCACTTTTGCCGCAACCCGATATCCTTCGCTCATCCTCCGAACCTCCTGTAGGAATGTTTTGAAGCGTATTGGGTACGCCTCTGATTACTTTCAGTGTATAATAAAGATAAGCTTCCGTTTAGTTATCATTTGGTTTACATAAAGGAGAATTATGCCATGTCCCGCAAAAAAATAACGATGGACGATCTGGCCCGCGAGCTGGGGGTGAGCCGCCTGACCGTGTCCAAAGCGCTGCGCGGCTTACCGGGTATGTCTCTGGAGACCCGCCGGGAGATTCTCCGTCTGGCCGAGGAGAAGGGCTATATGACCCGGGAGCAAAAGGAGAGCTCTCTGTTTGAGCATACCTCTCTGCAGGCGCTCCAGCCGAGGCGGTTCTATATGGTGCTCCAGGAGAGCGCCACCACCCCTTCCCAAATTCATCTGGAGCTGCTGAAGGGGCTGAACCAGCGTTTTCACGGCTCCCATTCCTCGGTAGCGCCGCTGTTTGCTCCCTCCGGCGTCTCCCATTCCGACATGGCGTGGCGGGAATGGTCGGAGGGGTGCGGTCTGGCGTATGCGGATGGAATTTTCATTCCGCCCATGACTCCCCCGGAGCTGGAAAAACGCCTCTTGGACCTGCCCCTTCCGCGGATTCTGCTGAACTTCCCGCCTACGGGAGCGACGGTGGACAGTGTGGTCTGGGATGTGTATGAATCCGTCCGGCAAGCTGTCCAGCTTCTGGCGGACCATGGCCACCGCCGGATTCTGTATATCGGCGATACCCATTCCTCCCGGGGCTACAGGCTCCGGTGGTCGGCCTTCGCCGAGGCCATGGCTGAGGTGGGGCTGGAGGCCGACAGGGCCCGGCATCTGACCTTGTCCCTGGCAGAAGGAGCCGCTTGGCAAAAAGAGTTTCTGCGGTTAATGGCTGCAGAGAAACCGACCGCCTTGCTCAATGCTGTAGAGGGGCATCTGCCGTGGATCTATTATTTATGCAGCCAGTCCGGCCTCTCCATTCCGGCAGACTGTTCTCTGGTCAGTCTGGATGTGACGGCGGAGCCGCCTGCTCCGGGTCTCTGCTACTTCTACCTGCCCGTGCGGGAAACCGGGGCCCGCGCCGCCGACCGGATGATCTGGCGGATCGCCAATCCGGGGGAGCCGCTGGAGCATCTGCGCCTGCAGGGTCGGCTGGTTCCGGGGGACAGCCTGCGCAGCTATCCCTCTTGACCGGTAACTCACAGGCACGTGGGACAAGCACAGACAACTGAATTCGCCAGAGTGATGTGATGTAAGCGTCATAAAATGTATGCTATCCGGCTATTCGCCTCTCATTTTCCCGAATAGCCATCATAAAATGGTTCTTATTCGCTCAATCTTGCCGATTTGGCAGAGCTTAAGCGGCATTAGCATACATTTGTTGATCGCTATTTGGCCATTTCCATTCATTTTTCGCCAATAGCAATCATTTGATGTGCGCTATCATTTTAACTGCGCGCCGGGAGACCGCGAATGGTCAGAAAAAGGACCACCTCCCTCTGAGCGTTTATATGCCGGCATGACAAAGAAGGACAGCCTTGGGCTGCCCTTTTTTACTGATCCGGTTATGCGGACGTGTTTGCAATAAGGATGGTCTTCTTGCCTTGCTACAGCTGAACTCCAACCGGCGCCGCATACACCACAAACTCTTCCTCGCCGTCCACCTGGAGCAGGCGGTCTGCCACCTCCTGCTCAAACGCGGCAATGGCGCAGGTTCCGCAGCCGATGGCGTGAGCGGACAGGTAGAGATTCTGCATGACATGGCCCACGTCCATGAGCATCACCCGGTGGGACGCGATGGAATATCTCCATTCACTGCGGTACGCCACCGCCGTATAAAAGAAGGTGACCGCTCCTTTGGCCGCCCAGCCCTGTCCGCATAAGCTTACCGACACTTCATCCTCCAGATTGTCCACCGCCCCGACAAACTCCAGAGTATGCTCCATCGGCAGATAATGATAGATGCCCTTCTCCAAACCCTCCACCTGGAACACAGCCAGATAGGTCTCAAAAGGATGCCGTGCTCCGGCTGAAGGCACCGGGCGCAGCGCCGCATAATTGCTGCCGCGGATGCCTGTCACCCCTTGCGTGGACCACAGCAGGAATGCCAGCTGCTCCAGAGTGATGGTCTCCTGCTTGTACACTCTGACGCTTTTGCGGGCGTGGAGCAAAGCCAGATAGTCCGCTTCCTTCACCACTCCGGCAAAGTCCTTGGTCAGCGGAATCACCGTTGTTCCTTTAGCGGGATGGGACAAGGGCGGCTGGGGCAGCTTTTTGCTTTGATCGGATTCATACTGGTCCTTCCCGAAGATACTTTTCATAAACTTGCGGTTGTCCTGAATTTGGCGGCGCACTTCATCCTCTGACAGCATGTTTTTCCCCTCCATATGGTTCTGCTTCGTTGTGAAATATATCCAATTGTACCCCAATCCCGCATTGACGGATAGCCCCGCCTCTTGTTACAATAATCATAATTAATCCAATGTATTTAATAAGATTTAACGGAGGCGAATCCTCGTGAAGGAAATCCCCATTGAATATGTTAAAGCCAACCAAACCGGCATTGTTCTGTCGGTTATCGTTTTTTTCGTGTCGGGCCAGCTATGGGTCATTGCCGTCTTGTGGCTGATTCAGGTGATCGGGCTCTCCACCGGCGGGCGCTGGAATCTGTTCGCCGCCTTGGGCCGGCGGTTTCTCACCCCCAAGGGCAAGGAAACCCAAGCCGCCGAGCTGCTGCGGTTTAACAATTCCCTGGCTGTGGCGTTCCTCAGCCTTTCCGTGGTGAGTCTGCTGCTGGGGTGGACCACGGCAGGTTATGTATTCGCTGTGATGCTGCTGGGTGCGGCAGGGGCTGCTCTGTTGGGCTATTGTGTGGGATGCACCCTCTATTTCTGGGTGAAGCAAATCAGGGCCGGACGCCTGACCGGGCGTTAGGCCGGATCTGCGCTCCCGAAGAGTCTGCCGTAAACCGTGCAGGCTCTTTTTGCTTTTTGGTAAGCATTCTCGGCTCAATCCTCTCTGAGGCTCGCTCTTTGCTCCCCCGGTCCCGTCCCCGCATCCTCTTACCTTTTCGCCCCGGATGTGGCACAATAAGAGAACGGATTACAGCTGGAAATTCTATGCGAAATGAGGAATGACGGTGCTGCCTCAGGAATGGGATTGGGTCAAAAGCAGGGACCCGGTTTGGGAGACACCTGCGCAAGAATGTTACTACTATGTATGGAGATGGAAGGAGCTGGGCCTCCGCCGGTTTGTGGATTTGGGCTGTGGTTTGGGACGCCATGCGCTGCAGTTTGCCCAGGCAGGGTATGAGGTTACGGCCTTCGACCTGTCTCAATCGGGGCTGGATGCCCTGGCGGCAACTGCAGCCGACCGGGAGCTAACCATGGAGCTGGTGAGAGGAGATGTACAGGCGCTGCCTTTTGCCGACAATACCTTCGACTGCCTTCTCTCCTACCATTGTATCTATCACACGGATCTGAAGGGGCTGGAGCAGGCCGTCCGGGAAATCGCCCGGGTCACCCGGCCCGGCGGAGAGATATTCCTGACCCTGAATTCCACGCTTAGCCCCAACTATACCAAGGCCGGGCCGGAATACCGGCGGCTGGATGTCCGGACGCTTCAATATGTGAAGGACGGGGAGGTAGGGACGCCCCACTGCTACGTGAACGCCCATGAGGCGGGCGAGCTGTTCTCCGGCTTCGAGATGCTGCAGTTCCGGCATGTGGAGGACCATTCCTTCCTGGGCAAAAAAGGCTGCCACTTCCATATCCACGCCCGGGTTTTGTAGCGGGTGTTAGCCAATTGTTCAAGGCTGGTGCAGACAGCATCACCCCCTATGATTATTAAAGAGGGGTGCAGACAGACACCGGCCCTATACATGCAAAGACGGGAGGGATTTCCCATGGACAATACAGGTAAATTTACTGGCAAAGCCGAGGTTTACGCCAAAGCCAGGCCGGGTTATCCGCAAGCTATGCTGGACCGCATTGCACAAGCTGCGGGGATTGGTGCAGGGGCCGAGGTAGCCGATATCGGCGCGGGTACGGGAATTTTCTCCAAGGCGCTGCTCGGCTGCGGCTGCCGGATTTACGGCGTGGAGCCTAACGCCGATATGCGGGGGGTGGCGGAGCGGAGCCTGGCTGCGGAGGACCGTTTTTTCCCGGTGGCTGGTACGGCGGAGGACACCACCCTCCCGGGAGGGAGCGTGGACGCGGTGACGGTAGCCCAGGCCTTCCACTGGTTTGATGCGGAAGCCTTCGGCCGGGAATGCCGGCGGATTCTGCGGCCCGGGGGCCAGGTGGTGCTGGTATGGAACTCCCGGATCCATGACCGTGATTCAGTCCGGGAGAACGAAGCCATTATGCGGGAGTTTTGTCCCGCATTTACCGGCTTCAGCGGCGGGATCGCGTACCTGGATGACAGGATCGGGAGCTTCTTCCACGGGGACTTTTCGGTGGAAACCTTCCCTAATGATCTGGCCTTCGACAAAGCCGGCTTTATCGCGCGCAACCTGTCCGGCTCCTATTCCCTGCAAGCCGGTGATCCCCGGTATGCGGAGTATGTGGCGGCGCTGGAGGAGCTGTTTGACCGGTACGCTCTGGACGGCATCTACATGCAGCCTAATGAAACAGTGGCTTATTGGGGCCGGCCGTAGGTCGCGGGGGCTGCTGCGGAGGGGCTGCTGTGGGGGGCTGCTACGGGGGGCTGCTGTGGGAGCTGGCCGAGAGAGCGCAACTGTAGAGGCGAAACCATAAGCGGCAGGCTTTGGTGATCGACCATTGGCAGCCTACCATTGGTAACCGACCATTGGCGACACGCTAACGGAACTCAGCGACTCTTACAGGCAAAAATTGATGTTTTGCCAGGGCTAACGGAACTCAGACGCTCTTAGCCAGCTATAAAGCACCCAACACACAACAAATCCATCGCTAACGGTTGCTGAGTTCCGTTAAACTTTGGAAACACGCAAAATTATCTTCTAAGCGTCCGATAGTTCCGTTACGTTCCCTAACCATCAGCCACGGCAAATCTCCCCTGCATGAAACAAATAAACCGCCATGGCTGGATGCCTGGCGGTTTTTGGCAGTTGCCGGATAGTTTGTGCGGCGAATCTGGACTCCATTGGCCATGGAGTACCGGCTATCCGGTTATGTGGACTCAGGAGCCGTTATTTGCACAAAATAGGCACCTTTGCCGATTTCGCGGACACACGGTACGTTAATGCCTCTGCAAACTAACCAAAACGGTTGTTTTCGGACATTTAACGGATCGTGTGTCCGTTCAAATTGAAAAACACCAATTTTGTCCTAAATAGCGCCTCCTGAGTCCGTTTGGGACAACCGCAGCAAAAAAACCGGCTAGGTTGCCCTGTACCGGTTTTCCGCCCCATGAGGGTTGTATGCTGTTGGGGTGCTGCTTGAACTGCACTTCTACTGATCTAGGCTTTATCTGCGGGACATGGTCACGCCGAGCTTGTTCTTGTACTTCTCGGTTGCTTCCTTGATAACATCCTTGCCGCCCTTGGAGAGCCATTCGTCCACTGCCTTCGGCCAATCGCTGATAGGCTCCTTGCCGTATACCATTTTCACCATATGGGTCAAAAGAACAGGCGGTGCGGTATCGGAGTTGGGAGCCACGTCCGGATTCTTCACCAGCGCGTCCAGACGGGGATCGAACTGGATGCCGTCGCGGCCTTCTTTTGCCAGAATCGTGTCATAAACCTTGATCAGGTTCTTGCCTTCCTCTGTCAGGCTGAGGGAACCCTTGTTGTAGGTGGTATCCTGCACCAGCCACAGGAAGGACTGGCGGTAGCGTTCTTCGTCAATGCCGTTGGCTTCGGTAGGAGAGGTGTAGGAAATCTTGCCGTTCTCTTCCTTGTAGGTTTCGCCCTTGATGCCGAAGGTGAAGAAGGTTTCCGCCTCTTCGCTGAGCATCCAGTCGAAGAACTTGATAATGTCGGCGGCGTTTTTGGTGCCGGTCTTCACGAAGTAAGCCCGGGTCACGGAGCCGTACAGGTAGGAGCCGCCCTTACCGTCAGGACCAACGGGGGAAGGAATGATCTCCAGCTTGGCGCCGGGTACAGTGGATTTCAGCTGCTGCTCCCATTGGAGAAGCTCGTTGGCATTCATGGTCCACATGCCTGCTTTGCCGGCCAGAATAGCGTTTTTGTAGTTGGTGGCGTTGATGGTGGCGAATTCCTTGTTGATGAGGCCTTCATCGTACATGGTTTTGTAGGTTTGCAGTGCTTTCATCATATTCTCGTTGTCCATAAACTTGGGCTGAACCTGGCCGTTGACTTCCTCAAACATGGACAGGTACGGGTAAACGTCGTACGGGCCAAAGAAGGTATCCGCATACTTGAAATCCTGGCGGCCCATGTAGGGATTTTCCAGGCCCAGCTTCTTGAAGGCCCGCAGCACGTTCAAATACTCGTCCACGGTTTTCGGTACAGGCAACCCGGTTTGGTCCAGCAGGTCCTTGCGGATCCAGGTGGCACGGCGGGACGGGTTGGACAGGTACTCGGGGATGGCGTAAATTTTACCTTGGTAGGTTACGTTATCCCAGGCATCCTTGGGGATTTTCTTCAGCAGGTTGGGGCCGTACTGCTTGAGCAGATCGTCCAGGGGCATAAATACACCCGCCGCGACGGAGCCGGCCATTTCCTTGCCGTTGACACCGCCTGCGCCTTGGACTACGTCGGGAATATCATTGGTGGCGAACATCTGCACCATCTTCTGCTCATATTCCTTGTGGGGGACCAGAACGATGTCCAGATCGGAGTTGGTCATTTCCTCCAGCTTTTTCACCCATTTATCGTTGTTGATATCGGGCGATTTTTCCACGTAGTTAAATGCCAACGTCCGAAGCGAGATGGAGAATTTGGTTTTTTCGGGGGCTTTGGAAGCACCGGGGGAGCTGCTTGCCCCTTCTTTGCTATCGTTGCCGCAACCGGCTGCTACACCGGCGGCCAACGCGGCGGTGAGACATACGCCAAGCCATTTTTTCATTGCGAACCTCTCCCTTTTTATCCATATAGGCGGATGACTGAGTGGGTAAAGCGCTTTTGTAAACGCTTTATCTTTCATGGCTATATCTTATCGCCGGAGCGGGTTTGCCACAATGGAATGATTCCATGTGGGATTGTCATTTTTTTAGATTGGGGTTGGGTAGACTGTCGGGCCGCGGGCCTGTTACGGAACTCACAGACCCTTAGCGCCGAAAAATGCACCAGTCGGAGCGGTAACGGAACTGGCAGGCCCTTAGCGCCAAAAAACCG
Source organism: Bacillota bacterium (assembly GCA_023386955.1). Taxonomy (GTDB): domain Bacteria; phylum Bacillota; class Bacilli; order Paenibacillales; family NBRC-103111; genus Paenibacillus_AR; species Paenibacillus_AR mesotrionivorans. Next base: position 129,054 of record JAEWIS010000031.1, read on the forward strand.
CTGATTAGTCCACCGTTATCCCCTGTAAGAGCGCCTGAGTTCCGTTAGAGTTTAAACTAACCCGATTTTCCTCTGTAAGCGTCGCTGAGTTCCGTTACCCCACAGCTGTTGCTACTAGCGGGCATAGGCTGGGCATAACCGCAGCAGCGATAACGGAGGCCGGCGAATCCACCGCCGCTTAATACGGCTTGGCAACCTCCACCCGGCGGCTCACGCCTTGGTACGTAAAGTATAAGTGGACCCCATGTCCCTGGTCATCCATAAAATACGACACATAATCCTGCATCCCCGCCTTGCGCGGCGTCAGCAGGGTCACCATCCGGTGGCTGGCCGCTTCCCGGGTGGACGCCGCCAGATGCCAGTGGGGCGGCTGCCCCTCCCACTCCGCCGGATCAACACCGGCAAACCCGCTCTCCTGGGACAGCACCAGGTCGCCGGAGGAGCTGTACACAAAACGCCCTTCCATTTGGGCCTTGACCCCATTCACCAGGAACGTCTGCCCCTTCAGCGTCATGGGATACAGCGTATGGAACAGCCAATCCACCTGGCCCGGCTGCGCCAGATCCACCGCATCCACAATCACCACGTAGGCGCTGTCCATCAGATAATATTCCCGTGTATACCGCCGAATATAGGGTACATGCTCCCGGTAGGCTTCCGTAGCATCCATAGAGGTGAAGCTGACGCCGTCCCGGTGCCATGCCTCCAGCACTGTTCCCGTTGCGGCCATATTCTTGGTTTTGTCCGTACCCGCATACTGGCCCTGGCCATCGATAAGAATTACATTCTTGGAGCGGGTTGCCTTGCGCCATTGCATATGCATGGTGCTGTTGAACGCTACATAATACCCGCTTTCAATCGCCAGCGGCTCCCCGTAGGCATGGAGCAGAAACGCATTCTGGTCCCCGTGGCTGTGGCTGACGGAGCCGTAGCGGCTGCTTTTGGCCAGGAGCATGATATGCTCTGTCGGATCGTCCATCCGGTGGTGCATCGCCACCCAGCCCACGTCCTGGAACCACTTCACAGGCTCCGCCGCAAGCGGCGCTACCGCCTCCACCTGCGGGTAATCCCAGCGGTAGACCATTTCGTCGAAGCGGAAATCCCACCAGCCGTAATTGTAAAAGATCATCTGGCTGTCAGGGTTCAGCTCCCGCGTCTGCTCATAGTACCACTGGTACAGGCCATTGCCCGTCACCCCGGCGAACTGCCGGATATTGAAGCCCGTCTTCAGGTTCACCGGGTCCCCCAGGGAGGACTGGTCGCAGAAGCTGGCCCGCAGCGTGTCGGGACTGAGCGTATATAAGGGGAAATCCCCGGTTTTGCGAAAAAAAGGACGGTCATAGAAGTTGATGCCGGTGTACTTGCGGACCAGATTCAGTGCTTCGGTGACAAAGGCCATCTGAGTAGTCCAGTACATGGCCCCCTCCGCCCAGCCGCCGTCCTTGCCGCCCCAGGGGGTATACATCGCCGAAAAATATTCCAGTGCATAGTCAAGCCAATCCCGGGCTTCCTCTTCTTCACCAAGCATGGCCGTGCAGCAGGGGATCAGCACAGAGGACAAGGACCGGACCGCATGGCTGTCATAAGGCACATGGTGAATCCGCGAGCGTTCGATCACATGGAAGGCCACCTGGCGGGTGCGTTCAAGAAGCACCCGGCGTACAAACACACGCTCCTCCCCGGTCAGCTCCCCGTACAGCCAGTCATACCCCCAGGCCAAGGCCCCCGCCATACGGAACGCAGCTTCGTCATTGTAATCCCGGTGGGTTGTGCCGTCTGGATTCCATGAAGCAGCATGGAGCAGCCAGGCCTTGGCCTTCGCGATCAGCTCCGCATCCTCCAGAACCACCCCTGCCACAGCCAGATGCCGGATGGCATAAAGCATCTCCTGGCAGTCGATGTACATCTGCCGCCACAAGGAAGCCACCCGTTTGTTGCCAGGGTAGGGCTGCGGCTCGGCAATCAGCGGCCGCTCCGCCCAAGGCACAACGGCTTCGGCCAGAAACCCGGCCCAGCCGGTGCTCTCGGGATCCCGCTTCACTGCATCGCGGAAGCGGGGCAGCTCCTCCGCCTGCAGCCACAGGCGGGGATGGGCAGCTGCGGCAGCCGTATACCGGCTGTCGCGGGTGGGCAAGGGTGTCTCCGGCACGCCGGGAGCCACCGTGAAGGCTCTGATCTTGCTCCACTCGGAGAAGCTGCCGTCCTCGGCAACCAAGGCGTACCGCCAGTAGTAGCCGCCCGGTGCCAGAACCTCGTCCGGTGTAAACAGGTTATAAGGGATACCCGCATACTCCCGTGTGGTTTCCGGAGCAAAGCCAGGGTCCGCCGATAATTGCAGCCGGTAGGCGCCCCCCTCCAAAACCGCAGGCATCCAGGTAAAGCGGGGCGGATTTTCGGCAATTTCCGTATGCTCCTCCGGGGCGTAAGCCACATCGAGCACACCGTTATGAGGTTGAAATAATGGTGTAGCCATAGGACATCCTCCATTAAGTCAAGGGCGGCACGCGGCCGCCCCGACACCATCTTTATGATAAAGCTTCAGACTTGCAGGTTAAGCACTAATCCAACCGTACCAACCCCTGCACCGGATCAATAGCGAAGCTTCGGCTGAAGCTGGAGGCCCCAGGGACTCCCGCCTCCACTTGCACAACCAGCCCTGCTCCGTCCCGTACCATTGTGGAGAGCCGAAGCGGCTCCCCTCCGGCCCGGTACACAGCCACAAACTCTGCAGCCGTTCCCTTCTGCCGCATCAGTAGTCCGCCAATGCTCTGGCTGGGGTCCTCGGCAATACCGGGTGTACGGATGTGGAACAGCTCCGCTTCCGGCGGTTGCAGCAGTGCAGCCTGAACCCTAAAGCCGCCGCCCGATACACCCGCACCGTTCATGAGCCACGCCGCCGACTGGGCCGCAGACAAGGTGCTGCTCCGGCAGGCCAACAGCTCCACATGGGCATACCCGTCCTCCGTACCGGCCGCCCGGGGCTCAATCGCAGTCCAGCTCTCCTCCTGAGGCAAAACAAGATCGGCGGACGGATGCATCCACCAGTCTACCGCCTCCACACCCTCCGTCTCCACGCGAAACCAGTCCACCAGGACCTCCCCGTCCAAAAGAAGATGGCGTTCCAGCACAGCGCCCGGATACGCGCCTTCCGAACGGAGCCGGATGCAGGTTCCGCGCTCATCGTCCCGGAACAGGGTGCATGCAGACGTATGGGGGGCCTGTGAGCGGCCGCCAATGCTCACCGTGTTGTGGCTGGCGGTGGTCGCATACCAGCCGAGGCGCAGAGCGGAGCCGTAGGGCACGGTGCCCAGCTCCGGCGCCACTTCCCCCAGCCGGTGCGTGATGGACACATGCAGCTTGTCAAAATGCCCATGTGAGCCTCCATGCTCGCCGAAGTCCGTTTGAACGGACAAGGGGTTTCCTTTGTGCCGCAGGACGGCAAAGCCGGATTCCTCCAGCAGCAGGGACCGGCGCTCTTGACCGGCAGAGGCTGCAAACAGCTCTGCCTCGGACACCTCTCCTGCCTCGTTTTGCCGCGCCATCTCCGGCACCGCTTCAACCTCGCTCTGCCGCTCTCTCCCCGGCACCGTAGCCTCCTGGCTCTTCAGCAGGTCTGCTTCTGTAACCAGGCCGTTGCCGTACAGCAACGCCTCCAGACCGCCCCGCTTTTCCGCCCCAAACATATAGCAGTAGCTGTGGGCCAATACCGGCAACAGATCCCGGTTCCCGTATACGGATAAACCGGCCTCGAACACTTCAACGATTTCCCGCGCAAAAGGAACGCGGTTATATGGGCCATCATGCAGCGCAGGCAGCTGCCCCGAATCACTTGCCAGCTCCGCCAGCACCTGCAGCATACCCTGGAGCGACTGGCCCGCCTCTCCCTTGGCGCCATACAGATCCACGCCGAAGCGCAAACACATCTCGGCGGCTATCAGATAAGCCCGCAGCACGAACACATGGTAATAGGTGCTGCCCTCGAATTCGAAACCGTCGGGCTTTACGCCGATGGACAAATGGTGATAAAAGCCGCCCGGCCCGTCCAGCAGGCTCTGGAGCTTGGACCGCTCCGCCCCTTTGGCGGCGTATACGCAGGCCAGGCTGGCATTGAGCCAGGCCGTATAATTGTTTTCCGCATTCTTCTTCTCATGGATGAGAATGTGGCGGTACTGCTCCATGCTGCTCTCCAGCATGGTGAAGAAGGTCTGCAGCGCCGCTTCATCCGCGGGATCAAATTCCACTCCGCAGTCCTTCAGCAGCAAATATGCCCGGATCAAGGTAGTGGACCAGATGGCCTCCGTCAAGGCTTGATGGAAGGCTCTGCCCTTCAGCATCCAGGGCTGGGCCTCGGGATGGACGGGATAATGCGGGAACTGGCGGGCATACCCGGCCAGGATTTCCCGGGCTGTCTCTGCGCACCATTCCTCACCGTCGGCCGCGTATACCGCTGCCGCCTGCAGGGCGTATCGGGCCATGATCTGGTGCCGGAATACCAGCCAGGCCCCCCGGTACGGCTCCCCCTCCAGCACACAGCCGTGGGGGCAGCGGAATTGGACGGCGTCCTCCTCCATGGGGTCAAACAGCAGCTCCGCATGATGCTCGGGGCACACATACTGGTGCCACCAGCCGCCGGGCTCCAGAGGCAGCCGGATCTCCCGGGGGAGCGGCTGTCCGCCCCCTTCCGGTTGTCCCTCCGTTCTGCCCCGCCACTGCGCCAGCTCCGCCTTCAGCTCATCGGCTGCTTGACGGGCCCAGCCCCATGCTGCGGTTTTGTCTCGGATGGTTTTCATCGCATGAACAACCCTCCGTTGATCTCAATGGTTTCCCCGGTCAGGTAATCCGCCAGCTCCGACGCCAGGAACAGAGTAACCCGTCCCACATCCTGCGGTGCGCCTTCCCGTCCCAGCGGAATCTTGGCAATGGTTGCCTGCCGTGCAGCATCTGCAGTAAAGGTGGCGTGGAAGGCGGTTTGGCCGATGAAGCCCGGGGAAATAGCGTTGACATTAATGCCGTGTGGGGCCAGCTCCTTGGCCAGACCCTTGGAATAGGACCATACGGCTGCTTTGCTGGCTGCATAGATGGATGCGCCGGGGCCGCCGCCGTCATGGGCTGCCAGGGATGCCACGTTGATGATTTTGCCGGCCTTCTTGGCGATCATACCCGCGGCCACGGCCTTGCAGGCAAACACGCAGGATTTGAAGTTGACATCCATTACCTTGTTGTAATGCTCCTCATCCATCTCCGCATTGGGCACCCGTTTGATCATACCCCCTGCGTTGTTCACCAGAATATCCACGGTTCCGCCAAAATGAGCCTCAATTTCCTTCACCATTTGGTCCAGCTCTGCAGGACTGGTGGCATCCGCCTTGAAGGCATGGGCTTCGCCGCCTGCCTGGCGGATGGCTTCAACAGCCTCAACCGGGTCACCGTACAAGTAGTTAATGGCCACCTTGGCGCCGGAAGCAGCCAGAGTTTCGGCAATTTGGCGTCCCAAACCTGCGTTGGAACCGGTTACGAGTGCGATTTTACCTGTCAGATCGATATGCATATGGATGAATCCTCCTAATAGTAGTTTGGTTGTTTTTTCTAACGGCGGTCACAGCCGCTATTCCCCCTCAAACGGGGGACTGCCATTTCTAACGGCGGCCAGAGACGCTATTTCCGCTGCAGGAGCTCATTTTGGAGCATATTCCGTGAAATAAGAGCGCTCACTTCCGTTACAATTTCAAAAAGCCGGTTTTGAGCCAAATAGCGGCGCTCGCTTCCGTTAGAGCTGGGGGGAGCTGCGCGGGTAATCATCACGGGAAAGCTGCTGGTAGTTTACCGGAGTTCGCTCAGAGTCCCACCGGGTGCTCCACTTGGACAGCTCCCCCGGAGTCCACCCCGACCAGTCGCCCGGGGTTCCTGCCTGGAGCCCAGCTTGACGCACCCGCCCTTAAGCATCGCCTCTCGCATCCTTCGCGCCCAGTCCCTCGCCTGCCCTGCAGGGCTTCCCCTCAGCCCCTCCCCGCTCCCTACTTCCGCTCCGCCAGCTGGCTGTTGCGCCGCTCCGCGGGCATGGACAGGGTCATCCGTGTCCCTTCCCCTTGGCGGCTTTGCACGCTGAGCCCATACTCCTCGCCGAACACCATCTGGATCCGGCGGTGTACGTTCATGAGCCCGATGCCGCCCCGGTGGTACAGGGAGTCGTCCTCCACTCCGGCCAACTGGTTCAGCTTCAGCTTCTCCCGGAGCCGGTCCAGCCGCTCCGGGGAGATGCCCACGCCGTTGTCCTCTACCATCACCAGGAACCGGCCGTCCTCAATCCGGGCATCGATGCGAATGGCATGATGGGCCTCGATTCCCCCGGGGAAGGCATGCTGGAAGATATTCTCGATTAGGGGCTGCAGCGTAAGCCGCACCGTTTTCTCCAGCAATAGCCCCGGCGGGATCACCACATCAATTTCGAACTCACGGTCGATGCGGTGCTTGAGAATGGTCATGTAGCTCAGGACATGGCGCAACTCGTTGGCGATGGTGATTTCCTCCAGATTGGTCTGGATGGAATAACGGAGCATAAAGGCCATAGCCTCCACCATTTCGGTAATTTCGTCGGAATCCTGGATCACCGCGTAGCTCTTGATGGTTTCCAGCGTGTTATACAAAAAATGCGGATTAATCTGCAGCTGCAAGGCCTGAAATTCCGCCTGCTGCCGCTCCAGCCGGGTTTCCTGAAGCTCCAGCGCCGCTTTTTGGGTGGTGAGCTCCGCTTCATACACCCGCTCAATCATCTGCGACAGGCGGCTGACCATAAGGTTATAGCTGCGCATCAGCCCGCCCAGCTCATCCTGGCGGTCATCGATGTCCAGACGCTGCCAGTTTCCTTTTTCCGTCTCCCGCATCCCTTCCTTCAACACCCGGATGGGCCGGGTAATGGATTGGCCGAAGCGGGTAGCCAGAAGCAGGGTTCCCGCCAGAGTCAGCACTCCAACAAGGATAGTGGTGGTGCGGATGGTGGCGATGGGCTCCCGGAGCTCACTGACCGGCATAGTCACAACCAGCTGCCAGTTGGAGTAGTCGGACTTCCGGGAGACGAACAGGTAATCCTTGCCCTCTACCCCCTCAATGTAGGAGGTATTGGGATGGGCCGCCACATTGGCCAAGAGCTCGGCCGGCAGCGTTTTGCCCGTAGCGGTGGGCTGGTACAAGGGTTTGCCGAATTCGTCCAGGATAAAGAAGAAGCCTCCCTGCCCCAAATCCAGCGGCTCCCAGATCCGGGCCAGCTCCTGGGCCTTGAACTCAATGGCCAATATCCCGTTGGGGCGGTACGAGGATACGCCGCGGATCTGCCGCACCATACTGATGATGCCGGCGTTGGGGACATTTTGCACATTGGTGTTGAGAATGGCGATTCTCCCGCTCTCCGGGGTCTGGGACGCCAGGGTCCGGTACCGCTCCTCCGCATTGAACTGGGTGCTGTACGCCTGATTGGCGTTGTCGTCGCTGACCGCCTTGCCGCTTTCATTAATGATGTACATCAAGCTGATCTGCGGGTACAGAATAAACAACGAGCGAAAGAGGTACTTCTGAATGTCATTGGTGTATTGGTAATAGGAATAGCTGTCCTCCGGGTCCATGTCCAGAAACTGCTTCACCTGGTAATAGGACAGGATGGAATCGCTGGCCTTTTCATAATTTTGCAGGTACAAATCCGTCTGGTAGGAGGCACTGCGGATCACCTGGGCAATGGTCCGTTCCGTGGACCGGTCCAAGGCGCTGGAGGCCTGGAAGTACGAGATGAAACCCACCATGGACAAGGACAGCACGATCACCGTCAGAAAAGAGACGAACAGCTTGGTGGAAAGGCTTTTGCGCAGCATTATTCAATCCCCAGCTGACTGCGGTATTCTGACGGGGACAGGCCGGTATATTTCTTGAAGGTTTTGGTGAAATGGGGGTGATCCGCATAGCCCACCTCAAAGGAAATATCCGTAATCCTGTAATGGGACTGCCCCAGCAGCTTCTTGGCCCGCTCCATCCTGCGGCTGATCCGGTAGTGGACGAAGGTTTCCCCTGTCACCTGCTTGAACAGCTGGCTGAAATATGACGGATTCAGACCCAGCAGCTCGGCAACCTCCTCCAGAGAAATTTCCCGGGCCAGATTCTCCTCCATAAACGCCTTGGCTTCCTCCACCGGGTCCTTGGCCTTGCCCTTGCGCTTCACCCGCAGCTCCTGGAGAATGTCCCGCACCGCCTGGGCGAACCTGGCGAATAATTCCGCAGGGGAAGCCGTATCCGGCAGCCCAAGCACACTTTGGGCAGGGTTGACGGAGCTGGCGAGGAGCCGCCGGATCAACAGCGTATAACCCTCCTCCAGCAGCTCTTTGTGCTGGCTGCGGCTCATTTTGCGCCGGAGCACCTCCTGCTCCCATTCCTGGAGCACCGACTGCAGCTTCTCCTGCTCCAGGTTCCACACCGCATCATGCAGCCGCTCCACCCAGCCGTCCAGCTTGGCAACGGCTACGAAGCCGGCGGGCTCATTGGCCGCCTCCTCCAGCTTGGCAATGGTTTTCTGCAGCTCCGCCCGGCCTACCGGCTTCAGGAGGTACTCCTTCACCCCATAGGAAACGCATTGGCGGGCATACTCGAAATCCCCGTAGCCGGAAACCACAACCACCTGAGTCTCACAGTCCATGCCGGAAAGCCGCCGGCACAGCTCTAAACCGTCCATGCGGGGCATCCGGATATCGGTGAACAAATAATCGGGCTGATCCTCCATCATGAGAGCCAGCGCTTCCTCTCCGTCCGCGGCCAGGCGGATATCCGCCGTTGGCCCGATAATCTGCCGGACCATAACGGAAAGACCTTTTCGGATTACTGGCTCGTCATCCACAATGACGATTTTTCTCATGCTGGAAGCCCCCTTTTGCTGTGTCCGGTCTAGTCTGCTGAAACGCCTGTCCAAGAAGAAATTCCCAATAGCGGCGCGGCTTTCGGCCAAACAGACCGGCTCATGCTCCGAACGTGCACATGTGTTTTATTGTACCACAATCGGGCAATCAGGATTTTACGGAGCCTACCATCATCCCCTGTACAAAATGCCGCTGCAGGAAAGGATACACCATGATAATGGGAAGCGTGGCGATAATGATGACCGCCATTTTGATCCCCTCCGGAGAGGTGTGGGCCAGGGCGCTGAAGGCCGAGGAAGCGGGGTCGATGCTGATGTCATCGCTCTCAAACAGCTTCTTCAGCTTCACCTGCAGGGGCCATAAGGACGGCTTATTGATGTAATACAGGGCATTCATGTATGCATTCCAGTGTCCGACCGCGTAGAAAATTCCCAGGGAAGCCATAACCGGCTTGGACAAAGGCAGCACGATGCTGTAGATAATCCGCAGCTCGCCGCAGCCGTCGATCCGGGATGCATCGATAAGCTCGGACGGGATCTGCATGAAAAAGCTGCGCATCACGAAGAAGTTAAAGGCACTGATGGCGCCGGGAATCATCAACGCCCACAGGGTGTTCATCAGACCCACATTTTTGATCAGGATAAAGTTAGGAATCAGGGGTGCGGTGAATACCATGGTGAACAGCACCATCAGCACAATGTACTTGCGGCCCACAAATTCGGGGCGGGATACCGGATAGGCCAAGGAAGAAGTGGCCGCCAGGTTGATTAATGTGCCCATCAGGGTAATGTAGACCGACACGCCGAAGGCCCGCCAGATGGATTGGTCGCTGAACACGTATTCATAGTTGATCATGGTGAATTCCTTGGGCCACAGGCCTACCCGGCCGTTAATAATGGCGTCGGAGGTGCTGAAGGACTGGGCGATAACGTTCAGGAACGGCAGGAACATCGCCATGGCAATCAGCGTCAGCAGCACCAGGTTGAAGATATTGAAGATATTTTGTCCGCGGGTATAACGCGCTCTCATTGTTCACACCTCCTAAGGGCTTTCCGCCAGGAAAGCCGGCATCGTAAGCATAGACTAATACAGGGATTCGCCGGTGGTTTTTTTGCTCAGGAAGTTCCCGATGAACACCAGCATCAGCCCCACCACGGACTTGAACAGCCCGACGGCAGTGGTATAGCTGTATTGCTGGGACAAGAGGCCTGCCTTGTAGATGTAGGTGTCGAGGATTTCACCGTTGCCTGTATTCAGCGCATTCAGGAATACCCATACCCGCTCAAAGCCCAAATCCAGGAACTTGCCGATATGCAGCAGGAACAGGATCATGATGGTGGGGATCAAGGACGGCAGCGTAATGGCCATGGTTTGCTTCCAGCGTCCCGCTCCGTCCACCTCGGCGGCTTCGTACAAATCGGGGTTGATGCCCGCCAGCGCCGCCAGATAAATAATGGTGCCGTAGCCCGAGTCCCGCCAGATGCCGGAGCCGATGAGCACGGTGCGGATGTAGGAATTTTCACCAAGGAAGTAGATCGGCTCGAAGCCCATCCATTCAAGCACATGGTTCACGATGCCTGTAGACGGAGACAGAATGCCCAAAGCGATACCGCTGATAATAACCCAGGACAGGAAGTGGGGCATGTAAACCACGGTTTGCAGCACCCGTTTGTACACCACCAGCCGGATTTCGTTCAAGAGCAGGGCCAGAATAATCGGCGCCGGGAAGGCAAATACCAGGTCGTACAATCCCAGCAGAATCGTATTGGTCAGGATCCGCAGGAAGTCCTGGTACTGGAACATGGTCTTGAAATGCTCCAGCCCGACCCATTCACTGCCGGTAAAACCCTTGAAGATGTTGTAGTTCTGAAACGCAATGACCGACCCGGCCAGCGGCACATATTTGAAGATGATGAAATAGATGATCCCGGGCAAGGCAATCAGGTACAAGGTTCTGTATTTCCACATGTATGTGAAAAGAGAATGTTTGGTCGCCGTCTTGTAGCTTACCCGATCCGCGGCTGTTACTTTAGCAGCCATATTCCGTTTCCTCCCTAGAGTTTTGCGTTAGGGCGTGTATGAAAACTCACCCTAGCAAAACCAGCATCGTAAGTGTAACCTACGTTTTTCGCAAATTCGCCGGGGCGTTATCGTCCAGCGGAATTTCGTTGAATTCGATGGTAATGTATTGCTCCTCCCGTTGGATAATCCGGGACAGCTCCTTGGTAAAAACGGTTACGATTTCCTCCTTTTGCTCGGGGGTGCGCCCTTCATACATCTTGATGGTAATATGAGGCATCCCATTCCCTCCTTCCCTTTAGTTAAGTCACTGAATCTGCCTTTATCGTACCGTGATTCCGCCAATCCCAAAATGGAGTCCCTGTGAGTCGGTTTGTGTTTTTTTTAGGTGCGGACAAGCTGAAGACCGTCGTATTTCCGGCACCCGATAGAACGCTATAAAAAAACTGTCGTTTGTATTTACATAGACATTATGATAAATTGTTTATGTAATTATAGACGAAATGAGGTTTTGTTTATGGATAAATCCTTGTACGAGGCCTCGGTAGAGGAACTGAAGCTTGGCTACCGGCAGGAGGTACGGCAGAGGATTTGCCTGTGCTGCGGCTTTGAGACTGAAACCGGCGTAGTTTATCCCGGTGACGGCCGTTTTTATGATGCGGAGCGTTATATGGAGCTGCATATAGAAGAAAAGCACGGCGGTATGCTCTCTTATCTGCTGGCCCTGGACAAAAGCGCCACCGGCCTGACGGGCACCCATAAGCGGCTTTTGGAGCTGGCCGCCCAAGGAATGGGTGACGACCGGATTCAGAAGGAAATGGGCATCGGCAGTCCATCGACCATCCGCAACCACCGTTTTGCCTTACGGGAGAAGGAACGCCAGGCCCGGCTGTTTCTGGCTGTGATGGAGCTGTTGTCCGGCCAAGGGTCCAAAGCCTCAGGCACCCTGTCCGGCACAACCCCTGCCCCACATGGCTCGAAAGCAAAACGGACCAATCAGGATGAATTGGCCGCCTTCTTTCCTCTGGGTACAGAAGGTCCCCTGGCCCGTTATCCCTCACGAAGCAAGCCGCTTCAGCTGGTGCTGGGTGTGATTGCCGAGCATTTCGCCTATGGGAAGCTCTATACCGAGCAAGAGGTTAATGATGTCCTGGAGCCCGTATATGCGGATTATGCCCTGCTGCGGCGGAGTCTGGTGGATTATGGGTATATGGAGCGAAAAAAAGATGGAAGTGAGTATTGGCGCTTAGCGCGCAGAAAGGAAGATGACGCTGTGGATCGGCGGAAGGAATTGCAGGAGCAGGCGAAGGAGATCAAGATTGAAGCGGGGGTTTATGGCATCCGCAATCTCAAAAGCGGCAAAATTCTGGTGGAAAGCACCCCGAACCTTAAGAAACTTAACGGACTTAAGCTTTCTCTTGATTTGGGCAGCCATATGAACCGCCAGCTCCAGAAGGATTGGACGGCATTGGGGGAGGACTCCTTTGCTTTTGAGGTGCTGGAAAAACTAAAGAGACCGGAAACCGGCCCCTTCGACGAAAAACGCGAGCTGAAAAAACTGAAGGAAAAATGGCTGCGGGAGTTAATGCCCTTCGGTGAGCAGGGCTACAACTCGGATAAGGAGCGTCCGGAGGAACAATAAGGCTTATACATCCGCCTCATATACCAGCAGCTTCACTAATGAGCCGGAGCGGTTCTCCAGGCCATGGCTCCAGCCCGGTTTATTGAGAATCACATCTCCCGGCTTCACCTCACGCTCCTCCCCGTTCACGGTCATGAGGCCATGTCCTTCCACTATGACATATACCTCCTCATTGGTGTCCTTATGGGTATGATAGCCGATGGAGGTGCCCGGGGGCAGCTCCATGTAATAGAAAAACCGGAGCTTGCTGTCATGATCTTCTTCACTGAACAGCTTCACGGAACGGACCTCACCCTTGCCCTTGTGGCTGCTGGCGGTTTTGAGCGGGGCATCCAAATAATTGCGTACGATCATCGGGCAGTCTCCTTCCTTTACATGCGGTTTCTCGCGGGGAAATTCACCTCTTGATTATAATTCATTTCACATAGGTATTCTATTTATGAAGAGGTGATTGATATGTCCCCGCCACGGGAGCAAACGATCCGTTTATTCGCTGCGCTGCCCCTGCCCCTGCCATTAAAGGATATCCTAAAAACAGATATGGAGCAGCTGCAAAAACAATATCCTTTCCAAAAATGGGTCCATCCCCAGGACCTGCATCTGACGCTGGTATTCCTCGGTGACATGGCCTCCTCTGCCGTTGATGCGGTGGCGGAGCGTCTGCGGGAGGCTGCCGCAGGCCTTCATCCATTCCCTCTACGGCTGGAGGAGGCCGGAGTATTCGGACCGCCACGCACACCCCGGGTGTTATGGGCGGGCCTTCAGGGCGAGGTCGCCAGGCTCAGGGAGCTGCAGGCCCGTGTGTCAGATTGCCTGACGTCCTTGGGGTATACACCGGAGGAGCGGGCTTATTCGCCCCACCTGACCCTGGCCCGCCAATATACAGGAAGCTCTCCCGTGTCCAAGGAGGCGTTGGCTGCTGTCTTCCCCAAGGGGGCTGCGGCGTATGCGTGGACGGCTGACCGGCTGGTACTGTACCGGAGCCATCTGGGGAAGCTGCCCATGTATGAGGAGCTTGTGTCTGTGCCCTTTTCCGGATAGAGCGGCTCTCTAGAGGGCCGCGGCGCAGCTTTCACCTTTTACTGTGATAACGCATTGCCGGAAATAAACGACAAACAACCCAAAAACCGCCGCCCCTGTTTATAACAGGAGCAGCGGTTTTTTCATACCTGAGCTGTTGCTACGGCTTACGGGTTTACCTTTGCTTTAAACACTTGTTTGCCGTCCTTGTACTCCAGCACAACTGCGGACTTAACCGGGTCGTGGGTTTCATTCAGAGTCAGGGAGCCGGTAGCCAGCTTCAGATCCTTAGTTTTGGCCAGGGCATCGGTGATCTTCTGGGGCTCTACGGAGTTGGCGCGTTTGATGGCGTCAACCAGCATGTTTACAGCGTCATAGCCCAGGGCAGCCAGAGAGTCGGGAGTTTCATTGTTGTTGTCCTTCTTGAAGGCTTCAACGAATTTCTTGATCTCTGCAGAGCTGTCATCAGCTGCATAGTGGTTGGACAGATAGGTGTTGTTCAGAGCGTCCTTACCGGCAATCTCCAGCAGCTGCGGGGAATCCCAGCCGTCGCCGCCCATGATAGGAGCCTTGATACCCAGCTCACGGGCTTGCTTCACGATCTTGCCAACTTCTTCATAATATCCGGGAACGTAGATGAATTCCGGGTTCTTTTCCTTGATACGGGTCAAGACGGCTTTGAAGTCAGTATCCTTTTGTTGGTAGGATTCTTCAGCTACAATAGTGCCGCCGTTTTTGGTGAAGGTTTCCTTAAAGAACTTTTGGAGACCCTTGGAATAGTCAGAGGAGGAGTCCAGATAGATGGCTGCATTCTTCACCTTCAGCTCCTTGGAGGCGAAGTCCGCTGCCACTTTACCTTGGAAGGGGTCAATGAAGCAAACACGGAATACATAATCATTCACCTTACCGGTACGCTCGTCCACGGTCACCTTAGGGTTGGTGGCGGAGGTGGTGATCAACGGCACTTTCTTCTCTTGTGCAACCGGCACGGCGCCCAAGGTGTTGGTGGAGGTTACGGGCCCGATCAGCGCCACAACCTTGTCGTTGGAGATCAGCTTCTGTGCTGCCCGTGTTGCTTCCTCGGACTTGGAGGCATTATCGGCTTGAACCAGCTCAAGCTGCTTGCCCAGCACGCCGCCGGCAGCATTGATTTCCTTCACCGCCAGCTTCAATCCCTTCATCGAAGAGTTGCCGAAGGAAGCTTGCCCGCCGGTCATCTCGAAGTTGGCTCCAATCTTGATGGTACCCCCTGCACCTGCATCCCCGCCGCTTGCGGTGGTCTCTTTTTTCTCCCCGCAGCCTGCCAGGGGGGCGACTGTCAGCACAAGTGCCGTAGCCGCAGCGATCCATGTTTTCTTCATGTTTGATTCCCTTCCTTCTCCTATTAATGATGGATTGTATATTCTGAACGTGTCTGGGGCACGTTTCATTCGTGAAGGGGGCTCCCCCAAAAGTAATCGGAATAAGCTACAGAGCTTTACGTCACTTTTGGGGGTATCGTTGCTTAGTGGCCGCCGAGATAGGCTGCCTTGATCTCCTCGGATTGCGACAGCTCTGCAGCATTGCCGGACAATACGATATTGCCGGTTTCGAGTACATAGGCACGATGGGCGATCTTCAAGGCCTGGTTGGCGTTTTGCTCTACAAGCAGAACTGTGGTGCCTTGTTTGTTGATTTCCTCGACGGTGCGGAAGATGTCTTGAACAAGGAGCGGTGCAAGCCCCATGGAGGGCTCATCCAGCAGCAGCAGCTTGGGACGGGACATCAGCGCCCGGCCGATAGCCAGCATTTGCTGCTCCCCGCCTGACAGGGTGCCGGACTGCTGCTTTTTGCGTTCAAGCAGCCGGGGGAAACGTTCGTACACACCTTCCATATCCTTCTTGATCTCCTGATGATCCTTGCGCAGGTAAGCACCCAGCTCCAGGTTTTCCTCCACGGTCATATTGGCGAATACCCGGCGGCCTTCAGGACAATGGATCAATCCCTGCATCACGATGGAGGTAGCCGACTGCCCGGCGATGGATTTGCCCAGGAACTTGATGTCTCCGGTTTTCGGCTTCAATAAGCCGGACAGGGTTTTCAGCAGGGTGGACTTGCCTGCTCCGTTAGCGCCAATCAGGGTGACGATTTCCCCCTCCAGCACCTCCAGACTAACTCCCTGAAGCGCATGGATGGCTCCGTAATACACATTGATGTCTTCAACCTTCAGCATGAAATTAAGCCTCCTGTCCCAAGTATGCCTCGATTACCTTCGGATTCGAGCGGATCATCTCCGGCGTGCCGTTGGCAATCAGCATACCCCGGTCCAGTACATAAATACGGTCACACACACCCATAACCAGACCCATGTCATGCTCGATCAGAAGGATGGTCAGATTGAATTCCTCCCGGATCCAGCGGATCAGATGCATCAGCTCTTCGGTTTCATTGGGGTTCATGCCGGCGGCCGGCTCATCCAGCAGGAGCAGCTTGGGCCGGGAGGCCAGGGCACGGGCAATTTCCAGGCGGCGCTGGTTGCCGTAGCTTAGGTTTTTGGCCAGCTCATCCTTCATATGGTCCAGTTTAAAAATTTTGAGCAGATTCAATGCCTCGTTGGTGATTTCCTGCTCGCCCTTGAAAAACGCCGGAAGCCTCAGGAAGGTGGTCCACACGCTGTGCTTGGCATGCTGGTGGAAAGCAATCTTTACGTTTTCCTCTACGGTCATGTTTCCGAACAACCGGATATTTTGGAAGGTGCGTGCTGCACCTTTCCAGTTGATTCTATAAGGCTTCATACCTCCGATGGACTCGCCGGAGAGCAGCACCTGTCCTTCGGAAGGCTCGTATACGCCCGTCAACAGATTGAACAGGGTTGTTTTGCCGGCACCGTTGGGGCCGATGAGTCCGATGAGCTCACCCTCATTCAGATACAGGGAAACATCGGTCAAGGCCTTCAGACCACCGAAGGTACGGCTGGCCTGTTTGACATTAAGAAGCGCTAGGGATGTCGCCGTCATGGACATTCGCTCCTTTCTTCCGGAACCATTTGGTTATGAATTTATAATTGAACTCCTTGTTGCCCATCATGCCGCCCGGACGGAAGATCATCATAATAATCAGCGCCAGGGAGTAAATGATCATACGCAATTCGGGATAATCCTGCAGCAGAGTGAAGATCATGGTAAGTGCAACAGCTCCGACAATGGCTCCCGTGGTGCTGCCCAGGCCGCCTAATACGACCATAACCAGAATTTCGAAGGATTTCAGGAAGTTAAAGCTGGTGGGATTAATAACATAGAACTTGTGGGCATAAAGCGCTCCGCCGACACCGGCGAAGAAGGACCCGATCACAAAGGCGATGACCTTGTAGATGGTGGTATTGATTCCCATGGATTCGGCAGCAATCTCATTCTCGCGAATGGCAATGCAGGCCCGGCCGTGGGTGGAGCGTACGAAGTTCTGGATGACGATTATCGTGATGACGGTGAAGAGGAATACCCATCCCCAGGTGGTTTTGGCGGGAATACCGCTGAGTCCTGATGCGCCGCCTACATATTCCGTATTCAGCAGGGCAATCCGGATGATTTCCCCAAGACCCAGGGTGGCAATAGCCAGATAGTCGCCCTTCAGACGAAGGGTAGGCAAGCCTATGAGCAAGCCGAACAGGGCAGCTACAGTTCCCCCGGCTACAATCGCCAGCGGAAATGCCCAGTCGAAGTCCAATGTGAGAATGGCTGACGTATAAGCACCGATGGACATAAACCCGGCATGGCCCAGGGAGAATTGTCCGGTAAAACCGTTAATGAGGTTTAGCGATACGGTGAGGATGATATTGATACAAATGAGGATCAGGGTGGTTTCGGCCACATCATTCAATGTTCCGCCGGACACCAGCACCTGGAAGATAAAGAAGACGACGAGACAGCCAACCAGCATGGAGGCAAAGGGTTTTGCTGCTTTCAGCATGGCCGGCACCTACACTTTCTCCCGGATGTTCTTGCCGAACAGGCCGGAGGGTTTGAAGATCAGGATGAGGATCAGCACGGCGAAGGCAACGCCGTCGCGCCACATGGAGTAACCCACGGAGGAAACGCCGGTTTCTACGGTTCCCAGAAGCAAGCCGCCTACAAGAGCACCGGGAATACTGCCGATTCCGCCCAAAACGGCGGCAACGAAGGCCTTCAAGCCGGGAAGCATACCCATCAGCGGGTCAACGGAATTGTATGTCATGCCGAAGATAACGCCGGCTGCAGCTGCAAGTGCGGAGCCGATGGCAAAGGTGGAGGAGATGGTCCGGTCCACATTAATGCCCATCAAGCGGGCTGCTTCCATATCGAAGGATACGGCACGCATGGCCTTGCCTGTTTTGGTCTTTTGGACAATGTATTGCAGGACAACCATCAGCAGAACCGTAATCAGCAGAATCATAATTTGGTTGGAATCAATCTGCAGGCCCAAAATTTCAAATTGCTTCTTGGCGATGATCTCAGGGAAACCCTTGGGCTGCGGACCGACAATAAAGATGCCGCCATTCTCCAGCAGGAACGAAACGCCCACTGCCGTAATCAGAATGGAAATCCGCGATGCATTCCGCAGCGGACGGTACGCGATCCGTTCGATGACCATGCCGAGAATCGCACTGAAGGCCATGGAGAATATCAATGCAACAAGAAACACAACAACCGGGGGAAGATTGTATTGATCCAAACCCTTGGCAATATAGAGGCCTGCGAAGGCGCCTACCATAAACACGTCGCCGTGTGCGAAGTTGATCAGCTTAATAATGCCGTAAACCATGGTATAGCCCAAAGCGATGAGTGCGTAAATGCTTCCCACCGACAGACCATTGATGATCTGTTGAATGTAATATTCCATTAGTACACCTCTCGTATGTTAGGAATGTGTGAGTAATTATAACATCATATGTCGCGGGTTGTAAATAATAATTTAATCCCCCTTTTGTTCCGTCATTCAAAAACAAACGTCTCCCCAGCGAGGACAAAAATGATTTATTGCTTCATAGATTAACACAAAAGCGGGGACTTGTGATATAAGTTTACACACAAAATGTGTACAGTTTTTTAACAATGGTTATTAAGGTGGTCAATTCCTAAAAGGTTCCCTGCTTTCCGGTTTTTTCCCGGCTTAACGAAATAAAAAAAAGGCGGCCGGACTTGGTCCGCCGCCTGCATGTATGGTTGGATCTCATTATCTGCCCTTCATCTCCGGGTTATTGTTATGGATCGGAGGAAGCTGTCTCGTGCCGCTTGTCATTGGAGATTGGCATTTCCAGCACGTGGGGATGGACTCAAAGGAAAAGTTATTCCTCATCCAGCACGTACATTCCTCGTTCGAGCATACCCAAACAGCCGTTGCCTCGCAGGGAATCTCTTCCCTCCATTTATTCCGTGAATACATGAATATCCCTCCTGGCTTTCCGGATAATCTTTTTCGGACTAAATCGAGGTTAGCGGACTAGAGGCGCCGCCGCTTACGCTCACGGGTCAGTGTATCATACAGCACAAAAAAATAAAAAGCCGCCCCCAACCATTAAGGCTAAGGAGCAGCTATGATCGTCAGATCTTACAGCTTAACAACGTTTTCGGCTTGCGGGCCGCGGTTGCCTTGAACTACGTTGAACTCAACGCGTTGGCCTTCGTCCAAAGTCTTGAAGCCTTCGCCAACGATAGCGCTGAAGTGAACGAATACATCGTTGCCGCCTTCAACTTCGATGAAACCGAAGCCCTTTTCTGCGTTGAACCATTTAACTGTACCTGTTTGCATGGTATTACCTCCAAAAAGTTTGTTCAATATGGCCTACTTATTCCTAAAAATAAAAAATCCGCATAATAGGAAAAGGTTTTGAGTTGAGATAGATAACCTTTGCCATTATGTGAATTCAGGTTTCCATATCGTTGAAATCATCATACCACATTGCGGACAGCATTACAAATTTTCGGGAGAATATTTTTTAGTTATAAAAAAATCCTCCGGAGGGCAGCCCCCCGAAGGATTTTCTCTTCCTAATTAAATAGGTCCGTCCGCAATCCTGCGGGAGATCCTGCCCTTACTTGTCTTTCTTGGCGTGAGAGCCGTCGCAGTTCCCAGAACCGTTCTTCGTGTTGCCGCATGCACATTTACCCATCAGGAGCACCTCCGTCTTGTTTATAATTATTTTTTTATAATAGTAACACTAGAACTTACTTTTGTAAAGCCGTACATTTTAAGTAAGAATGATTCTCAATTGCAACTGCAAATATTAATGTACCATTAAGCTTGTCTTCAGGCCTCATTCAGCTTGCCCCGCCATAATAAACTCTGCGGGCGTATTCGCCGCCTGACGGCCAATTTATTTAAATAAAGAAGGGATGTTACGTAATTGAAAAACACATCAGGAATAAGCCGCATTTGGATGGTTTCCTCCTTTGTTCTGCTGGCAGCGCTTGTTATTTATATCATTATTTATCCCCCCGGAAAAACGGAGGATGAAACTGTAGCCAAGGTGAACGGAAGCCCCATCGTGAAATCACAGCTGTACAGCGCCTTGGTGAAGGCTGGCGGTCCACAGACACTTGAAACCATGATCAGCGAGGAATTGGTGAAGCAGGAAAGTGATAAGGCCAATATTCAAGTTACCGATGCCGATCTGGAAAAAGAAATGGAGCAGATTAAGAAGTCTTTTGGTTCCGACGAGGAGTTCGCACAAGCTCTTGCTACCTATAATATGACCCTGGACTCCCTGAAGAAGGACATGCATGTCCAGGTACAGCTGCGCAAGCTGCTGGAGCCTCAGGTGAAGATTACGGATGAGGAGATCAAAACCTACTACGACAGCAATCTGGATTCCCTGAAAACCCCCGAACAGGTCCGTGCTTCTCACATCCTGGTAGCTACCAAGGAAGAAGCCGATGCTGTGTTGGCCAGCCTGCAGGGCGGAGCCGATTTCGCCGCTCTCGCCAAGGAAAAATCCACCGATACTGCTTCCAAGGAAGCTGGCGGGGACCTGGACTTTTTCCCCAAGGGACTGATGGAGGAGCCTTTCGAAACAGCAGCCTTCGCCCTTAAGACCGGCGAGCTGAGCAGTGTAGTGGAAACCAGCCACGGGTTCCATGTCATTAAGGCAACCGATCACAAGGATGCGGCAACGCCTACCCTGGAGGAGAAGAAAGAGGAGATCCGCCAAACTCTTTCGGAGCAGCAAATTTCTACCCTGTCCCAAAGCTGGCTTCAGGAAAAACGTGCCGCGGCCAGTGTGGAAACCTTCTTGGAATAGCCACTCATGCTGCACCCAAGACCGATGAAATGTCAGTGAAGGCCCTTAAACCGGCCTTGCCGAATCCGAGACTTCCATAACACATCTCTGACCTGCCTTCCCTGAATGCCCGGTTTATTATGCTTTTCTTCCGGGGTTTGTTACAATATAAAGGAACTTAATTGTAAACCTGACTGGGGAAAGGACGGAAATATTCATGTATGATGTAGCGATTATCGGAGCAGGACCCACCGGCGCAAGCGCCGCGCTGTTTGCAGCCAAGGCGGGCAAAAAAACATTGGTGATCGACGCCAACCAAAGCATTACCAAACGCGCATGGATCGAAAATCATTACGGCGTAAATGAAATTACCGGTCCGGATCTGGTGGAGAACGGCAAAAAGCAGGCCGCCAAATTCGGTGCGGAAATCATTACCGCCAAGGCTGTGAAGATTACGGCTGACGGCGAGACGCTGACTGTTGAAACGGATTCCGAGTCCTATCAAGCGGCCAAGGTAATTGTTGCCACCGGTCTGGCTACCGATCTGGCGGAAGCCTCCGGCATCGGCACCAAGCCGGGCACTGAGCCGCGGGTGAAAACCGTCGTGGCTACCGACGCCACCGGCCAAACCAATGTGCCGGGCGTGTACGCCGCAGGCGCTGCTGCAGGAACCAGCCTGCACACCATCGTTACCGCAGGTGACGGAGCGCGGGTAGCCATTGAGGTGCTGAGTGTCCTGAACGGCGAGCGTTATGTGGACCATGACGTGCTGAAGGCATAAAAGGCGATTAGCGAAAAGAAAGCCGGTTCCCCGGATGGCGGGGGCCGGCTTTTTTGGTATGCGCGGGGTGGCGGGGTGGCGGAATATCAAACGGCGGCGTGGCTAATGGCGGTGAGGAGCATGTCTATTCATTGCCGACAACATTGTAATGTACTTCTCAACTCCGTGTTATATAAAGTCCAAGCCATTTCTGAACAGACTCATCCTGCAAAAGTGCAGCTATTTTGCTGGAATTCCGCCTCCCCTTGTCCCCAAATGCAAAAGTGCAGCTATTTTCCGCCGCAAGGTACATCTTGCTCCCATCAGACGAAAATAACTGCACTTTTGCAGGATAGACCGTTAAAACCAAGGTTTGTTTACTAAATAAATGCACTTTTGCATTTCGGATAAGGGTGGGAGTAACGTGCCCACGTGCGCGGTCCTAGTGGAACACGGAGTATGAAAAGGCAATCAGCATCTGGAGGGGGAGCACTGTTCAACCCTCCATAGCAAGGATTAGCCTTCGCCGCGGGACAGAGCTGCCCGGCCCAGCCGGTCCGCCTCCCGCAGCGCCGCCAGCACGTCGCCGGGCGTTATGGGGAACGGCATGTTCCCCATGGGATTCTGCGGCAAGCAGGCAGCTTGGGCGGCAGGCCATAACCGGCTGTCCTCCACTTCACCCAGCCCGATTTGCGCCAGGGTGACAGGCAGTCCCAGGCCGGTGGAAAATCCCAACACCTCCTCCACCTCATTGGCCGGCGCCTGCTCCAGCACCAGCTGCACCAGGGTGCAGAAGGCCACGATCTCCCCATGAAGATAAGAGCGTGTCTCCGGCAGAAGAGTCAGGCCGTTGTTCACCGCATGGGCGGCGGCCAGACCGCCGTTCTCAAAGCCCAGGCCGCTTAGCAGCAGCACCGCCTCCACCACCCGCTCCAGCGCCTCACCGGCGCGGTCTGCGGCGCAGGCGGCCTTGGCCGCAGCGGCGTCCGCCAGCAGCACCTCGTAGCAGCGCCGGGCGATGGCTTCGCCTGCTTGGCTTACACCGGAGCCGCCCGCTGCCCGGCTGTTGGCTCTGGCCTCGAACCAGGTGGACAGGCCGTCTCCCATGCCCGCTACCAGGAAACGGACGGGCGCCCGGGCGATGATGCCTGTGTCCACCAGCACCACCTCCGGCGGCTTGGCCAAGGTGATGTACCGGGAAAGCTCACCCGTGTCCCGGTACACCACAGAAACCGCGCTGCACGGTGCATCCGTAGAGGCAATGGTGGGCACGATGATAACAGGCAGGTTCAACTCATGGGCCACCGCCTTGGCCGTATCCAAAGCGCTGCCGCCGCCTAAGCCCACCACCGCCGTACAGGCCTCCTGGGCACATAGCTCGGCCAGCCAGCTGATTTCCCCTTCCGTGCATCGCCCGGAGAAGTCTCCATAGATAAGCGGAAACGGCTCCGCCCGCAAAGCCTCCTCCAGCATGTGGCTGACCCGCTGGCGGTCGTCCTTGCCGGCCACCAGAAATACCTTGCCTTCTCCAGCTACCCGGCGGACATATCCGCCCAGCTCCAGCAGCCGGTTGTCCCCTTGGGTATAGATCGACGGGGAAATAAAGCTGCGTTTCATCCTAAACACTCCTTTGCCATAAACCTGTCCGTCCCTTCCAGGAACGGCACTTACTCGGCCGGCCCCCGGTTAAGCAGATCAGTCTGCTGCGGAACCGTCGAACCGGATGCTTTTCAGCACCTGGCTGCCGTCCAATGTCTTTACTTCAAATAACGAACCCTCCAGCACCCCATAGGAAGCAGGGAAATTTTCCTTGGGCAGGGTAATGGAGCCCGGATTCAGCAGATAGAGGCCGCCGCGCTCCTCTGCAACAGGAACATGGGTATGGCCTTGGATGAACACATCACCCGGAGACAGCGCCGGCAGCTCGTCCATATTGTGATGATGGCCGTGTGTAACAAAAATCCGTCTGCCCTCGTGGAACAAAATCACATACTCCGCCAGAATGGGGAATTCCACCAGCATCTGGTCCACCTCGCTGTCGCAATTGCCGCGGACCGTCACGATTTTGTCCTTTACACTATTCAGCCGTGCCGCCACTTCCTTGGGATTATAATCCTCCGGCAGCGGATTGCGGGGGCCATGATACATCAGATCCCCCAGGCTGACCAGATAATCCGCCCCCTCCCGCTCAAACGCCGCAAGCGCCCGGTCCAGGCAGGAGATGGAGCCATGAATATCCGACAGAAAAAACAGCTTCATGCTTGTTCGCCTCGCTTTCTCAATCATACATATGGGTAACTATACCAGATTTTCACACCAAAAATCAGCCGCCCTATCTAAAAATCAAATTGACACATCCCTAGCCCACAGCTATAATGATTGTATACAATTTAATTTTACATCAACTAGATACAAACAAGAAGGAGGACCCGCACCACCATGGAATCGCAGTCGTATATGGATTTGGATAAACAGCTTTGCTTCGCATTGTACGCTTGCTCCAAGGAAATCACCAAGATGTACCGCCCCCTTCTGGCGCCGCTGGGACTCACCTATACCCAGTACATCACCCTGTTGGCCATCTGGAAGGAAGGTCGGATGAAGGTCAAGGATTTGGGCGAGGTGCTTTACCTGGATTCGGGCACGCTGACCCCCCTTCTGAAGAAGCTGGAGTCCAGTGGGTTCGTGAAACGGACCCGGGACGCCCAGGACGAGCGCAATGTCTGGATCGAAGTCACAGAGGAAGGGCGCAAGCTCCGGGAGCAAGCTGCGCATATCCCGCAAACCGCCTTTTGCCGCAGCGGCATGACTCCGGAGGAGGCCATTTCCCTTCACCGTCAATTAAAGGAGCTGCTTGCCCGGCTGGACGGCTTCGTTCCATTTCAACTTCCGCATACCGAGCTTGAAACTTGAATAATCCACTATACCAAGGAGGCCATATCATGTCCGTTCATGATTTTTCCGTCAAAAATATCCGCGGCGAAGAGGTATCTCTCTCCCAATACGCCGGCAAGCTGCTGCTGATTGTCAATACGGCCAGCAAGTGCGGGCTCACTCCCCAATATGACGGCTTGCAAAAGCTCTACGAGCAGTACGGGCCGGAAAAGCTGATGATCCTGGGTTTCCCCTGCAACCAGTTCAACCATCAGGAGCCGGGCAGTGAGGATGAAATCGCCTCCTTCTGCAAGCTCAATCACGGCGTCACCTTCCCGCTGTTTGCCAAAATCGATGTGAACGGCGACAATGCCGATCCTCTCTACAAATATTTGACCAAGGAAGCTCCGGGACTGTTGGGCATCAAAGCGATCAAGTGGAACTTCACCAAGTTCCTCGTGGACGGAAACGGCAAGGTGCTGAAGCGTTTCGCCCCCACCGATGCCCCGGAGGAAATCGGCAAGTTTATCGAGAAGCTGCTGGCCTCCGGCGCACACGCCTAAACGCATACAAACAAGACCCTCCACCTGCCTTGCGGCGGGCGGGGGGTCTTTGTATGTTGGGATCAGCCCAGTGTGCCCGGGGCCCAATTGCCATTGCGGAACACAGCTTCAACGGTGCCGTCATAACGTTCGCCGTCAATATCCATATCCGCCGAACCCAGCATAAAGTCGGTGTGGACCAGACTCACGTTGGCGCCGCGGGCAATCAGCTCCTCCTTGGAATAGGTAGTGCCGTTCTCTATGTTGGTGGGATAGGCGCTGCCCAGAGCCAAGTGGCAGGAGGCATTCTCGTCGATGCCAGTGTTATAAAAAATCCGGCGCAGGTCCGAAATTGGGGAATGGTACGGCACCAAGGCCACCTCACCCAAATAGCGGGCATTTTCATCCGTATCCAAAAGCGCTGCCAAATGCTCCTCTCCCACCTCAGCCTGGAAGCCGACTACCTTGCCGTCCTTGAAGGTCAGGGAGAATCCGTCTACGAGACGGCCGTTCAGGTTCAAGGGCATGGTGCTCTTCACAGTGCCGTTTACGCCGGTGCGCTTCGGCATGGTGTATACCTCTTCGGTAGGCATGTTGGCCACAAAATAAACGCCGAAGCCGTTGTTTTTGCCGCCGCCCAGCCAACGGTGATTCTCAGCCAGCTCCACCACCAGATCGGTGCCCGGGGCTTTGAAGTGGAGGGACTTGTAGTTCTTGGCGTTCAATGCATTGCGCTTGGCCAGAAGCACATCCAGATGCTCCTTCCAGGCAGCTACCGGATCGGGCGTATCCACCCGGTTCATCTTGAAAAGGGTCTGCCACATGGCATCCACCCGCTCGTTCTCAGGCAGGTCGGCGAATACCTTGGAGGCCCACGCATGGGTAGGAGCCTTCACCAGACACCAGCTGAAGTCGCTGTTGCGGACATAACGCTGGAAGGTTTGCCGGGCCAAGGAAGCGGCCTTGTTGGCACGGGACACCTTTTTGCCGTCGATGCCGTTGTACAGATCCGGGTCTGGCACCTTGATGTTCAAAAGCGCGCCGCCGCCTTCTGCCAGCTGCTCCATCATCTTGGCCGTCCATTGGGGATAAAAATCGAAGCTTTCATCCGGCGCATGCTCGAAACGGGCACGGGTGACCTGCTCGTCATCCCATTGAACCTGCACATACTTGGCACCCGCCTGGTAGGCCCGGCGGACAATCTTGCGGGTCAGCTCCATTGTTTCCAGCGGGGATTCGATAAACAGCACCTGCCCGGGTTGGATGTTCACCCCGATCCGGAGCACCAGCTCCGCATATTTTTCCAGCATGTTATCGAATTCCTGATGATTCATACCGCTCATAGCAAAAACCTCCTGTTGATTGTTTGTTAGAAATGCGTGTGTTTACGCGCCCGCTCCTGCCTGCGGTTCCGCATCACGGATAGAGATTCTTCTGGCGGAAATGGCCAGGGCCACCAGACATACACCTGCAGCCGTCCAGAAAACGGCATGCAGAGCGCCCAGCATTGCCTCCGCCTCCGGCCTGACGCCAGACAACTGATTCAACCGGGTGGAATACAAGGAAACGGACAGGGCAATACCCGTCACCATCCCCACGTTGCGCACCAGAGCGTTCAGCCCGCCCGCCGTCCCCAGCTTGGACTTGGGTACGGCCCCCATGATGCTGGAGTTGTTGGGAGACTGGAACAAACCGCCGCCGATGCCGAACAAGGCCAGGTGCAGACCTACGGTCCAGGCAGATTCCTGTGTGCCCAGGGTGTTCAGCAGCATAAAGGCCAGCGCGTTAATGCCCAGCCCGGCCGTAGTCAGAAGCTTGTACCCGATGCGGTCGGAAAGCCAGCCGGAGAATGGGGCCACCACGGCCATAAACACCGGGTTCACCATCATGACATAACCGGTCTTCTCGGGGGAGAAGCCCAGCACCCCCTGCATGTAGAAGGGCATCATCACATTAATGAAAAAGAGGGCAATGAAGGAAAACAACGCTGCGATGTTGCCTACGGCAAAGGTGCGGTTCCGGTACAGGGTGAAGTCCAGCATCGGATAACGCGTCCGCCGCTCCCAATAATAGAAGAGAGCAAGAACTACCAGCGAAGCGAGGCCGCCTGCGATTACCGCTCCCGTCATCCAGCCCCATTCCTGGGCATTGGAGAGAATGTAGAGCAGCGCCGATATCCCCACCATAAACAGCACAGACCCGGTGTAATCGAAGGGCTCCTGGGGCTTCTTATCCCCGCTTCGGGGCAGGATCACCAATCCGGCGGCAAAGCCGATAATCCCGATGGGCACGTTGATCCAGAAGATCGACGGCCAGCCCAGATGGTCCACCAGAATTCCGCCGATGCCCGGTCCGGTCAGAGAGCCCAGGGACACCATGGTGCCGACGATGCCAATGGCCTTGCCCCGGTCGCCGGCGGTGAAGGTCTCCGCCACAATGGCCTGGCTGTTGGTCATCAGACACGATGCCCCTAGCGCCTGGAGAATCCGGGAGAGGATCAGAGCCGTCAGTGTGCCCGACCAGGCGCACAGGGCTGAACCCAAGGCAAACAGCAAAAAGCCGCCGTTGTACACCCGGCTGCGTCCGAACAAATCGGAGAGTTTGCCCATAATCGGCAGCGTGGCGCAAATGGTCAGCAGGTATGCGGTCAGCACCCACTGGACGTCATGGAGGGGAACCGCAAGCTCATGTGAAATGGTGGGCAGAGCCACATTGGCTATGCTGCCGTCCAGCGTGGCCATAAAGGTACCCACTGAAACATTGGCCAGAACCGCCCACCGGCTGAAGCTGCGTCCTGCTCCGGAGGGAGACGCTGAAGGATTCATGCGGATGACACTCCTATCTCTCGTTGAAATTTGCTTTCCTCGCGCACATTCTATTGATTATACACCCGCACTTGGGCTCTTGTGAAATCCTTTATCCCCGGGTAGCCGCATAGGCATCCGCCCGCACCCTCCCTATCCGCCTGCATAGGCTGGAGTACAAGAAGCATACGAGCTTTTTGCATACGGGAGGTGGCGTACAGATGGATATTACACTGGTTTCGGTCCATTGGCTGTATCTGCTGTTTATTGTGCTCATTATCGGCTTCATGATCCGGCGTCTGGATACGACGGTGCTGTGCATCTCCGGGATTTTTCTGCTGGGGCTATTGGCCACCGGCGATCTTCCCCGATCCGTCAGCGGGGTCTTCGGCAGCTTCATCTATGCCATCAAAGAGCTGCTGGGCACCATTCTGATCATCTCCATCATCGTAGGACTCAGCCGGGTGCTGACCCGGTCCGGCATCAATGAAACCATGATCTCCCCCTTCGCCCGGCTGATCCGGAGTCCCGGATTGGCGTATTGGGTGACCGGTATCCTGATGATGGTGATCTCCTGGTTCTTCTGGCCGTCTCCCGCCGTGGCGCTGATCGGCGCGGTGCTGCTTCCAGTCGCTGTCCGGGCCGGGCTGCCTGCTCTGGGTGTAGCGATGGCGATGAACTTGTTCGGACACGGCATCGCCCTCTCCAGCGATTACATTATCCAAGGCGCACCCAAGCTGACTGCGGATGCTGCCGGTATCCCTGTAGGCGATGTGGTCGCCGCAAGTGTTCCGCTGGTGCTGGTGATGGGCGCCGTGACCACCGCCGTAAGCTTCTGGTATATGCGCCGGGATATGAAAAGCGGAGCCCTGACCATGAGCACCGGGCTGAAGGCGGACGTAGCCGCAGCAGGCTCTCCATCCGGCAGCGCTTCGGCTCCCCTCTCCCCCAGGATGCGGTTGTTCTTCGCCATCTTGGTGCCAGTTCTGTTTGCACTGGATGTGATGCTGATGTTTACGATGAATCTGCAAGGCGGGGATGCCACCGCTCTGATAGGCGGCACTGCGCTTCTCCTGATGCTGTTCATTTCCATGGCTGTCCACCGCAAAAAAGGGCTGGAGGAAGCGACCACCTATATGACTGACGGCTTTTTATTCGGCTTCCGGATCTTCGGCCCCGTCATCCCCATCGCCGCCTTCTTCTACCTGGGGGACTCCGCCTTCTTCGAGCTGTTCGGCAAGGTGCTGCCGGAGGGCTCCCACGGCATCGTCAATGACCTGGGCAGCGCCCTGGCCTCCGCCGTGCCCCTGAATCCCGCCGTCGGCGCGGTGACGCTGACTGCTGTCGGCGCCATTACCGGGCTGGACGGCTCGGGCTTCTCCGGCATATCGCTGGCGGGCTCCATCGCCAATCTCTTCGCCGCCTCCATCGGCCACGGCATCGCCACGCTGACGGCCATGGGCCAGATCGCCGCCATCTGGGTAGGAGGCGGCACGCTGATCCCGTGGGCGCTGATTCCGGCAGCCGCCATCTGCGGCGTGGACCCCTTCGAGCTGGCCCGCCGGAACGTGAAGCCCGTGGTGATCGGGCTGGCTGTCACAACGGTTTTCGCCATGTTCCTGCTGTGACGGGTCCGGGATGGGCGGGACCCCTTTACAAAACCAACCTGCCGCCCGCCGTCCCGGTTGAACGGACCGTGGTTCCTTTACAAAACCAACCTACTACCCCCCGTCCCGGGCTATCGGACCGTGGTTCCGTTATTTTGCCAAAAAACCCGTTTTTGGTGGTTTCGCGGACACACGGTACGTTATTTCTCTCTGCAGGCCTCCAAAACGGCTGATTCCCTGCAAATAGCGTCTCCTCAGTCCGCATAAGTGGAAAAACAACTCGTTTTCGCCAAATAGGGGCTCCTCAGTCCTTTACGCAAGGGGATGCAGTTGGCTGGGCGCTCCAGCGTCTGCTCCAGGCGGTACAGGCGGGTGCGGTCGGTGACAGAAGGTCGGTAAGCCGCTGCAGTCAGTCCTTCAACTAAACAAAGAGCCGCCAGCGGAAGGTTGGTGCTTCCGTTAGCGGCCTTTTGAGCAGGTGGGGCTGGCGGGATTAGTGGTGCTGATGGGGCTCGTGGAGCTGGTGGGGCTGGTGAGGTGAATAAAGCTAGTAGAACAGGTGTGGTAGTGAGGCTGGTGCAACTGGTTGGACTGGTGGGGCTAGGGGCTAGTGGAGCTGGTGGAGCTAGTGAGGCAACCGCTAGGGCTGCTGGGATTACTGGGGTTGCTGGGTTGCAGCATCCTGCCCCCGGGGCTGGAACAGCAGCTCTGCCGCTTCCCGCTCATACAGGCCCAGCCGTTTGGCCTCGGCCAGCAGACGGGAGGTGTTGCGCCGGCACAGCGCTTCGATGTCCTGCAGCACCTCCGCCGCTCCCGAGCGGACGTGGCCGAAGATGGCGGCGTCATAAAACCGGATGGCCCCCAAATTGGCCACAAAGTCATTGACCACATGGATGCCATGTTCCTTCAGCACCGCATCCCCCTCCGGGGAAACCGGAATGTTGGCTCCCTCCACCACAAGCGCCGCCCTCACCTGATGGGCATTGCCTGCATGAATCACATCCTCCAGCGCCGCCGGAACCAGAATCTCGCAGTCGATGTCCAGCCATTCCCCATTGGGCCGCACCCGGTCCTCCGGGCGAAAGCTGGCCGAAGCGAGCTCCCCGTGCTTCATCCGGCCCTGCACCAACGCAGGCACATCCAGTCCGGCGGGATTTTCCACCAGCAGATTGGCATCCGCTATGCCGACCACCCGGTATCCCATCCGGTGCAGCAAAAACGCGCAGCTTGCCCCCACGCAGCCAAACCCCTGCACGACCACCCGGGCCCCTGCACCTCCCGCCCGGTCTGCGGAGACAGTAGCGTTAGGATGAGCCCCAGTGCCAGTGCCAGTGACAGTGCCATTCCCGCTGCCCGTCCCCCCTTTGCGATCAGCGGCCTGCCGCAGAGCCCTCCAAGCCTCATCGGCACAATAGGCCGCCCCATAGCCGGTCACCGCATCGTTGAGCAGAAACGTTCCGTCCACCGTTTCCCCCAGCAGCCTCCGGTAAGCCTGAAGCCCTTCCATCACATGGGAGTTGCGCTTCATCGCAGGAGTGATCAGTTCCACCTGCAGCTCCTCCATAATGGCCAGCACATCCTCAAAGGCGACACCCAAATCCCCGCCCAGCGATACCCCTGCCTGCATATAAGGCTTCATGGCTCTCAGGAAACGGCCCAGCACCGCCTTGGCGTCCGGGGCCTTATAATCATAGGCAATGCCCGCCTTGCAGCCGCCGGTGGTCACACTGCCGCCGGCTTCATATTTATAGGCCATGACCTTGGCCAGACGCTCCACCTCCCGGCGGGTAACGGCCGGATGCATGCGGGTGCCGCCGCTGGCATACCCCTGCACAAAACGGTGAACGACCACCCAACCGGCAGCATCGGTCAAATGGTCGTTCCACTCCAGCACCAGGTACGGCTTTTCATTTCCCATACGCTTCCCCTCCCACAAGTGTCTCAAGGAATGGTGCCTGCATGCCATGCAAGCCTGCCTGATGTTCCTTTTTATACACTATGCATAGGAGGGAGCGTGTGTCCCCCTGCCTACCTGCCGAACACCTCCGCCGGAAGAGTGACTCTTTCCCAATTTTCTCCGCCGTCCCGTGTCCTCAAAAGCGCGTGGCTCTCCCGGTTGGCTTCCGCCAGCAGCCAGCCCAGCCGCTCATCCGCAAAGCAGATCCGGCTGACGCCTACAATGTCCGCAATGGGCGCCGTCTCCCATTTTTTGCCGCCGTCTCCGGTCACCATCAGCCCGCCCTCAATAGGGCCTGCTCCGGGAGTCAGCGCCACAAAGCCTCTGTCCGCGGAGAGGAAATGCATATCTCTGGCATACGGCCGCCCGCCGCGGAATTGGCTGATCTTCCGCCAATTGCCGGGTTCTTCGGCAGCGCTGCTGTAGTAGGAAGCCTCCAGGTTGGCGGGATTGAACAATAACACGGAGGCTGTATGCCCACCCGGCGCAGAAACGCCGATCACCGTCTGCCCCCGCTCCGCCTCCGGCAGCTCATCCAGCCGCCAGCCGCTGCCGCCATTGTCCGTGTAGGCCACAGCGGGTATCCGGCAGCCGTCATCCACCTCAGCGGGCTTCGCGCTCCCGGCACAGCCCGGCGCCACCACGTAGCCTGCCGCCCAACCCTGCAGTTGGCCGGTAAACACCGCCTTCTCCGGGACAAAGCCCTCCAGCTTGCCATTGAAGGCCGCGGCTTCCCAAGAGGCGCCGCCGTCACGGGTGAGCAGAAGCTGATGAGCCGCAACCGCATATCCCCACCCTTTTGGACTGACAGACAGAACCTCTGCCGTATACGGATTCCCCTCCTGTCGGGAAGTTTGCGTTTCCCACCGTGGAGTCCAATGAGCCCCGCCGTCCGTTGTTTCATAGATGCCCTTGGACGAACATCCGAGAATCCCCTTCTGCTCCTGGCAGTCCGAGTTCCCCACCACAAACCCGCGGTCCCGCTCCACAGCTGCAAGTGCGGTTATATACATGCCGTCCGTCCCCACCTTGGTCCAATCCGTACCCCCGGTGGAGGTCCGACCCACAAAGGGGCCAGACGTATTTTCCCCGGCTACCCAGCCGACCTTGTCGTTGACAAAATCCATCTGGTCAATCCGGAACCATAAATCCGTGTCATCCTCCTCCGGTGAAGCCCCCACTCCCGGCGTACCTGAACTTGCCTGCGCCACCGAAGGTGCGGAAGACGGCGGCAACGAACCTGCTTGAGGGGTCGCAGCATGAAGCTCCGGGCTGCCGGAAGTCCCCGGCAACGCCTCCCCATTTGGACCACAGCCGGTTAACAAAACACCAGTAAGGGTGCAGAGCAGCGCCCAACGCAAAAAAGACCTTGCACGTTCCCTCGTATTCATTCACACCACTCCTTTTCACCGTACCCTTAAAGCCATACGGATCTGCTGGATATGAATTAGACGCGGAACCGCAAGGCCCGGTTTAATAGCACGGGGCATTATGCCCGGCTGAAGGTTTTTTGGATCGCTTCGGATACTCTTTCCTTTTGGATCGGCTTCACCACAAAATCGCTGGCGCCGCTGCGGATGGCATCCAGCACCATTTCCCGCTGGCCCATGGCCGAACACATGACAACTTTAGCGGAAGCATCCATCGTCTTAATCTTCCGGAGAGCACTGACTCCATCCATCTCAGGCATGGTAATATCCATGGTGATTAAATCGGGTCTTACGAAATGGTACATATTGACCGCTTCCGCGCCGTTCTGCGCTTCCGCCACCACCTCATGGCCCAATTCCTCCATAATGGTCCGCATGACCATCCGCATAAATGCCGTATCGTCCACAACCATTATTTTTTTCTTCTCCATTAATTCCACTCCTTTGGCTGGTGGTTTTGTCATCTGTTACAATCAATGATACTACGTGGCTATGAACAAATACTGAACATGTGATGAAAGACCCAAACATTTTCCCATATGC
Organism: Bacillota bacterium; assembly: GCA_023386955.1. Taxonomy (GTDB): domain Bacteria; phylum Bacillota; class Bacilli; order Paenibacillales; family NBRC-103111; genus Paenibacillus_AR; species Paenibacillus_AR mesotrionivorans. The sequence goes on from JAEWIS010000031.1 coordinate 162,374, forward strand.
GACAAAAAAGACAAAAAAAGCCGTTCAGATTTCTCTGAAAGCGGCTTATTTTGCTATAGTTTGTCATCTCTGCAATTACCGTCCGTCAGCCAGCTTGTAACCGGCCGCATAACGCTCGTTCAGCCTGTAGTACCTGCTGACAATTTCCTTGTGCAGGGGATGGCGCACCGGAATGCCGGTCAGTTCCCCCAGAGCCGATTGGATACCCTTCTGGCGGATCACCCTTTGTACCCGGACCGCATCTTCATCGCTGTTACTGTCAAAATGAAGCGCAGCTGCGATGGCATCGGCCAGATTGGAAACCGGCAGTCCCAGCCGGGAAGCCAGCATAGCCGGCCGTACCAGGCGGTTGTTGTAGGAGAGCTTGGACAAGGGCGAACGGGCCACCCGCTCGATCCGGTCCGTCAAACCCGGATTGGCAAAACGCTCCAGGGTTTTCTCGATATAGGCCACATGGGCTTTTTCATCGAGCCCGTATTTTTCCACCAGCATCCGCCCGGTTTCCTGCATCACCCTCCGTACCTTGATTTTGACCAATGGCTTTCTCATGGCCTCCTGGATGGTCAGGCAGCCGGCCAGGTATCCGAAGTAGGCGGCGACGCAATGGCCGGTGTTCACCGTGAACAGCTTCCGCTCCATGTAAGCCTCCAGCTCATCAGTAAGGATAATTCCCTGAATGGCCGGGAAGTCCTCCGCCGTGCCGCGTTTGTCCACCACCCACTCGAAGAAGGGCTCCACCTTAACGGCAAGAGGATCCTCCTGCTGCTGCACAGGCACAATCCGGTCCACGATGGAATCCGGAAAATAAACCAGCCTCTCCGCCTGTCCGTGCAGCGCGGGGTCGAGGTGGGCGTATACCCATTTTTTGAGCTGGGAGCTGCCACGGATGGTATTCTCACAGGCAATGACGTGAAGCACGCGGGGATTCTCCCGCAGGCGCAGCTCGATTCCACGGGCTATTGAGCCTGCAATATGCTTCAATGAGCCGGCGCCTACCGCCGTTGTCACCAGATCCGCCTCCGCCACCTGGCCCGCCACCGCTTCCCCGTCAGAGATGCGCAACGCTGTCACGTTCCGGACCACGGACACATCCTCGCCTCCCAGACCGCCTGCCAGCATGACTGTATATTGCCCCCGTTTTTGAAGCAGGGCAATCTGCCGCTCATTCCGGGCCACAAAACAAACCTCATAGCCTGACCCGGAGAGCTGCATGCCGATGAACCCTCTGCCGATGTTCCCGGCGCCAAATTGCACTGCTTTCATGTTCTTCCACTCCTTTATTTTTTTGAATTTTCTGTCTTTTTATGCGGTAAAGGCTTCTAGAGCGTGTTGGCTAACACATCCCGGCCCCCGGACCGGAAATGCTCACAGCCCGGAGACAGGTCAGTTGTAAGCTCAGCTGCCCTGGGGGTTGGTTACCAAGTGGCGGAAGTCCAGGTCACAAAGAGAATCCAGCCTGTAATTGCAGGGCTCGAATTCCAGCAGGGAGGTAATCCGGTTGGGGATTACCACACTGTACATTCCTGCGGCCGCCGCCGCCCGGGCTCCATTGGGGGAGTCCTCAATGGCCACCGCCTCGTGGGGCGCCACTCCCAGACAGGCCAGCGTCTGCAGGTACAGCTCGGGATCGGGCTTCACCTTTTCCACATCATCCGCCGTCCGGATACACTCGAAATAATCTGCGATACCCAGCCTGCTCAGATAACGGTCGATCCACTCCCGGGAGGAGCTGGAGGCCAGACCGATGCGCAGGCCCGCTTCCTTGGCCGCCTTCAGGTAATCCAGCACCCCGGGGCGCAGGAGCTCCTTCTCCATCAAAGCGGTATGCTGGGCGCGGACAGAGGTACGCAGGGTGTCCAGATTCACCGGCAGCTTCAGCTCCGTCACAAGGTACTCGTAGGGATTAAAGGTATGGAGGCTGGTTCCGATACACCCAGAGTACAGCTCCACTGTCAAATCCACATTATGCTCCCGGTATGCGTCCCGGAAAGCCTCGTACCAAGCCGTCTCCGTATCAATAATCGTCCCGTCAAAATCAAAAATAATCGCTTTAAGCATGTGTTCCGTCTCCCTTCCGGATTGTGTTTTTTCTCTCTTGCTCCACGGCGGAAGCGGAGGAAACAGACGCACGGACACCAGCAGGGGTCATGGAATGGGCCGGAGTAGATATTGTAGGACAGCACAAAAAGAGCCCTGAAGAACAGGGCCCGACTCTACTTTGTCAAAAGCAAAGAAATGACCCATCTCCTGCTGACGAGGTTAGCTGACGGGCTCGGGTAGATGGTACCCTACATCTTAAGATGACTCGCCCCAATTGCGTGGTTCCCCCGCTTTCCGGCCGCAGCCGAAAACTAAGCGTATTTTTATAATAATCAGAACTATTGGAAATGTCAATTTATTTTCATGACTTATTTTCAAAAACAGGCGGCGGGGGTATATCCCCGAAACAAAAGGACAGCAAACAGTAAGGCCTGTCTGCTGTCCGGTTATATTCTTACTTCACGATGCTTTTGAGCACATCGTCAATGATCATGGAGTTGGCTACCGCCCCGCTGTAGAGCCAGCTTTTGGCCTTGTCGAACTGGAAAACCTGGTTGTTCTTAACAGCCGGAATGGTGCCCCACACCGGATCCTTCAGGGCCTCGGAGCCGGTGGCCGTATCGCTGTTCACGAGGAAGATATAGTCAGCATCCAAGGTCGCCAGCTTCTCCATGGAAATCGAATTCCAGTTGGCCTTGCCGGCAGCGGAAATTTCCTTCACGGCGGCAGGCACGGTAAAGCCCAGGTCCTTATAAAGCACGGTTCCGCTGGAACGGGCTTCGCTGACCACGAAGAATTTATTGCCTACCAGCCAGATAGCGGCGGCGGACTTGGCTCCGGAGGCTTTTTGCAGCTTGTCCTTGGCATCCTTGGCTTTTTGGTCATACGTATCCAAAGCCTTCTGAGCTTCCGCCTTCTTGTCCAGAACCTCGCCGACCTTTAGCAGCGCCTGGCGCCAGTCACCATTGATTTCGTCACCCAGGACAAAGGTAGGCGCAATCTTGGAATACTGGCTGTATTTGTCCCCGGCTACGGTGCTGGTATCCCCGATGATCAGCAGGTCGGGATTGAAGCCCGCTACCGCCTCAAACGGCAGATCGCTGGGAACAGGCGGGATTGCGGACAGATGGTCGTTCAGGTAATCCTGCTTCGAGCCCTTGGAGGTCCCCCATTGGGCAATAGGCATCACGCCGATGGAGATCAGATGATCCTCCAGATAGGAGGCGATGATGCGTTTGGGATTGGCGGGAATTTTCACGTCATGGCCCAGACCGTCCTTCAGGGTGCGCTCCGCGGGCGCTGCGGAGGCGGCGGAGGCTGGTGCGGAAGCGGCTGAAGATGCGGCCGGAGACGAGGAGGCACCGCCCGTGTCATTGCTGTTGCTGCCGCAAGCGGCCAGGGTCAAGGACAAGGCCGTCGCACCGGCCAGGATGGCAAACCATTTCTTCGTATAGCGATTATTCACAATATGCTCCCCCTATGATATCGAATGTGATGGTAAGTTGAGACGGATGGGGCTGGATTTTGACAAGATCAAACTAGGAGCCACACCAGGATGTAATGGTAGAAATAGGTTTTAGACCGATATTGATGATAACAATTATCATTATCAATGTCAAGAGGGATTGTTCCGGCTTTGAGTATTCAGTCTTTGAGTATTCCGGCTTTTGAGGGGGAAGCGGATCCAGGCAAATCCCTGTATCTAAAAGCCTACCCGGTGAGTTACGAGTATGCCAAATGCAAAAGTGCAGTTATTCTATGGACCCGCCGCTGAGATAGGGGTCCGAAATGCAAAAGTGCATCTATTTCCCGCGATTACCACCCAACTGGAGGTTTTAGCGAAAAATAGATGCACTTTTGCAGGATAACATGTACAAATGGGGATTATAGTCAAAAATAACTGCACTTTTGCAGGATAGCACAAGTAGAATAGTCACGCGCGAGGTGGCTATGTGCAGGATAGCACACACGGAATAGTGACGTGCAAAATCGTATCATGCAGGACCTGAACACCACGATCTTGTGCTTCACGACCTTGCAAATTACGACCATGCAAGCTTCAATCGAGCACAACACGATCGTGACGTAATGGATTGTGACGTACAGGATTGCAACTGATTACATGCAGACTGGCCGGCTCTCCGTTGGAGCTATTCCGACGGTCGGATGTGGGAATCCGTCACAACGTTAACCCCTTGTTTCCTGCCATACGGCCTCTGCCTGCTGCAGCCGGAACAGCCGCCAGTATTCGCCCTGCATATGGAGCAGTTCTTCATGGGTGCCGCGCTCCACAATTTGTCCGTTCTTGAGCACAAGGATATGGTCCATCCGCTCCAGCCCCGTCAGCTTGTGGGTGATCCACAGCACGGACCTTCCCGGGAAGGCCACCTCCTCCGCTTGGCGCAGGAACGCTTCCTCCGTGACACTGTCCAGCCCCGCCGTGGGCTCATCGAACAGGAGCACCGGAGCGTTGCGAAGCAGTGCCCGGGCCAGCCCCAGCCGCTGGCGTTCGCCCCCGGACAGCCGGGAGCCCCATTCCCCGATTAGCGTGTCGTAGCCCTCCGGCAGGTTCATGATGGTGTCGTGGATCTGCGCCGCCTTGGCGGCTTGCTCTATCTCTTCGTCCGTTGCTTCCGGACAGGCCAGCAGGAGATTGTCCCGGACCGATTCGTTGAACAGCTGCACATGCTGTGATATCACGGCAAACCGGTCCCGCACTGCCTCCTCCGGCAGCCGAGCCAGCTCCTGTCCGTCCAGCTGCACGCTACCGGCCTCGTAGGGCCGGAGCTTCAGCAGGACCTGGAGCAGCGAGCTTTTGCCGGCGCCGCTCTCTCCTACCACGGCCACCCGCCGTCCCATCGGGAGGCCGAAGCTGATGCTATCCAGGGCCGCCGGCTCGGATGGCCCGTACCGAAACGCCATCCGCTCCACGTGGATGGCGAAGCCTGCTTCCGGCAGCGTCTGCGCGGCTGCCGGAGCTGCACTGGCGGATGGCGCCTCCGGGCCGCCGGCATCCGCCAGCTTGAACAGCCGTTCGGCGGCCGCCATAATGCCGCCGAACTGCTGAAAGGTCTGCGGCAGCGGCGCCACTGCCTCGAAGCTGGCCAAGGCCACCATGGCTAGCACCGGCAGGGCAATGCCGCTGAGCGCCTGCGCGGCCACCAGCGGGATGGCCGCCAAGAGCATCAGCCACATGGCCGCCTGGGTGCAGGCCACCATCAAACCGGACGCCACGGCGGCTGTCCGGTTCTGACCCTTCTGCAGCGCCGACAACCGGCGCTGGTCCGCCTCCACCCGGGCGGCTGCCTCCTCCGCCCGGCCGTACACCAGGAGCTCCGGCAAGCCCATGATCAGGTCATTGGCATTGGCATAGAGCTCCCCGCGGCAGGCGGCGGTTTCTTGCCCTCTCCGCCGTCCAGCCAGATGAGACAGGGCGGGAACCGCCACGCCTCCCAGCACCAGCATCACGGCCAGGATCAGGCCGAAGCGGATATCCCACCAGGCTACGATCCCGATGCCGAGAAGCGCTGCCAGCACGGCTACCAGCGGAGGTGATAAAACCCGCAGATAAAAGTTCTGCAGCTCGTTCACATCGCTGACCACCGAACCCAGCACATCCCCGCTGCGCCGGTCCTCCAGAAGCACTGTGCCTCTGGGTTCAATGCGGGTATATATCCACGTGCGCAAATCCGCCAGCACCCGGAAGGTGACGTCATGGGAGGCCAGCCGCTCCAGATAACGGAAGACACCCCGGGAGAGTCCGAAGAAACGTACTCCCACAATGGGCACCCAAACCAGCAGCACCGTCTCCGGCCGCAAGGCGGCTTTGGCGATGAGATAGCCGGAGGCCCCCATCAGTCCGATATTGGCGCCGATGGTCAGGAAGCCAAGCAGCACCGCCAGGAAAGACCGGCCCTTGTAACGGCCGACAAAAGCCAATGTTCTGCGGAAGGTGCTGTTCATGCCGTCTCACCTCCCTCCGCATTGGTTACCGTCAAACCAGCCGCATCAGCCTGCTGCTGGTTATCTGCTTCCCCTTTAGCCCCCGCCGCTTCCACGGATTTTGCTTTTGCTTCTACTTCTACTTTTGCCTCTACTTTCGCTTCTACTTCTACTTCTACTTCTACTTCTACTTCTACCTCTACTTCTACTTTTGGTATCGCTTCTGCTTTCACTTTCGCTTCTAATTCTACTTCTGCTTCTGCTTCACCCCGCATCAATGCCGCTGCGGCTTCCAAACCTTCTCCGCCCTGCGCCCGCACCATCCGCGCATAGACGCTGCCGCTAACCGCCAGCAGCTCCTCCGGCCGGCCCGCCTCTACGATGCGGCCCTGCTCCAGCACCACCAGCCAGTCCGCATGGCGGACCGTATCCAGCCGGTGGGCGGCCATCAGAACGGTGCGTCCGCGCACCAGCTCCGTCCACGCCTCCTGCACCAGCGCCTCATTCTGCGCATCCAATTGCGCCGTCGGTTCATCCAACAGCAGCACCGGCGCATCCCGGAGCAGCGCCCGGGCAATAGACAGCCTCTGCATCTGGCCGCCGCTTAAGCGGACAGCCTCGCCGATAGGCGTGTCGTAACCCTGGGGCAGCCGGGCGATGAATTCATCCGCCCGAGCCAGCCTTGCCGCGGCCAGTACCTCGTCCCGTGAAGCGCCGGGACTACCCAGCCGGATATTGTCCAACACAGTGCCCTGAAACAGATGGGTCGTCTGGGCCACCACCGCCAGCTTGCTGCGCCACCAGAACATGGACAGCTCCGCCATATCGGTGCCGTTCACGCGGATGTTCCCCTCCGTAGGCCGCAGGAAACCCTGCAGCAGCTCCAAGAGGGTGCTTTTGCCCGCGCCGGTATGTCCGATCACAGCCACCCGCTGGCCCGGCTCCACCGTGAGGTTGATGCCGTACAAAGCCAAGGGAAGCTCGGCCGAAGCCGCCGTTCCCCCGTCTTCAGGCAGCTTGTCCGCCGTCCTCCCCACATTGGCACCGCCACCGGCTTCCTGCTCTTCCTGCTGCGCAGCTTGCTCTTCGTCAGCCGCCGCTTTCTCCACCCGGGGATAACGAAAACCCACCTCCGCCAGCTCGATCCGGTAGCCGCCTCCAGCCACTGCAGGCTCCGGCTTCTGCCCGTCGGGCCGCTCCGTCCAGCCCGGCGCCTCCGCGTCCAGCAGCTCGAAAATCCGCTCCGCGGCAATACGCCCGTTCATCCCCGTATGGAACTGGGTGCCTAACGCCCGCACCGGGCCGTAATATTCCGGCGCCAGCAGAAGCACAGCGTAGGCGTTGTAAAAATCAATACTGCCGTCAATAAGCCGCAGCCCCAGGAACACGGCCACCACTGCGGTGCACAGGGTAGCAAACAGCTCCATCACAAAGGCGGACATAAAGGCCAGCCGCAGCGTGCCCATAGTGGCCTTACGGTGTTCCTCACCGATGCGGGCAATAATCCGGATCTGCTCCCGGCTGCGGTTGAAGATCCGAAGTGTCGGCAGACCTCTTACCACATCGTGGAAGTGGCCGCTCAAATAACCCAGGAGCCGGTACTGCTTGGCCGTTTTGGCCTTGGTGGTCATCCCGATAATAATCATGAAGAAAATCAAAAGCGGCATGGTTACCGCTAGAATTAACGTAGAGGTCAGATCCATACGCAGCGTGGCACATAACACGGCAATCGGAATCAGCGTGGACAAGGCCACCTGGGGAATATACCGGGCCAGGAAGCTCTCCAGCTGCTCCACACCCTCATACAGCGTGGAGAGCAGCTCGCCGCTGCGCTCCTTTTTAATCGCCTGCGGTCCAAGCTCCGCCAGCTTGCGGACCATCCGCACCCGCAGGTCCTCCTTGATCCGGGCAGCCATGTCCGTGGACACCCATTCCCCGGCAATATGGACCAATACCCTTAGGCCAATCCATCCCAATAGAACAAAAAGAGCGGGGAGAAGCTCCTCCAGCCCTTCCCCGCCCAAAAATACCCGATCTGTAATTCTGGCGATCCACACGGCCTCCAGAATAATCAGAATGCCGCCGGCCAAGCCCAGGCATACGCTCGCTGCAAATAACACACGGGCGGCCGGCGCGCTTTTCATAAGACGCTTCATCATATTAGTAGTCCAGGTGATCCTTGATGCTGACCCGCTTGCGGAACGCCCAGTAGGTCCAGCCCTGGTAAGCCAGCACCAGCGGTATGGTGCACAGAGCGATAACAGTCATTACCTTCAGGGAATATTCATTGGAAGCGGCGTTATGGATGGTCAGGCTCCAGTCCGGGTTGAGCGAGCTGATCATCACCCGGGGATACAGACACATGAATACTGTTACAGTGGACAAAACAATGGTCAAGCCGGTCATGATGAAGGCCCAGCCTTCTTTTTTGGCCTTCAGGAAATAACGGACCGACACCAGACAGATGCCTGCCAGAATCGGAACGGCGCCAGGGTTGACCCCGGAGAACATATCCGTTTCGAAGTAGCTCAGAATAACGAAGACAAAAACGGAGATGGTGGCCAGCGCCCCTACCTTCAGGGCAAATTGGTGAGCCCGCTCACGCAGATGCTCGTCGGTTTTGAGAGCCAGGAACAGCGCGCCGTGAAGCAGGAACAGCAGAACCACGCTCACACCCGCCACAACGGAATAGATGCTGATCAGGTCCCAGAAGGAGCCGACATAGTTCATGTCCTTGTCGATGGGCACACCGCGCATCAGGTTGGCCAAGGCTACGCCCCACAGAAGCGGAGGCAGCAGGCTGCCGAAGAAGATGGTCCAGTCCCAGAGGCTTCTCCACTTGGGATTCTGGAGCTTGCTGCGGAACTCGAAGGATACGCCGCGTCCGATGAGAGCCAGCAGCATCAGGAACAAAGCCATATAAAATCCGCTGAACAGCGTCGCATACCAATGGGGGAATGCAGCGAACATGGCGCCGCCTGCCGTAATCAGCCAGACCTCATTGCCGTCCCAGACCGGGCCGATGGTGTTGATCAGCACCCGGCGCTCCACATCCTCCTTGCCCAGGAAAGGCACCAGCATACCCACGCCGAAGTCGAAGCCCTCCAGGAAGAAAAAGCCGACAAACAGCACTGTGATCAGAATAAACCATAGGGTTTCATACATGACGTTGCCGCCTCGCTTTCATCTTATAATTTGGTGGGATGGGCAATGTGGCCGTGCAAATCGCCTCCGGCCTCCACACCCTTCTTCACGAAGTGCACGAACAGATACACCAAAGCAGCTGCGATCAGCCCATACACCACAGTGAAGCCGATGAGCGAGGTTAATACCATGCCGGCGGATACCGTAGGCGACACGCCGTCCGTTGTCTTTTGCAGACCGAACACAACCCATGGCTGACGGCCTACCTCGGTCATAATCCATCCGGTGGAATTGGCGATAAAGGGAAGTGCGATGGTCCAGACCATCAGCTTCAGGTAAAGCTTGTTATTCATCAACCGGTTCCGCACCATAGCCACTACACCGTACAAAGCGGCAAGGATCATCAGCGTGCCGGAGCCGACCATAAGCCGGAAGCTCCAGAAGGTGGTGCGGACAGGCGGTATATAATTTCCGGGGCCGTAGAGCGCCTGGTATTCCTCATTAATCTGGTTCATACCCTTGACGCTGCCATGCAGCTTGTTATAGGCAAGAATACTGAGTACACTAGGCACCTGCACCTCTGCCATGTTCTCTTTGCTGGCAGGATCAATAATGGCGAACAGTGTAAACGGCGCCGAATCTCCCGTTGTGTTCCACAGCGCCTCCGCAGCGGCCATTTTCATAGGCTGGGACACCATCAGATGCTGCGCCTGGCTGTGGCCGACTACAGCGGTCAGCACGCTGGATACCAGCGCTACCACAATACCCAATTGGAAGGTAGGCTTGAACATCTCTACCTCATGCTTGCGCACCAGCTTGTAGGCGCTGATGCCGGCCATGAAGAAGGAGCCTGTCGCCAGTGCACCAAAGACAACGTGGGGGAATTCCACCCACAGCTGGGGATTAGCCAGCAGGGCGAAGAAGTCGATCATTTCCGCCCGTCCGTTCTGGATGGCATACCCCACCGGCTCCTGCATAAAGGAGTTAGCGGTGAGAATCCACAATGCGGACAAGGTCGTGCCGATGGCCACCAGCCAGATTGCAGCCAAGTGAACCTTCTTGTTCAGACGGTCCCAACCGAAAATCCAGACGCCCAGGAAGGTGGATTCCAGGAAGAAGGAGACCAATGCTTCCACAGCCAGCGGGCCGCCGAACACTGCTCCCACGTACCGGGAGTAATCGGACCAGTTCATACCGAACTGGAACTCCTGCATAATCCCTGTTACCACACCCACGGCGAAGTTCAGCAGGAACAGCTTGCCCCAGAACTGAGACATTTTCTTGTAGTTGTCATCCTTCTTCACTACATAAAGCGTGTTGAGGATGGCGATCAGAAACACTAAACCAATCGTAAGCGGAACAAACAAAAAGTGATAGACCGTGGTAATACCAAACTGCCATCGAGCCAGAATCACCGAATCCAAAGCTCCTCATCTCCCTTTCTAGAGTACAGCGCAGCCCAATATGGCCGCACCAAACAGCCGAATCTCGTGCCGGCCTGCAGGGTACTTTGTGAACTAAAATGATTATAAGATAGTTCTATCTTTTAAAATAGTACGGATCAATATAAAAATCCCTGTTCCATCTAGAATTCGATTTTTAGACACAATTTATACCTGGAACTTCGCTTGATTTTCTTCAAAATGTTCCCAAATTGATATGGAATAAAAAGAGGAGTTGGTTATAACCGATTTTCCACTTGTAGCCAAGTCCCCCAACAGAGTAAGGTTAGAGTGGAAAGCATTGACACTAAGAGCCGGAGGGAAAGAAGCCATGGAAAGCATCCCGACAATGACAGCCGGAACGGTCCGCATTGTGGAGTACAACCACTCCTACGCCGCTGCCGTAGCGGACATGTGGAACAGAAGCACGGAGAGCTGGGGCGGCGGCCACAGCAGACGGACACCCGAAAGCGTCATTCAGGATATGGACAGTACGATCAATCTTCACGTATTTTTGGCTATGGACGGGGAGGAAGTGGTGGGCTTCTGCAGCTTCTCCCACTACCAGTTGGACGAGGGGGCGCTTTATGTGCCCTTGCTCAATGTCCGGCCTGATTACCATAACCGGAAGGTGGGCAAAGCTCTGATTCTGCATGCCGTATCCAAAACGGTGGAGCTGGGCTGGCCCCGTCTGGACCTGTTCACCTGGGCCGGCAATACGAAAGCAGTACCGATGTACAAGAAGTGCGGGTTTTTCTGGGAAAAGAAGGACGACGGCGTCCATCTGATGAATTACATTCCCACCGTGCTGCAAACGGAGGCCCTGGCGCCGTATTTGAAGAACCTGGATTGGTACTCGGACAGCACCCGCCCCATCCAGATCCAGCCCGACGGGGAAACCCTCAGCGGGAAGTTCGATATTTTCCGGTATTCCTGGCAGAAGGACGGGCAGGAGCTCCAGGTGGATTTCGAAAAAACCGGGCGGGGGATCTGGGCTATCGATACACCCAACTATGAGATCCGCACGGAAATTGCCGGGCATGATCTGGTGTTTGGAAGAACCTACCCTGTTCGTTACCATATCCGCAGCAAAACCGGCGAGCCGGTGATTTGTGAGATTTCAGGCCAAGATTCCAGGAACATCCGGCTGGAGCTCAACCGTACGGTAACGGTTACCGACACGGAAATCGTCGAAGGCCAGTTCCGGGTTGATCCGGTGGAGGAGGAGCAAAGCAGCTGGAAAACCCATCCTGTTGTCCTCTCCCAGTGGACCATCAATGGACGTAAGGCTGAGCTGCGGGCGGGCATCGCACCGTTGTTTCCGGCCAAGCTGGTTATGGCGGGTCAGGAGCTGGAGCATTATGCCGGCACACGAGAAATCCTGTTCCTGAATATTGAGAACCAGCTAGCCGAAGAGACCGAATACCGGTTTTCCCTGCCCGAAGCGGAATTTATCCGGTTTGAGAATCCTTACATCACCGTCCAGGTTGCAGGCCTTGGCAAAGCCTCGGTAGCGGTGGCTTATGAGCTGCATACGTTTGGCGTTTATTCCGCCTCTCTGGCTGTAGAAGCCGCAAACTCTGCATCCGGAGAAACCTTCGCTTTCGAGCATGCCGTAAGTCTGGTTTTCCGCGGGCATACGGGGCGGTTTGAGGGCCAGGACCGGAAATACGCCTATGCGGCCTGCGGACCCAACATGCTGGCGCTCAACAAGGAAAACAATGAGCTTCGGGTTCGCCGCACACATATGGGCGGAGCCCTGTTCTGGGGTTATCCCAAGCTGGGCAAACCTTATTCCTCGGAATTCAGCAAAAAGAAGCCCGCGCAAATCCGCCTGGAACGAGACGGTGACTCCCAGCTGCTGGAGGCGGCTTATTCATCCGCCGACCACCCGGGTGCGGTGATCAAATCCGTGGCACGGGTATGGGAAACCGGCTTTATCGAGCATTATTATACGGTGGAGAATCATTCGGACATCCCATTGGCTGACGATCTGAAGCTGCTGGATTGCTTCCGTTATGAGCTGAAGGATGCTGTGCTGCCGTACGATGGGCTTTATCTTACCTTAAACGACGCCCCGGCCCAGCATCTGGACCAATGGGAGCCGCGGAGGGTCAGCGAAAATTGGATATACTCCCGCAATGAAAAAATCAGCTACGGTATATTTTGGGCCGAAGACCAGCAGCTGGTAAAATCCGATTGGCTGTTTGGTCTGGAGCATCCTGTAGGCGGCATACCGGCCGGAGGCTCAGTCCGCACCGCGTCCACCTGGGTGGCGATCGGGGTGTTCCCCGACTGGCAGGACTTCCGGGCTTACGTGCGACGGGCCCGTGAGGAAAATCCTCCCCATTTGACCGGTTATCTGGAGCTGAAGGCCAACGGAGGCAATCCTTTCATCCATGGAAGCTACCAAGTGGAGGCTGTGGATCATAAGCTGTCGCCCCTGTCCGGCACAATAACCTTGCAATCCGCAGACGGAATCGCTCTGGAGAGCCGTGAGATAGATGCGGAGGAAAATCTTCACGCTGTTACCCTGGAGCGTTCCCAGCCTGCTGGCTTGGGCCAGGCAGACCGGCTGCGGTTGGTTTATGAAGGCCAGGATGCTCGCATGGAACGCTGCACTGTGGTGTTCCCTGTATCGCGGGACACCGTGACTGTCGATACACTCAACGGGGAAGCGGGAGAGCTTCTGCGTTGCTCCAACGGCATCATAACACTGGACGTTTCGCCTGGGTTCGGCGCCTCTGCCCATTCCCTTGTTTACCAGGGCAGAGAATGGCTGCACAGCTCTTACCCGTCTCCCGGTCCGCGCTCCTGGTGGAATCCGTGGCTGGGCGGTTTAGGCATCGAGGTGGAGGGTATGTCCCCCTTAAGCCTGCATCAGGAGACACGCAGCGCCGGGGCAGTACAGCTGGAGGATACCAGCGGCAACAGCTGGTCCGGCATCCGGCTCCGCCTGCAGGTGGAGCAGCATGAGCGGAACCGCGGCTTGACGGTAGACCAGTATTATCTGATGCTGCCGGGAGTCCCCGTGCTGGCCAAGGTTAACCGGGTCATCAACCGGACCGGGCTTGGCCATCCGAAGCTACAGATTATGGACCGGAACTTCTTCAGGCCCGCCGCCGCTCATGACACCGGCTGGACCCAAAAGGAAGAGCGGATTCTTTTTAAGCTCGGTACCAGTGAAGATGAATGGAAGATGAATGGTTATTTGGCTCTTGGCTCCACGGAGCATGAGGATCTGCTTCAAGCAGCCTTCAACCCGGACAACACAAACGGGTTTGTCTATTTCAACAATCTTCTCTTCACTCAGGGAACGGCTCATAATCTGCTTCTTCCCGACGGGGAAGAAAAATGGACCAAGCCGGTTTTCTATATTCTTGGCCGGGAACGGTTTATTCCGGAGGAGCTTGCTGCGCTTACCCGGCTTCGTTTTAGCTTAAAGGAGGAGTAACACGCGATGCCTATTATCGACATCCACATCCACCTGTCGAATATTGAAAGCTTCCGGCAAACGGCTGAACAGCTTTCCTTCGTCGATTATTCGGCGGAGGGTTTGCAGCGGGAATTTGAACAGAATGACGTTGTTCTTGGGGTTGGCATGGGGGTAACAGAGCAGACAGCTGGTGCTTTTCCCGACAGTTCTTCTCCCAATCCCATGCTGCTGGACCTGGAGCCCGAGGTGCCCGCCTTCCTGATGGAATGCGTCGGCATCAATCCCTCCCGGTTAAGTGGGCCCGATGCCTCGGCGGAGCTGGACCGGATCGAGGCCCGCCTGAAGCGGAAGGAAACCGCCGGCATCAAGCTGTATGCAGGTTATTACCACTATTACGTCTACGACCGGATATACGGGCCGGTGTACGAGCTGGCTAAGCATTATGGCCTGCCCGTGGTCATCCATACCGGGGACACCTACTCCATGAACGGCCTGCTCAAGTATGCCCATCCCCTGACCGTGGATGAGCTGGCCTTGCAGCAGCGGGAGGTCACCTTTATGCTTTGCCACCTGGGGGACCCCTGGGTGATGGACGCCGCTGAGGTCATCGCCAAAAACCCTAATGTCTACGCCGATTTATCCGGTCTGGTAGTCGGAGACAGGGAGAAATTCGACCGTTTTATGAATGAGCAGCTGTTTATGGACCACTTCCGCAGGGCGCTGGTGTATGCCGACCGGTATGACAAAATGCTCTTCGGCACCGATTGGCCCCTGGCCTCTGTGGAGCTGTACAGTGAATTTATCCGGCGGCTCGTCCCAGAGAAATTCCATGAGGATGTGTTCTACAACAACGCATTGCACACATTCCCAAGGATCCGCCAAAAACTGCTGGGCACATAACCGGATAAAAGAAAAGAAGGGCTGGGGTTCTCCCCCGCCCTTTTCATGTTTATACGACCTTCTTAAACTGGCTGGTATACAGCCGGAAGTAAAATCCTTCTGCCGCCAGCAGCTCATCATGGGTTCCCCGTTCAATAATCCGCCCGCCGTCGATGACCAAGATCTGATCGGCGTCCCGGATGGTGGACAACCGGTGGGCAATGACAAAGCTGGTTCTTCCCTTCATCAAGGTGCGCATGGCGGACTGGATGTGCATCTCCGTCCGGGTATCGATGCTGCTGGTTGCCTCGTCCAGAATCAGAATGGCCGGGTCAGCCAGAATGGCCCGGGCAATGGTGAGAAGCTGGCGCTGCCCGTGGCTCAGGTTGCTGCCCTCAGCCGCCAGCACCGTATTATATCCGTTGGGCAGCTTGCGGATGAAGCTGTCGGCGTTGGCCAGCTTGGCCGCCGCGATGACTTCCTCGTCTGTGGCATCCAGCTTGCCGTAGCGGATATTCTCCCGGATGCTGTCGGAGAACAGCGCCGCATCCTGCAGCACAATCCCGAGCCCAGTGCGCAGGCTATTTTTGTCGATGGTAGAGAGCTCCGCTCCATCCACCGTAACCGATCCGCTTTCCAGCTCGTAGAAGCGGGTTAACAGATTAACCACCGTGGTTTTGCCGGCACCGGTTGGCCCTACCAGAGCTATCATATCTCCGGGGCGGGCATGGAGGCTAACCCCCTTCAACACAGACACACCCTCCTTATAGCCAAAAGAGACATCCCGGAAGATCACCTCACCCTTAGGCGTCTGCCACAGCTTTCCTTCCGTCTGGTCTTCATATTCGTCAGGGGTATCCATTACCTCAAAAACCCGCTCCGCCCCTGCAATAGCCGCTTGTATCATATTGAACTGGTTAGCCAGATCATTAATGGGCCTGCTGAATTGGCGGGAGTAGTTCAGGAAGCTGACCACCGTCCCGATGCTAACCATGGAATTAAGAGCCATCCAGCCCCCGGCAGACGCGATCAAAGCAAATCCCAGGTTGTTAATCACGTTCATAACCGGGCCCATCATACCCGACAGAACCTGCGCCTTAATGGACGTATTGGTCAGTTCCTTGTTAATCGCGGCAAACCGTGCGATAGAGGTTTCCTCCCGGCAGAAGGTCGCCACCACCTTTTGACCCGAAACCGTTTCTTCAATAAAACCGTTCATTTCCCCCAGACTCTTCTGTTGTCCGCTGAAATACTTCCGGGTAAAGCTGGCGATTTTCCGGGTGACCAAAAGCGTAACCGGCACTGTTACCAGATTGAGCAGGGTCAGCCATACATTCAGGGAGAGCATAATCCCCAGCGCACCGGCGAGGGTCAGTACGCCTGTAATCAGTTGGGTGACGCTCTGGTTTAGCGTATTGGAGACATTGTCTATGTCATTGGTGGTCCGGCTCATCAGTTCTCCGTGGGTTTTGCTGTCAAAAAAACGGAGCGGCAGCTTCTGCAGCCTGCCGACCAGATCGTTCCTAAGCTCCCAAATCGCACGTTGGGAAACCCGGTTCATCATATACAGCTGGAGCCAGTTCATCACCGCCCCTGCCGCATACACAATAATAAGCACGATGCACAGCCGCAGCAGACCGTTTACATCCCCCGGAAGAATGTACTTGTCAATGGCAGTACCGATGAGATAAGGACCGATCAGGCCAAGTCCGGCTCCGAAGGCAGTCAGCACAAACACCAGGATTAATCCGGTGCGCTGTCTCCGCAGATAATCCCATAAACGGCGGATTGTGCCTTTGGCATCCTTGGGACGCACCTTGGGCAGCATTCCCCGCATAGCCCCCGGTCCGGGACCCCCGGGACCTCCCGGCCCTCCTGGCATACCCGGCACGGGAGCCGGGCCGCCGCGGCCGACCGTACGGTTAACGTTCGCTTCCGGCATATAGAACCTCCTCCTCTCCCAGTTGGGACCTGTAGATATCCCGGTAAACGGGGCTATGGGCCATCAGCTCCCGGTGATTGCCCGAAGCGGCAACCGTGCCGTCCTCCAACACCAAAATCCGGTCCGCTTCCATAACCGAGGAGATACGTTGGGCAATAATCAGGCTGGTGGTTTCCTTCATCCGCTCCCGCAGCGCCTTCTGAATGCGGGACTCCGTTCCCAGATCGACAGCACTTGTGCTGTCGTCAAAAATCAGCACCGCGGGCTTCATCAGCAGCGCCCGGGCAATAGATATCCGCTGCTTTTGCCCGCCGGACAAATTGACTCCCCGTTGACCCAGCACGGTCTCATAACCCTGAGGCAGCCCTGTGATAAATTCATGCGCCTGAGCGGCTTGAGCCGCCGCCTCTACCTCCTCCAAGGTGGCGTCCGGCATGCCGAAGGCAATGTTCTCCCGAATCGTCCCGGAGAACAGAACGGCTTCCTGAAGCACCATGCCGATGCTGCCTCTTAACCCCTCCAAGGGATAATCCCGGACATCGGTGCCGTCGATAAGAACCCGTCCCTCCCCAGCCTCATATAAGCGGGGAATCAGGCTGACCAGAGTGGATTTGCCGGACCCGGTTGCGCCAAGGATCGCCAACGTTTCCCCCGGCTGCACCGTAAAATTAATATCCCGGAGCACCCTTTCGCCCCCGTCATACGCAAAGCCGACTCCCTCGAACTCGATTCGCCCCTTGCGGATGCGCTCCGCCAATACACGGTCCGGGTTCTTAATTTCCGGCTCCTTTTCCAGAACCTCCACAATACGCTCCGATGAAGCCGTAGCCCGTGAAATATTAGCCAGCATCATCCCGACCATCAATAACGAGGAAAGCAGCTGTGTCACATAGTTGATGAACGCTGCCAAGTCCCCAATGGGCAATGTGTTATCCCAAAATAAATTGCCGCCCAGCCACAGCACGGTAACAATCGTGCCGTTCAGAAGCAGGAACATCACCGGTGACAGTGTAGCCATCATCACATTGGCCCGGAGCGCAACAGCCATATAGTCATCATTGGCCTCGGTAAACCGCTTGGTTTCGTAATCCGACCGCACAAAGGCCTTCACTACCCGGATGCCTGCCAGGTTTTCCTGAAGGACCGTATTCATCCGGTCCAGCCTTTTCTGGACCTTGGCAAACAAGGGGAAGCCTTTGCGGGTAATCATGGCCACTACAGTGAACAGCACCGGAACCACCACCACCAGAATCATGGCCAGCTTCCAGCTAATCGTGAATGCCAGAATCAGGCTGCCCACCGCAAGAAAGGGAGAACGGACCATCATCCGCAGAAGCATCTGCACAAACAGCTGCACCTGCGAAACGTCATTGGTAAGCCTTGTAATCAGAGATGCAGTGTGCATCTTCTCCAGATTCCGGAAGGAAAAGCGCTGCACCTTGTTAAATACTGCCTCACGCAAGTCCGCCCCAAACCGCATAGCCGCGATGGTGGAAAAAATCCCGCAGCCTACGCCTCCAATCATTCCGATCAGGGAGGTTACCAGCATCATGAGCCCCGTTCTCCGGATTTCATCCAGATTTCCGGCCAGCACCCCCTGGTCCACAATCTGCGCCATCAATTTGGGCTGCAGAAGGTCCATGGATACCTCCAGCACCATGAGGAGCGGACCCAGCAGGGCTGCCTTCCAGTATGGCTTTATATATTTCACAAGCTTCCGCATTGTTGCTAGTTCACCCCGTTTATCCTTTGATTCATTCATCGAATTTAATTAGTCAGCTAATCCTTATGCCCCGACGTTCCGTCAATACCTCCGTTCCGTTCGGCATCCTTGAGATTCTCATACATCTGCAAAAGCAACCGGCGAAAAATCATCTTCTCCTCCGGTGTAAAGTTTTGAAATGAGGTTTTCTCCATCAGGTCGATCATATTCCGTACCTCCTGATGGGCAAGCCGGCCCCGCTCCGTCAGGTAAACACGGGATATCCGCTGATCCGCTTCATCCGCCCTGCGCTCCAAAAGCCCGGTTTTTTCCATCCGGGCAATCATCACATTCAGGGTGGCAGGAGTAATCCCCATCTGCTCCGCCAGCTCCTTCTGGCTCTGCCCGTCCCGCTCCGTAAGCGCCCGCAAAAGCGGAGGCTGCCCCGGATAAACCTCCCGCCCCGAGAGGTAGGATGACACCGTTTGATGATGCAGCTTGGATACCCTGCGGAACACCGTGTCCACATGCTCCACCTTGTAAATATCCACTCATAGCCCCTCCTTTGATCCGCCTGTAGATTTATTTAGTCGACTAATCGTTATTGTAAAACACATCCCCACCTTCGTCAATCCCACCAGCATTCCACTCTCCCTGCAGTTCTCAGCTCTCTCGCCTATAACGGGATTATATTAGCACGCTGATTTCCAACTTTGAAACTGACGTTTTCCTCCTTACCATAGCAATCCAGCCCCGGATATATTGCTTTGCACTCCCTTTTCGGGTATTATCCCCTTCGCTCAGGACTCAGCCCACCAGCTGTTCTCTTAACCCGCAGTCAAAAATTCTGAATGTCACAAACTTCTCCAAACAAACTCTTTCAAACAAACTCTTTCAAACAAACTCTTCAAAACAACATCCTTCAAAACAAAGAAACCACCGTCCCCACCCGCTGGTCATCGAAACAATTGAACGTAAACACCTGTCCGGTTGAGAGAGAAAAGGTGTGGGCAACATGGACTTAAATCAAATATATCTGGATAGTAGATGACATTAACGAGATGCACTGGGTCGGAGAGTTAAGCGAGCATGTCCAAATTGGGGAATATTAGTTAAAAATGATCTTAGGAAAGGCACAAGTGACTTCGGTTCCCAGTGATGAAAGGGAAGAATGGGCTTCCTAAATTTTTCTAGCACTTTGCTTTGAATATAGGAAGCTGGGAAACATCCACGAGTCAGCCCCCGGTTCAAAAGGAAGAGTTAGAAATTAGAGATAGAAGAAGATGCAGGACAAGCGCACATGCGGCTTATTTCCCGGAAAAGAGGCAGACCCTGCAACAATAAATTCATGCGGCAGCAAAACTCATCCAAATACCGTTGGCGGTATTTGGAGCCAATGCCGCAAAAGGTGCTATGCAGCCATTCTCCGGCAAGTCTTGTCAAAGGCAGTCCCTTTTTGCGTTTGCCCGAAACAAAACGGTTTACTTTCGTAAGCCCAGGCTGCTTCACTGACCCCATATATTGATTACAAAACTCCTCAACGATATCCCTAGAGAGCTGACCTCCCTCATAGTCTTCCGTCTGTACCGCCTGCATGTGCACACGGCATGCTTCGTCCTGCTCAGTTAATGAAACGCAGACGATTACGGATGGATTCGTGGGAGGGTCCGCGAGGGAAGACGTCGGATGGGAATAGGTTAAGGTTTCGCTATGAAGGCACATTCTTCCTGATGGAGGAAGCAATTGCTTCCCTTCGGACAGGGCACCGCGGATGGCGTGCAGCATGCTCCAGGCGGTTTTGTATGTTACATGGATTAATCCTGCAAGGGTAGTAGCGCTCATCCCCTCCTTCGGATTGGCCAAATGATAGATGGCAGTGAACCACTTGATCAAGGAAGTCCGGGTACACTCCATAATTGTGCCGGCAGTCAGCGAGGTTTGATGCTTACAGCAGGTGCATTCATAGAGCGGCTGCTTACGGGTGTGAATGGTATACGCTTGCCCATGCCCACAATACGGGCACACAAAGCCATTGGGCCACTTCAGGTGGAATAGATATTCCTCACAGGCTTTTTCGGAGGACTGTAGCCGAAGGAATAGCCCCGCCTCTTCCTGCTCGGATATATTGAGGCTGGAGATTTGATCTTTCATTACATTACCTCTCATCCTATCTCCTCCGCTTCATCCACACCATAATTTTTTCAAAAACAAGAACGTATATTCCCATTATATCAAACGTTAGTTCTCATTTCAAGGGTTTTCCTTCCAATATACTGAAATTTTTCTCAACTTTTTGTCCTGACTGAAGGGGATAATACACGGAAAGGGACGTAAAGGGCATTATATAACCCCAGCGAGATAATGGTAAATTATGTTATTTAACTTGGGAGGATGAAGTCTAAACTTTAGGATTGGAGGGGAAATTGGGCGGAAAAGGTTAAGAGTTGGGTTGGGTTGGGTTGGGTTGGGTTGGGTTGAGGAGAGATCTAAAAACCCACCGCCAGTTTGGGGACTGGCGGTGGGTGGATGAGGGAAGGTTTTATTGATTGGTTAGTTTTTGACTTCTACGGTAATGGGTTGGCTCGTGGTTGCTCCTGCTCCGTTGATCAGCTCCACTACATATTCATAACGGCCCGGGGACCGGTTGTGGAGCTGGACGGTTGCTTGTTGGGCGGCCGGGGTGGCGGCCTGGAGCGGCTGCTCTGCAATCAGGCTGCCGTTTTCGTACAGCCGGAGAAGGGTTCCATTGGTGCCCCACCACAGGTTCATCTGCACCTGGTAGCTGCCGTCGCCGTCCCAGTTGTCGTGGGAGAGTACGGGCTGCCCGGGAACTGCTTGGGCGACGGTGACCTGATGCGGATCGCTGCGGGTGGTGCCGAAGGCATTGATCAGCTCCGCTTCATATACATACACACCGTTTGGTTTATAGGTTACCGCGGTGACTGTGGATTGGGCACCGGGGCTGTTCTCCGCCAATTGCTGTGTATCAATCAGCATGCCGTTTTCATAAAGCTTATAGGTGCTGCCATTATTGCCCCACCACATATCCATCTTAATGGTATAGCTTCCATCCAGCAGACCGGTATCATGGCCGTTATTATCTGACAGGACGGGCTTGCCGGGAGCTTTGGCCGGATCCGGCTTAGGGACCACTCTGACCTTGTGAGTAGCCTTTACATCGGGCAAAGCTGCGGCGGCGACGGTAATAACAGCTTCTCCGACGCTTAGACCCCGCACAGTCCCGCTGGCATCCACCGATGCTACGTTCGAATCGCTGCTGATCCAAACCAGCTCCTTGTCGGAGGCATTCACCGGCAGGACGCTAGCCGCCAAGGCAGCGGTTTGCCCCACCTGCAGCTCCGGCTGGGCAGGCTGAAGCTCTATACCCGTTACAGCCACAGGTAGCTGCTTAAACACAATATCATCGAGCATCAGATAGCTGAAGCCGCCGGTGTAGAAGCCCACCTTGCCGGAGGCTTGATGGCCGGGATCCGCTGCTTCCAGCCGTAACTCTCCGTTTACGTACAGCTTGATATTGGCGCCGTCGGCCAACACACGGATTTGGTACACCGTATCGGGCTGAAGATCCTGGCCGGGCAGCACATTCTGCTTGACTGTAGCCCATGCGGCGTTGTACAGCAGCCACTTGGATGTTCCGTCTCCCGTGGTTCTGTAGCCGATCCGGCTGGGTCCGCCGGTGGCATTTTGGCGGTCAAAAATATAGAATGTAGTCGCATCGGGAAGGGTCGGTGGTGTTTTCAGCTTGAAGCTGAGATCATAGCTGCTGAATTCCTTGTTCACCACGGCGGAGGCCCCGTTCAGGATCTTGTACCAGCGGTTGCCGTCCACGTTGACAATGCTGCGGTTGGGATCCACCGGCCAGCCGTTGCCACCGGACTCAAAGTCCGTTGTATGCATGACGTTGGATACAATCATTTTAGCCGAGGCGGCAGCATTGGGATTCTCCGCCGATACGGCGGTTATCACGGCTTCTCCTGTGGATATCCCGGTAACCACGCCGTTCGCATCCACAGTTGCCACCTGCGGGTTGCCGGATGACCAATTTACCCCCGTATTGGCCGCATTGGAAGGATCGAAGGAGGCATGCAGCGCCAGCGTTTCGCCTACGGTCATGTTGGCCTGGGTTTTATCCAGCAGCAAGCCGGATACGGCTGTGGTAGGCAAGGTGAACTTGATGTCGTCAAACCAAAGGTAGCTGAAGTTGCTGACGTAAAAGCCCACCTTGCCCACAGGATTATGGGTCGGATCGGAAGCCTTCAGCCGCAGCTGGTCGTTAACATAGACGCTGATGTCCGCTCCTTTGACCAATGCCTTGATTTTGTACTCCGTGTTGGGCTTGAGGTCATGATCCGGAAAGGTCACTTCCTTGACTGTCCCCCAGGCGGTGTTATACAGCAGCCAACGGGAGGTTCCATCCGCATTGGTTTTGTAGCCGATCCGGCTGGAGTTGGGTCCTACCTGCCGGTCGAAGATATACATGGTCGCATACGCAGGGATGGTATCCGGCGTCCGCAGCTTAAAGCTCAGCTCATACTCCGTATAATCCTTTTGGGTCAGGGAGGTAGCACCGTTCTTGATCCTGTACCAGCGGTTGTCTCCTATTTTCTCAATGGCCCGGTTGCCGTCCAGCGTCCAATCCCCCGGATCCACTTCAAAATCGGCAAAGTCGATAACCCCGTCTCCCTCATCGACGGTAACCTGGACCGTTTCCTTCATGAGCGGATTTTCCACGGAGGACACTGTAATAACAGCTTCACCCATAGATACACCCTTGATGATGCCCTTGCTGTCTACTGACGCCACTTCTGGGCGGTCGGACTGATAGCTCAGGGCGGAGTTGGTGGCATTCCACGGGAGGACCGCAGCCTGAATGGAAGCGCTCTTAAACACTCCCAACGTGATATTCTTGTTGTACACATACACTTCCCGGACCGGGTAATGGTCGGCGCCGTGAAGAGTGCCTGCTTTGCCGATCACTCCGATATCTCCAAAGGGAATAGCAGTAAAGCCGGGAATACGGTTGAACACCTCCGCATTGGCGTTCAGCTCCAGATTGCCTCCGGCCAGGTCCACAAAACCGGGGTCGCTGTCGGCAATCCAGTTGCCGGAATATTGGACAAGATTGAATTTGTCATAAGCGCCGTTGGCATTGGTGGTTTTGTCCCGGGCTCTCACCGGATTGTAGATCACATTGTTGGTAAAGGTGTTGGTTGTCGGATAGTAGCGGTTTTCGGTGAAGAAATCTGCCAGCTCCGGATATTTCGCCATATGGGGTGTGCCGACGTAATTGTTATTGGCCGCAAACAGCTCCTGCCATTTCGTCATGTAGTTCTTCGGAATCTGGTTCTCGGGCTTATCCCCCAAATACAGATCCGCATAATCATACGGGAACTTGCTGTCAATGAAGATATTATTGCGGGTGATGATATGGGAGCCGCCGTTGTTCTTGATAGCAGAGTTGCCCATCTTGCTGAAGATGTTCTCTTCAATGGTGATGCCCATGGTGAAGTTGTCCGGGTAAACCCCTTCCACACCGGCCTTGGATTCCCCGATGTTGTGGAAGTAGTTGCGCCGGATGACTGTTCCCCGCTCCTGCGGCGAAGCGCCCAAATTCATGTAGATGGCGCCTAAATCGGAGAAGGATTTGCACACATCATAGATGTCATTGTATTCCACCAAATGGTCGTTGCCAAAAATCAGAATCCCCGGATGCGGCGCATCATGAAGCTCGTTGTGGGACATCCTGTTCCCCGCTCCCGACAAATGGACGCCGGGGTTGTAGGCTTTATGGTAGAACGCAAAGTCGTGGATATGCGAGTTTTCCACGAAGTTATTCCCCGGGGCAAGGGTGGTTTTATTGCCCCCCGTAACCGTAACGGCTGTGCCTCCGATGTGATGGATATGGGAATTGGCTACCCCGTTGTACGTGCCGGGAGCCCCGCTGAAATCATTGTAATAAAACCGGCTTTGGGTATTCAGAAGCACGCCGCTGTTGGTGAAATTGCGGATTTCGCAATGGTTCAAGAGCATATGGGTACCGCCCATAAAAACGGCTGCCGAGTCTCTGCCGTTCTCCAGAATCATATCCTCAAAGGTAATGTAGGAGGCATTCAGGGCATTGATCATGGGTGTTTTGAGAACGGTTACAGTAATCTCCGGATTGCCTTGATTAAAAGAAGCGTTAGGCAGGAAATACAGCTTCCCGTTCTGCCGGTCTATGTAATACTCCCCCGGCATATCGATTTCTTCCAGCAGATTCTGGGCAAAGTGGAAGTCCGGATACCAGTTGTCGTTAAAAATGCCGCTCATTTCCCCATAACGGAGGGTAATGGTTTTGTTGGCTGTATCAATAGAGGCAATCTTATTGTACGACCATTCCCAGCTATACCCGAAAATTCCATCCAGCCAAATGTCATCCGCCTGGCTCCAATATTGGGGACGGTCATAGGCGTAAGAAAACGTACCACCGCGGGTATGCACCTCGTCCCGGTTGCTGCGGGTAGGACCCTTGTCCAGCACCTGATCCATCCTTACCGTACTGGTGTTAGGCCAACGTGCCAGGGTCATGCCTTGCCCTTCCACATACAGTTCCATGGGAGGAACCTTGCTCAGGTCATTGGCCAAATAATAACCATGGCGGCTCAGCTCGCCGTAATCTGTCAGGCCATGGGCCGCCAGATTCACCTCCAGCACCTTGGTGCGCGCCTCCGGGTCAATGATCCGGTTCAGCACATTGGTATCAGTGACCGGGGTGAACCAGCTTTTCTGCAGGTTGGCTCCGCCGTCCAAGTGGACGGTTTCACCTGGATAAGCCTGGTACTTGATGATCTTGCCGGCTTCGCCGGAATCCTCCTCCCGGAGCTCGAAGCTTTGGCTCCTCTCATACACACCACCGCGCAAATATACGGTGACGCCTCCTTCGGGCAAACCGCCGGCGGCCTTAAGCTGGCGGATGGTGTCCCGGGCTTTTTCCAAAGAGAGAAAGGGAGCATTCAGGGTACCGGGGTTGGAATCGCTTCCATCTGTGGCCACATAAAAGACCTGGCCAGGTGCCTGTCCCTCCGTTGTTGTAACCGCTCCTAAAACAAAGCCCGGCGAAGATAAGAGCAGCAAACCGGCAAGGAGAACAAGCAGCAGACGTTTTGGATACATAACCTCATTCCTTTCAAATTTTGGATGCAAATCTATAGAAAAAAGGCTGCCGATCCAATGGTTCAACCGGCAGCCAAATTCCTCATGGTGATAAGCTTATTTAACGAGACCCTTTTTCTTCAGGAATTCATTGAATTGCTTGGTTACCTCTGCAACATACTTATCTTCGCCGGCTTTCTTCAGGCGGTCGTACATTGTAGGCCAGGTTTTGTCAAAATCCAGGGTGCCGGTAGTCAGGCCCTTCTTGTATTCGCCCCAAATGGCGTTCAGGTTGGCGATTTCGGTGCTGACCGGCTCGGAGTTAAATTTAAAGGCTCCGATCGGATTCACGTTGGAGGTAGCATTGATTTTCTTGGTTTCTTCCCACACGTTAGCAGGTTGGCCTTCCTTCAAATAGGAATTGAACACGCTGCCGAAAATCCAGTCCATATTGGGCTTGTAGCGGGAATCGGCCTTGGCCTTCACCACATTGTCGGACACCTTCTCATAGTGGGTGCCTTCAATACCGTTACACAGCAGGTTATACAGTTGTTTGTCGGTATTGACCAGATTCAGCAGCATCGTGGCGCGTTCCGGGTTCGGAGAGGTGCGGCTCAGAGCTTGGTTGGTGGTAGCGGAATAACCATTGGAGAACCAATCGGTAACCGGCACAACCACAACTTCATTGCCGCCGTTTTTGCCCTTCACTTCGGCTTCTACGCCGGGCTTCAGAACGTTATTCATGATAACGGCCATTTGCCCCTTGGTTTCATAATCGCTCATCTTAGCTGTAGCGGCATCCTTGAAGATATAGCCCGCTTTGTACCACTTGGAAGCCAGCTTGAAGTTCACCAGGTCCTCCTCGGGGTAACGGAGCAGCTTGTAGGTGGGATCGTCCTTCTTCACATAGAAGTGGTCATCCAGTCCGGGCAGAACCCACATTTGATCGCTGTTCACACCCTGGGCGGCGCTTACAAAAGAGCTTCCGAAAGGAATGATGTTCGGCTCGTTTTGTTTGATTTGCTCCAGGAACGGCTCAATATCCTCAAACTTCTTGATTTTGGTTACGTCCAGATTGTATTTGTCTACAAACCGCTTTTGAATAATATAGCCCAAGCGGTTGCCGTTTATTTGCTGATTGGGGATAGCGTAGACTTTATCGTCTACAGTCAAGCCGTCCCACATGACCTGAGGAACATCCTTCTTCAATTGCGGGGCATATTTATCAAGCAGGGCATCAAGAGGCTGGATGGCGCCTTTGCGGACCAGTTCCTCAGGCTTCAGCAGGTATCCGGTCCAGAGGATATCGAACTTCTCGCCCGCTGCCAGAACCGTATTCATCTTCTGAACATAGTCGCCGATCGGCACTGGCATCAGCTTGACGGTGGCGTTCAGCTTTTCTTTGGTAATCTTGTTCACCTCGGCCGCTACCGTCTCCTGGTCGCCTTGCAGCTGGGACAACGGATAATACCAAGTCAGTTCAACCGGCGCCAGCGTTTGGGCTCCTGCCGATGCCGTTCCTGCAGCGGGAGAACCGTTTGACGCAGCCGGGGTTTCGTCACCCTTGCCGCAGCCAGCCAGGAAAGCAGCCGCCAGAGAAGCAGCCATCGTTGCCTTCATCCATGTCTTCATGTGTTTGACCTCCTGTTTTTATGTTCCTATGGTATATATGTTAACCCTTGAGGGAGCCAACCGTTAAGCCTCTTACAAAAAAACGTTGGAAAAACGGGAAGATCACGAGCATCGGGCCGCCGGCCAGGACCGCAATGGCCATCCGTGCCGAGTTGTTGGGGAAATCGGCCAGATTGATCCCCATCTGCGACGAGAAATCCGAGTTGGAGGTAAGGAACTCCATGCTGTTCAGAATCCGCACCAGGAGCAGCTGCAGGGGAACCAGCTTGGGGTTATCAATGTACAGCATCGCATTAAACCATTCATTCCAATATGCGAAGGAGATCAACAGACCCATGGTGGCTAAGGCCGGTTTGGACAGAGGCAGGATGATGGTGAAGAAAATCCGCAGTTCCTTGGCTCCGTCAATTTTGGCCGACTCGATGATTTCCAACGGAATTTTGGACATAAAGCCCTTCATGACCATGATGTTGAAGGGGGACAGCATTACCGGCAGAATCAGTGCGAACAGCGAATCCTTCAGGTGAAGGTATTGGGTCATGAGAATATAGGCCGGAACCAACCCGCCGCTGAATAGCATGGTGAAGAACACGTAGAAGGTGGTGACCCGGTTGTACCGGTAATCCCGGCGGGAGACGACGTAGGCCGTCATGGCGGTAATCAGGAGACCGCATAGGGTGCCGGCAATCGTAATCAACGCGGTAATGCCGTAAGCCCGAAGGATAATATCCGGTGTCTGCAGCACATAACGGTACGCGTCCAGACTGAAGATTTGGGGCCAAAATTGGTAGCCGTTCTTGACGATGCTCTCTTCACTGGTGAGGGATACCATGACCACAAGGGCAAAGGGCATAATCATAAGCAGTGAGATGATGATAAACACCAGGTGAATAATTGCTTGGGGAATCTGTGCCTTGGTTTTCATGCGCAGTCGCCTCCTTTCTTACCACAAGGAATGGTCTGGGTTGATTTTTTTGACGATACCGTTAGCGGTCAGCACCAGGATCAGGCCCACAACCGATTGGTAGAAGCCGGTGGCGGCGGACATGCCCACATTGCCCAGTTCACGCAGAGAACGGTATACATAGGTATCAATGACGTCTGTTGTCCCGAAGATAAAACCGGAGTTGTTCGGGATGAAATAGTGCAGGCCGAAGTCTCCGCGGAACATGCTGCCGATGGACAGGATGAGCATAATAATTACCAGCGGCGCCAGCAGCGGAATAGTGATGCTGAAGGCCATTTGGGTTTTGGTGGCGCCGTCAATGCGGGCCGCTTCGTAATACTCCGAATTAATCCCGATAATTCCGGCAAAATAGATAAGGGTGGAGAAGCCCACTGCCTTCCACAAGTGGAAGATGACCAATATAAACGGCCATGGGGCCGTATTCTGGTACCAGGCTACCGGATTCATCCCGAAGGATTCCAGAAGCCGGTTTAAAAATCCGTCAGAATGGTTGAAGAAGGCGTATGCGATGTAACCAACCAGTACCCAGGACAAGAAGTGGGGCAAAAACAGAGAGGTCTGGTAAAACTTCGTGTATTTGGCCTTCAGTTCATTTAACAGAATGGCGAATAGCAGAGCGACGCAGGTGGTCAGAATAATGTATCCCGCGTTGTAGAGCACCGTATTCCGGGTGATCCGCCAAGCGGCGTCTCCGGTGAACAGATACTTAAAGTTCTTCAGGCCGGCCCAGTCGCTGCCGAAGATGCCTTTGTCATAACGGTAATTCTTAAAGGCGATGACCAGCCCGATCATGGGCAAATAAGCAAAAATCAGTTTGTACACAATTCCGGGCAGGGATAAAAGGAATAGCTCCCTGTTCTTCCAGAAGTGATGCAGCTCCCGTGTTACGATAGAACCGGACCGCCGCTCTTTTTTTCCTGCTGCTGTGTCCGGCATGGTTAGCCGGGTTTCATTCTCCATCATAGTAGCTCCTTTCCGGTTTACGCTGGCGTTGTCGTCAGGCTTTCTGGTTCCAACATAGAGGAATCCCGGCTGTATTGTTACTGTACATACGCAAGATTCCTGTATAGAGGCCTGTAAATAATCCAGATTCCTGCCGCACCGGAAGCCGGAATTCTGTACAGTGGCGCTATATAGCGGGTACAGCTGTACAGCCATGGGATGAAGCTGCCGGGATAAGCAGCTTATATAAACAAGACGCCTCCACTTCTGCTTATCGGGCAGCCGTGAAGGCGTCTTTTATTTGGGTGAATCCATATTCAAAACATGAACGGGAGGGATAGGTTGGCTTGAGGGCGAGTTTTTTGGCGGCTTTGACACCTTAAAATCGAATCCAATCAAGGCCGACAAAACGTGTTTGAGCTTCCAAGCCAAGCCTATCCCGGTAGTGAATGTTGTAAGTGAATATGGATTCACCCAGCCGCTCCGTCAAAACAAACTCCTAAGCGTTGCGGTTAATGGCAGCCTTCAGCCTGTACTCCTTAGGCGTCGTGCCATAGCGCCGTTTGAACAGCCGGTAGAAGTAGCTTTCGTTGCTGAAGCCTACCTTTTCCATAATTTCGGCCACCGTCATCTGCTGCTGCTCCAGATACAGGCGGGCCTGGGCCAGCCGGGTTTCGTTAATGCAATCCACCACGGTGATGCCCTCCTGCTCCTTGAATACCTGACCCAGATACACATGGCTCATGCGGAGCATATCCGCAATCTTCTGCACGTTCAGATCCGGATCGGCATATTGCCGGGCGACAATTTCCCGGATGGTTTCGGCCACCAGCCTGGCCTTTTCCTCCCGGCCGCTGGTGCGTTTGTCCAGAGCCTGGCGGACCAGGTCCAGAAATACCTCCTTAACCTCCTCCAGGGTTTCCTTCTCCAGAATCCGCCGGTTGATCTCCTGCAGATTCACCGAAGCCGCCTGCAGGTTGTTCTGGTTCATTTCATTGATGGTATTGCCCAGGGTTACAAACATATGCAGCATGGCGGAGAACATGTTCTCGAAGCTGAAGGTGCGTACCAGCTCCAGCCATTTGTCCATACCGCCGTTAATCCGCTCCCAGTCCCCGCTTTTGAGCCCTTCAATCAACTGCCTGTCCAGCTCCGGGGGAATATGGAATTGACTGCATTCCTCGTTGGGCTGTACCAGGCTTGGTTCGATCAGCGCTTCCTTGCCCAGTATCATTCGATAGTCGGCGTAGCGGAGCGCCTGCCCGTACATCGCTGTAATGTCCCGGTAAGAGCTGAAAACGGGGCTAACGGACATGGTAACGGTGATATGGTAATAATGCCTTACGGTATCCTGAAGCTCCCGGAGAATCGTCCGCAGCTCCTCGTGGCCGATGCCGCCAGCATGGCCGATGATGAATACCACGTGGCCGTTTTTCATATCCACCGCCTCACAGGAATAGCTGCCCCGGATCAGCTCCTGGCCGATGTTGCAGATGGCGAAATACAACAGGGACATGGTAGCATCCGGCGTTCGGGCCTGAACCTCCTGCAGGTTGTCGATTCTGGCCAATGCCACGATCATACCGCCGGTTACGGGAATATCCAGGCCGTATTGAGCCCGGTCATGGGCCAAGTCCTGCTCCGGTACACCCGTGCTTCCCGCGATCAGATTGCGCAGCCGGTACACCTTGGCGATATTCTGCTGGGCCGCCTGATCCTGCTGCAGCTCCTTAAGCTTATCGGTCATCTGCGAATAGCTGGAGGCAATGAGGGACAGCTCATCCCGGTGCAGATCCCCTCCGCGGCCATCGTTGCGCCGGACCAGTGTCATCAGGTGTCCGATGGGCCTGTAAAGCTTGATGGAGAAATAGATGGAGATCAGAACGGTTAACAGCACGACGGACGCCGTGACAATAGCTGCCGTCCAACGGATCTGCCTTACATTGGTCAGCACCGCATCATAATCCTGCAGGCTGATGATCTGCCAGTCATTTAAGCCCCGGGTCAGATAGGTGACCCTGTATTTTTTGCCGTCATGGCTGTACGTGAAATAATCCAGCTCCTTGCCCGAGGCGGCAATCTGGGGAATCAGCTCATTCTTGATATCCATCTGGTCCGGCTTCATCAGGTCATTGGATATTAATACCCGGCCTTGATTGTCGGTTACAAAGATCACATCGTTCTGCCTTTCGGCCAATGCATTAAGCGCTTTCACATTGTCCAGCATCCACGTCGGTTTGATATTGACGATCAGCAGGTTTCCGTTGACCGCATTCAGAGTAGGGCCATCGTATACGAACAGGGAAAAAACGTCTACACCTTCTCCTCCGCCCAGCTCCATGGGTGTTAGCTGCAGCTTGGGCAGCGGATCATGGCTCTTCATGTACTCCCGGAACGACTGATTCATCACATCCGTGCTCATGGTGTGGTTCACCGTAGAAAAAAACCGTCCCTGAACCGCATTATAGAACACAATGGAATGCAGATACGGGGATTGGGACACCAAACGGGTCAGTTTGTCCAGCTTCAGAATACTCTGTTCAAAATCGTCGCCGGACTTCAGTGCGATAAAATCCTCATCATTGAAGGTAGATACTGCCAAATCATTCACAATCTGGTTCATATTCTCAATATTATATTTAATTTGGGTCAACAGCTTCCTGTCCGCATCATGCTCCATGCTGGAGACCTTGCTTTGGGCATTCAAATACAGGAGAGCGGAAGCCGCGATCAGAAGCATCACCACCAGCATAAAACCAAGCAGTATACGCTGCAGGTATTTCCGTGACCGGAGGGTTTGAAGCAGATTCACATACATCACTCCTGTTGCATTTATGTGCGAGGATGTGTTTCGAGACACGCCCTAACTATAACGCCCCCTCTCTTTTGTTGTCAATGAGAGGGGGCGGGCAGCTATATTTACCGTTTCCGGTGCATTTTGAATTCCAGGAACAGCTCATTCAGATGGGACAGATTTCGTTTGCCCAGGTTCCGGTATACCTCCAGCTTCTCCAGCACCTCATCGTCCGGATAGAAACGCTTGTCCTGGGAGACCTCCTTCGGGAGGTACTGCAGGGCGTCGGCATTGGGCGTGGAGTAACCCACATACTCGGCGTTGACGGCGGCATTCTGCGGATCCAGCATGAAGTTGATAAACTTGTGGGCCCCTTCCACATTGTCTGCGGTTTTGGGGATGACCATGTTATCAAACCAGATGTTGGAGCCTTCCTCCGGGATGACGTAATCCAGGTCCTCGTTCTCATCCATAATTTCGGAGGCATCCCCGGACCAGACCAGCGCCGCGGCCGCTTCCCCGTTAGCCATGAGCATCTTGATCTCATCGCCCAGGATAGCCTTCACATTGGGAGTCAGCTCATTAAGCCTGCGTTTGGCTTCCTGGAGATGCTCCTCCTCGGTATCGTTCAGGGAGTATCCCAGCGTGTTCAGCCCCATGCCTATAACCTCCCGGGCGCCATCCAGCAGGAACACCTTGTTGGCCAAGGAAGGGTCCCACAGGTCCTCCCAGCTTTCGAAGGTCAGGTCCCCCGCCAGCTCAGGGTTAAAGATGATGCCCACCGTTCCCCAGAAGTAGGGCACCGAATACACATTTCCCGGATCGAAGGACATGTCCAGATACTTCGGGGCAATATGCTTGTAATTGGGCAAAAGCGACTTGTCCAGGGGAAGCAGCAGCTTCTCCTCCATCATCTTGTTGATGGCATAGTCGGAGGGCACAGCCACGTCGAAGGTGGTGCCGCCCTGGGAAATCTTCGTCAGCATGGCCTCATTGGAATCGAAGGTCTGGTAGATGACCTTGATCCCCGTTTCGGCCTCAAACTTGTCCAGAAGCGCCGGATCGATATAATCGCCCCAGTTGTAGACGGTGATGGTGTTGCCGCCGGTGTAGCCCTCGCTGGCGTTCAGGTACGACGCCAGATACATCAGCGCGAAGGCGGCGATGAATACCGCCAGGAAA
Source organism: Bacillota bacterium (assembly GCA_023386955.1). Lineage (GTDB taxonomy): Bacteria > Bacillota > Bacilli > Paenibacillales > NBRC-103111 > Paenibacillus_AR > Paenibacillus_AR mesotrionivorans. The sequence continues at coordinate 195,570 of JAEWIS010000031.1, forward strand.
GCACGGCTCAGCTGCTTCATTTCGGCACCTCCGTCCGGAAGGAGCGATTCTGGGTATTGCTTTTGAGGCTCAGGAAATAGTAGATGGCCACCAGGATGATCGTAAACAGGAAGATCATGGTGGACAGAGCATTGATGGACAGGGATATCCCCTGCCGGGCCCGGGAATAAATCTCCACGGACAAGGTGCTGTAGCCGCTGCCGGTGACGAAGAAGGTCACGGCGAAGTCATCCAGCGAATAGGTCAGGGCCATGAAGAATCCGGCGAAGATCCCCTGCCGGGTGAAGGGCAGAATCACCTTCGTCAGCACCTGCCGGCCGCTGGCCCCCAGATCCCGTGCCGCATCCACCAGGGTGGACGGCATCTCTTGGAGCTTGGGCAGGATCATCAGCACAGTGATGGGAATGCTGAAGGCGATGTGCGACAGCAGCACCGACATAAAGCCCAGCTTGATCCCCACCATGGTAAACAGCACCAGGAAGGAGGCGCCGATAATGACGTCGGGGCTGACGATCAATACATTGTTCAGGGACAGCAGCGTATTGCGGGTCCGGCTGCGTCTCACCGAAACAATCGCCAGCGCCCCGCTGAAGCCCAGTATGGTGGCAATAGCCGACGACAGCAATGCCAGCACCACCGTATTGATCACGATAATAATCAGCCGCGTATCCTGGAACACTTCCTTATAATATTGCAGGGTAAACCCTTCAAAGTTGCGCATATGTCCGCCGCTGTTGAAGGAATAATACATCAGATAAAAAATCGGGGCATAAAGGATAACCATCACAATGCCCAGATAAATCCGGCTCAGTGTCCGGCTGCCTGTTGAGTTGTTCATGCGCCGGTCCTCCTGTTCCGTTCACCTGTCATAAACATAATGGCCACCATCACAATCACCAGGAACACGGCAATGGTGGAGCCCATGCCCCAGTCCTGGGTGACCAGGAAATGCTGCTCAATGGCCGTGCCCAGGGTAATCACCCGGTTGCCCGTCACCAGACGGGTAATCATAAACAGCGACAGAGCAGGGATAAACACCGCCTGGCAGCCCGATTTGACGCCGGGCATGGTCAAGGGCAGCACCACACGCCGGAAGGTGGTCCAGCGGGAGGCCCCCAGATCACGGGCCGCATCCGTCAGCGTGGGATTCAGCTCCTCCAGAGAGTTGTAGATGGGCAGAATCATAAACGGGATAAAGATGTACACCGCCACGAAGATAAAGCTGAAATCCGTAAACAGGATTTGCCGCGCCCCCAGGCCCGTCCATTCCAGGAAGGTGTTGATGGGCCCAGCCGAGCCGAAAATCCCCAGGAAAGCATACGCCTTCAGCAGCAGGTTGATCCAGGTGGGCAGAATGATCAGCAAGAGAAGCAGCTGCTTATGCTTCGATTTGGTAATGAGATACGCCGTCGGATACGCCGCCAGCAGACAGCAGACGGTGATCAGGAAAGCGTAGAAAAAGGAATTTACCGCCATTTTGACATAGACGGAAGTGAAGGCCTTGCCGTAATTGGCCAGGGTAAAACCACCCTCCACATTGCGGAAGGAGTAGTAGCCGATCAGCACAATCGGAATGATGACAAACAGCAGCATCCACAGCAGATACGGCACCAGATACAGGTTGCGGCCGCCCGCCCGGCGGCGGACCTCAGCGGACATAGGCGCCCTCATGCTCGTATGCCTCCAGTCGCTTATCGAATTCCTCTTCCGTTTCATTGAAGCGCATGATGTGGATGGCCTCCGGCTCGAAGGTCAGTCCGATCTCCTCGCCCACCGACGCTTTCCGGGTGGAGTGGACCAGCCATTCATGCCCCGCCTCGTCATAACACACGATCTCATAGTGCACCCCCCGGAACAGCTGGGTGTCCACCCGGACCTTCATCTTGCCCTGGGCCACTGTGGTGATCTCCAGGTCCTCGGGACGCAGCACCAGCTCCACAGGCTCATGAGCCGAAAAACCCGCATCCACACAATCGAAGCGCATGCCGTTAACCTCTACCACATAGTCCTCGATCATCACCGCAGGCACAATATTGGATTCCCCGATAAAATCAGCAACAAAGCGGTTAATGGGCTCGTCGTAAATATCAATGGGGGTTCCGCTTTGCTGGATAACTCCCTTGTTCAGCACAAAAATTTCGTCGGACATAGCCAGCGCTTCCTCCTGGTCATGAGTGACGAATATAAAGGTAATGCCCAAACGGCGCTGCAGCTCCCGCAGCTCATATTGCATCTCCGTACGCAGCTTCAGGTCCAGCGCCGACAAGGGCTCGTCCAACAGCAGCACCTCCGGCTCGTTGACGATGGCTCTGGCGATGGCTACCCGCTGCCGCTGTCCGCCGGACATTTCGCGGATTTCCCGCTTTTCGTAACCGGACAGATTGACAAAGCGAAGCGCCTCCCGCACCTTTTCCTCGATCAGCTTGGGCTTCACCTTCTTTACCCGGAGGCCAAAGGCCACATTCTCGAAGACGTTCAGATGGGGGAACAGCGCATAGTCCTGAAACACCGTATTCACTTGGCGTTCATTGGCCGGCACCTGGTTGATCACCTTATTGTTCAGAGTGATGGTCCCTTTGGTGGGGGTGGCAAAACCGGCGATGAGCCGCAGGATGGTGGTTTTCCCGCAGCCCGAAGGCCCCAGGAGCGTATAGAACTTGCCCCGTTCAATGTCAAAGCTGATATCGTTCAATACGACTTCACCGTCATCGTATTCCATGAACACATGCTCGAAGCGGATAATCGTCCGATTGTCCATTTTCCATCTCCCTCTAAACAAACTCAATTCTCACTATTATACAATAAAGGCGCGGATTGAACAGGATGCGACAGGATTTTTTTACCCATAAAACAGCCTGCCACATCATTATAAAAATTCTTTACAATAGAATAGCCTGAATGTCAGATTAACTCACATGCTTATTGACGATTTTGTCACAATTCCCCTGAAATCCTCTTCCAAATCTTGAGCATTCCCCAAGGGCCTTGTTATAATGCATCAAGCCTTGCTGCAACACGATAAAAAGAGGATCTTGGGAAAGGATGACTTGGGTATGGCAATGGTAATGATCCAGGCAGTAGTAAGACCCGAGAAGGCAGACGCCGTGCTGGCCGAGCTGATGATGGCGGGTTTCCCCTCCGTCAGCAAAATGGATATTGTGGGCCGCGGGAAGCAGAAGGGCATTCAAATTGGCGACACCCACTACGACCAGCTCTCCAAGAAAATGCTGTTTATGGTGGTAGATGAAAGCGATAAGGACGATGTGATCAAAATTGTCATGCGTGTCGCCCGGACTGGGGAAAAAGGCGCCTTCGGCGACGGTAAAATTTTCGTCCTCCCTGTATACGAGGCCTATACCATCAGCTCCGGCAAGAATGTGCTGTAGGCTCTGACAGGCTATTATCTACATAACCCGGCGGGAGGTGCAGCTCCCCCGGCAAACAAAAATCCCGGCGCCTGCCCAGGCACCGGGATTTTGCGTGGCAGAATATATCAGAGGGTCCAGGAATCATCTGGCTGTCAATCCACCGGGGAATGCTGCTATTTAGTCAGCTTGGCATACTCCGCGTTCAGCTCCACCATGCCTTTTTCACCGCCGGCCTTCATCCACTTGTCAATCTCCTTCTTCCATCCGGCATCATCGATTTCCCCTAATATATACTTCAACCGGGCATCGTTCTTGATCTTGTCCAACTCGCCGCTCTTCTCGGTCAAGGTCTGGGATTGGATGGACAGGGCCGGATTGGACACGGCGATGGAAATATTGTCGGCGAACATCTGCTTGACCTTGCCTGCCAATGGCGTTTCCTTGGCCTTCAGGGTAGGTACCTCGTCACTGACAACAGAAAGCTGCGGAATGGGCATTCTGTCGGTTGTCCGCAAAGCCAGCTCCTGCTCCGTGCCGGCTACCAGCCCGTTCTCCAAGTGATAATGTGTTCCTTCGATCCCCCATGCCAGCAAATTGGCGGCATCCTTCTCGAACATTTTATCGAAGAAGCCCAGAATGTCTCTCATTTGGCTTTCTGTCTTCACCGAGCTTTTGGGGAACATGAAAATCCCATTGTAGCCGGGGGACGCCATGATCCGTTCACCCTTGGGACCCTGAATCCGGGATACTACGTCAAACTCCCCTTTGGGGTTGGTTTTTTTGATGGCGGCATCATTAAGAGGCGCATCATCCAGCGCGGTGGAAATCATAACCCCCGCTTTTCCACCCTCCAGAAGAGCCTTGGACTGGCTTCCCTCCGTCACGGCGAAGTCCGCATTCACCAGCTTCTCGTCATACAGCTTCTTGAAGAATTTCAAGGCGTTCAAGTGCTCATCGGAAATAAAGCTGGGAATCAGCTTGCCGTCCCGCTCCTCATAATCATTACCTGCTCCGAAGAAGCCCGCCAGCATGTGGAGATCTGCAAAACCCTTGCGGGACACCAGACCGTAGGTGTCGTTTTTGCCGTTTTTATCCGGATCGTTCAACGTAAAGGCCTTGATAACCTCATACAGCTCATCCAGGGTTTTGGGCTCCTTCAGCCCCAGGTTCTCCAGCCAATCCTTCCGGTAGATAATCCCGCCGCGGGCCAATACACGAGGACGGTACAAGGCGTAGTTTTTGCCGTCATGGGAGGCATTGCGCAGAACATCCTTGTTGAGCTTGGTGCCCAAATTGGGGAAGTCCTTCAGCATCGGCCCGATTTCCCAGAAGGCCCCCGAGTGGACACCGCTTACCACAGCCGGGGCATATGTGCCTCCGTCCAAGTGGGAAATGACCGTGACCTGCGGCAGGTCGCCGGAGGCGAGACTGACGGACAGCTTATCCTTATACGCCGCATCCGGCACCCATGTGATATTCAGCTTGGTGTTGGTCATTTCCTCCAGCTTCCGGATGATGGGATTATTCTTGGGCGCCTCCGTGGAGTAATACGGCATCATCATGGAGATGGTGACCGGACCCTTGGCCGGTGCTGAAGCTTGCACAGAAGCAGCTTCGGAGGGACTGCCGGACGAATTGCCGCCCGATTCCTCATCCTTGCCGCATCCGGCCATTATTCCCGCAGACATTGCCGCAATGCCGATTACAGGTATCATTTTCATCCATGTTCTCATCCTGATAACCTCTCCCTTTATAGTCAAAATAGGAATCGTATGTGAAAAGCCGTTTATTATGCGGCGGTCAGCCCTTTACCGAACCCAGCAGCACACCCTTGGCAAAGTGCTTTTGCAGGAAGGGGTACACCACAAGAATTGGCAGATTGGCGAAGATAATCACCGCTGACTTCAGGGTCTGCTCCGGCGGCAGCACAAATTCCGGGCCCATGTCCGCCGCATCCCCTACCCCCCCTTGGGACAGAATCACAATCTGCCGCATCAGCACCTGAACCGGCCACATGTCCGGATTGTTCAGGTACAAAATCGGGTTCAAAAATGCGTTCCAGTGGCCCACCGCATAAAACAAGGAGAAGGTGGCGATGGCGGGCATGGACAGCGGGATGACGATGCGGGCCAGAATGTACAGATCGTTGGCGCCGTCCATCTTGGCGGATTCCTCCAAACCGTCCGGAAGCTGCTGGAAAAAGTTCTTAATGACGATCAGATTGAATGCGTTGATCGCCCCCGGGATAATGACGGACCAGTATGTGTTCATCATGCCCAATTGTTTGACCAGAATAAAGGAAGGAATCATGCCGCCGTTAAACATCATGGTGAACAGCACCAAGAGCATGATGCGGTCACGGCCGATCAGCGTTTTGTGGGCCAGCGGGTAGGCCATCAGAGTCGTCATGGCAATATTCACGAAGGTGCCCGCCAGTGTGATGAGAATGGTCACTCCCATGCTGCGCAGGATGGTATTGGTGCTTAGAATGTAGGCATAGGAATCCCACGAAATGACGGTGGGAAACAGAATGAACGCCTTCTCCCGAACCTCCTCCGCTGTGGTCAGGGAGGCGGCAATCAGATGGATAAAGGGAATAATCGTCACCAGCGAAAATAAACCGATGGCCAGATAGATCAGTACGGTAAAGATTCTGCCGGCTGCATTATGCTCGCGGGTCATGGACATGCTCCTTTCTAATACACGCCTTCTTCGCCGAATTTTTTGGCCAGGGTGTTGGAAACGACGATCAGCACAAGCCCCACCAGAGAGTTGAACAGACCGACGGCTGTGGTATAGCTGAACAGACCGCGCTGAATGCCGTTGGTGTAAATATAGGTATCCAGAATTTCGCCAACGTTCCGGTTCATGCCGTTAAGCATCAGGTAAATCTGCTCAAAACCGATCTGGAGGAAATTCCCCAGCCGCAGAATCAGCAGAATCACAATGGTGCTGCGGATCGCCGGAAGAGTAATGTGCAGGAGCTGGCGGAACCGGTTGGCGCCGTCCATGCGGGCCGCTTCATATAAGGAAGGATCCACTCCCGCCAAAGCCGCCAGGAAAATGATCGTGCCCCAGCCGGTTTCCTTCCAGATCACCTGGGTGGTGACGATGGTGCGGAACCATTTTTCACTGAGCAGGAAGTTAATCTTCTCCCCGCCGAAAAACTCGATCACCTGGTTGACGATGCCTCCCTCCGTGGTCAGCATGATATAAGTAATACCCGAGATGACCACCCACGAGAAAAAATGCGGTACATAGATGAAGGTTTGGGCCAGGCGCTTAAACACCTCGTTCTTGATCTCGTTTAACATCAGGGCCACAATAATGGGCAGCGGGAAATAAAAGACCAGATTATAAAATGCAATGATAAAGGTATTGCGGAACAGAATCCAGAAGGACGGATCCGTAAAAAACCGTTCAAAATGCTTCAAGCCTACCCAGGGGCTGCCCCAAAAGCCGCTGAACGGCTGGTAATCCTTAAAGGCCAGCAGCACACCCCACATGGGCAAATACTTGAATACCACAAAGTACAATAATCCCGGTATCAGCATCAGGTAAAGCCAATAATCCATTCTGACCTGACGGATGCGGCGCTTCCACATCTCCCGCCTGCCGGCGAGAGGCGCGGGTTGTACCACGGATGACGCCGAAGCGTCCGACTGCTTCATCTCGTATGCCTCCAATTCTGTTTCGCCGTCTCATGAGCAGCTTCAGCATACGGTTGGGCAGACGGTTCCGGCAATAATCCGCTCCGGCTCTGTGTTCCGGGCAGCCGCCGGCACCGGGAATAATCTATTATGGCTGAGATATAATCCGGAGCGGCTCCGGCGGCGGGGACGGCGTTCATGAAGCTGCCGGAGGGAAAAGCCAAAAACGCGGCTGCCGTTAACGGCGGTCCGCGTCATATTGGGCGTTTCGGTATTGTCCGGGGGTCATACCCTCCATTTTGCGGAAATAGCGGATAAAGTTCTGCGCATTCGTATATTGCAGCCGCTCCGCAATTTCCGAGATTTTCATGGAGGTTTCGGTCAGCCAGATCTTGGCCACACCCAGCCTGTGCAGGGCCAGATACTCCCCGAAGGGCATCCCGGCCTCGCGGCGGAAAACATGCCGGACATAGTCCGGATGGTAATGGATGCGGGCTGCACACTCCTCCAGGGTCAGATCGGTGTCATACTCCTCTTGAATCATGCGCAACAGCTCATTGGAGATGCTGCGGTGCTGGGACTCCTTCATATCCTCCAGTGCCCCAATGACCGGGATGATCAGCCGCTCATAAAACCACTGGATCATTTCGTCAGGCGTCCGCAGCTCAAAAACCTGGTTGAACAAGGATTTTTCTTCCCCGAACAGGGCTTGCGGCAGCTCTCCATATTCCCGGAGCATCTTAAGCAAATCCGCAAGCAGCACGATCATCAGCATCCGGTATTCCCGGTGGGAGAGGGGATTGCTGAAGATTTCTCCGGAGAATTGCCGCAGCAGCCCGTACGCCCGCTCCCGTTCATACAGCTTGATGGCATCGATAAGCTCGTTTTTCAATTTTTCCGGATATTCGGGCACACCATGCCGGCTGGGCGACACGTCCTCCATGTATAGAACGGACTCATCTCCCAATTTGATCCGGTAGTCCAGAGCGTCCAGCGCTTCCTTATAGGCCCTGCCGGCCCCGGACAAACTATGGAAGATGCGGCTGATGCCGATGCTGGTTTGCAGCTTCAGATAGGTTTTGATCATCTTCTGGATATTCCCGGCCAGGTTATCCAGCATCAGCCCGTGCTCCTCTTTCGGGCAGGGGCTGCCCACCAGAAGCGCTATGGACTGGTCTGTCACGATGGGGGCAAGCAGACGGTGCTCCGGAGCCGCCAGCTCGGCGACAATATTCCCCGCGGCGAACAGCAGCAAATTGCGGTCATTCTCCCCGTAGCGGGTTCCCTCCCAGGTGTCAATCTGCACTACGATGACATTCATGGCGGACCACTTGGCGGTCTGCGCCTCAAGCCGTTCCTCCACTTCCTTGGGCTGGGCTTCCCCCAAAAAAAGCTTGAGCAGCAGAAAATCATTCAGCTGCTTCCGCTGGTTCTCCAGCTCGCTGGTCAACCGTTTTTCGCTTAACAGCACATGCCGGACCTTCTCGCCGATTTCCTCAAACTCGTCCTTGCCTTTGGCGGGTTTGCTCCTGCCAGGAGGCGAAACAACCTGATCGTATAAGCGTCTGACCGGGGTATAGATACTTCTGGTGCCCAACAGGGAAATGGCTACCCCGGCTGCAGCCACCATACTGCAAACCACAACCGTAAACCATTTGATAGCCTCCGCTTCCCGGGTCATCTCCCGGAGCGAAATAAAGGAGGCATAGGTCCAGCCGTTATAATCGGATTTGGTGTAAATAATATTGTAGCTTTCGCCGCCCACCTGGACGGGAATCAGTCCTTCCGGCAAGCCGGTATCCTCAATCAGCCTGGCGAAGCGGGGCAAACCGGCAAGCTCTTCCTCCGGCAACGGGAGCCGGTCATAGACGGTGTGAAAATCCCGGTCAAAAATAAACGGCATGCCCATATCCTGCCGCGGCATCAAATACCGGCTAATGTCCGCGTACGGTATCTTCAGGATGACGACAGCAGCCGGGTCGAGAGAAACGACGGGCAGCGGCTTAATGTAGTCGATGGTCTTCTCCCCGATGGTCCAGTGGGGTCCCCGGTTCATCTCGGCCATATTCCGCCATTCCCGCTCCTCCGGGCCATATTGCGCAAACCCGGAAACCGTGGACAGGCTCCAGGAATACCGCAGCTGCAAAAATTGCACATCTCCGGGGCCGGGATCATACGTTTTGATCCGGCCTAACCCCTCCCGCAGCTCATTGATCAGCTGGATATTCTCGCTGCGGTTCAGCTCGGACACATCATGGGCCAGCACCTTGGAAAGGATGGTGGTGGAAGCGAACTGGGTCAGGGCATTATCCGCCGTGACCAGGGACTGCTCCACCTGCTGGCGGGTGAGCATCAACAGCTGCATGGAGCTGCTATTCACCTTTTCCTGGATCGTGTCGGATGACCGGTAATAAGAAAAGCCTCCCACCGCCGCCACAGGCAGAGTGATCAGGCATACGGCAAACAGGATCAGCTTGTGGTAGTATCTGGATCGCAGCAATCTCATCTCAAGTCCTCCCGGGTCTTGTGCCGAACAGGGACCCGCCACCAGCTTAGTCGAATGTGGGAGGTTCCGTCAATAATCATGGGCGGCTATTCAGATTTTGATTGAACTATGCCGGATTATAGGGTACATACTATATCATATCTATTTATGACATTCTTAAAAGCAGGAGGAAGATGTGAATGGCTTCGTGGTTAATCTATGCGCTTCTGTCCGCCGCCATGGCTGCGTTGGTGGCCGTGTTCGGCAAAATCGGGCTGGCGGGAGTGGATGCCAATACGGCTACCGCCATGCGCTCGGTGATTATGGCTTTGTTTCTGCTGGGGGTGCTGGCATACGAGGGTAAGCTGGGGCAAATCGCTTCCGTCGCCGCCAACAAAAAAGCCATGAGCTTCATTTTGTTAAGCGGCTTGGCCGGAGCATTATCATGGCTTTTCTACTTTGTCGCGTTAAAGTACGGGAATGTATCTCAGGTGGGACCCGTGGATAAGCTGAGTGTGGTGATGGCCGTAATCCTCTCCGTCCTGTTCCTGGGCGAGAAGCTGTCCCTGCTGAATGCTGCCGGCGTGGTGATGATCGCCGCTGGAGCACTTCTGGTGGCGTGGAAGTAACGGGAATGGTCCAACGTCCGCCCGTCCGCAGGGTATTACTCCCGCTGGAATATCTCCGAACTGGAAAAACCGCCGGATCAATTCCCCGGCGGTTCTTCATGCTCTTAAGTCCGATCATGCATGTACGAAATGCAAAAGTGCAGCTAATTTAGGGAGATCAGTCGTGTACCGGGCTTCCAGATGCAAAAGTGCAGTTATTTTCGGACAAACCGCCCATATGGGCTCCAGTGAGGGAAAATAACTGCACTTTTGCAGGATAGCTGCACACAACCGGCATTCGCCAACTAAATAACTGCACTTTTGCAGTTTGTGCTGCAGCTGCCCATGAGGCTGATCTGCCTTATCGAGCGCAAACAGCTGCCCATGAGGCGGATTCGCCTTATCTAGCGCGAACTGCTGCCGATTAGGCTGATCGCCCTATCGGTAGGACAGCTCCCGGACGCCTGGGCGCCTTACAGCACCTTGGACAGAAACTCCTGGGTGCGTTCCTGTTGCGGACTGCCGAAGATTTGCTCCGGTGGTCCCTCCTCCACAATATGCCCCTGCTCCATGAAGATGACCCGGTCCCCCACCTCACGGGCAAAGCCCATTTCGTGGGTAACGACCACCATGGTCATCCCTTCCTTGGCCAGGTCCTTCATGACCGCCAGCACCTCGCCCACCATCTCCGGGTCAAGAGCGGAGGTGGGTTCGTCGAACAGCATCACTTTCGGCTCCATGGCCAAAGCACGGGCTATGGCTACCCGCTGGGATTGCCCGCCGGACAGGGAAGCCGGGTACGCGTCCGCTTTTTCCGACAGGCCTACTTTCTCCAGCAGCTCCAGAGCCTTCTTCTTGGCCCGCTCCAACGGCCACTTGCGGATTTGGACGGGAGCCAGCGTAATGTTCTCCAGCACCGTTTTGTGCGGGAACAGGTTGAACTGCTGGAACACCATTCCGACTTCCTGGCGGATTTCGGTGATCTTCGTTTCCTTGTCCATCAGGGAAATACCTTCGATGCGGATTTCGCCCCCGGTGGGCTCCTCCAGCAGATTCAGGCAGCGCAGGAAGGTGGATTTGCCGGAGCCGGATGGCCCGATGACCACCACGACCTCCTGGGTTTTGATCTCCACGTTGATATTCTCCAGCACCCGGTTGGTTCCGAAGGCTTTGGCCAGCTGGTTCACTTCAATAATGGTATCCCTCATGTGCCGTTACACCTTCCTTTCGATGTAGACGAGCAGCTTGTTCAAGCTGTAGGTAAGAATGAAATAGATAGCCGCCGCCGTCAGATACGGCTCCCACACCCGCATGTATTGGCCACGCATGGCGTTGGACCAGTACATGATTTCAGGAGCCGCCACCAGCGCCACCAGCGAGGAATCCTTCACCAGCACGATAAATTCATTGCCGAAGGCCGGGATCATCCGTTTGATGGCTTGGGGCAGAATGATATGCCTCATGGTTTCCCAATGACTCATGCCCAAGGAAAACGCCGCTTCCCGCTGGCCCTTATCGATGGACTGGATGCCCGCCCGGAAAATCTCCGCACAATAGGCGGCGGAGTTCAGGGACAAGGCCGTAATAGCCGAAGCCCAAGGATTGGTGCTGCCCGTTAGCAGGGGAATAAGTCCGAAATGCACAATCAGGATCTGCACATACAACGGCGTTCCCCGGAAAAAATTGATGTACGCCTGGGAAGGCCACTTGAGAAACCAGTACCGGGACATTTTGCTGAAGCTGATGGCCAGACCGCCGACAGACCCCATCAGAATGGACACCAGCGAGATAATGATGGTAAACCCTGTCCCCTTCAGAAGGAGACTCCCGTATTCAAATATGATGTCAAATCGGAAATCCATCTAACTCTTCCCTTCCGCAGATGAAAGAATAGCCTCTTTTACTTCGCGTTCAGGAGTACGCTCACGTTGGGCTCCTCGCCAAACCACTTCTTATACATCTTGGCATAGGTGCCGTTTTCGATAACGGTCTTGATGGCCGGATCAAGCTTCGCTTTCAGATCGCTTCCTTTGGGGTACGCCAGACCGTAGAACTCTGCACCAAAGTTGGTTTTGTCCGGAATGGTAACGAACTTCTTCTTGGGGTTGTTCTTGGCATATTCACGCACGATGGCAATGTCTGCAACAGCTGCATCCACGCCGCCCAGATCCAGCTCCATAAATGCTAGCACATTGCTTTCATATTTCTTCAGGTTGGTGTTGCCGTTGCCCATAATCTTGGTCATCAGCTCATCGGCTGTAGTGGCGCCCTGTACGGCAACCTTCTTGTCCTTCAGGTCAAGGGCGGTTTTGATAGGGCTGCCTTCCTTCACCAGAATCATATTGGTGGATTCAAAATAAGGGACGGAAAAATCATAGCTTCCCTTACGCTCATCTGTAATGGAAATGGAGGAAATACCCATTTGGTACTCGGTGCCTTGCTTCACGCTCTCCAGCATGGTATCCCAGCCGGTATTTTTCACTTCATATTCCAGCTTCGCTTCCTTCATGACCGCAGCCAGGAAATCAATGTCGAAGCCGACAATCTTATCCTTGTCCATGCTCTCCATAGGGGCGTAGGATGCATCCGTGGCCACCATAATTTTCTTGCCGCCGCTTGCGCCTGTTGCTTCCTTCTTCTCGCCGCAAGCCGCCAGGGAAAAAGCCAATACCAAAGACAAACCCGCCACCAGCATCTTCTTCATCCGTTTCGCATCCTCCCGTTTTTGAACATTTGACCATTGTTTTTATGTTTGAAATTTTAACAGTTTAACGGACAAAAGACAATGACATTTTTCGTTTTCATGTCAGTAAAGGTAACACAAATTCACAAAAAGTTACGAGTTTGCCATAAAATCTCTGCTTTTTACCAGCCGTGTTGTTAGATAACTCTCACACCTGCCCGGCATCCTCACGCCATTTCACCGCATGCTGGCGGACGAGGCACATAAACTCACGCATAACGGGCGTTATAACCCTCTTTTTGTGGGAGGCCATCTGCGTCACCAAGCGCTGGGGGCGGTCATCCCAGGCCAACGCGGACAATCTGCCCTGCCGGATCTCGCCCTCCACGGTTATAAGCGGGAGGAAGGAAAGCCCCAAGCCGGAAATGACACAGTTCTTAATGGCTTCAATGCTCCAGAATTCCAGCCCTTGGCTGGGATAAACTCCGCTGGCATTCAGCGTATGCTCGAAGAGGGCGCGGTAGGTACACCCCGGTTCGGTATACAGCATAACTTCATTCTTCAAATGGGCTGGTGTCACCGGATTAACCTTCTCCAGGAGATGGCCGGGCGGGGCGATCAGAGTCATCTTTTCTTCCACAAGAGGCTCAATCAGCAGATCCTTGTCCTCCGCCGGATGCTGGAGCATAAAAACCAGATCCATTTCTCCGCTTTTGACCCGGTCACCCATCTCCCAGCATAATCCGGGCTTCAGGGTAATCTGCACATCCCCGTACCGGCTTTTGAATTCCCGGATCACCGCCGGCAGGCGAAAAGCGGTGAGGGACTCCGGAGCGCTGATGGTCAGGGTCCCGCTGATCTCGTCGTTGAAGCGGATGGCGTCCTTGGCCAGGGCGTGCAGCTTGGAGATTTCCTGGGCGTAGGGGAGAAACTTCTGCCCCGCATCGGTGAGTGTGGTTTTTTTGCCGAAGCGGTCAAACAGGGCGGTGCCCAGCTCCGTTTCCAGTGCTTGGATCTGTGCCGTAACACTGGACTGCACATACCCCAGAGCAGCTGCAGCCTTGGTGAAGCTGCCTGCTTCCACTACGGCAATAAACGTAAGCAGATGTCTTAATTCCATGTGACCATCTCTCCCATCGATAATATCGATATATACCATCATTACATTCCGTTATCCGATGGCAATATTATCTGGTAGGATATAAGAAATTTCAAGCATTATATGAGAAAGGATGTGTCGGAATGATCGGAGGGTTTATGCTGGTTATGACTGTGGGTTTGGCTGTGCTCGTGTATGGGGAAGGAAGCGCCAAACACCCGGCGGAAGCGGGCGGCGCCCGGGGCAGGCTTCAGCGTGCATTCCTGATGCATGCTCTGCCACTTTTTCTCTACTCCTTCGCGATGGCTGTTCTGTGGATGGCCGGGGATGACGGCTTGGCCCGTTACCCGGTGGGCGGTGCAGCGGCTATCTTCTATGCCATTCTCATTATCGCTACCCGCCGTTTCACCTTGAGTCTGACCCTCAGCTTGGGCATCGTGATTCTCGCCTCCTTGCCTTCCCCCCTGCTGTAAGCCGGCACCTCCGCGTTGCATTTCCATCCTCCCTGGGCTAAGCTAAAACAGTACGAAGGGAGGAACTTGCATGAACAAAATCCTAATCAGCTCCTGCCTCCTGGGCGAGAAGGTCCGCTACAACGGCGAAAGCAAGGCCTTCATTGATCCGCGGCTGGCCCGCTGGCAGGAAGAGGGACGGCTCATTCCCGTTTGTCCCGAAATGGAGGGCGGACTGCCCGTTCCCCGCTCTCCCGCCCAACGGCGTGGAGATCGAGTTGTCACAGAGGACGGGAGCGATGTGTCGCAGGCCTTTCAACTAGGGGCGCAAGCCGCTCTGGCCTTGGCCCGGCAGCATGGAGCCTCCGTGGCGTTGCTGAAGCAGAACAGTCCTTCCTGCGGCAGCCGCTTCATTCATGACGGCTCCTTCCAAGGGATGCTGATCCCCGGCGAGGGTGTGACCACGGAGCTCCTCAGGCAGCACGGCATTGCCGTATTCGGGGAGGATCAATTGGACGAGGCTGAGCGGATGCTTGAAGAAGCCCGCCTTCCGGATTAAGGGGGGCGCTATGGATCAATTGCAGCATTTGCTTGCCGAGCTGGGAGCCGGCGGGTTTTGGGGTGCTTTTTTGGCAAACGTCATCCTTGTCGTCTGTATCATCCTGCTCAGTATCCTGGCCAACTGGATCACCAAAAAGGTCGTGCTCCAGATCATCAGCCGCTACATCCATAAGACCCGGTACCAGTGGGACAATATCCTGCTGGAGCGGAAGGTATTCCATAAGCTCTCCCATGTGGTTCCCGCTATTATCATCTACGGCTTTTCCTTCATGTTTCCCGCTTATCAGGAGGGGATTGTGAAGGGCGTCAGCATCTACATGAATCTGGTGAGTATTCTGGTGGTGAATGCGTTCCTGAATGCCGTCAACGACATTTACTGTACCTACGAAATATCCAAAGCCCGTCCTATCCGCGGCTATATCCAGATGCTCCAGATCTTCGTATGGATCATCGGGGCCATACTGGCTATCTCTACACTTGCCGGCAAAAGCCCCCTGCTGCTCCTGAGCGGAATCGGCGCCTTATCCGCGGTGCTGCTGCTGGTATTCAAGGACTCCCTGCTGGGGCTTGTGGCGGGTGTACAGCTGGCCTCCAACGATATGGTACAGGTAGGCGATTGGATTGATATGCCCAAGTATGGTGCGGATGGCAGCGTCATTGATATTTCCCTGAATACGGTCAAGGTCCAGAACTGGGATAAAACCATTACCACCATTCCCGCCTATGCGCTGATTTCCGACTCCTTCAAAAACTGGCGGGGCATGATTTCGTCAGGGGGACGGCGGATCAAACGGGCGGTGTATGTGGATACCGGGAGCATTGTGTTTTGTACCCCCGAGATGATCGGCTCCTTCCGCAAAATCCATTATCTGCGGGATTATATTGACCAAAAGGCGGAGGAGATCGAACAGTACAATCTGCAAAATGGCATCGACCGCTCCAGCCGGGTGAACGGCCGGGCATTGACCAATATCGGCGTGTTCCGGGCGTACATCCAGCATTACATCGAACGCCATCCCCGCATCCACCCCGGTATGACCCGGATGGTCAGGCAGCTGGAGCCGGGACCCAACGGACTGCCTATCGAAATCTATGCCTTCTCCAATACGACGGAGTGGGCTGTATACGAGGGAATTCAGTCGGATATCTTCGACCACATCCTGGCCGTAGCGCCGGAATTCGGACTCCGGGTGTTCCAGAATCCCTCGGGGCATGACCTGCAGCGCCTGTCGGCAGCAGCTTCCCCAGGGACCCCTCCTGAGGAACCCCACCGCCTGCTTCAGGGCGCGGAATAAAGAAAAGAGCCTGTTTCCCACTTGCGGAAACAGGCTCTTCTTAATGACGTTCTTCTTCGCTTTTTCGGGGGCTACTCCAGGTCGCGCAGGGGATACAGAATGATATCCACCGGCAGGTTAGAGGCTCCGGGAGGAGAGAACTCAATATCCAGCGTCTCTTCCTTTCCGGTGGTATGGCCCAGCATAATCACACCGTCAAAGGCGCTCAGCACACCGGATTGGGGAACCAGCACAATCTCCCCGTTGATCTTGACGGGCCCCTTGAAGATGCCGCCCTTCGCCATGAGCATCACAGCCATTTTCGGCGGATTTTTGAGATGGACCTGATATTTCACACCCCAGTTGCCGTAGTTAGTGGCCGGGGTTTTTAAGACCGCATCATACCCCTTCAGGAAAGGGTCGCTCTTATCGTTGCCGAACTGCAGCTTCATGGGATTCTCCATCTGGCGGTTCAGGTCCGCGTCCCAGGTTAGATCAGCGGAGGTATAAGTCCCACGGACATGATCCAGTTCATTGCGGTACTGCAAATCCTTCAGCGGCTTCTGGTTAGCGGTATCCTGGGCGACAAAGCTGATCTTCAGCGGGCCGTCGCTCTCCACGTCATAGATCACGTTGGCCCCTTGGCCTGGCAGGAACACCGGCATTTGGGAATAGACATAGGTTTTGCCGGCAGGAATCACCAGCTTGCTTTCGGCAGAACGGTCGTTCAGGAATTCGGTTGTGGCTTCATTGCCCATTATGTTTGCATAAATGGTCGGCCAGACCTCACCCTTATTGGTGGTGGTCAGGGTAACCGGCTTATCCGACAGGTTGGTGGCATAGACCATGAAGGTTACGCTTTTGCCGGACAAGTTGATATGGTGGGCATACAGACGGGATTTCCCGTTGATGGTATCCTCGTACAGGATGCCGGGCTGGCGGATTTCCTCCGGGGAATCGCTGACCAGAAGCGTCCGGGAGGTATCATACGAGGTGGTTTTTTCTAGCTCGGGAATCTGCTCGAAATACCGGTAGTACGAGTCCCACCCTACCTTGATAAAGCTGCCCACCGGCTTATTGTAAATGGGGTATTCAAACTCGGATAAATATTCCGGGCCTTCTACCAGGATCGAATCGGTATACACGGCGCTTCTGTTGCCGTGGGCATCCGCTACCTCCAGGGAAATATTATATTTGCCGGAGGCGTAGAAGGTTTCCTGCTTGCCCTTCCAGTTGAATTCCACCAGCCCTTCGGCATCGGGATCATAGCTCAGATCGATATATTTCACCGGCTCACCAGGGCGGTATACCTTCTTGGAGGTGGTGAATTTGGCTACGGGCTTGGAATTCTGCTGGTCAATAATGTAGATGCCCTCAGGGTTGTTCAGCACCAGCATTTCCACCCGGCGCAGCTCGTCATTGTAGGTATAGGGAACGCCTGTCAGGTCAGCCAGCCAGGTCAGCTTAACCAAGAGCGTGCCGTCCACAATCCGGGCTACCGAGGAAAACGAAATGTTCACCCCATCCTGAACAATGGTCTGTCTATCCGAAGAAAGGGTGATCTCGTGGCCTCTCGGCTTCATATCGATGGTGCGGGTATCATTGTTCCAATCTACGGAGAAGCCCAGTGCCTCACCCACAAAACGCGCAGGCACATATGTACTGCCGTCGAAAATAGTCGGTGCCACATCCAGCGTAACGGTTTCGTTGCCAACAAAGGCTTCCTTATGATCCAGATACAACAATACATAGTGGGAAGTTGCGGATACAGCCTTCGCCCCCGCCGATCCCAACACCTGACTGACAACCAACACCAGCGCAAGCAGCAGCCATTTGACCGCCGCGTTTCTTCTCAGCATTCACTCTCTCTCCCTCTTAGTAGATACTCTATTTTCCAGTTGACGAAGAATTATACGCCCCGGAGAGAGGTTTTGTTGCACCTGTCGGCAAAATTTATCCGGTTTCCACAAAATCCCTTCTATTTCCCGCTTCCCTGAGAATCTATACATCAGGCCGTGCATGAACTGGTTATGACGTGGGATACTAGGGCGTGTCTGGAAACCCGCTAGAGGACATCTTACACTGCCTTTTCGCCCCATACTGCGTTACTTTTGCTTGACGTACCCCCGGTACGCCTTCACAAAAGTGCCTTGTCTGGAACGAACATTCAGAATAATCTGCTCCCCTCGGAGTTTCAGACACACCCTAGAAAAAACATCCTCTTGGCGAAAGGAAAACTTATGGACCGAATCCCTCTCCCCAAATTAACCGCTGCCGAAATCTCGAATATCTGGGCTTCTTATATGACAGACTCCATGTCTATCTGCGGCATGCGTTATTTTCTGGCGCATTTGAAGGATGACCGAATCCGGGCTATTGTGGAGTTCGCTCTGGGGTTGGCCCAGAATCATGTGACCAAACTGGCGGAAATCCTGCGTCTGGAGGGGTATCCCCTGCCGGCCGGCTTTAACGATCAGGACGTGAATCTGGAGGCGCCGCCGCTTTTTTCGGACAACCTCATTCTCATGTACATCGGCCATATGGCCAAGCTGGGGTTATCCTCCTATACGCTGACTCTCACCACCTCTGTCCGGAAGGATGTGGTGGATTATTATACGGAAGCCATTACGACCTCCATGGAGCTCCATAACCGTTCCCAAATGCTGGGGCTGGAAATGGGCATATACGTGCGTCCTCCGGTAATCCCGATTCCGGATCAAATTGAATTTGTCCATGATAAAGCGTTCCTGGGAACGGTCCTGGGCCACAAGCGGCCGCTGCTGGGGTTGGAGATCAACCACCTGTTCCATAACCTGAAGCGTAATGCCCTGGGGAAAGCGCTGATTCTGGGGTTCTGCCAGGTGGCCAAATCCGATGACGTGAAGAAGTTCTTCGAAAAGGGCATCCGGCTGAGCCAAAAGCAAATCGATATCTTCACGAAGGCTCTCCAGGAGGACAGCCAGCCTGCCCCCATGCTGTGGGACGCGGAGATTTCCCCCTCCGTCGTTTCCCCTTTTTCCGAAAAGCTGATGATGTTCCATGTGTCGGCCCTCATCGCCTCGGCCATCGGCCAATACGGTGCGTCTATCTCCGGGAGCCCCCGCAAGGATCTGGTTCTGGATTACACCAGACTAGCAGCGGAAATTATGCAGTATGCCGAGGAAGGCACCCAGATCATGATCCGCAGAGGCTGGATGGAATACCCGCCCCAGTCCGTAGACCGCAGAAAGCTGACCCACACGTAAACGTAACCGGCATCGCTTCCCACACCGCAAATAATAAGGCCCCAGCATCCTGCCAGCCCGCGGGAATTTGCTGGGGCCTCTTGACCTTGCCCTTGGGGCAGGGGCTACAGTGGTCGGGAAGTCACATGACCACCGGGAGGTTTATACAATGGCGATACGTAAGGCGGAAGAGATGACTTGGACAGAGATGGACGGTCTGGACCGGGAGGAGACGGTATGTTTACTGCCACTGGGTCCCTTGGAGGAGCATGGCCCCCACCTGCCGCTTGGTACGGATCCTCTGACCGCAGAAGGAATGGTCGAAATGGCGGCCGAATTGTTGGAGAAGGAGGATCCTGCTTCTATCTATTTACTGCTTCCGCGGCTATGGGTGGGGCACAGCGAAGGGGCTATGCACTTCTGCGGAACCTTGTCAGTGGGGACGGCAATCCTCAAGGCGCTGGTTACCGATCTTTGCATCGCTCTTACCCGCCACGGCTTCCGCAAGGTACTGCTTGTAAATCATCATATGGATCTGTTCCATATCCGGGCCTTGCTGCAAGCCGCGGAGGAGGTAAACCGCAGCTATGCCACCCGAGTGGTGGAAGCGTCCAGCGCCATTTTCTTCACCGGGAAGGAAACCGCCGGGGAGCGGGAGCCACAAGGTTCGCTGCACGGCCATGAGGAGACGGAAATCCACGCCGATGTGCGGGAAACCTCGTTTATGCTGCACCGCCACCCCCAACTGGTGCATCCCTGCTACCGGGAGCTGCCCCCTGTGAGGATACGCATTGCAGAGGAGCTGCAGCAGGGTCATATTTACTTTGATGAAATGGGAGCGGCCGAGGGATATATGGGCAGCCCCGCACAAGCCACTGCAGCTCTGGGGGCGGCGCATCTGGAGGCAGGCGCCCGGGCTATCGCAGATTTGGCCCGCAGGCTAGTTCGCAATGAGGACATTGTCCAGATTGGGCCGCATATGGAGAGGGTGCTGCGGCATTTGCCCGGTTAACGACGATTATCGACCACTAAATGAACCATGGGGGCGCTTATATGTATACCAGGGGACAATTTTCGCATATCGCCCGGATATCGATGAAGGCACTGCGCCTTTATGACGAGATAGGGTTGCTCAAGCCCGGAAGGGTGGACGCCGCCAACGGGTACCGCTATTACAGCCGTGTCCAATTGGAGGAAGCAGCCAGAATCCTGGAGTGGCGGAAATATGGGTTCAGTCTGCAGGATATGCTGGAACTTCAGCCGCTAGCAGACACGGAGGAGGGGCGTGCAGAGCTGATGGGCAGACTCCGGGAGAAACAGCATGAGCTCGAGGCGGAGGTGGAAGCAAAGCGGCTGATCATCGGTGAATTGGCTGCCCGAGGGGCGGACTTGGCGGGACCGGCGCAGGAGAACGTCCCGGAAGCGGCAGCCTATGGGATAAGTTTGGGTCTTGCAGGAGGTTTATATATGCTGAGCTGCCGCCAAACGACCGCCATCCAGGATGCCGGTCAGTTGGTAGGCAAGCTTTACGAGGCTTTATTCGCCCGTTCCCTGACCGCGTCTGGCGGACATCTCCTGATTTACCATCAGGAGGGATATGAACCGGATTCGACGGATCTGGAAGCGGGACTGCCTATACAGCTTCCAGCCTCCGGTTTTGTCCCTCCAGAAGGGTTGGTCCGTTTCCCTGAGCGTTTATGCGCCTCCACCCGGCATAACGGTTCCTTTTCCAAACTCGGTTTGGCCCATGCCGCTGTTTTGGACTGGATCCGGGATAACGGATATGAAGCGGACGGCCCACCCTTTGAGCAATATGCTCCGCTGCCCCTTGGGCGGTTTCATCCGTCCTCAGCGGTTACCACCGTATTTTACCCGGTCAGGATCCTCACGGGCTTCGAGCCCATGACCAGTCATGAAAATGCCAAGGACTAGGACTAGGACGTCTCATAAGCCGCAAACTACAGCTTTCTTGCTTTCATGACAAAAGTT
Source organism: Bacillota bacterium (assembly GCA_023386955.1). Taxonomy (GTDB): domain Bacteria; phylum Bacillota; class Bacilli; order Paenibacillales; family NBRC-103111; genus Paenibacillus_AR; species Paenibacillus_AR mesotrionivorans. The sequence continues at coordinate 216,963 of JAEWIS010000031.1, forward strand.
ACAGGAAGCATCTTTGCCTTTCTTGCAAATTCGCTATCCCGTGTTTGTATAATATGATCATCAGATTCCTCAATCATTTGCTCAATGAGAAACCCCGCTTTTGCCAGCGCATTTACATAAGTCGAAAGTTTACGATCCGATAATGTTAGCTCACCGTCATCAAGAGCTGCCGAATACCAAGATTCATCAAAATAACATTTCTTAAAAGCAAGCCTATTATTTTCTGCAGCAACACATTTATGTATAGGATGGGACCAACTAAAAATAAATACGCCATCTTTTTTTAAGTAAGAAGCGATTCGGCGAAAAGTACCCTCAAGATCGGTAGTCCAGCCTATGGCATAAATCGAATAAACAAAGTCAAAATAATCCTTGGGTATGCCACATTCTTCTTCCATGGGGGAACAAATCAATTTAGCTGAAAGACCACATGAGGTCAAATGTTGCATTGCTTTTTCGATTTGTTTTTCTGATATATCCATCCCCCACAATTCAGATGCTTTACGGTCCCCCTGATATTGCAAGGACTGACCGTTCCCACAGCCTATCTCCAGCATCTTTTTTCCTGAAACATCACCAAAAAGCTGGTGTTTTTCTTCCGAGACAAATGCTCCATAAAAAGGAAGCACAATTGCCCCTAAATAGTCATTTCCTTTTGTATCCCAATAGAAGCTGTTTGTTTCATGTATAACCTTCATATCCATGTTGATCGAGTTGGCGACACCGACCTCACCAGCACCGATAACGTTTGTTCTACAAATAGAATCTTTGTTCAAGCAGACACTCCCTCTCTTAAATAGGGTAAATTTTACGGCATATTTGTTTGATTACGAATAAAGTTTCAAAAGCATCGGGAACATATGTTCCTTATCTGTGATAGTACCATGTATTACCATATATCTCAATGACTATATCCAAATTCTAACGGCGGTGAGAGACGTTATTCACCCCAAAACGAGGGGTTGGAAAATCTAACGGAAGCAGGAGACGTTATTGGGCCGAAAAAGGGCTTGCGTCGTGGCAATTTGCCCAAATAGCGGCTGTGGCCGCCGTTAGATTTTTTGAAGGGGTGTTTTCGCTGAAATAAGGTGTTTCCCCGCCGTTAGAATCCTTAGCGGCTTGGCGGCTATCGCCGGAAACAAGAATACCGGTGGCGGATGCACCATCTTCGGAGGAAATTACACTGTATGGAATGCCGCGGATGTTGCCATATTAACAAGAGCCCAATACCAGGAAAGGAAGCTGGTCTTGTGAACCTATGGAGTCATTCCGCGCTGGCCGCCGCCGTCAGTATCAGCTTGGGCATCCTGCCCGTGTTTGGTGATAAGCTGGAGGCCCCCCGCCATGACAGGCGTTATTACGAATCTACCGGAGAGATCATCTGGGAGGTGCCCACGCAGCAGAAGATTGTGGCACTGACCTTTGATGACGGGCCGGACCCGGACAACACCGCCCTCATTCTGGACCTGCTGAAGCAGTACAACGCCAAAGCCACCTTTTTTGCCATCGGCGAGAAGGTCAGCCGCAATCCGGAGCTGGCCAGACGGGAAGCCGAGGAGGGCCATGAGCTGGCGAACCATACGTACCACCATCTGTTTTTGAACAACCGCTCCTTTGGCAAGCTGGAAAAGGAGATTGTGGAAACGGAGAGGGTGATCCGGGAGGCCACAGGCCAAAAGCCCACTCTGTTCCGCCCCCCGGGAGGCATCTATAATGACAGGCTGATCGCCCTGGCGCGGCAGCACGGATATGTGGTGGTGCTGTGGTCCTGGCAGCAGGACACCAGGGACTGGAGCCGCCCGGGTGTGGGGAAAATCGTCAGCAGGGTTCTGGATCATCTGGAGAACGGCAATATCATTCTCCTGCATGAATATGTGGAGGGCGGGTCGCAAACGGTAGAAGCCCTCAAAACCATCCTGCCCGAGCTGAACAAACGGGGCTATCGGATGGTGACGGTTTCCGAGCTGGTGAAGTACAAGCTGGCCAATCCCATGCTTCGGGACAGCACCCCCTGATTCTTTTTCAGAAGCGGATATATCCCCCAAAAAAAGCTGCACCCGCTCCCCTTACGGAGAGCGGATGCAGCTTCTTCATGTTATTAGGCGGCCCGGACGGAGGACGCGTTGGCGCTTTTCCCCTGGCGCTTCTTCATATAACCGGAGTAGTATGCGGTGACAATCGGCACCAGGATGGAGGTGACGATAACGCAGGCGGCAACAAGTGCTGTGGCGGATTGAGCCGCCGGCAAAAACTCAGGCTTCATATTGGCAATGATCATGGGGTTGGCTACAGCTGCGCCGGCAGTGCTGGATGCGGCCAGACCTGCGGTGCCGTTGCCACCGCCGATAAATTTGTCGGCCAGAATCAGCGGGATGCCGGTGATAATGATCACGGCGATTCCCAGCAGGATGCCCAGAAGGCCGGTGTCCACAATCACCTTCAAGTCAATGGAGTTGCCCAGCGCAAAGCCGAAGAAAGGGATCATGGTTTGGGTCGCCTTGCTGAACATGTCGCGCAGATCCGTATCCAGGTTGCCCAATACAAAGCCCACCAGGAAAGGCAGGATTGCGCCTACGAAGGTATGGGGTTCAAATGCGGCCAGGCCGGTGCTGCCAAGAATCAGCATGGTGACCAGCGGGCCCGATTCCAGGGACATCAGCACGAAGGCTCCGGCTTCTTCCTTGGAGCCGTACTGCTGCATAATGGAGGCATACAGCCCGCCGTTGGTCATATCCATCACGGAGATCAGGGCCAGCACGGACAATCCGGCGAAGAAGCCGGTCTGGATGCCGCCCTCCGGCAGGAACAGGGAGGCGATAGCCGCTACGCCCCAAGCCACGGCGATTTTGGTCAGAACCAACGTACCCGACTTGCGCAGCACTGTACCGGTGGCCCGGATATTGATGCCGGCACCCATACAGAAGAACCAAACTGCCAGAATGGGGACGGTCCCTGTCATCAGCCCGTTGGTGAAGGAGCCGAAGTATTTGCCGGAATCCGGCGCGAAGGTATGGACAATGGCACCCAGGAACAGCGGGATCAGCATCATGCCGCCAGGGATTTTGTCGATGGTTTTTTTGATATTCATGGTCGAATCAGCCTTTCGGTATGGTATTTTATTTATTTAATTCAAAATAATACCTGTTAATGGGCGCAGAAAGCCCCGGCCCGGCGGTCCGCCCCTGTAATGGGCGCTCCGGACCTGTTTCTGCTTCATTTATTTGCGGCTTAATCCCAGCTCCGGGATCAGCCGGGCAAACAAATCATGGCTTTTCTTCAACTGCTGACCGAACTCTCCGCCGCTGCGGACTAAGAGGCCTAACCCGTTTTCTTTCATATGATCCCGGAATTCCTTTTCCTCGGTTCCCTTCATGAAGGCATCCGCCAGGACCTGGGTAATGTCATCCGGTGTATCCTTGGGGACCGCCAACCCCCGCATGGTTCCGACAAAGCCGATGGCAAGCCCCGTCTCCTCCTGGAGCGTCGGCACCCCCGGCAGGGCATCCGTCCGCTCCGCCGCCTGGATGGCCAGCGTGCGCAGCTTGCCTTCGGTTACCAGCTTCTTCACCTCAGCGGGGCTTACGGTTACCGCGTCCACGAAGCCGCTCAGCAGAGCGGAAACGGCTGGCCCCGCCCCCTCATACGGAATATGGCTGAAGGTCACACCGGCGCCCTTCTCGAGAATCGCCGCCTCCAGATGCCAGATGCTGCCGGTCCCCGCGTTCCCGATTCTCAGCTCACCCGGATGGGCTTTGGCGTAAGCAAGAAACTCGGCTGCGGTTTTCCATGGCGCCTGGGCTCTTACAGTCAAGGCCGAGGGATCGAAGTTGGTCTGGGCAATAGGCTCAAACCGTTCGTAGGTTATCGGAAGCAGGCCCAGATGGGGAAGGGTTGTTAATTCCATAGGCAGGAAGGTAACGGTGTAGCCGTCTCCCTTGGCATTGGCCCCTTCCATCAGCCCGATGGAGCCGCCGCCTCCTGTACGGTTGAGGACGACAATAGGCTGGCCCAGATGTTTTTCCGCGGCCTTGGCCAAGGCTCTGGCGGTAATATCGGTTCCGCCTCCTGCGGCATAAGGCACGATCAGCGTAACCGCCTTATTCGGAAAGGCGGTGCTGCGCGTATCCTCCCCCTCCTCCCCTCCACGGCAGGAGGCCAATAACAGCACGAGCACTGCCGCAAGCATCAGCTTGCCGATGCCTGTGAGACCCGCCGCGGCCGGCAAGATCCTCCATCCGTTTGTCCCCTTCATGGCGATCCCCCGTTTCTTCAATATGAAAGTCCGGTGCCGTGTCCATCCTGCCGGACACCTGCCCGCTCCCCCACCTCCCGTCCGCCTGGCGGCGGTTCTTGTGAATGTTTTCTCAAGTTGAGTATATCTCTCCCGGGGGTGGCCAACAATCGTTCATTCTTCCGGCAGGTCTTCAGAAACCCCGGAATGGCGCGGTTTTGGCGGATCTGCATATCCGTTGGCATATTTGCTGGTTTCCCGGTATTTGCCCGGTGTGATGGATTTGCTCTTCCGGAAAGCCCGGATGAAGCTGTTTTCATTTTGGTAACCGACCTGTGTGGCGATGTCCGCAATCTTCAACGGAGTTTCCCTCAAAAGCCCGCAGGCCTTCTCGATCCGCAAGGCTGTCAGATAGTCGTACACGGTGCTGCCGGTTTCCTCCTTAAATATGATACTCACTGAGGAAATGCCCATATTGATGTGATCGGCCACATCCTGCAGCCCGATGCTCTTGTGCAGATTCTCCTCCATAAAACGGATCATAGCCTGCACCAATTGATGCTCCTTGGTCTCCTTGCGGCGGTTCCGCTCCTCCGCTAATTCACCGGACATTCCGGTGAGCATAGCTTCAATATCCTCCAGGCGGGTGGTGGACAGCCCTTGTCCGCTATAGCTAGCCGTTTGCGCCTTGCTGCCGCTTGCAGCAAGAAGCTTCATCAGCTCCTCCGTAAGCTCCTCCACCGCCCTATATATCCGTTCCGGCTGAATTCTGTGCCTCCTGGCTTCCCCCATTCCCTTGCGGACCCATTGGACAGCCGTTTCCTTATCTCCGGCGTTCACCGCATTCAGCACCTCACGCTTCCAGCTTTCCGCGGCGAAACTCTCCTCTTCATCATTTCCCGGATCGGTGGTCTGGTAATCCCGCACCTGCCCGTAGCCTTCATACAGCCGGAGCAAGAGAGCCTCCCTGGCCTCCCCATAGGTGCCGGCCACCTCCAGAATACCGGCTGCCGGAGAACCGATGGCAACGGACACAGAGATACTCAGGTACTCCCCGACAACCCGGATCAGCCTGGCCGCCTCCTCGTGCAGGCTTGCCGCTCCTTGCTCCTTCGCCTGGAGAAGCAGCGCGTAACCGTCCTTGCCCACCGGCAAGCTCACCGCCCGCCAATGCTCCGCCAGCACCTCCAGCAAAATATTGTTGAGGGCATATTTCAGAAGCATCCGGTCCTCCTCGGCATACCCGGACACCCACTTGCCGTAATGGTCCACGGAAACCGCCAGCATCTCTAATCCACCGGGCTGCCAGTCCGGGAAATACTGACTCCACTTGATCAGAATCTCTTGGGAGCCCATGGTCTGCCCCAGGACATCCTGCAGAAATTTGGACCGGAGCTCCGGCAGGCTCTGCTCAGCCAGCACCGATTGTTTGCTTAAATCCCGCAGCAGCTTGCCGATTACCGGCTCCAACGAATGGAGATCTCCTTGGGCTACCGACTTTTGCAGCGGGCTCAGAAGCTTGTTGATCCGCTTTAAGGGGCGGAACGCCGCGTAATTGTAGTAGTACATGGCGGAGCAGCCTACCACAATGGAAATGAGGGATAACAGAAGCATCATGTTCCGGGCCATGCGGACATTTTTCAGCAACTCCTCCATTGGCACCAGGGAAATCATCCGCCAGCCCGTCACATTGGAGAAGGCCTGGTTGGCCATATAATCCTGCCCGGCTACCTTCACATAAGCGAAGGGATTCACGTCGATGGAGGCCATCACCTTGTCCATTTCGGGGAGAGGGACCGGGATGTTCAGCTTGGGATAGATCAGTTCCCCTTCCAGATCATATACGTATTGGTGGCTGGAGAGATGGGTATATATTTTGGAGAAAAACCGGTCATAATCCATATTCACCAGCACCGCGCCGCGCACCGCACCTTCCAGTACCACCGGTCTGGCCAGGGAAAGCAGCTCCACCCGCCCGGCCGGGCCTTCGCCTCCCTGCATCCGGCGCTTGACCAAAAGCGGCTTAGTCTCCAGCTCCTGTATCCAGCCGGACCAGGTGTGGTCTGCTGCGTTCTCCCAGGTAGAGGCGTAGCCGTCCTTGCTGGATAAGGCTGCTCCGGGCTGAAAGCCGATCACCGCAATGGAGCGGATGTCGGGATGGTTGGCCAAGCTGGCCAAATAATCCGTCAGCACCTGCTCGGGCTGCTGTCCCGGAGTTGGGGGATTCCGCAGAAAATCCAGCACATACGGGTGAAAGGCGGCATCCAGCGCCTTGGTGTCGGATTCCTGGAAAGCCCGGTTGGTCACATCCACATTAATCTGCAGCAGCTCCACATTGGGTGTGTTGAGCTCCGTATCCAGCACCTCCCGGTACTTGGAGTAGGAATAGGTCCCGATGAGCGTGATGCACAGGGAAACGGCCACCGTCAGGATCAGGATCAGCCTGGTTTTTTGATTGGTAAACACATACTGCACGATATATCGGAACATAGCCGCTGTTCATCCTTCCGAAAAGCAGTTGACGCTTTATCATTGTATCAGAGCAAGCCTGGCAGTTTAGAGTCAATCTTAAAGTATAGGATTATTCAGGGGGATGGTCAACCGCGCTCATTCTCCCAGGTTTGCCCCAACAAAAAAAGACTGCCGGATCAGCTGATGCATGATCCGGCAGTAGCCCACGAATTGTCCGATGTCGTTCGGTGCAGCATCTGGTCAAGATGTGCGCACCAATTTTTATAAGCGTTTAACGGAATCCCGCACCACAAGGGAAGGAGCGATCCGCTCCCCTTGGGAGGGACCTCCATTCAGCAGATTGGCCAGCAGCTCCACTGCCCGGGCACCGATCCGCGCGTTGTCATGGCAGATTGTAGTCAAAGGAGGGTTCATATAGGCTGTAAAAAAAGCGCCGTCATAGCCCATCACCGACAGATCCTCCGGAACCCGGAGCCCTTCCTTAGCCAGAGCGGTAATGGCGCCCATAGCCATCAGATCATTGGCGCAGCAGACGGCGGTGATTTCCGGGCAGTCACTTAGAAGCCTCATAACAGCCTGTCCTCCACTGGCTCCGCTGAAATCCCCTTGTGCCATCAACAGCTTCGTGGTGGAAGGTTCAGCCCCGTTTGCCATCGCTTCCCGGAAGCCTTCCACCCTCTCTTGGCACATGGATAAACCGGGCGGACCGTCGATATAGCCAATGATCCGGTGGCCGTACTCCGTCAACAATTGACCGGCAAGCCTTCCCCCTTCTCTGTCGCCGGAGCGCACCTGTGAGCATTGCGGGCCTAGGGCATCGCTGAGAGTGACGCTGGGAAGCTTCAGCTTCAGCGCCTCCTTCATCAGCGGGTGGCCCTTCCAGAAGGGCGGCATAAAAACCCCGCCCTCCAGATTCCGCTGCTGCACCCATTCCTTCAGACTGCCCAACCTGTACCGGTTATGGGGCACCGGAAAAATCACCGCATCCTTACCCAGCTCACGCAACGCCTTGTTTATGGGCGGAAAGAATTCATGATGCTCCGGGGTAGCCTCCACCTCAAATTCAGGCATAAAAATGCCGATTAAACCGCTTTTTTTGCCCACCAGCTGCTTGGCTCCCAGATTGGGCACATAACCCAACTCTGCGGCTTTCTTCTCCACCAGGGAAATGGTATCAGGGTGAACGCCATAGCTGTGATTCAATGCCCGGGAGACCGTGCTGAACCCAATACCCAGCTCACGGGCAATATCCTTAATGGTCGCTCGCATGAAATATCTCCCTTCCATAAACAGTATTCACTTATTATCCGCCAATAGCTTACCGGCTTCAAGTTTTGTTAACGCCTTGTCTGCGGCCGGCCGGATCCCTTTCGTCTCAAGATCCTTCAGCTGTTTCTTCGTGGCCGGTACCTGACGGATCAGTGCATCGAAATTATCATGGGCGAGCTTTTGTGCCAATTGGGGCTCATCCTTCAGCAGATCAAGCACACGGTACATAGCCTCGATAGCCGTCGTCTCTCCATATGGCAGCCCGTACCCTGAATCTGTGCTCAGGAGCACCCTGTCCGGAAATTTGCGGATAAGCGGCAGGAAATCTTCAAGCTTATTGCTGCTTTCGGGATTGAAGGCTGTAAAGCCCGCGAAAAAATCGGCATAAAGATTGGTATGCTTCTCCATCAGGCTCTCAATGGCTTCGGGGGAGTTATACGCATTGATGTGTCCAAAAATAAAAGCTGTGTCCGGGTATAGCCGCAGCGCCTCCTCCAGCTTCTCTACCGGGCGTCCGCTGGTGGGATCAATATGCAGAAGAATGGGCGCCCGGTACTCCGCGCATAAAGCATAAATTTGCGGCAGGTAACCGTCCATGGGATGGTCAGCCTTCCAGAGCACCTTGGATACCACAGGCGAATAAGTGGAAGCGGCCGCAATTTCACCCAGCCCCATGTAACCCTTTTCCAAGTTATCCCTTACCGTATTCAAGCTATCTGGGCTGTGCAGATCGAAGCCGGAGAAGAACGGAATAATCTGCTCCGGATGTGCCTGATAGGCCTCCCAGGCAACGGCATCCGTCCGTACGGCACTGGGCTCCGACACATCTCCAAACAGGACAACCCGGCTCACCTTCAGACGCGGCCAGACGCCAAGCATGGCTTCGTACGATCCGTTGGCACCATGATTATGCACATCTGTAAGTCCGAGACTTCCGTATTCCTCTACCAATTGGCTTAACGACTTCTTCCCGGTTGAAGGACTCACTGCTGCAGCTCCGTTCCCTGTTGTGGGGTGTATTGAAGCGGAAATTCCATTGTCCGCGGGCAAATTCAGTCCCCGGGTTTTCTCAGCCAGCCATAATCCAATGCCTGTCAGGATAAGCAGCAGAGCTAATACGGTCAGAACCCGGCCTTTTGCAGAATGAAGCATATTCTCATCCCATCTCTCTCTTTAGAATAGGAAACGTTTCCTACATTCTCAATATCATTATATCTTTTCCCCAAATAACGTCAACAATAATTTAGGAAACGTTTCCTAAATAAATAATAAGACAATTGGCGCGACAGCTTTTAGCATTGAAGAGTATACTATTGGAAAAGCCCCTGTCTGAGGGGCTGCCGGCATAGCGGGCAGGGGCTTGTCATATGATTCCCTTATAAGGGAGAGTGAACGGAAATGTCCCACACTGCCATGAGCTTCAAGGCTTTTGCGGTAACCAATGAAATCGATCTGAACAAAATTGCCAATGACTGCGGCATTCCTAAAAAATACACCTGGGAGGAGCCCTTGATCTTAAAGGGGGAAATCCTGGGGCGCATTCTCGGAACGGACAGCGGCTCCGACAGGCAGGTTATGGTTTTTTCCTTCGGCAGCATTGTATTCATTAACCATAAGAATCAAGAGGACATTTCGGTTTTCCTCCGTTACGTGCAGCGCTTCGAGGCGGATGTGAATACGGTTGCCCCCGAACGGTATTCGGATGATTACAGCCTCCATATCGGAGGCACGGATTCCTTGGTGCTCACGGATGAGTTCGTGATGGTTCCGGAATACGCCATGTTTTATCCCGAGCTCATCTCTACGGTGATTGCCAAATCCGTGGCCCTGGAAAAAACCGAGGAGGAGCTGGGCCGCATTCTGGACCGACTGGAGGTCATGATCGACCGGCTGGAAAAGGGGAAGCTGCGGGTCAGCGACAAGGAGCTGGCCCGGACCACGGCGCGGATCGTCCGGCATGAGTACAATACCATTGCCTACATCATGATTCTGGACAAGCCGGATATCACTTGGACCAACAGCGGGGCGGCGGAGTTCTATGACCGGATGTCCGAATTCTTCGAGCTGAATGACCGTTATTCTATCCTGAAGAACAAAACGGAAATACTCTCCAACATGATGGAGGGTTTCTCGGCCATCAGCCATTCCATCCGGGGGATGTTCGTCGAGTGGGTGATCGTGCTGTTGATTGTAGCGGAGGTCATCCTCATGTGCGTGGAAATTGTGAAGTAGGTGGGACCGATGAAACGGATCTATGTGCGGAGTCAGAAAATATGCCAGACCATTCCTCTCGACCGGCTGGCGGCCTTCTTCGGAGGCGCCTGGCCCAGCGCCTGGCGGGACTATATCACCCTGCAGCCCTTCCATCTGGAGGCTGTGCTGAAGAAGCCCTGCCCCGGCCGGATGGTGTTTGTGTTCAGCTTCGGCTGCATCGTGTTTGTCCAAATGGAGGAAGAGGATATCCAGACCTTCTTATCCTTTATGGCCGGGCTGGTGGATGAGGTGGACTATGGAATGGCCGCCCAGTTTTCCGAAAGCCTTATTATCCGCTTGGACGAAACGGGACGGATTATGCCGGTCGCGGAGGATCCCCGCAGCTTTCTGTGGGAGGAAACCACTGCCCAGGTTATTGCTTTGATTCTGGCCAAGTCCTCCGCATTGGCAAAAATTGAAGCGGATGTAGGGCAAAATGTGGACGAGTCCGGCGCGTATATCGATTATCTATGGCGCGGCCGGCTGCGGATGAACAAAAAAGGGCTGACGGTGATGATCTCCAAGTTTCTCAAATTTGAATTGGAAAGCATCCGGGCGGTTCATATTTTTGACCGGTCTGCCGCCGAAACCAGCCTGGAGGCCCGGGGACTTTACGATCTGCTGGCGGAGCATTATGAGCTGAATGACCGTTTCCTAGCACTGCAAAGCAAAACCGGCAGCCTGCGCGCCACCATGCGGGCGTATAATTCCCTAAGCTACCGCAAAAGCGAAAATCGCCTTTACTGGTTCGAAGTATTCCTCCTGGCGCTGTTTCCGCTGGCCAGCATTTTGCGGCTGTTTTTCACCTTTTAGGCAGCGGACTGTGACGGACCTATCCGGACCAGATCCCGGCAAAATAGGTAAATGAACAAGCACCGTTTACCCTCCCGGCATATATCGGTAGTGTAATCCAATATCCGATAAGGGAGTGAATGCTATGTCCTGCCCCAAATGTCCGGCAAGCCAAGTTGTTGATCCGCCTCAGGTGGTCTACCGGGATATTTACCTGCCTCAAGTGGTGGAGGTCATCCATCCCATCGAGATCGTCAACCGGTACCACTGCGTGCCTGTGCCGAAGCACTGCTACGCAGTAACTGTGCGGGACGAATTCTGTCCTCCCGCCATCGGCGGTGTTGCCGCGGTCAGCCAGGTCCGGAACGCCAAGCGTCGGGGAAAAAAATAAGCAATCGCTCAAAAACCCGGGCTCTGCGGAGTCCGGGCTTTTTGTTGGATAATGTCCTTATGAAATTCAGCTTCCAAAGATACGCCAAATCAGAAAAAATTTATTTTCACCCTCATCCAGCCCCTGATGTATGATGGTGCTTTAGAGAAGCGGCCCCGGCCCGCTTTAAGGAAAGGATGTCCCGAACATGCAGCTGATCCATCACACCCAAAGCCCCCAACAGGAGCTATACGTATACGATACCTTCCGTCTCTACGGACAAAACGGCCGTTTCCGGCTGCTCCAATTTTCCGAAAGCGCGGTACAGGGCGCCATGGACCTGGACCAGCCCGAGCGGGTTCTGTTTGAATATCCTCAGGCGATGATCCATCTGATGAAGCACCACCGGCCTGACTTCACCCGCGCCTTCATGATCGGGCTTGGAATTGGCACCATCCCCCGCCACTTCCCTGCCGGCACCTTCCGGGTGGCCGAGCTGGACGAGGAGGTGATCCGGATCAGCCGGGAATACTTCGGTTATACAGCAGATAATGTGGCCGCGGGGGACGGCAGACGTCTTTTGCTGGCCGAACCGGCCGCTTCCTTGGATTTTATCCTGGTGGATGCCTTCAACCCGGCGGGAACACCGCGGCATCTGACCTCGCTGGAGTTTTTCCGGCTGGCTGACTCCAGGCTTACCACGGGAGGAGCCATTCTACTGAACCTGGCCGGCAAGGAATCCAACGACCGCCATATCAATGCCATCCATACCACGTTAACCCGCGTCTTCAAGCACACCGCCGCGTACGTGCTGCCGTCCTCCGGCAGACAATGCAATATCATTCTGGCCGCCAGTCAAAGGCCGGTAACCGGCCGGATCAGCCAAATGGCAGGCTTCCGCGAAGCCGTCCTGGAGGAGGGACATTACGTCCGGGACCCGCGTTCATGGACAGATTAGAGGCTGTTCAGGATAGGCTCCAGCCTTTATTTTCTAAAAAAAGCTCATAAAAATCTCCATATCGTGGAATGGTAATGAAGTGACTTTATGCCATTCTTGTTGTTGGAGGTTTTGTATGGGTTGGAATGAGGATAAGCTAAGGGACCATGCACATAAGCTTGCACTTGAGCACGACCCGCACGAACGCCGCCTTTCGCCGAAGGCCTTGTGGAGGCAATTGGAAGGGGACATCGGGGAGCTGAGGGCCTTTGTCAGGGAGCTTCATGAGAACCAAGGCGCCTGCGGACAACCAGCCGAGGAATGGCTTTTGGACCATTCGGAATTTATTGAAGCGGAAATACTGGGCTTAAAAGAGGAGACCCTGGGCGTGCCGGCCAAAACCCTGCCTGCCGTGGGCAAAGCCGGGGAACGCCGGATATCCGCCATCTGTGCGGCATATCTGGAGGAAACTGACGGCTTGTACGGGGAGGATACGCTGGTTGCTTACCTGGAGGCGTATCAGGAGGTTTCCGTGCTGTCCATTGCCGAAGCCTGGTCCCTGCCCATATTTATGAAAATAGAGCTGATCCGCCGGCTGGCCGCTCTGATGGAGCCGGTGAAGGAGCGGCGCAATATATGCGCCCGGGTGGACAGGATGCTGGCGGATATTCCGCCGTCAGAGCTGACACCGGAGCGGCTGAAGGAGTCTTTGGAGGGTGCCGGGCTGGAGCTGCCCCTGTCTGGTGCGGTGATTGTCCAGCTGGTCCGCCATCTGCGGGAGCATGCGGAGGATTCGGCGCATCTCGGCGAATGGCTGGTATGCAAGCTGGACAACGGACCGGAAAGCTTGGACTCCATTCTTTCTTATGATTATCAGCTGCAGGCGCAATATCAGGTGAGTACAGGCAATGTCATCGTGAGCCTGCGGAATCTCTCCCGGACCCAATGGAGTCCCTTGTTCGAGCAGATCAGCATGGTAGAGAACACCCTCCGCCGGGAGCTGGCCGGAGATTACCCCCGGCTGGACAGTGCCAGCCGCCACACCCTGCGCAGCCGCACGGCCACCCTGGCCAAGCGGATGCGGGTGCCGGAGAATCTGGTGGCGGCCAAGGCGGTAGAGCTGGCTGACGGGAGATTACGCGCCAAGGAGCATGAAGCAGCAGCAGCCCAAGCAGCCGGGGCCGATGCGGGAACCGGGAGCGGCCTGCTCTCCCGGGACTGCTGCGCCGCCTATTATCTCTTAGAGGGGCGGGGGCTGAAAGCCCTGCAAAAGGCACTCCGCCAATGTGGCAAAACCGGGGCCCTGCCGGAAGCCGGGATCAAAACCCGGGCTGCCATGCTGTATATGCAGCTGTTGGTGCTGGCTTTTGCGGCGGCGCTGGTCTTGGCGTCCCTCTGGATCGGCGTGAGCGCCGGGAATCTGTCCCTTGGCGGCTGGACCGCCGTTGTGCTGCTGGCGGCACTGCCTGCCAGCGAATATGCCATTACCGCCCTGCATTGGCTGATCGAGCGGGTCAAAACCCCCAACCGGCTCTTGCGCTACGATTTCTCCGAAGGGGTACCCGAGGACGCTGCCACCATGGTGGTGATTCCTGTGATCTGGTCCACCCCCGAGGATGCCGCCGCCACCGCCGAACGGATGGAGCTTCATTATCTGGCTAACCGGGATCCGAATATCCACTTCGCCATATTGAGCGACTTCCGCGATGCGGACAAGGAGCGGCTGCCCCAGGACGAAAAGGTGCTGAAGCAGGCCACCGGTGAAATCGAAAAGCTGAACAGCCGTTATCCCGAAGCCACCTTCCACCTGTTCCACCGCAGCCGCCAATGGAATGATGCGGAGCAGGTCTGGATGGGCTGGGAGCGCAAACGGGGCAAGCTGGTGGAATTCGTCCGCCTGCTGAAGGGTGACGAACATACCAGCTTCGGTACCGTAGCGGGAGACAGCTCCGTGCTCTCCCGCATCCGTTATGTCATTACCCTGGATGCGGACACCCGCCTACCTCTTGAATCCGGACGCCGGATGATCGGAGCCATGCATCTGCCCTACAACCGCCCCCGGCTGAATGCCGGCGGAACCCGGGTGGTCGAGGGGCACGGCGTGCTCCAGCCGAGAATCGGCATGACCTACGAAAGCGCCCGGAAGTCCCGGCTGGCCTCTATCTGGTCGTCTGAGCCGGGACTGGATCCGTACGCTTTTGCCGTGTCAGATCCGTATCAGGATGCTATGGGCCAGGGGATTTTTACAGGCAAGGGAATTTTCGACGTGGACGCCTTTCATACGGTTCTGAGTCATCTTTTCCCGGAAAACAGCGTGCTGAGCCATGACCTTCTGGAGGGCGGCTTTCTGCGGGCGGGTTTTCTTTCGGACATTGAGCTTATTGACGACTGCCCATCCACCTTCCTGTCCCATCAAAAACGGCAGCACCGCTGGACGCGTGGAGATTGGCAGCTACTGCCCTGGCTGAAGCGCCATACCCGGAATGCAGACGGGGAGCGGATTGCCGCCGACCTGACGCCCCTGACCCGCTGGCAGATCGTGGACAATCTGCGGCGCAGCCTGCTGGCGCCTGTACTTCTGGCTATCACCATTCTGGCTGTACCGGTGCTGCCGGGCTCCCCATGGCGCTGGTACGGGCTGGTGCTGCTGACGCTGTGTGCGCCTTTTGTCCGCCAGCTGCTGACACCGCATACCCTGGTTTACCGGCCCAAGGGGCTGCTCCTTACTCTGGCCCAATGCGCCTTGGCGCTGGTGACCCTGCCGTTCCAAAGCATCATGCTGCTGGATGCCGTGGGGCGGACCCTTTACCGGATCAGCGTGTCCAAACGCAGGCTGCTGGAATGGGTAAGCCAGTCCGAGGTGGAGCGGCAAAGCGGCAAAAAAGGCCAGCCCCTGCTGTCCGGCTTATCCGGCGGCTATGTTGCCATCGCTCTGCTGGCCCTCGGATTGTTTGCAGGCCGGACGATTCCGGCAGGCGGGGGCTGGGGCTCCGGCGGTTTCTCCGGTCAAGGCAGACGCTGGGCTTTTTTCCCTCCAGACGGAATCTGGGGGAGTATCGATGCGCTGCAGCTGGCCGGTCTGGCCGGAGTGATATTGTGGGCCCTGGCACCTCTGGTGGTACGTTGGCTGGACCGCGAGGCGGAATCCGACCAGGTGGTTTTCAGCAAGGATGAAGAGCAGGAGCTGCGTAAGCTGTCTGCAGATATTTGGGCCTTTTATGAGGCGTATGTGACGGAAGAGGATTCCTGGCTGCCCCCCGACAATGTCCAGATGGAAGGGGACAAAGGGGTCGCCCACCGCACCTCCCCTACGAATATCGGGCTGTATCTCACTTGTGTGCTGGCCGCCCGGGATTTCGGGTTTATCGACACACCGGGGATGATCGAACGGCTGGAGCGGACCATCGGCACCATCGAGAGGATGGAGAAATGGGAGGGCCATCTGTACAACTGGTACGACACCACCAACCTGGCTCCGCTGAACCCGGTGTATGTGTCCACTGTGGATTCGGGCAACCTGGCCGTCTGCCTGATTGCCGCCCGGGAGGGGCTTCTGGAATGGATGGAAACCGACGGACATCTGGGTATGAACGACCTGGTGCCGGACAGAAGAAGGCTCCGGAGCAAGGATGAGTTTCAGGTGGCCTTTGCCCAGGAGCTGACACCCCATATCGGCCGCCGTTCCACGGTACGCAACCGGGGTACACGTTTGGCGGCGCGGATGGAATCCCTGGCGCAGTCTACCAACTTCCGCCCGCTTCTGGACGGGAAGACCAATCTCTTCTCCCTCGGGTACCATGTCAAAGAGGGCAAACGGGACAATGTGCTGTATGATCTTCTGGCCTCTGAAGCCCGGCAGGCCAGCTTTGTTGCTATTGCCATGGGCCAGGTGCCCGTATCCCACTGGAATGTGCTGGGCCGGACGTTGACCAAATCGGGCAGCCGCCCGCTTTTGCTGTCCTGGTCGGGAACCATGTTCGAATATCTGATGCCTTGGCTCTTCATGAAAACCTACCGGGATACCCTGTGGGACAGCACCTACCAGGCTGTGGTGGACCGGCAGATCGAATATGCCCGGCAGCGCAAGGTGCCCTTCGGGATTTCCGAATCCGGCTATTACGCCTACGATCATCAGATGAACTACCAGTACCGGGCCTTCGGGGTTCCGGGTCTGGGCTTCAAGCGCGGGCTGGAGCAGGATTTGGTGCTGGCCCCCTACGCCACCGTCATGTCGTTGCCCTTCTCCCGGGACCGGGGAATTGCGGCTTTACACGAAATGGAGGAATGGGGCGCCCGGGGCAAATACGGCTTTTATGAAGCCATCGACTGCACCCCCCGCCGGATGCCCGGAGGCAGCCGCCATATGGTGATCCGCAGCTTTATGGCCCATCATCAGGGTATGAGTCTGTTGACTCTGGGCAATTTGCTGCTGCCCCGGACCATGTATGACCGGTTCCACAAGAGCAAGGAGATCCAGGCGGCAGAGCTTTTGCTGCAGGAACGGATTCCGTCGAGGCCCAAATGGATCCGCCATCCGGAGATGTACCGGTCCACTCCCCGGCAGGAGAAACAGCCTGCGGATACCGCCTCCGTCCGGGAGTTCCGCTCCCCCCATACCGCCGTACCGGAGGTCTGCCTGCTCTCCAACGGCCGCTTCATGACGATGGTCACGGCCAGCGGTGCAGGCTACAGCAGCTGGGACGGCCTGTCCGTCACCCGCTGGCGGGAGGAGCCGGTGCGGGACTCCTGGGTCAGCGGGATCTATATTTGGGATGTGGGTGAGGACAAGCTGTGGTCCGCTTCCTATCAGCCTGCCCGGGTGAAGCCTGACGAATCGCTGATCCGCTTCGAGCTGGATAAGGCGGTTTTCCAGCGCCGGGACGGACTGGTGGAAACCAAGATGGAGATTGCTGTCTCTCCAGAGGCGGATGCGGAGGTGCGGCGGATTACCCTGGTCAACCACAGCGAAGAAAAAAAGGTGCTGGAGGTCACCACCTTCATGGAGCTGGCCATGTCCAGTCCCATTGCAGATGATGCTCATCCCGCCTTCAGCAAGCTGTTTGTCCGCACTGCTTACGATGAAGACAGCGGCTGCCTCGTAGCAGGCAGGCGTCCGCGGACGGTGAAGGACCGCTCCCTCTGGTCCGCCCACCTGCTGGCATCAGACGGGCAATCTCTGGGTCCGGTAGAATTTGAGACAGACCGTGCAGCCTTTGTGGGCCGGGGGTATACCCTGGCGGAGCCCCAAAACGCCAAAAGCCGGCTCAAGGCCAAAACCGGCTCGGTAGCGGACCCCGCCTTCATCATGCGGCGCAGAGTGGAGCTGGGTCCGGGAGAAAAAGCGGTGCTGTATGCGGTGACGGCGGTAGCGGATGAGCGGCAGGATGCGGTGGAGGCCGCAGCCCGTCTGGCCTGCGACCAGCAGGCGGATCGGGCGTTCCGGCTGGCGTGGAACCGCAGCCGGATCGAGCTGCGCAGCCTGCAGCTGGACGGGCGGGAAGCCGCCATATTCCAGCGGCTGGCGGGGCTCGCGCTCTATACCCCGCCGCTGCGCAAGGACCGCCGGGAGGCGGTTGCCGCCAATGTGAAGGGGCAGTCGGGTCTGTGGTCCTTCGGAATTTCGGGCGACCGTCCGATTATGGTGGTGCAGATCGGCGATAAGAGCCAGCTGCCCTTTGTGATCAAGCTGCTCACCGGCCATGAATACGCCCGCCGGCTGGGGCTAGTTTACGATTTGGTGATCCTGAACCTGTCCCGGGACGGCTACCAGCAAGACCTGCAGGAGGCGCTGCAGCGGGCGGCAGAGCATGGTGTGGACCGCTTCGGGCACGGTGTCACCGGGATTCATGTGATTCCCGTCCACCGGCTGGCGGAGGAAGACCGTGTGCTGCTGATGGCGGCGGCAAGGGTCAATCTCCAGGCCGGCGGGGCCAGCCTGGCCTCCCAGCTGCGCACCCTGCGCGGCGACAGTCCGGCGCTGGCGCTGGTCAAGACAGGCGGCGGCAGTGTGGAAGGGACACCTGCCGTAGACAGCCGGATGCCGGCAGCACTGGGGCCGGGGGTGGAAAAAGGAAGAGCAGGGACGACTCCGGATGGGTTGGATGGATCCAGAGTGTTGAGGTCTGATGGAACGGAAGCAGCGTGGACAGGACAAGAGGAGGCCAGAGGAAAACAAGCGAATCTGGACGGTACTGGAGGAGTAAGGACTCCTATTCACACGGCTCACGCTCAGCCCGGGACGACCCGTTTCTCTGTCGCTCCGGCGGGAATGGCCGGAGCGACTGGGCTGGGAATCACCCCGGGTGCGGGGCACGCTGCAGGGAGGAGCACTCTGCCTCCATTGGCAGCGGCGGACTCCAAGGAGCTTCTGTTCTTTAACGGCTGGGGTGGTTTTACACCGGACGGCCGGGAATACCGGCTTACCATAGCGGACGGCCGCCATCTGCCGGGGCCCTGGACCAATGTTCTGGCGAACCCCGGCTTTGGGGCCCTTGTTACGGAGCTGGGTACGGGCTATACCTTCTGGCGCAACAGCCGGGAGTGCAAGCTGACCCCCTGGTCCAACGACCCGGTGCTGGATCCGCCCGGGGAGCAGGGATATTTGAAGGATGAGGAATCCGGTCTTTTGTGGACCTTGACCCCTTCCCCCGGCAAACATCTTGAGCCATATACTGTTGTCCACGGACAAGGCTACTCCATATTCCGCCATGAGCGGGAAGGCATCCGCCATGAATTAACCTTGTTTGTCCCGGTGAAGGACCCGGTGAAAATCATGCGCCTGCGTCTTTCCAACACCTCCTCCCGGCAACGGCGGCTGTCGCTGGCGTACTATGCGGAGTGGGTTTTGGGGGTAGGACGGCAGCAAACGGCACCGCATATTGTGGTTCGCCGGGATGAAGCGGCTTCGATTATGACGGCGCAGAATACGTACCAGGAGCATTTCCGGGAGGCTACTGCATTCCTGGGAATTTTCCCTGAAGACGGAGAGCGCCGGGAGACAGCGGGCCTGGGCGGCAGTGCGGGAGATGAATATGAAAGCAGGAATGGAGGCAGCGGCCAAAGCTGGACCTCGGATCAGCTGGAATTTGTCGGCCGCAACGGCAGTATGGAGGCTCCCGCCGGGATGGCAGGAAACCGGCTGTCCAACCGGACCGGCGTCCAAGCCGCCTCCTGCGGCGCCATCCGTCAGGATCTGATCCTCCTCCCCGGCGAAGAACGGGAGGTCCTGATTCTCCTGGGCTGCACCTCCTCGGAAGCGGAAGCGGCGGCATTGGCCCGCCAATACGCTGACGGAGCCAAGTGCGATGCGGCCTGGGCAGAGATGGAGCAGTATTGGAACACCATGCTGCACCAGGTGAAGGTCACCACTCCCGCCCGGGAGATGGATCTGCTTTTGAACGGCTGGCTGCTGTATCAGACGCTGGCCTGCCGGATTTGGGCCCGCAGCGGCTTCTTCCAGGCCGGCGGGGCCTTCGGCTACCGGGACCAGCTGCAGGATACACTGGCGCTGCTGCATACAGCGCCGGAATTCGCCCGGCGGCAAGTGCTGCTCCACGCCGCCCACCAATATGAGGAGGGCGATGTCCAGCACTGGTGGCATGAAGAAACAGAGCGGGGCATCCGCACCCTGTTCTCCGACGACCTGCTGTGGCTGCCTTATGTGGCCTCCCGCTACACGGAGCATACGGGGGACCGGACTCTTTGGGAGGAAACCGCCCCTTATCTGGTGAGCGAGCCCCTGAAAGAAGGGGAGCACGAGCGGTATGAGCCGACGGTTCTTTCCGGACGGACAGGCACCATCTATGAACACTGCCTTCAGGCGATCGAAAAAGCCCTGTCGCGCATCGGCGAGCATGGTCTGCCCCTGATCGGCGTAGGCGACTGGAACGACGGGCTGAATCTGGCCGGCGACAAGGGCCGGGGTGAAAGCGTATGGCTGGCTTGGTTTCTGGGGGAAATCCTCGAGCGCTTCGAAGGAATCTGCGGTGAGCGCGGGGAAACGGAGCGGGTGGTCCGTTACCGGGAGCGGCGGGAAAGCCTGTTCCAGGCGGCCAATGCCCATGCCTGGGACGGCCAATGGTACCGCAGGGCCTTCACGGACTCCGGCACCTGGCTGGGCTCCATCCGCAATGATGAATGCCGGATCGATGCCATCGCCCAATCCTGGTCGGTGCTCTCCGGCGGAGCTCCGGACGATCGGGCCTGGCAGGCTATGCGGTCCTTCGACCGGGAGCTGGTGGACCGGGAGCTGGCCCTGGCGCGTCTCTTGACCCCCGCCTTCGACAAAACCGATCCCAGCCCCGGCTACATCCAGGGTTATCCCCCGGGTATCCGGGAGAATGGGGCCCAGTATACCCACGGGGTCATCTGGAGCATCGCCGCCTGGAGCAAGCTGGGACAGGCGGACAAAGCGGTTGAGCTGTTCCATCTGCTCAACCCGGTGAACCATACCCGGACCGATCAGGAGGTCCGGCAGTACACCGGCGAGCCATATGTGATGGCCGCCGATGTCTACACCTCCGAGCCCCACCGGGGCCACGCGGGCTGGACCTGGTATACCGGCGCCGCGGGATGGATGTACCAGGTGGGCCTGGAGTGGATCCTCGGCATCCGCCGCCGGGGCGACAGACTGTGGCTCGACCCTTGTGTCCCCGACGCCTGGCCGGGCTTCCAGGTGGACTATCAGTTCGGCAGCACCGTGTACACCTTGGTCTTCAGCAGGGAGCAGCCGGCTGGAGGCAGCAGGGATACTCTGCTGCAGGCGGGACCGGAGGCTTACCTGGACCTGGCGGACGACCATATGCCCCACCGGATCACGGTTCTTCTGCCCCTAAAGAAGCAGGATCCCTCTTGATCTTCAAAGCAGTAACCAATAAACGCCTGCAGGCGGCCTGACCCATGCATCATGCGTGGACCGGCCTGCCTTGCAGGCGTTTTTTCTCGTGGGAAGGGTATTGCGTGATGCGGCGTCTTACCTGCAGACTCCAAACTTATCCTCGATGAAGGCACGGTGCGAACCTAACGGACACCAGAGGCGTTATTCCTCCCAAAAGCGCCCGCTTCAAATTCTAACGGACCGGAGCGCCGCTATTTGTTTGCCTCGCGCCCCATTTTCCCGTTTTCCACCCAAATAGCGCCCTCTGTGTCCGTTAGTCCTAGAAAACCAGCTGTTTTCGCGGAATAAGATCCCCTGTGTCCGTTAAAAGCCGGGATGCATTGGAGGCAACCGCTGGGCTGTCGGGGGCCGGGATGCATTGGAGACAGCCGAGAAATGGTTTGCGCATCAGCACGCCACTCCCCATCTGGCCGCTGCTGTAGCATTTGAATCACACTCCTGCTCCTTCCACTCCCGCTCCGCCCTGCCGCAGCAGGTACAGGGCTTCCGCGGCGGCGGACAGCCGATCCTTGATCAGGATGGCCTCGCGGTACTCTCTGGGGATGGCCGCATACCCGTAATAGAGGCCGGCCAGCCCTCCGGCAATGGCGCCGATGGTGTCCGAATCGCCGCCCAGATTGGCGGCACGCTGGATGGTTTCCGCGAAGGAGGCCGAGTCCAGCAGGAGAAACAGCACCCAGCGGAAGGTGTCCACCACAAACCCGCTGGGCGAGCACAAAGGCTCCGTGCCCAAACCAACGGCATAGTCCGTCCCG
The DNA here is from genome assembly GCA_023386955.1 of Bacillota bacterium. Classification (GTDB taxonomy): domain Bacteria; phylum Bacillota; class Bacilli; order Paenibacillales; family NBRC-103111; genus Paenibacillus_AR; species Paenibacillus_AR mesotrionivorans. The sequence goes on from JAEWIS010000031.1 coordinate 238,938, forward strand.
GCCACAACCTGCAAGACAACCTCCTTCAGCTCCTCTCCCTGCAAAAGGCGCCAAGCCATCCGGTTGTACAGAATACACGCTTCGTCGCAGCGTTCATCGTAGTGGGTCATCCGCGACTGGAGGCGGGAAACCTGTTCCACCTGATCCAAGGAGGCATACGCCAATGCAGCAGGCAAACACCGCATCAGGGAGCCGTTGCCCGCACTTTGCCCCAAGTCCAGATGCGCTACAAAAGCCGCCTCATACCAGTTGCCCTCATACCGCTCCAGCACCTGCCGGATGATGTTGCCCACATCCTTGGGCCCGCCCGCATACCACTCCCGGAACAGGCGGCCGATGGTTCCCATAGGCTCCGCCGGATTCTCCAGAATCCCCTCCGCCACACAGAGGGTCATCATGGTGTCATCCGTCACCTCACCCGGTGCCAGTCCCCACACGCCCCCGCCGATGATCTCCGTCAGAAAGCCGTAAGTTGCCTTCACCTGGGCAACACTCATAAACTCCGTCGTCCCGCCCAGCGCATCCCCGGCGGCCACACCGAACAGCCCGCCCTTTATTTTGTCCAGCAGACTTCCGCTTTGGTCCAGCAGCAGCTCACTCATATGTTCCGCCTCCTTTTTATGCAATGTGCCCCAACTCAGGAGCTGCGAGCGGATTAGTACCCGCTTTTGTTGCCAAAATCTCCGTGGCTTCGGGAGTTTTGTTAATCTTAGCTATAGATGGACAGCTGCGGCGTCAAATCCGTAAACCGGTACAGCTTCGCCGCCCGTTGGGAATAACGGCTGGAATAACGGAGACGCCCCTCCTCATCGGTTGCCTCCTCCAGAATCCCCTGGCGGCTTTTGGTGGAGGTAATTTTGCGGATAAAATTAGGCTCCTCGAACTCCGGCACCACCGCCTGGATCACCTGGTACAGCTCACTTAAGGTAAACTCCTCGGGCAGGAACTCCCGGGCGATGGTGGTGGTCAGCATCTTCTCCTTCACCTTGCCGAGCGCATCCTCCAGGATCTCCATGTGGTCAAAAGCCAGCTCCATCGCCAATGCCTCCCGGACGGTCATCAGCCGAACATCCTCCGCATCGGAAGCCGCCTGCCGGTTAGCCAGGGCCTCCTCCTGCACCAACGCAAAAAACGCATGGGAAATCATCCAGCCCCGCGGATCCCTGCCCGGTTTGCTGTATACATTGAAATACTCCATGTGGACATCCGCGACGCCGGTTTCCTCCTGAAGCTCCCGGAGGGCGCATTCATACATGCTTTCCTTCTCCATGCAAAAGCCCCCCGGCAAGGCCCATTGCCCTTCATGAGGCCATTTCTTGCGGCGGATCATCAGCACCTGAAGCTCCTGCACGGGCAGCGCTTTTTTGGTCGTATCCTTTTCCCGGGAGGAGATGGTGAAAATCACAATATCCGCCGGAGCTCCGTCAGGGGTCCGGTAGCTGGCCGAGGTGTAATTGCCGGCATGTTCATCCACGTTCTCGTCTTCCATTCCTTCATGGTTTAGAGGTTCCATGTTCATTCCATCCTTTTAATATCATAATATTGATATATTTATTATGACATTTTTAATTTAGATGTCAACCCCTTCCATTCCACAAAAAAACCGCCCCCTGCCCGTAAGAGCAAAGAACGGCAATGAAGAAGCTGCCCGAACATTATTTTTCTGCCAAAAACGCTTGGTACGCTGTCAGCAAATCATGAAGCGCCGTGCGGATTTCACCATTTTCCCCGGCTTCCAGCGCTTTGGCTACAGCAGTTTGTGCCTTCACAATGCCTTCGTCCAAGGGAAATACCTTCAACACAGGGGAAACGGAGGCAGAATCCACACCCTCCAATTGCTCATCCCCCACCACCACAGCCCGCCGGATATCCACGGACACGGACTTCGGGACAGCTTCATCCTGAGACGCTCCCGCTTCAGCATCAACTCTCACTGCCGGTATAGCCCGGATTGCGATTTCCAACGGGAGCGTTGTTACATCCTCTCCTCCCTCCGTGGGTGACGTCAGGTGTACGCTGTACGTCTGGGCTTTGCCTTTTTCCTTGTACTGCTCCAAGGTGCGGGTCCATTCCTCCACCGTTTCCGGGGCATAGGTTTTGGCCAGCTCCAGAGGATCGGGAATCGAGGCCAGAGCAAATGATGTCACATTTGTCCCGTCATAAGCTGCTACCGCACGGGTCACTTGAATATTCCCGGCAGACACACCTCCGCTATCCTTCACTCCATCGGTAGATCCGGCACCGCCTCCTCCTGCCGGAGCGACAGCGGATAACAGCGTGAGGGACAGCAAACTTTTGGCCAAAATAATAGGTAATGACATGGTTGAACATCTCCTTCGTCTGGTTTGTCTAACATCCCCAGTCTACCGAGGGACCATGGCAGGAGATTGGTGAATTTGTGGAAAAACAATGGCAGGCCGTCCGCCAACCCTGCGGCTTGTTATAATGGAACCAACCTTACGAACGGGAGCTGTGACGATGAACCGTCCTTTTTATATTGCTGTTGTAGATGACGATACCCATATCCGGGAGCTGGTGGAGGCGTGCCTGAAGAAGGAGCAATACCGGACAGCCGGGCTGGCCTCGGCGGAGGAGGCTTTGGATCTGTGGCGGAGGGACCCGCCGGACCTGTGGGTGCTGGACATCATGCTGCCGGGTATGGACGGCTACGCCTTTTGCCAATTGATTCGCCGGGAGGCCGAGGTGCCCATCATCATGATCTCCGCCCGGGACCACGAGGTGGACAAGGTGCTGGGACTGGAGCTGGGCAGCGACGATTACCTGACCAAACCCTTCAGCCTCCGGGAGCTTACGGCAAGGATCAAACGGCTCCTCCACCGCTGGTACCGAACGCAAGAGAACAGCCCCGGTTTACAATCCGCTGGGGGGCAGCCCGCCGCTTCACAGCGTTTGGTCTGGGGCGCTCTGCATGTGCTGCCGGAGGAGCGCAGAATCTTTTGGAATCAGCAGGAAGTGGAGTTAACGATGAAGGAATTCGAGCTGCTGCATGTGCTGGCGCTACATCCCAACCGGGCGTTTACCCGGGAGGAGCTGCTGACGCTGGTGTGGGGCGATGACTATTTCGGCAGCGACCGCGCTGTAGACCATCTGATCAAACGGGTGCGCAAAAAAATGCCGGAGCTGCCCATCGAGGCCATTTGGGGTCATGGGTACAGATTCCGCATCGGGGAGGCTGAGCAGCTTGAAGCTGGTCTATCAGATTAATCTTGCCTTTGCCATATCGCTGATTCTGGTGCTGTCGGTAACCGGAGCCGTCATTCATTTTGTGCTGATGGATCATTTTATCGGGGCGCAAAAGGAGGATCTCAAAACCATGGGCGCCGCCATGACCGCCAAGCTGGGGGTGGCTGCCGTATCTGGAGTTCAGAATGGGGCTTCCGAAACCTTACCCGCTCCTATGCAAAACCAAGGCGATTCTGCAGGCCCCACCCTTGCCCATGCAGACGAGGACGGGAGCCTCCGCATATCCCTCTCCTCCTTCGAGGTAACCGGGAATGTCAGTTCTACTGGCGTTCCCATGAGCATCAGCATCCCTTATTCCGAGGTCAGAGCCATCCTCACCGACAAAGAGGGCAATGTGGTTACCGCTAACCTATGGGAGGAATCCGCTGTGCCGTTGACTCCTGCAGTGGGTATTTCCCCTTCCACCTTAATCCCCCCCTCTGTGAATCTGGAAAAAATATGGAACGGCACCGATACGGCTTATGTTTCCCGGGTGGAGGCTCTTCCCGCCGGGACCCTGACCCTGCTGACACCGGTGAGCCGGATTAAGGCCATTGAGCAGGAGCTGCTGCGCAGATTTCTGATCATTTTCGCAGCCGGGGGAGTGGTCATGGCGGCGCTCAGCCTCCTTTTTACAAGAAAGCTGATTCGCCCTCTGATGCTGCTGAAGGAGGAGCTGGAGAAGGTGAAGGAAAGGCGGTTCGCCCAGGTGCGGCTGGTCCGCGGCGGCGGGGAGATCGGAGCTGTAGCCAAAGCCGTATACGAAATGGCCGGGGAGCTGAACCGGTTTATCCGGGTGCAAAAGGAATTTTTCCAGAACGCCTCCCATGAGCTGAAAACCCCTCTGATGTCTATTTCCGGCTATGCGGAGGGAATCCGGGACGGGCTTTTTGAAGGAAAACAAGTGGAACGGGGATTGGACATCATTGTCAGTGAATGCGGCCGGGTGAAAAAGCTGGTGATGGAGATGACGCTGCTGGCCAAGCTGGACAGCGCGGAGGAGCTGTTCCGGGTGTCACCCGTTCCGTTGGCGGAACTGATCGATGAGGCTGTTGAGAGAATCAATCCTATGCTGGATTCCAAGGGATTGTCTGTGCGGGTAATGCTGCCCGAAGAAGGTCCTCCTGTCATCCGGGCCGACCGGGACAAGCTCCTGCAGGCGCTTCTGAATGTGGCCGCCAATGCCGTGCGTTACGCAATGACGGGTATTGTGATCAGGGTAAATGCTGCAGAGGATGAGGTGCGGCTGTCGGTGACCGATGACGGCTGCGGGTTTCCGGAGGAGCTCTTGCCTATGTTATTCCACCGTTTCATGAAGGGCAAGGACGGCGAATCCGGGCTGGGGCTTGCCATCTCCCGGGCGATTGTGGAGGGCTGCGGGGGAATGATTGAGGCCGGCAATTGCCCCGAAGGAGGCGCGGTTATCTCGATGACGCTGCCTGCCGCCGCGTAATGCAAAAAGCGGAGCCGCTGTGTGCCGGATTGCACACCGCTGCCCCGCTGATTCACCGGATGCATATGCTCTATGCTTCTTTTGCAAACACAGCCTAGAACATAGGGAACACATACCGGACCAGGAAATACAACACACCGAAGAAAATAATCAGATACGCCGCATACTTGATAAAGGTCGACATGACTTCGCTGTTGTCCGTCTTTTTTTCAATGCGCGTTTCTTTGATTTCGCGGTCATTCACGGGCTCCATGGCCATCCGCCTCCTCATGTTGGGATAGGCGTTTTTACCCGATGTATGGGAGGGTCAAACAATCCTGTTGTGCGACTATTGATTGATCCATTTTTTGCGGTATTGGTAGGGGGTGGTCCCCATATGGGCTTTGAAAAGCCTGCAGAAATAAGAGCCATTCATCAGCCCGATCTCCTCCGCGATCAAAGAAACCGGCTTGTGGGTGGTGGTCAGCAGGTGGACCGCCTGATGAATCCGGCGGGTGGCGATATAATCCGAGATGGTGATGCCGGTGGCTGCTTTAAACAAGTGGGCAATATGGTAAGGAGACAAATGCAGCGCCTGGGCCATTTCCTCCAGACTGTACGGAGCGGTAAAGTTGGCCTCGATCCAGCTCAAAATATGCTCCACCTGATGGTTTTTCCTCCGGCTTTCCATATCCGTATCCAGCAGCTCCTGCTTGTCCCATAATTGCTTCAGCTTGCGGAAGAGGATGACCAGAAATAAGGAGGCCTCTTCATTCCGATCCTTCGCGGGAAGAGACGGCAGCCGCTCCTGCATATCAATGAACAGCTGCTCCAAATCATCCCCTCCGTCCACCCCGTACAGGCAGGGAAAAGGAAGCTTACCCAAGTGGATAAACTGGAAGAAGCTGTGTAGGGCCGGCCATTTTTGAAAATAGCTGTCGAACCGGGTTGGCTCGAAGGTGACCACGGACCGCTCAAAGGACTGGTTATCTGAATAATCCAGACTCAGATGGTGAAGCTGGTAGGGCTGGAACATACACAGCATACCCGGCTTGATGGGGTAGCTGTTGTTATTGACGATCATGGTCCCTTTGCCCTGGTGGATCCACAGAAACTCCATCCCCAGGTGGGAGTGGAAGGTTTCCTTATGCTCGTAATTCACACTCTTGCGCTTATAGGCAAACTGCAAGGGCTCCCCGCTGAAGTGGCCCACCATATAGGACATGGGTGTATCCTCCCCGTGGTTCATCGTGAGTTTTTGTGGAGTAAACGTCACTTCGTAAGCATCTACCGCCGCGTTCGGTTACCTACACTATATCATAGTCCGGGCTAACAACCGCAATCTGGTGTTATTTTTTCAACTATGGGGAATCACAATTAATGCCCGGCTTGGGCTATTCTTTTATAAGGGGCAACGTCTCCGAAGACATAACTTCAAAATTTCCGTTAGGTATGTAAAAAAGCGCTTCCATTAAGACCGTGTTAAAGCCGGCTTGGGATTGGAAGCAGCTGCAATATAATGAGACCATGAGGAGGAAACCACATCATGCAAAAGAGTGACGGAATGAACTACGCGCCTAAGGGCAAGCCCAATCCGGTGGTTAAAGCGGGGGAATTTGTAATCGCGGCGGTTGCATTGGATCATGGGCATATCTATGGAATGGTAAACGGCCTGCTGGAAGCGGGTGCCACCCTGAAGTGGGTGTATGACCGTGACCCGGCCAAGGCAGCAGCCTTCGCCAAGACCTATCCCCAGGTACAGATCGCCTCTACAGAAGAAGAGGTTTTGGCCGATCCGGAGGTGCACCTGATCGCAGGCGCCGCCATCACCTCTGAACGCGGACCTCTTGGCTTGCGGGCGATGGATGCGGGCAAGGACTATTTTACGGACAAGGCTCCCTTCACCACGCTGGAGCAGCTGGAAGCGGCTCGCGCCAAGGTAAAGGAAACCGGCCGGAAATATATGGTCTACTACAGCGAGCGGCTTCACGTGGAATCGGCGGTATATGCCGGACAGCTAATCGAGCAGGGTGCTATCGGACGTGTGGTCCAGGTGACAGGCTTCGGCCCGCACCGGTTGAATGCCCCCTCCCGGCCGGACTGGTTCTTCAAGAAGGAGCAATACGGCGGCATCCTCTGCGATATCGGCAGCCATCAGGTGGAGCAGTTCCTGTTTTATGCCGGCTGCAAAAGCGCCCAGGTTCTGCACAGCAAGGTGGCCAACTATAACGCACCGGATTACCCCGAGCTGGAGGACTTCGGCGACGCGACTCTCCTGGGGGATAACGGCGCAACCCAATATTTCCGGGTGGACTGGCTGACCCCTAACGGTCTTGGCACCTGGGGCGATGGCCGGACCCTGATCCTGGGCACCGAGGGTTACATCGAGCTCCGCAAATATATCGACATCGCCCGGGACAAATCCAGCAACCACGTGTATCTGGTTAACGGCGAGGGCGAGTACCACTTCCATGTGGACGGTCAAGTGGGGTATCCCTTCTTCGGCGAGCTGATCCTCGACTGCCTGAACCGCACCGAAAAAGCCATGACACAGGAGCATGCCTTTATGGCCGCGGAGCTGTGCCTGAAGGCACAAGCCCAGGCGGTGCGCATCGAGGGATAGGCCGGCGCCGCAGGCTTGCGTAAACACATGTAAGCTTAGGCGTGAGACGCAAGTATGTAGGGAGCCGCATGACGGTTGGTCATGCGGCTTTTTGTTGTACCATGCTTTTCATTTGCCCTCCTGGCCCCGTGCGCATCACCCATATTAGCCCAGAGCCCCCGCCCACTTGTCCTCTTGTCCACTTGCCTACGCCCATCTATCCCAATGCTCAGTTGACTACTTACCCACTGGCTACCATACACACACGCAACCTTGCGGACCCACGTTCCGTTATTTTGCGAAAACCAGTGTTTTTTCCAATCTTACGAACCGTAGAGACGCTATATGGAGGTAAACGGCGGGATGAGGCATCTTTGGAGGCAAATAAGGTATCCTCTGTCCGCGAAATCCAAGAAAAAGTTGAAAATGGGAAAATACCGTATCCTGAGTCCGTTCGGGCAAGCGCTCATTTGATCGAAAGTCCTGGAAAGTAACATTACCCCCGACTATTGTCCCCAGCCCACCAATAAACTCCCCCACTATTCCGCTTGCAGCCCGGAGGCGGCCCTAAGTTCGTTCGCCAGATGATGCTGCCAATCCCGCAGCCCTTTCCACGCCTCCGCGTCTGCGGAACGTCTCTCCTGCTCTGCTTTGACCCGCTCCGTCTCACATTCGGTCCAGTGTTTTTTCAGAAAGCTGTCGATAATATTGGCCGCCACCTCTTTACTAAGCTGCGGCGCTGCTGGTTTAACCGCCATCCCTACTCGCCACCCTCCAGCATCCCCGTTGGACTCACAGCGATCAATGCCGATGCCGTTGACGGAGATGTCATTTTCATATTGGTAGATGCTGTTTTGCGGAAAGACCTGCCCGCGGCTCCAAGCATAGGTTTGCATCAGCTTTTGGGTGACCCCGCGTTGGTAAATCGCTTTGCAAACCGCATAAGAGCCGTAGATGCCCAACTCATATCCGTCAATCTCCGCATCAAATGCCCGCATATAGGCTTCAATCCGGTCATAGTCCGCTGCCTGTGCATCATAATCCACCGCTGCATAAATGGTGCTGCCCTCCGGCTGGCCAACTTGCTTGGCATAAGCCAATGCTTGTCTGCCGTCGGCTTGTCCCGCGGCAGCGCCCTCCCGGGGACGGCTGGCGGTGCGCTCGTACAAGGAGACAATGTACAATCCCGCCTGGGAAATATCCCTGGCCTCCACGGCCGAAAGCGCCTTCCAACTGGTCGGGTTATCCAGATACCTCCCCACAAAAACAAAACCCTGTGCGGCAAACGCCTGGGCTTTCTCGGCCGTTAACCGGGTGGCGGTATCAAAGCCTTTTGCCATCTTAAGCGGCCCCCCGGTTCTTCACGTCCAGCTCCTGCCAGGCTTTTTGGACGGCGGCGGTTACATCCTCTGCCGACAGACCAATCTTGTCCAGTCGCAGCCGGTCCAGCACATAGCGCACCGCCTCGTTAAGCTTATGGTGCCCGTCCTCCGTAGCATATTGATGCTCCACCCAGGCGTAGGCTTCCCCTGCCAGCTTATGCAGCAGCTCTCGCTGTGCGGCGCTGGTTCTGGCGGCGAGCCATGCCTCTACCTTGGTGCGGAGCCGGGCGATCAGAGCCAGGATGAGCATGGCCAACAGGCCAATAATGGCAGTTGCGATGGTTTCCAGATAAGGTTGGGCGATTTTGATAATGTTGTCCATAATGATATATCCTCCTTGGAGGACGGCTGTGATTAGCCGCCCATCAGTTTAATTAATAAGGTGGCGCTGGCAATGCCGGTGCCCACCATAGTGACCGTCAGGCCAATCAGCCAGCGCTGGGCTGCTTGCATATCATTCAGGCGGTGGTGGGCGGAGCGTGAGGCGTTGGAGTTGTCCGTCACCAGCTTCTCCAGCACCTCTAGCCGCCGGGAATGATCCGTCAGCTCCCGCATCAGCGTCACCACCTCCCGTAGCTGCAGCCGAACCTCGGTCATCTCCTTGACCGTCTCCTTCAAATCTTCGCATGGCGCTGACGCCACGGGGCAGTCTTTCTGTGTCATCTCTCTCGCCCTCTCCCCATAAAAATAGCCCCCGGAGTCTCACCAGGGGCTTGCCGCCTTACTCTCCCACAATCTCCTCGGCCTGTGCTGACGTGATCTTACCAGCAGCTACAAATACCCGTACTTGCTCCGCCGTGTACCGCCCAGCTTCGTAATACCGTTTGACCAATGCAAACCAGTCCATCCTATAACACCCCCTTGTTCACAAGAGAAAGGAGCAGGTCCGCTTGGGTCTGCTCCATTTCGTTAAATCGTATTTGGTTTTCGGCCAGTTCCAGAGCCATACCTGCGTTTTCTGCTTCCAAAGTGGATATACGATCCACAGGGGGCGCTGGTGAGGTCGGGAGAGCCTCATAGGAGAAGGTCCGATTAACCGGGTGCACCTTTACTCGATGATTCTCCGGAACATTCAGGAGCTCTGAAGGAACCTCTTCGACGAAAAACCTTGGAAACTCTATTTCATCATCTTCTGCGATATAGGCATTAATCCCGACGAGGTACCCGTTAAGGTCGTAAATTATAGCTATCATATAGTCTCCTTTCCCTACTTAATATCGTAATAGATTCGGAGGTTTTTAACTCTAAAATATCTGGCTGCTCCATTAATCGTTATGCCATCTCTCCCATAAACTCCATATGTTAGAAAATAAATAGGAATTCCAGCTTGTACACTGAGGGTTCTTCCGACAGTTTCATACTGATTATCCTGTCGAGATGATCCCATTCTAGCCACTCTCGCCATACTCGCAGGAATATTAGTTGGAAAGAATGCAGTTCCTAATGGAGTTCTATAATCGAAGGCATCCAATGTTCCAACCGGAACGATCCTATTTCCACTCTCGGCATAAGGGCCATCTCGTGGAGCTTGAACTGATGGAACATATACATCTATTCCAGTATCGTAATATACCCAATAATAATCATCGGAACTTGAAGCACTAGTATCATACCAGGAATAACCACGGGCATCACAGGTTACTACTATCTCTCCGGTGCATTTGGGTACGAACTTGTATGCCAGAATCCCCGAGTAATAGGGATATGAGGCCGAGGAAGGGATAGGAATGTATTCAGCCGTATTCTGCTCTCTCAGGGTATTACTTGCTACATATGTTGCTCCTCCCACTGGTATCCATCCCCCTCCTGTGTTTACCTCTATCGAGCCACCATTATTCCGCAACTCCCACCCGGAACCTCCAGCAGGCTCAAATCGGAATTGGTTTTCATCTGTTATAGTGATACGAGCATCGAAGTCGCTGGAACTCCCGGGTTTGTGCAAGTCGATGTACCGTCCAATCTCCATCGGTGTCCCGTAATCCGTCAAACCCAGTCTCGGAGCTATCAAAGGACCGGTCATCGGTGCGCTACCGTCTTTAGGCAATGCCCCATCCGCCTTCGCCTGCGCCGCAGCCGCAGCCGTCACTCCTGCACTCCCCCGGTCATAAGCGTCCTTCACCGCTTTAGGCGTAGCAGCCAACACCTCAGATGTGCTGTTGACCGCACTAGACAGCTGCACCTTCCCCTTAACAGTCAAGCTGGCATCCGGAATAGTCGCGCCGGACACGGCCGTATCCACATACCCCTTGTTGGCGATATCCGCCGCTACAGACGGAGCCACTACCTGCGCCCGGCCTGCTGAATCACGCGCCATCAGGGTGCTGACAGTTGGGGCTGATGTGGCACCATGTGCAGTATTCCCCACTGCTGTATGGGTGTTCAAATTGCTCTGAACCGCATCAACTGTATCCTTCCGCGCAATATCCGCTGCCGCCGAAGGTGCTGCCACCTGCGCTCTTCCGCTGGCATCCCGCTTCATCAAGGTGCTGGCCGTACCGGCATTCGTTGCCGCATCCAAAATGGTCTTAATGGCGGCAATGGTCATCCCCGGCAGCGTTCGCCAGGTGGCTCCGCCTGTAATGGCCTTGATCATGTTGGCCAGCCATCCGAACAGGGTGGTGGGGGTGCCGCTATCGCCAGTAGGCGCTGTCGTATCGCTCACCGTGCGGCCGCCGATCACCGTATCCGTGGCCGCTCCTGCCGCCAAGCCATTGCTTCCAATTTTTGGGCCGTCTCCTGCAACCCCCGTGTGTCCATGGCCGGAGGATGCCCCGAATTTTCCGTCCAGCGCATCGCTATTGCTGTTCAGATCCTCGATATTGACAACATCCTCGGCACCCGGTTTTTTCAAACCCAAATTATTGGTTGTCTGCACGTCCTTCACTCTCCTCCATAAGTCTTCAACTGATTCCAGGTCATGGATTTGGCCTTTTCCCAGGTCAGCCGGTAATTCTTCAATGTCTCCCAGATGACGTAACGGTACTCGAAGGTGTACGACACATGAGCCGGCTTAATTTGGTTCAGCAGCTTCATGAACTCCGCCAGATTGGGCGGAATGCCCAAAAAGCCGATGAACCGGATGACAAACCGGTACTCGGCCGGGTACTCCAGCACCTCTACTTCACCACCAGAGAAGGCGGCCGCAGTTTCCATCAGCATCTGTTTGGTAACCGTCCCGGTCCCCCGGAGTTTGGCCAAAATCTGCTTGCGCCGACGTTCCGCCGGTTTGCTCGGGTCTACACTCAGAGCCAGTTCCTGCTCCCAACGGCTAAGTCCCCATGTGGCTGAACCGACAAAAAACTGGTCCAATACATCGCTAATGCCGTCACGCAGCGCCCCGATCTCTCCAGCCGCCGATTCTTGCAATACCACCATAGTGCCGCCAGGCACCCGGTAGTATTCCGGCAGATACCGGAGCAGATCCGGAACATACAGCTCCGTTCCTCCCTGATTCTCAGCATCCAGGCTATAACCCAACACCCCGTATTGCGAGCTTCCGTATGCCATTACGCATCACCCCGCAGTTGAGCCCAGGTAAGCGGGCCTTGGGGCATAGCATCAGTAATGCCGTAACCGGCCCGTGTGGTCGGCTTATTGCGCAAATCGGCGAAAGAAGGACCATCTATGAGACCGTTAAATGCAGTATTATTTCTGGCAACAGTAAATGTGCCCGATTCAGCAGAAAGGCTTTGAAAAGCAAACTGGGATAGCGTACTGCCAATTTCCCACACTTCAAAACTGACTTGCCGGTAAGTGGATGGACTACGGATTTGCAGCTCATAGTCGTTTACACCATACTTGACGATTCTCAATAGATCTGGAATACCCGAGGGGATATATAGCTGGGCACTGTCCATCCGTGTTGTCCCCGACCAGGCATTCAGGACAAATTGAAACGGATATCTGCCAATACCGCTCTGATTGAAATTTCCATTACGGTCGCTAATAACCCCCATTACCGTTCCCGCGTCATAAAAGTTGCCTGTGGATGTGGCTCCCCCTGTACCTGAGCGGTCTGCTCCCGTCATCCGGAACAGCTTCTTCCAGCCTAGATCTGTGCTGCCTCCAACCGTGCCGTTATAATATTTCCCATTGGCAAAGGACGACGGCGCAAACGTCCCCGGCTTCCCCGTCACCCCCGCCCACGGGACGGCATCCGCCACCTCGGCCGCATCTACCTTGCCGTTGTTGTTGGTGTCGTAGATGCCCTTCAGCATGTCCCCGGTGCTCTGGGCTGCCACCAGCAGCACATTCCCGGTGGCGGTGCCGATATAGAGCTTGCGGGTATCCGTACAATACCCCAGCTCCCCTGCGGCCAACGTGCCGATGGAGGACTCCGCGCCGCGCCGCACTTGAATTAATACTTTTCTGGCCATGCCGCCGCCTCCCTTTCTTAGAAAGTCCCTCCATCAATGACGGCGACCATCAGCCGGTTTCCGTTGGCTGTATCGTAAACGATGCTGTCCGCATCAATACTTGCCTCAATGCCGGTAGCATTGACCACAATGCCCTTGCCCGGCTTTGCGGAAACCGTATCCGCCGCCACATCAATGCCATTCCCAGCCCCTACATGCAGAGCCACCGTATCCGCCTGGCCCCCGCCGGTCAGACCATTGCCTGCGGTGACGGTTTGAAGCGCGCCGCCGCTGCGGGCCCAGATGGTACCGTTCCAGGTATATTGTTTGGCCTCATCGTCTACGATGGCAGTCATACCCACGGTCGGCATCACAAAAATCCAAGCCGAACCAGACCACTCCGCAATCTGCCCGGCTTTGCCCGCCCACGCACCCGTAGGGGACGCAGCAACAATATACCGGTCTCCGGCTGCCGGAGACGCCGGCGGCGCAGCCAGGTTCTGATCCTTGACGCTATCCTGGTACTCCTGTCCCGCCCGGGCCAAATCCAATTCGTTCTTGATCTTCTGCGCACTCCACAAATCCGTGCCGCCCACACCCGAGTCGTTAATGACACGGTGCTTGGTGGCATCATCAATATGGGTTTTGATTTCCGCCGCCGTTTTAGTATTGGTGCCATCCGACACCTTGCTGACATGCCCGCCGGTGAGATCCGCCTTCAGCACTTTCCCATAGGTGCTGCCGTCCGCCACATTATCCAGTGTGCCGGTCAAATCCGCCAGCCCGATGGCATTGATTCGAACCCACTGGGTTCCATCGTCCAGGTACAGATAGGCATTATTCGTGCCGCCGCCCGTGACAAAATAGTACCGCCCTGCCACAGCCGCACTTGGCCGGGAGGCGTAAGGCCCCATCATCACCCGGCCAACAAACAAATTCGCCGTTCCGTCCCCGATATACACTTCCTTGGTATCCGTGCAAAAACCCATTTCCCCGGCCAAAAGAGCGCCTCTGGCTACCAGCTCCGCCCTCGTGCCCCGCCGGACCTTTATCGTCTGCGCCATCCATCATTCCCCCTCATTAAATAATCCGCCATCCACCAGCCCAACCGTTTTGTACCGGTCCAGCTCCGCCTGCGTTGCCATCAAGGCCTCCTGCAGCGCGTTCACATCATCGGCCTCAACCTGGTCCCCCGGTGTTTCGTAGCTCACATATACCGCCTGCACCTCGGCAAAAATGCGGATGCGTCTGCGCCAAGGTGTCTCCGCAGGCGTGGACAGAGTCCATGCGGTTATTTCCTGGCCGGTGAGCTTGGGGCCGGTGAAGACCTTCACCGTGCTGTTTATTGCATTGTCATGGGCTAATAAACCCTCATATGCGCCATCTGCCAGCTGAACCTGCTCGTCGATGACATATACACCGCCGTCCAACTTTTTGTTCAGCTTTTCCACAAATACGTCCTGCTCCTCGGGATACGCCATATTACACCCCCAGCTCCACAGTGCCGGCCACAGGCACCTGGTTATCTGCCAGCACCACATTGGCCATGCCCCCGTTAACGGTCAGCGCCGTATAATCCAGCACACCGTCAGTGCCCAGGAGCAGCGTCCCAATTTTGGCAAAGCTGACATAAGTTGTAGCAAACGCCACACCCCGCAGATAATCCGCCAGCGCAGCATGGAAGCTGTCCTGGATCGCCTGGAGCGTGTAGCCCATAGCCGGCACAATGGTGGCTTTTACGTGGATGCTCAAGCCCGCTGCCGAAACCACTGTCACCGCCACACAAACTGGACGGACCGTTTCAATATATGCTGCCGCAGCTTCCACCAACGCGGGTGAAGCCGGCTCCCGGTCCGTATCCACAATGCTGACCTTCACCGTGCCGGGTCCATTCCACTGCTCCGTCACCTTGGCCGCGCCCACTCCCGTCACCGAGGTGGCCCATTGGATATAATGGGAGGCATTGCCGCTGGTGGCGGGCTGCCGGACCTTCTGCAGAATCCGTTCCCGCAGCTGCTCATCCTTCTCCTGATCCTCCCCGGCCAAAAGCACATCCGTCAATTCGGCGTTGGCCAGACCGGCCACGTAGGAGATCGGCAGCAGCTTGCCTAAAGCACGGTTTCCCGTTTCCCCCGCCGCCTCGCATTCCAATACAAACTGTCCCGCCGCTAAACGCCGTACCGCCACAAAGGTCAGGGAATCGCAGGAATACCTGCTTCCCAAGGGCACATCCAGGGCTTGACCCGCCGTATTCCAAAATACTCCCTTACGCAGCGCCTTGGAGGCTTGTTTTCGTTCCACACCGACTTCCGATCCGCGCCGGTCCAAAAACTCGCCGCTGGACGTATCCCCGAAACCCAGCCGCAAGGCCGCATCCAGGGAAATGTAAGCCTGAGCCAGCTCGGCCGCCGCCGGAGCCAGGGCGTCATGGATAATGCTGCCCTCCCGCTTATCCTCCGTATCCGGCACCTGGGCCAGCATCCGGGCTAAAATCGCCGAATAAGTCTGATGCTCATACAATCGCATTCACCTCCTGGTCGAATGTCCCGGCGGAGCTTTCCACCGTGAACCGTACCGTCATGCTGTCTCCTGTTTGTTCAAACTGAAAATCCCGTACATTCTGAATCCGCGCATCCTGCAGCAGCGCCTCGGCAATCCGGCGGCGCAGCTCAGACTGGGCATAGGCAGGGCTTTGACCCATCAAGTTCTTCAGCTCCACCCCGTAGTCGAAGCTGTAGGCCATATACACGTACCGCTCCGTCTGCAGGATTTTGAAAACCGCCTGCTTCACTGCTTCCAGACCGTCGATTTTTCCGGCTATACGTCCGGTTTCCGCATCCAGCCTCCAGGTTCGGGAGGGTTGGACCGTGGTTCTGCTGGGCAAAGCGGTGGTTAACTGTCCTCCGGTTGGAATCATAACACCGCCACCTTATCCATAATGAGAAACTGCTGCCCGCCCTGCACCCGCAGAAGAATGACCTTATCCCCTGCTTCCAGCCCCGGACGGATCACCACAGGGGTAGCCAGGCCTTGCCCGCCGGAACCATGGGTATGGCTCAGGTCCAGCTCCAGCCGGGTTAACGAATCGGGCAGAATCAAAAAATCCGCATCCAGGATAAAACGCTGATCCACGTTTACCTGCAGCGGATTGCCGGATATTACCTCACCAAACAAAACGGCCATGGGCTTGCCGGCTTCCATTCCGGTCAAGGCCGCTTGCCGTATGGCATTCAACATGCTGCCTCACCTGCCTTAGATTACTTTTAACGTTAATGACATGGTATGGTCATCGCCTTCGAAGCTGTGCTTCGCCTCATCCACCAGCATGGGCAGATTCAGTCCCAGTGCGTCAATCACCACTGGAACATACACTCCCGCACGGACCCGGATATCCCCGATGGCGTCCACCTTCAGGGATTTGCTCTCCCGGTTTTTCAATTGGGCCAGCTGATCCAGCATGTCCTTGATCTGGGCTTCGTTTTTCTTTTCGTCCACACTTTGGTACAGCTGAAGCACACCCCACTTGGCTATGTTAGCGCTGTCCTCCACCATATGGACCTCCCGCCTGCCGGTTTGTTTGTTATCCTTGTACAGCTTGATCCGGTTGTAGGTATCCGAATCAATATCTGCAGAATAGTCGTATCCGGTCATGAGACTGCCGTCGCCGATATAGAAATCCGTCTTCAGGTTATCCACCAGCCGCAGAGACAGCCCGCCATAATCATCAAAAAACACATAATGCCGCTGTGTGGAAACCAGTGTCAGTGTAATGGCCTTTTCGATGATGTCCAGCAGGGTTTGCCCGTCCTCCACCATGGATTCTATGGCAAAGCCCGTATCCTCCAACGTCCCCGTTTGCAGCTTGAAGTCCGCAGCCAGCTGGGAGATAATCTCCGAAGCCGTTTGCCCCTTAAAAATATATAAGGCCTTGGACAGCAGGTACCGGACTTGGTCGTAAGCCTTCACGGAGACCTCTCCGTCCGGGTTATGGCCGATAGAAAACACATAGCCGTAGAAAAAACCGGCTCCCTCCTTAAACACCCGGACAATATCCCCGTTGCGGATGGCGAAGCTGTCGGATTGGTAGAATCCATTGCGCAGAAGGGAAAATTCAATGCTGGCCGGGCGGCCCGTCCGGGTGGTGGACCAGGATAAACCGGAGACAATCTCCGACAGGTTCCACATGTTGCCGTCCTTGTTATCCAATTGGATGGTAATCATGGGGTGACCCCCTCCGGTCCCTTCAGCAGATCCTTATTGGGCAGCTGCAAAATTTGGCCGGGAAAGAGTTTTTCTACTGCCGCATCGGTCAGATTGTTCAGCCTCTTAATTTCGGCATGATAATCCGGCTTTCCGTATACCCTCTGGCTGATGTTGGACAGTGTTTCCTTCTCTTCCGTCACCGCATAAAAGGGCTGGAAGCTCCGGTCAATAGCGCGGGGCGGCTCCAACTGCTGCACCTGGCCGTCCGTCACCGTTGCCCTGCGGGCCGCATAAAAGCGGTACTCCTTGAGGCTCAGGCTGATTTGGATATCCCCGCTTTCGCCAGCTGTTTCGGACCAATCGAAGCTTTCGATGGACGCCGGTGTATTGATCTGCAGGCTCGGACCGGTGTAGACGAAGCGAATGGGATGCCGGGTCTGCCGCCATTTTTCGATGAGTTCCACGTAATACCGGGGTTCGTAATAATAACGGGCGGTAATAAAGGGGTACTGGTTCCCCGCAGCAGGCAAAATCGCCTCAAAAAAATACTCCGCCAATCCGGGGGACTTGATGACATTAATCTGGCCAAGGCCATAGACCTCATAACCGGAGCCTTCCCCTTGTTGGCTAACCTCGATTTTGCCGGGAAGGACAGGAAGCTCCAACACCTCCTCCTGATTATTAAACGACAGCCATAACCCGTAGGAAAAACTCATGTCCCATACACCCCCTGGGCGCTGCTGACAATCTGCTCCGTAAGCACCTGCTCAATGCGGGCCACGATGCTGTTAATGTCCGACTCCTGACGGATATCCCCCGTCTGCACATTCACACTGGGCGTCATCTGCACAAAGTTCTGGATATTCTTCATCTCCGCCAGCTCCCGCATAGTCGCCAGATCCTCCCCGCTCACCTCGACGGTGTCGTTGATGGAGCCGACTTCCCCCACCTTTTTGATGTTATCGATTGGGGGAATAGCATCGTCATACTTGGAATCCATTTTGAAGGGATTCTTCATGGAGCTCAACCCGTCCATAAGCTTTTCGCCTTTATTGAAGCCATTGTCGAATGCGTCAGCAAGATTTTCGAACTGCATTTTTTCGTTTGAAAGATCGACTACATCTTTTGTAGTTGTTGGCTTTAGCTCTTCCAGCCATTTATCTACTTCCACTTCAGGAATCAATGGGACCTTTATTCCAATTTTCTCCGCCGCTTTAAGTAATACATTTAATTTATCTACTATCCCATTAATCACACTTCCAAAGAAACCGGCAACATTCTGAGCTAAATCATAAACTAGCTTTTTAATGGCATACACAGGGTCTTTAAATACATTCAAAAGGAATTCCTTAAGAGAAATAAGGATGTTCCAAAAATAAGCAACACTATTCTTTATATAAGCAAAGAATGTATAAAATACACCCGTTATAAACCCGACAATCTGGCCAGCAGATACTCCTAACTTTATAAGAATAAAAAGCAAGAGTGCTATGGCACCGATGATGAGAAAAATGGGTAGATTGGCCATGAACCATGCCCCAGCTTGGGTTAATATCGGCGGAATCATTGCGAACAAAGGAGGAAGTACGTTCCATAAAGCAACAACCAGTCCACTGGCTATTAAGCCTGCTATAAGGGGAAGATTAGCACCCAAAAATCCAAGTACCCCCATAAAGCCCTCTGCAAGCCATGAAACCAACGTTACGATGACATAAAGTCCTTTACCGAAGAACGTAAAGAAAGGAGTGAATTTACCGGAATCAAAAGCCTCCGTAATCATAGAAATCAAGGGCCCAAAAGCCTCCAACCCCATTTGACCAACTAAGCCCAAACTAAATTGGAAGCTGTTCACAGCTTTTTCCCACTGGGCCGCCGGAGATTTCATCATACCTTCGAATGCCTGCTCCGTCATATTCCGTTTGTTCAGCAGTTCATCCATGCCCTTAATAAATCCATTGATATCTCCTGCCTTACCTGCTTTGAGTGCTGCGCTTGCTTCCACAGAGGATTCACCCATGCCGAAGTCATCAACCATGGAGGAGGACTCCCCTTTAAAAAGATCCATCATGGAAGAAGCTGCACCATCCAGGCCCTTTTCGGGATTCATCTGTGCCAACCGCATAGCCAGCTTGTTCATTTCGGTCAACTTGCCTGGGTCCAATGTGGCTGAGGTAAAGGACATCGCGCTGGATAAGGCATCCTGAGGCTTTTGCCCATATTGGAGAGCCTGTTTGGCCACCTGGTCATAGATGGCACCACCCAGTTGAGCATTACCGGCACGGGCAATAAAGGCACCTTTGGTTTGCTGCTGCTTCATACCCGCACCCATAGTAGAGGATATAACGGACTTGGCATTGTCCAGATTCATGAATCCGGGAACTTTAAGTTGGTTTGTGCTATTCTTTTTCCATGAATCCTTAATACTATTTTTTAAATTTTTGGGGCTTAGCTTGCTAATTCCATTTTTTAAGGCGCCCATAATTTTAGATGATACAGTGTCGAACGCTCCTCTAAAATTAAGCTTATTGAACGTTTTCTTTAAATAGCCAAAAATCTTAGACTGCAAGTCTGTGGCTTTGGGTGCTTCAAGCAGTAATAGTACCTCTGGAGCTTCTAGCAGTAATGGCTTCGGTGGTTCTTCAAGAAGCAATCGTGTTTCCACTACTTCATTGACAATAACACGGGAGTAGACCTCTTGTTGGTTGTCACCATCAAACCGTCTCAACCACGCTAGCTCATCTATGATTACAAATTGAATAAATACAAAGAGTAGGTTATTAGGCCACAATACTCTCGGAACAAAAGGTACAACCAACCGACACATTACATCAAGGCTTAAATTCATTAAAAGACTCAAATCAGCTTGGAGACGTAAAACGACTTCCGGTAGTTTCAGTTTCTTCAAATCGCCGGTCATTTTGAGCTTTAGTAGTTTATCCGGTACTTCGAGCTTCTTCATTTCCCCGGTTGTTTTAAGCTTCAACAATTCTTCGGGTACTTTCAACTCGGTCAACTCACCAGTCAATTTGAGCTGAAGGAACCCGTCTGGCACCTTCAACTCAGTTAACTGCCCGGTTAGTTTAAGCTTGGATAGCCGATTCATTGCTTTGGCTACTTGATCAAACCGTTTGGTCAGTTTCTCAAACATCTTGACGGCCTTGGCTGTGGTATTCAGGACATTCACCGCCTTTCTTCAGAAAATCAAAGACACTCCCGCGATGGAAGTGTCTTTGGGTTATTTTCTCTTCATCCGCGCCGCTTCCTTCTTCTCCTGCTTGACGCGGATGTCGATCATGGCGTAGATGGCGGCTCGCTCCCGCCGGGACATGGCCATAAGCTCATGGGGCAGGATGCGCAGCTTGTGGAGGGCATAATAGGCGTAGTTGGTTTCGCCATCGCCCTCCTCGATCAGTTTTTTACTTCTTCCACCAATTCGTTCATGTCGGCGTCAAAGCCGTTCAGCTCCTGAACCTTCTGCACCAGATTGGCATATTCGCCGGGAAGCAGCATCTTGTGCAGCAGGGCCTCCGCCCCCATCACCCCATAAGATTTTTGGAGCTCGGCATTCTTCAAATCCGGGAAGGTGACACTGGCGGTGACCAGCTTGGCCAGATATTCGGCAGAGTCCGTCTCCATGGAATATTGGCCGTTTCTCCCCTTCACCCGGCGGGTGGCAGCCTTGCGGATGGACTCATTCTCCTCCTCGGTCATGCTGCTGACCACCCATGGAATGGGCTTGCCGCTTTTGTTCAGAAACCGTGGGGAT
Source organism: Bacillota bacterium (assembly GCA_023386955.1). Taxonomy (GTDB): domain Bacteria; phylum Bacillota; class Bacilli; order Paenibacillales; family NBRC-103111; genus Paenibacillus_AR; species Paenibacillus_AR mesotrionivorans. The sequence continues at coordinate 259,921 of JAEWIS010000031.1, forward strand.
ACCACGATCTCTTCGGTCACAGAAGCAGTAACATTCTGGGCATAAAATGCGCTCAAATCACTCATTCAATTATTCCTCCTTAATTTCCGCCTGTAAGCTTACTGAAATGTTGCGAGATTTCATAATCGTTGAAGGTGAACGGCATTTCCTCTTCCATCATATCGTCGCTGCCTGCATCGAATTGGGCGGCGCTGATGCTGTCCAGGTTACATCCCTTCAAAACCGTGGTTTGGCTGCCGGCAGAAGAATCGGGCTGCGCATTGACCACCATCAGGTCGAACCAGAAGTCCTTGCCGGTCTTCACATATTCCCGCATGAGCTGGCGGAATCTGCTGGTTACATAGTAAACGGTGAGGGTGCCGGAGCCGGACCAGCCGGCGGAGCGTTTGGGGGTATTGGTTTTGCCGAGAACAGGCACGTCCACCTTGTTCTTTTCAATGGTAGCCTCCAGGCTTTTGGCGTAGAACAGTTCCTCCTGCTGGCCGTCAATGGTGATGAAGGCTTTGGCTTGTTTGCCGCTGATGGCATCGGTTTCTTTAAAATAAGCCATATGGTCTCATTCCTTTCGAATTAGGATACAGTAATGGTGAGATAGAGTTTTTCCATGCTGTCCACCGGCTGCACATACAGCTCGGAGACAACAGCGTCCAGGTCGGCGCCTTCGCTGACGGTCAGGTCCTTTTGGGCATCGAAATTCTGGATGGCTTCGATACCCTGCAGGGTTTCCAAATAGGTGGAATACTCGTTCTTCAGCAGATTGCGGCCGTCCGCATTGTTGCTGATCTTCCCGGTGTAGAAGTCGGCGAAAATCTGCCGGAAGTCGTTGTTGATGCCGTCCAGTACACGGAGCACCCGGTTTTTGGCAAAGGCCTTGCCCTTCTCCGGACTAAAGGTATGCAGGGTGTTAATGTCCTGCTCCACGACAGCCTTGCCGCCGGAGCCTGTAAACACCAGCTCGCCTGCCTGCAGCGCCGCAATAATCTGGCTGTTGGTATATTTGGGCGTCACATCCACCGCATCATCATAAGCCGCGTAAGTCAGGGACTGGTTCATTTGTGCCCCGGCTGTTGCGCCGGCTACCCATGCCACAGCCTGGGCGGCGGTCAGCACAGTGCGGTCGGTGAGGATAACGCCGTTTTTGACGGAAATAACTCCTTCATAGTCGGCCGCCGGGTAATTTTCCACCACCACCTGAATCTTCTTGCCCTCGTCCTCGCGGAGACGTTTGACGAAGGAGACGAATACCGCCTTGGTGGCCGCATCCGTAGCAGGCAGACCAATGGTGTTCACCTCCAGCACCTCAATGGCGCTGAGATAATCCAGATATTCCTGGGCGGTGACGGTGCCGTTGGCGCCGCCGATCAGGGGAGCGCCGGCAGTAGCTGCCAAGGCGCCGGTGCCTGTCCAGACCACCCAATCGTTGGCCTTCAGCGCACCGATGTTGGCTACGGTTTGCTTGTCCATTTCCACTCCTGCCAACAGGGTGGTGACATCGAACAGGGTGGCATTATCCACGTTCACTGCAATGCGCACAGTAAGGTCATTGCCCCGGACACCGCCATACTTGGCTGTTGCAGTCAGGTTGCCGCTTACCACGGAGGCTTTGGTGCCGGTGTTCAAGCGGTACAGCAGCAGGGTTTTGGCCCGCTTCAGGGATTCCCTTACGAGCAGCAGGGACGGGTCCGAAAGGGGATACCCCAGCTTCACGCTGACATCCTCACCGGCTTCCACACTAATGACCTGCTTGGCGGGTCCCCAGGACAGGATCAGGGGCAGACTGACAATGCCGCGGTCTCCGGCAGCCCCCAAAGCCTGGGCCGCGCTTTTGATATTGATATATGCACCGGGGCGCACCTTATTTTGGGTTGTCCATGTTCCTCCAGCCATCTATTCCACTCTCCTCTTCACATATTCCTCAATCTCGGCTCTGGCTTGAGCCAGCGTATACTCCTGCCCATCGGCCAGAAGCGCCTGCAGCACATCCTTCTCCAGGGCGGTAAAACCCTTGGACGACAAAATCTGCTCCTTGCCGAAGGCCAGCGTCTCACTCTGTGTTTTGGCTTCCTTGCTCATTTGATCCCCTCCATATGGTCCAGCTTCTGCATCACCGGGTCCTCCGGGATTTGCAGTGCGGCCACAAATTGGTACGTTACGTAAAAAAACAGTGTGCCCTCCGCAAGCTCAAAGCGTATGTCCCGCCCCGCGACAGGTCTTCCGGACAGGCTTATCTGGTACAGCTCCAGTGCCAGCTGCTCGGCTATGGCGTACATGTCTGCGTTTGGTGAGCTGCCGCTTGGTTTGTACCGGACGGCAACGGAAATGCCGCGTCGAAACCGCCGTCCCATTTCCTGCGTATGGGTTCCCCCCGGTAAAGTGACGTACAAGTGGGGCGGACTTTCCGGCTGCTCCGGCTCCTCTCCCGTCACCGGAATCTCCGAAAAAACAGCCTGGAGGGTTTGCATCACTGCGTTGCGCACATCCAAAAATGTACCCTGCATCCTCATCACTTCCTGCTATCTGGTTCAAGCTGTGCCCCGCGCCAGGGGTAGGGATGGTTCCCGTCTCCTGACCACCGGTCCGCAGCAGCAGGATCCGGTTATCTGCCTCCAGCGTTCCAAGCCGCTGTCGCAGTATCAGATTGTCCGTCTGCAGTTCTTCAAGCTGTTGCATCAGCGTTTGTTGGCATCTGGTTATATGGTCCAGGCCGGTTTTCAGTTGTTTTTTCGCTTGCGCCAGCTTGTTGTACTGCAGCTTCGGCACAAAATACTGCGGCAGCGCCTTGCCCGCCTTGCCGATGACCGCATCCGCTTGGATGTCGTTCAAGCCTTGCTCTTCCAATAAAACACGAAGCCATTTCATACCTGCTTCAGCCTCCATAGATGGTTATAGCTGCTCTCCAGCTGCGGGAGCGGGCCGTGATGCTCCGGCCAACGAGTGTGGGCGTCAAGGTTAAGGAAGTATCTGTCCCTTGATCACCTTGCCATTTTCATTCATTTCTTCTAATCTCTGGCATGATATAACTATAACACCGATTTTTTTCCCGTGGACTACAACATGCATTTCTGCTGGGCCACCTCGTACAAAAAACGTCTCCGCCAACGTCGGTACGTCTCCGGACTGGCATCCATAGGACAGGTTTCATCCATGGTAATGGCCATCACTCCCTTCCGGTATTCCGCCGGAATGGCCGCCAGGGCCTGCTCAATGGCATCGCAGCGCTGCTGCAGCGCCTCCCGGCGGATGGCCTTGTTCACCGTGGAATCGCTGATCCCCGAACCGCGGGGCATGCCATCCGGCGCACCGGGAGAAGAATGGAGAATATCCCGCATCTCCTCCTTCAAGCGGTCATAGTCGCGCACGGCATACAAACATTGCATATATACATTATGAGGCAGCTGGTAGGGGTTCTTTTTCTTGGGCTGGTAGTTGCGCATTACGAATCTCTCCTTTGTTCGGGTGTAAAAGGTAACGAAAGCATTTTGGTTTCATATATGAAACCTTATTACAAAAAAATGCGCCTCTACAGGCGATTGACCAACATTCTACTCAACACTTTATGCAACACTTTTGCATGGCAATAGCTCCATGAAAGGAAAAGCTTGTCCATTCTTATGATTAGACATATTGGCGGTTTCATTTTAGAAACTCATACTCCCATTTTACGCCCAGAGGGTTTCTTTGTCAATAACTTTACCGGCTTTACGGTTGCGAATTTGAAACCATTATTGTATAGTTTTGGAGTATAGGGATAGTCTGTCCGCAACCCGCGGCGCTATAGCCTGAGGCTGGAAGAGTGAGGGAGAGTACAATGAAAACCACGGGGAACATCATCAGAGAGCTGCGGCTCAAAAAGGGACTTTCGCAGGAGGAGCTGGCCGAGGGGCTGAACCGCCGTTTTGGCTCCAGTGTCAATAAGGGAATGGTCTCCAAGTGGGAAAATGAGATCAGCGAACCCCGCCTGGATGCCGTGCGGCAATTGGCCGAGTTTTTCCATGTGTCCGTGGATTACCTCATCGGTTCCCTGGAGCAGCCGTCCCCGGGCGAGCAACCCGACATTTCTGAGGACCAAATCCTGACCATTGCCGCCCACCAGGTGGGCCATGAGGGGCCCTTGACCCCCGAGCAGATGGATAAAATCAAACTTGCCATGCGGATTGCACTGGCCAAGGAAGAGAAGTGACGACCGATTGGCGCCTTACGACTCTTTAAAGAAGGAATCGCCTGTTTATATCGATGACCAATCCGACCTGCCCGAGGGCATCAAGGGTTTATATATTGAAACCGGCCATACCCAAATGATTCTCCTGAACAAAAACCTCCCCGTCCAAGCAGAGAAACGCTGTGTTCTCGCTGAGGAGCTGGGCCATTACTACACCACCTTCGGCAACATCACCGACCAGACGGATGTCCGCAACCGCAAACACGAAAAACGAGCTCGGAATTGGGCCTACGAAAAGCTCGTCCCTCTGGACAAGCTGGTAACAGCCTCCCGGCTGGGCATCCGCAACCGTTACGAGCTGGCGGAGTATTTGGAGGTCACGGAGCCCTTTCTGGAGGAGGCCCTTTTGCATTTTAGGGAAAAATATGGATTATACGCCGCTTTCGAGAACTATTTCATTTATTTTGATCCGCTGGGTGTATTGGAGAGGTTTGAGTAAAATGTAAGAACCCTTGACTGCGATTTACAGTCAAGGGTCTTTGAGTTTTTGAGAGTTAAATAAAGCCTCAATCTCAGAATCAAATAAAAAGACCATGAAGACGTATCTCAAGGTGTGGTGGGGGCAAAAGAAAGACCCTGAGGATTGCCGCCCTCAAGGTCCCAAGAACTAAAATAATTTATCGATTAAATCATTAAATGAATTACAGACGTATACTTCTTTTAGCTCACTATCTGAGTAGGGTCTACATAAAACTATCGAAGGTACATTCCCTGACCGATAGTCAAAGCAGAAAAGATACTCATCAGACCCAAGTCCGAAAGGGATTAAGCCAGTTGAAATTAGATTTTTTACTGAATTGTATCTTTCAAGAATATCAAGTTCATCAAAAGCCAAAAAAGTTAGTAAGCAACTTAATTGTATTCTAACACCCTCATCCTCCACCAAAATATTCGATGGTGATGGCTTACCACCCTGATATTTGATTGCATAATTTAAATAATCTTGAGGAAATTGGATCGAAAGTCTCTTCTCAACTATCCTGACATTTTTAATCTCAGCCTCATCATAATCAGATTTCCATATGACCATTACTCACCCACCCCCAACCAAGGTAAAAACAATAGACTATCACTTTAATTTTTCCAGTTAATATCATCTGCAGACCAATAAGTACTCCAATTCGGATCATTTACATCGCTAGCTTGAATTATTTCTCCGCTATCGTTTCTCCTAGCGACATAACCACCATTTCGATGATAATAGACTGTTATAGGAGCATTATTCATACCTCTTCTTTGGTCAACCCAATTAACTGTTCCAGCAGGGTCATCAATTGCTTCACCAATACGTTTATCATTCCAACCACGCTCAGTAATTTGGTCGGCTATACTTTTACCCCCTTTTTTAACTGGTTGGTAACTATAACCAAATGTGGTTCCTGCGGAAGTACAAGCATTATGCGTCCAAATTCCAAGGTTCGATACAAAATAAGTATGAAAGTCTTTTACCATAAAGTTGTAAACAGTCGCATGTTCTTTCTTAACCTCAACTTTTTCAATGGCCAATTCCTTACCATCCGAAGTTGTCAGAACATCGCCTACCACAAGATTCTTTGATTTGACCCAACCCTTATCAACAATCCAGAATGGATGTTCGTCAGTTGTCGTTATGACTTTGCCTTCAACAGTAATATTATACGTTTCCTCAACATCCCGCTGGAAGAGCCATTCGACTTCCTTGTAAGCCACCTCACCAGTCTCTTCATCCTTAGCGAGAACCATATCTCCGACCGCAATGTCTTCAATATCCTTCTCCCCTTCGTCTGTTTGGACCTTGGTTCCTCCAACGAAGCAGTTGCATTCCCTCAATTGCTGGAGAGCGGGACTAGGCGTATATTTCTTTGTTCCGTTTCCTCGTGCAGCCTCCTCAGAGAAGGTTCTTTTTTCTGCATTTTGTATTACACTGGCCGATTTCTTAATTTGTGTTTTTCCTATTGCTACGTTAAACCCTAAAAGATTATATGCATTTCCGTTTAATTCATCCCATTGCTCCTGCGCCTCGGCAAGTTTCATCCCACCATTAATATTTGTCATATATGACATTTCCAGAGCTGTTCCAGTGGGACCATATAATAAATCTTTCCAAAAGCCTCCTCTTTCACTATACTTTCCTTCTCCTACTATCTGTTCCAGTTGCGTGTCTGAAATAGAACCATTATTTTGCTCCAAACTATCGAGCAACGCTATTGCTTGCTCACGGTTGTATTTAGTGTTTGTCGTTACATCATCAACAAAAGAGCTTTCATTTGGAGTTAACTTATAGTTTACACTTAATACTTTATAAGCTTCTTCCGTACCTTTATCAATGGCAGTTTCCACGACAATGTCAGTGCGACTAATCGAAAGCGTAGATGTCTTATAAACAAATTCATCATAGGTTGAAGAATCGTAGGTGTAAGAAACATGGATATTGTTTCTTGACGTTATTCCCAACCAATCTTCTTCATATATATCCTCCGTACTTAATGAATCCTCTACAGCCTTTCTTATAGAATCACCTGCCTGAACTTCCAACGGTGATGAGAGTGTCGTATTTATCTGTAGATTTTCTGGGACCCGTAATACTACTGCAAGTTCATGAATCCTTTCCGCATCTTTCGGACTTGGGGCGTTAAAGTAATCATTGGTGAGTGCAAGTAACTTAGCTTGAGTTTCCGCATTATAATATTGATCCCCTGATTCTATATGACCCGTCGGGTCCCAGAACATCAGCGGGCTGTTGAGCACGTACGTATACCGGTTCAGTGACAACGGACGGTCATCCTCGCCCCAATAGCTGTCCTCCGAGATAAATCGTCCGGTGTACGGGTTGTAGTAACGTGCGCGCAGGTAGAGGAGTCCGGATTCGGCGTCGTAGAATTCGCCTGCGTAGCGGATTGCGCTGCTGTAGGCTTCCTCGATGGTCAGGGTCGGGTTGCCGAAGAGGTCATAGTCGTATTGGTTCTCGACGGTGCCGTCTTCGCTGACGGTTTGCACTACATCGCCATGCCCGTTAAACAGGAAGTAGGAGGTTTGCGCCGCGGCATCCCCTGTGGCTCCTGTCCGCGAAATGTAGTTGATCCCCCGGACATACCGCACACGTAAGGCATCCGCTGCATCGGTTTCCAGAATCACATACTGCCGGTCATAGAGATAACGGGTCACCTGAGCCTCATAGTCGTTGGCTGAACTTTCTACCTTCTTCTGCGTCCGCAGGCCATCCCCGTCATAGAGGAAGGCGATGGTGCTGCGTTCACCGCCCTTCACCCGATCTGTAGCGATGAGCTGGTTGAAGCCGTTGAAGGTATTGCTTACCTTCTCAATCACGGCATTGGGATTGCCCTCCACTCCATCGCCGTAGAGGCTGCCGCCCATGCTTTGGCGCAAGCTGCGGGTATGCGGCTGCAGATAGGATACCTTCTGTCTTAGCTCGTTCCCGTTGCCGTCATACAGATAATCCGTGGTTTTCTCCAGTACCTCCTTGCCTGCATCATCCTGCATCCGCTCGATCAGCTTGATCAGCTGATTGTCCCGGGTGTACAGGTACTCGCTTTTCTTGATGCGGTATTCCGTTTCCGAACCGCTGCCCAACTCCTTATACCCGCTGGGCTGATTGGAGGTATAGGTTTCCTGCTGGGACTGCCGGTTGCCTGCCGCGTCATAGGCATATACAGTGGTTTTGCCCGGTGCTTCTACCTTGAGAATACGGCCGGATTCATCATACGTATAGTCGGTCCTACCATAGCTGTCGGTTTTACTGATTTGGCGTCCGCTCTCGTCGTACGTATAGACATATTGGGAAAGAACGCTGCCATCCCGCTTTTGGTTCACCACTGCCAACAGGCGGTCGACCTTGTCGTAGGTGTAGGTTTCGCTCACCCCGCCAGGATACGTGACCGAAGCCCGGTTGCCATTCCGGTCGTACGTGTAGGTGGTGGTTTTGCCTTCCGCCGTTACACCATCCATCCGGCTGGACTTGTCATAGCTGTAGCGGGTCACATGCCCCAGCTTGTCCGTGACGGTTTCCACATTGCCAATAGCATCATACGTATAGGCAATTTGCTGTATCCCGTCCTTCTCTATCCGGACCAACCTGTTGTTCCGGTCATAGACATAGGCGCTGCTGCCGCTGGCATCAGCCATGCTGGCCCGGTTGCCCACTTCATCATAGGTGAAAGCAACGGTATCACCGGTTTCATCCACGGACTTGCCGATAAGCTTACCCTGGTTATCGTACGTGTAAAAGGTATGGTAGCCATTTCCATCCTGTGTCTTCGCGGTTTGCAAGGCCAGGTTGTAGCGGTAGGTTTCCTTGCGCCCCGCAGCATTGACCGCCTCCAAAAGCAATCCAAAGGCTCCATAGCTATACCGTGTGGTTTTGCCGCGGCCGTCCGTCAGGGTCAGCTTGTTGCCGGCCAGGTCATAGCTGTAGGCTGTGGTGATCTCCTGGGGATCCGTCACGGACACCAGCAACCCCGTTTCATTATAGGCATACACCGTTTTATTCCCCAGCGCATCCGTCCGTTCTACCAGCTCCCCTGCGGGATTATACCGGTAGGCTAGGGAAAACCAGCTCGCATCATGCAAGGCCGCAAGCTCAGGGTCCGTCTCCTTCACCAGTCGGTTGGCCAGATCGTATTCATACACCCAGCCGTTCCTTGCCTCATCTGTATCTGAAGAGAGAAAACCCGATGCATCCATTTTCTTCGTCATATTGCCGTTTGCGTCATAGGCATATCGGGTAACCACTGCTCCATAAGGGTCGGTTACCTCTGCCAACCGGTTCAGTTCATCGTACCGGTAGGACATGCTGTAGCCCTTGGCGTTGGTATCCTTGATTTTGTTGCCGGCCAGATCGTACGTGTAACGAAGTGTCTGGCCTTCCCCGTCGGTTATGGATACGACCCGGTTCATACTGTCATATGCATACTCTGTCACAGCACTGCGTTCATTTTCTACCCTGATGCGGTTGCCGCCAGCGTCATAGCTGTGCCGCACCACAACATCAGCTCCCTGATGCTTGCGAGTCTCCGCGACAGGCCGATTCAGATCGTCATAGACATAACGGGTGGTATACTTCTCCCGGTTGGAAACGTCTGTTTCTGGATACGCATAGGCGGAAGGACGAATCTCCTTCACCTTGTTGCCCAGGAGATCATACTCATAGCCTGTAATGAGGCTGACCTTGCCGGGATGAGCGGAGTCCTGCAACGCAGAACCCCCAACCAGCTCAGAACTGCCATCGAGACTCTCCTGGTCCACCAGACGGATTTGACGGACGAGTCTGTTCAATGCGTCGTATTCGAACAGCTCCGTGTCATACCGGTCCGCCTCCCGAAGCCGCTCCCGTTTGGCCATATTCCCGTTTTGGTCATAAGCATACTGCATCAAACCGCCGCTGCCGTCCGATTCCGTATGGAGCAGGCCGTTATTGTAATAGGTATAGGTGTTGGTGCGCAGAAAACCCTGATCGCGGGAGCTGGACAGGCTTTTGCGGATAACACGGCCTGCAGCATCGTAACTATAGCTTTCTATGGAATAAACTGTATTACCGCTTTCGTCACGCTCCAGAGGAGTGCGTTTCTCCTTTAATCTGCGGGCACCATCGTAGCTGAACAACACCGTGCTGCCTCGTTTGTCCGAAGCCGAAGCAAGATTGCCTGCCAGATCGGTTTTGTTCTCTGTGACGTATCCCCGAACATCCGTAGCTGTTTTGATTTGGCCAAAGGCATTATACGTATAGGAGGTGGCATATCCCATGGGATTCTTTTCTGTCAGGACGCGGCCCAATTTATCGTAGCTGTATTCGGCCGCACCACCATCCGGATATTCCACACGCCGCAATGTACCATCCGCATCATAGGTATAGTTGGTTGTATAACCCCTGGCATCGGTCCGGCTCACGACGTGATCCAGCACATCATAGGACATGCGGATTACCCCGCCCAATGTATCCACGGACACTGTGGGGCGCCCTAACCCGTCGTACCCGATTTGCGTACCTGCAGAACCGGCCAGCGACCCGGTCCAGCGCAAACCGTCCACCTGCTTCACCACTTGTCCCTTGCCATCATACTGGAGTATCTCCATCTCCTTGCCCTCTGGTGAAAGGGTAACTGTCCGCCGGTTCATGGCATCGTAGGTATAGGTGATACCCGTCATGGAGGCTGCCGTATCCGGCTGATCCAGCTCAGGCTGGTACTGGACGGGAGCGACAGTCTTGATCACATTGCCCATGTTATCCAGCACATACCGGGTAACGGCTGCTTCTGTGCCTGTCCCCTCTTTTTTACGGATAAGCCGGTCTAAGGCATCGTACTCATAATGAGTAGTGAATCCAGTGGCATTTGTCTCCTCTGCTACATTCCCGTTTCCGTCGTAGCGGTAAGATACGGAGGCCAACAAAGGATTGGTTTTCTTTACTGTTTTTCCATCCAAGTCCACATCCACGGTGATGGTATAACCATTGGGATCCGTAACAGCAGTCATATTGCCGCTTTTGTCATAACGGTATGATGTAACCGACTGCAGCCGCTCATAATACTCGTTGTCATAAACAGGGTTCCGCACATCGTTCATCCGCAAATCCGAGGTCGGGACTAGCAGAATCTCCTTCGTTACCCGGAGCAGCAAGTCGTATTCGTATCGCCTGACCTCATCCACACCGTCCATTACCTTGGTTTTCTTCGTAAGCACCTTGCCGGCGGCATCATATTCCTGTCTAATCTCCCGGCCGTTGGGACCGGAGGTGCGGATCAGCCTACCTGCCTGGTCGTAATTATTTTGGACCCGGTCTCCCGCAGAAACCAGGGACCCACCCCTTCCCGAAGCGGATGTCTTCTCTAGGAAGGTTTCACTGGACGTAAGCCGGTTGGCCTCATCATATTCGTACCGCGTTACCTTAAAGGACCGGACTGCTCCCTCTGTGGAAATCCAAACCTTTTTTTCGGTCAGGTTCCCCGAGGTATCGTACTGGTAATAAGCGGTGCCTCCATTTTGATCTACACTTTCCGTGAGCTTCCCTTTGGGTGAATAACGGAAAGACTCGGATGTACCGTCCGGATATTCGGTCCGGTATGGTTTGTCAAAGATATTGATGTATGTTCGGGTCACAGCACCGGCGCGATTGGTTACAGCTCTAAAGGCTTTGCCTGTAAGGTCGTAGGCATAGGTCTCCGCCAGCCCGTCAGGATCCATCCTGCTCTTAAGCAGCCCATTACCGTAATAAGTAAAGGCTGTGGTCTGCCCCAAAGCATCCGTCAGCGTCAGCGGGTTGCCCATTGCGTCATAGGTGAAGCGTCGGCTTACATTTGTCGTGGTATGGCTTGCATTATCTGCAGCAGTCTGCGCAGAGGTTTCGCTTATTTTCCTGTTTTGAGCATCGTAGGTGAACAATCCCCCAACAGAACTGCGGGGATTACCCTCCCGGTAACCCTCTCCGGCAACCTCCTTGGTAACATTGCCGCGGCCATCATATTCCCTGTAGCCCACAACCACTCTGGTCTGACCATCAAACGCGGTGGTGCGTACCAGCCGGTTATTGGCGTCATACGCATATTCCATTCCCGGCGCTTGCTCCGGCAATAGATGAGCGTAACGGGGATCAATCTGCTTCACCCGGTTGCCAACCGCATCATACAAGTAGCGGGTGGTATTGCCCAGTCCATCTGTCTGTCCGGTAAGGCGGCCCAGGCCGTCGTAGGAATACAGCACTGTTGTATCCACTCCGCCAACCGTCATGGACTCCGATAAGCGTCTTCCCGATTTGTCATACGAATACCGGGTAGCCTTTAATTGACCGGCCACATAGGGACTCTTCTTCTCCACAATCTGGTTGCGGTAATCATACGTATAGACGGTTACATCTTCTCCGCCAGCCTCGTTAAGATCCCGCTCCTCCAGCACATTGCCGGCTCCATCCCGGAGGTAGCTTTTGCGGTAATACCCGTAATTCTCTGTAGCTCCGGCAGAAGTCTGTTCTTTGTAGGCGCCGCTTTCCATAAGCACTCTGCCTGCAAAATCATAGGCGTACTCATAGCTCCGGAATTTAGTCTCGTTTTCGTCCGCATATTGAAAGACGCCTGTTTTATTGCCCAATGCATCATAAGTCACCTTCACATGGGACCGGCTGTGCTCATCCACGGTACGGAATTCATCGGTTAACCGGTTCATCCCATCAAAGCGGTATTCCGTATCGGAGGTTATCTCTTCCGTTCCGCCAGTCCGTTGGCCAATCTGCACCCGAATCCGGTTGCCGGCAGCATCATAACCATACTCCATGAAGGTATATGCAGCAGGTTCTCCCTCCTGATAAATTCTTTCCTGAATCAGCCGCCCCGCATCATCATAGCGGGACGCCGTTATCCGCCCTCCCGGCTCCTGCTTCCTCACCACCTGATTCAGTGCGTTATAGGAAAGCCTGGTTTCATTACCGGCGGGATCCCTGCGGGACATTAATCTGCCCAATGCATCATACGTATACTGGGTTGTATGTCCGTTGCCGTCCGTTTCACTGATCTTGTTGCCCACATAGTTGTAGGCAAACCGCGTCACATCTGTACGGAAGCCATCTGCTGTTGTTTCCAGCTTCACCAGCCGGTTTAAGGCATCGTAATAATACGTTTGGGGGTTGCCTTCCTCGTCCTTTACGGTCATGACCAAAGAAATGCCCGGCTCGCCGTAAAGGGTGTAGGCCAGCCGGATGTTTCCCTTATTGACATTGCCCGCATCAAAGAAGCTTTTGGAAATCAGTCTGTAGCGGCTGTCATACTCATAAAGAACAGTATTGCCGTTCGGATCGGTTTCCTTGGTCTTATTCCCCTTACTGTCATACTCACCTGCGTATTGGAAGGACCATGCTCCCTTCTCCCGAATGTCCTTGCGGACCAAATTACCCAGAATATCGTACTGGTGAAGAAAGGCATTCCCGTTGGCATCGGTCAGTTCAATCTCCAGATTCTGATAGGGCTTGTCACGATACGCATATTCTTTAGCTGTGCCGTCTGCCGCCACGATTCGCAGCACCCGTCCCAGCGTGTCATACTGGTAGGCGGTACGGTTGCCGTTGCCGTCCCATTGTCCGGTAACGGCGCCTCTGTTCATCTCATAGGCGTATTTCTTAACCAAAGTCTCCCCGGAGGCTGAAACCACACGCTCCTCTGTAAGATAGGCTCCTTGCGTATCTACTCCATTACCGTCCGTCCCATAGCTGTATGCAGTAACAAAATGCTGGCCCTCCGTTCCGGAGGAGGCTTCCTTGCGGATCATATTGCCGTAGGAATCATAGCGGAATTCTGTTATAACGGGCGGCTCTCCGGCAATCCCGGTCACCTTGGATTCTTTCGTTACATTCCCGTGTTCGTCCACATCGTACAGAAGCTGTGCCGTAGTGCCGCTGTCTGTTTTCCATGTTTTTTGGGCAAGAACATGATACTTGTCATAGTTATAGGCATATACAACCGTATGCTCATTGCCAAGCGGGTCCCCGTTCTCATCCCGTTCCGCCTCCGGCCCTGTGTAGTTCGTCAGATTGCCGTACTGGTCATAGCGGTAATTTTCTATCCGCTTAACGGGAACACCGCTGCTTTGCCCGTTTGATACCTGATATTGCACACTCTCCTGCTTTCTGACCAGCTTCATCTCATCCCGTTCGGTGGTCAGAATCTCCTTGTGGCTGGAGCCATTCTTCTCCGTCTTCAACAGCTGGTGAAGGCCATCGAAGGAGTAAGAGGTGGTATTGCCGGACCAATCCGTAGCTGTGCTGGTATAACGGTAGGTGTCCCTCAGGTAGGCGTAATCATTCTTTTGATAGTCAGCGGTCCCATATCCGTCAGATTCGTTGGTATAGTCATAATGGGTTTTATCCTTTTCCACGGTGGAGAATCTGTCCAAGAAATTACTTTTGGACGGATCATACCCCTGTTTGACCAACTCTTTCGCTTCGAATACCTTGCGGATTTGCATACTGCCCTTATCATTAAGGCCGCCCGTATAGGTGTTATATATGTAACGTTTGATCCGGTTAGTTTTGGTATAGTCAATCTGGGTCAGGTTTTCGTAACGGTTGAAAACCGAATACGTGCCGCCATTCATGAATGTAAATCCCAGATCGGGCTGCTCATACCATAAGTGTGCCTTCACTTGCCCATCAAGATCATAAACACGCTGAAGACGAGTTCTCATTACATGCTTGGAGGAACTGACCAGCATGGCAGATTTGTCGTAGATAATGGTCTGACCACCGGGGACATGGGCAATAACCTGAAATTTGCCCTCCAGATCACCGGAATCGGTGGCCGTCGGATTCTGGGAAGCAAGATAGGACTCCGCAGGCGCAGCAGTGCCGTCAAGAGGCTTGACGGTGAAGCCCTCATCCTCCTTATATTCAAGGGTAATCACTCTTCCGATCGTATCCGTAATGGAGGTCAGCAGCTTCCGGGTATTCGCTCCGCCGTCTATGGTGTAGGTAAAGGAGCTGTATTCAAAGCGGACGGTATTCCCATAACGGTCTACGATCCCCACCAATCTTCCGTCTGCAGTGAAATAGCTTTTTTTGCCATCCTTGCCGGACATGACATATTTGGACTTGCCATCCTCCTGTCCGTTGCTGTATTCCTCCGTTTCCTTCACCATTACATCCTGTACGGTTTGCCCTTCGGGCATATAAACCAGTTCTCCTTGATTTGTATAAGCCTTTAAGCGGTATACATCCCCGCTTTCCGTATGCAGGAATTTATGGCTGGTGCCGTCCGAGTTGTCCCGGATTTCCATCGTCGCAAAAGAGAATCGCGTTCCAAGACCCAAGTTGTAACGTTCTTCATAAAAGGAAGAGGTTTTGGCATCCGAGTACACATAATCCACCCAAGCGCCATTTACGTACTTTACCTTCATCTCCTGCACATTGGAGGAGCTGTTCTTGTAGATGCGCTTCAGCTCCACATTCAGCCCGTTGCGGCCGGGAAGGACAAAATCTGTTTGGGCAATAGTCACATCCCCGCTCTGGGGACTGATGTTTTCCTCTATCGCTGTAGTTTTCAGGTAAACCGGAGAGAGCATGGTGTTATACTGCTCCGTGGGACTAATCAGGTTATTCAGCTGTTCTTCCAGCGTTTCTGCATGGGCAGCGGCGGGCATAACCAAGAACAAGACTAAAGCTGCTGCACTAATCCATTTGTTGTGAGACCTCACTGCCTCGCCGCCTTTCATTGATTAATGGCAATACTGCTATATTTGGATGCATACGCATGTTCATAAAGATCTGCTTCTGTCGAGCCGCCCTTCAGCTTTGCAATCACGGCTTCAGGCGGTTCACCCAGCTTATTGGCCAGAACAAATCCTTCCACTACCTGCTCCTCGCTCATAATACCGGCCTCTGTGTACTTCTTGAGCTGCTCCTCTGTCACAGATACCCGGGGAAGGGCCGCCCCGCTGAACAAAAGCCCGGCAGCTGCACATTGCTCTCTCCAGTCGGAGTCTGCCTCTTCCAGCTTCTTGTTGATCAGTTCCTTAAACGGCTTTCCCGTCTTAAAGGATATCTGATCGGCGATCATAATATCGTCTGCGGTAAGCCGCGGTGATTTCAACAATGTTTCCAAATAATCCGAATCAAAGGCCTGCGGCACAAAAGCCTTCGTCTCCCGCAGATAAGCCGCAAACACTTGGGACCAGCTGCGGCCTGTCTGCCGCAGGGCCAACAAATTCTCCATATCTGCAAAGCTGCCGAATTGGCGGTATATGAACTCGTAAGCAGTCAGCGCCTCGGATGCTATAGTCCCATCGGCTAACAGCGAATCCAACTTGACTCTGTAAGATTCGTGCACGTGAAGCCCGGCTAAAAGCCGCCTATAGTTCTCCATATCGTATTCATAGCCCTGCGGATTAGAGCGTTTTAACCCCTGTATTACGGATTCGGGCAGCTCGATATCCTCTACTGCTGAATCCAGTGCTGCTTGCTCGGAAGCTGCCTGCTCCTGAAGGGTTTGTTGGACTTGTTGATTCAGGGCGCTGATATTTTGAGGGCTTTCTATGGTACTGTCTACGCCCTGCACAGGCGCTTGAGCAGCCCAGCTCCATTCTTTTGCATAGGAGTAGAAGGCCGCCCCCCCGGATAAGGTCAACACCAGTACAAGCATGCCTGCGGTGAATTTGGCCAGAATATTTTTTTTCAATTGGGCAACCTCATTTCTGCTTGTTGGGATTGAGATGATCAATTTCCTTCATAATCTGCTCTGCGGGATTGACCGGCTTCACATCCCGTACACCGGGAGCTGCCGAGGCTGGGAGATCAGGCAACGGCGCAGTTATCCCTTCCTGTAAGGTCGCAGGCAGCGTGGTTTCCTTATTACCATCTAATTGTCCGAAGGTCGCAGCGTTTTCCTGCTCTCTGCGGTTGCTCTCCTGAAGCTGCTTCAACGCTTGCTCTTCAATGCTCTGAATGGTCACAGCCCGGAAAAGGGGGATGAAAGAAAGCTGTTTCTCCTTGGCTTCTTCGTATGCCTTGGGATCGGCCGCGTAATCCTCCAGCGTTAGCTCCAACTGCAGTGCCAGCAGATATTCATTAAGAACCTGCTCCATACCGCCAAGCTCCGCCTGCAGCCGCACCATAAAGGAAATAGCGTCGGATGTCCGGAAGGCAGTGGCCAATTTGCTGTAGGCTTCCATTTCCTCCTCGTCCTTTGTTGACGTTTCGGTGCCAACCTTATGGTTAGGGTTTAAGGGGGCTGGGTTTCGGAAAATCTCATTATCAGCAATACTCGCTAGCTGCATCTGCACACGCTCCGCCAGCAGCTTGGCCTGCATAATTTGCTCTCGGGAGAAGCCCACCTGAATCAGTTCGGCTGCCACTGCTTCTCCGTCCTTTTCTCCGGTAAGAGCACCCATGCGGGAAACCCTGTCCCCTGCAATGGAGAGGTACGGCTCCGCCTTAAGCTTGGACAACACCTGGTTCCAATCCGCCCCCTCGGCTCTCAGCTTAGCAATCTCTCCAACAGGCACTCCCGTCATATTGGAGATGTCCGCGAGCACTGCTTGATCATTGACCGCGGATGTAAACATGGGTATCGTGCTATCTGTTGTATCATTGGGTCTGGCAGCACGGGCTCCTAAATAAACGGAGGAAGGAGCAAGGAGACTTACGGCCAATACGATGCCTATGATACGTGTATGTGTTTTTTTCAATCACAATCGACCTCTTTCCCTATTATTCGACTGTCACGCGGATTTTGGCTGAACCATTAATCGCCGACTTGAACCGTACTGCCGCCAGTTCTCCTGACCATGAGGTACCCGGCTCTATGCTTTGGCTCATACGGTAGATGACCTTGCCCAATTTGTATTCAACCTTCAAGGCAGTGCCCGGAATGTTGCCGGCTCCCATAAGGTCAGCAGCTGGGGTAAAGTCATACAAATCGGTTATTTCCAGCTCATCCGGGTTATAGGTAACTACAAACGACAGCTCGCTGAAATCCTGTATGTTCCAGCCAAGCAGAGATACCTCGAAGCTTTGTCCGGCTGTTACAGCTGCCGTGTAATCCGGGCTGGTGGTACTTTTGACCAGAGCATTGCTCCAGGCTGTAACACCGGTTTGGTTCTTGGCTCTGATCCGGTAGGTATGGGAGGTTCCGGATGCCAATTCATCATGCATATATAGCCGGGATGCACCCAGGTCATAGACCTGACCATCCACTTCAATATCATAACCGGACGCCCCTTCAACCTTTTCCCAACGCAGCTCGATGGAGCTGTCTGCCGGGAAGGCCTCCAGACCATCGGGTGCTCCAGGGGGATCAGGCAGGGTGGACAGGCTGAGAATAGCAATCCATTCTCCGTTGCCGCTGCCATCCCCATCCTGAATCCGTATTTTATAGGTATGGAACTCATTAGCTGCCAGTCCCGTGTGATTATAAAGAGTAGCCGCCCCATTATCCCGGACTGTTCCATCTATCTCTACATCGTACTTAGCGTCCGGCGAAACCGTATCCCATGATATCAATATGCGGTTATTGGTAACCAGGGCTACCACATTCGTCAAAGACATGGTTGCCCCGCTTCCTTCCGGAAGGGTCTTCATGCTCACAGGCGCAGTCCACTCGCTTTTGCCGCTGATGTTCACCGCCCGGACACGATACGTATGCCTGGAATTGGGAGTCAATCCGGTATCCATATATTGATTGTCCGTTTCATCTCCAAGAATTGCGCCATCAACCTCAATTTGATAACGGTCGGTATGCAGCACCTTATACCATGTCAGGGTAATGGAGGCTTCATCCGCCGTTCCCATAATATTGGTTGGCACAGTCGGCTTTTCCGGATGAGTGGTCATATTCACCGGTGCGCTCCAGGGACTTTTTCCTCCAGCATTTTTGGCTCTCACCCGGTAGGTATGGCCGGATACGGGCTCCAGCCCTTCATGTAGATAGCTCTCCGTATTTCCCACATCCGTAATCAAACCATCCACTTCCAGTTCGTACGCATCAGCCTCTTCTACCGGATTCCATGATACGGCGATGGAATAAATGGAGGGCTGAGCCACAGGGCCCTCCGGTGAGACAGGAGGATATGGTAATGTCCGTAGGGCGACTTCCTGACTCCATTCACTTACACCGCCCGGATTCAATGCCCTTACCCGGTAGGTATGATTGGTTTTGGGTGTCAGACCGCGATGGGTATATTGGGGCAAGGCTCCCACCGGGTAAACAGTGCCGTCTGCTTCCACTTCATAAGCTTCAGCACGAACGGAAACATCCCAATCTAACGCAATCTCTGTTTGTGAAGGTACTGCTGATATATTGCCTGGCACGGGAGGGGGATCAGGCAATGTAAATACAGTCAGATAGGGACTCCATGTGCCGGCTCCCCCTCCGGTTAGCGCCCGGATGCGGTACTCATGCCTTGTATTGGGACTTAGTCCGGAATGGGTATACGCCGTTGAATTAACCGTCGTAACAGATTGCCGGTCCAGTTCCACTTCATATTGTGTTGCTCCTGCCGATGTTTCCCAGCTTAGAGCAATGGAACGCTGGGCAGGTGATCCATAAAAGTTGGCTGGCGGATACGCCAAGGTTACCCCTTCAACAGGGGAGCTCTGAGAGGTTTCAATACCATCGTCGTTTTTAGCCTTTGCCCGTATCGTATACGTTTTGCCCGGCTTTAAACCTGTAGCTGTAATACCTTGGGAATGCAGCTGTATCCATTGGGCTGTCCCGGACAGCTGCCCATTTTGGTCCAGGAATTCATTGTTGATTTGAATCTGGTATTGGGTTTGGCCAGGATTATGGTCAGTAAAGCCTATCTGAAGCGCCGTTTCTGCTTTGGAAGATATTTTCGCAAACGGGATTTGTGCTCTTGTTCTGGCGGCACCGTTCCACTGGTTTACATGTCCGGCTGCATCCCTGGCCTGAAACACAACAGAGTAGGCTGTATTAGGGAGGAGGTCCGGTTGAGTATACGCTGTATCCTGTATCCACCCGCTGTCCCCGGAGCCAATCAAATATCGGTACGGAACAGCGTCAAGCCCAAATGAATCACTGGCTGCCCCTGATACCTGCATGCTGTTGTCTGCGGTTGATACACCCACGTTCCCCATATTGGGCGGGGACTTATCCAATCGGAATGTTGCCTGCGCCTGAACAGTAGTAGAGCTGTCCCGCACCTTATACAGGATGGTGTGGTTTCCTTCTGCCAACCCTGCAGTATCAAGGGGTGGAAAGGTCACATATTGAGGGGTCTGCGTATTGGATATCTTTTGCGTCCCACTGGCCGTTCCCCCGCCATCTAAGAAGTACTCCACATGCAACTGCTCATTATCCACATCCTTGACAGTAACCGCAGGTGAAAACGGGATTACATCCGACACCAGCTGATTGTTCTGGGGCAGATAATCTTCAATAGAGGGCATGGAATTGATTTGCTTAAAGATGGCCTCCAGACTTTCTTCAAAATTGCTGCTTAAACTTAGATACTGCCCGCCGGTTAAAGGAGCCATCTGTTGGAATTGGTTTATCGCACTTCCTCCCCCAATGGTGGTCAGGATAATATTTTCATTTTTCAGCGTCTGGATGACCCCCGCTTGTGTATAACCTCTTTGGCTAAAAACCTCTTCATCCCCAATAAGGATGAAATATTTGGTCGAGTTTAGCTCAAAGGTATAATTCCGGGCCTCCATAATGGCATCCAGTCCATTTTCTATGGATCCGTCCACATAAATTTGGCTGACATTCCGAATGAAGGTATTTACATCGGAGGTGAGAGGGTACGTAGAGGGATAGGTTTCATACGAAATTAACCCTAACTGAAATGGAATTCCTTGCTGACTCAGCTTGTTGGCAAAACCAGTTACCTGTGTTTTCACTGCATTGATGGAGGTATCCATACTCCCCGACCGGTCAATTATAAACACAATATCCACACTGGATCTGGCGAATGCAGTAGGGGGCTTAATCGCAAAGGAAGAAATCATACATAAACATAACAGGATCATGGCCAGTCTTTTCACGGCATGCACCTCTTTCATCCGGTAATTACTCCACAACATACCTTAGCTTGGAATATTCGTTGGTCTTCGTTTGTAATCTGATGCTGTTTACAATGGTTTTGTCCGCGTCATATACGGTGTATACAATCATCCCTGGCTTAAAGCTGGTTACAACCATGTTCGTTCCCTTAATCGGTCCGGAGGTTCGTTCATATTCCGGGGTAATCGAGCTTAGATCGAGCACCTCCAGCATGTCCGGATCATAGGTAACCGTAATTTTTCGCTGGGGCTGCCCAGCCTTCCGAGGGACTGCAAATACGAAATTAAATTGGGTGTCCTGGGCAATATCCACGGTCAACTCAGGCTGTGTGCTCTGCTTCAGCTTACCTGTCCAATCGCTGGAGCCTGTGCTTCCTGTCGAACGGACACGGTAGGTATGCATGGTATTGGGCTCCAATCCACCATGGGTATAGCTTGCCGTCCCGTTATGTACCGGGACTGTCTGTCCATCTACCTCCACCTCATAGCCGCTGGCCCCCATGACCTTATCCCAGGTCAAAATAATAGTTGTGGCGGAAGCCTCTGCTTTTACATTTCCCGGCATGGAGGGAGCGGTAGAGCGGGTAGCCAGACTGCTCCAGTTGCTCCATTCTCCCACTACTGCTCCATTGACTGCCCGGACACGGTAAGTATGCAGGCTGTTGGAGGCTAGGTTTGTATGGCTGTAAGAAGTGGCTTGTCCAACAGCAAGAACAATTCCATCGGCTTCAAGCTCATAACCCTCCGCCCCCTCTACCTGACTCCAACTGACATCAATATGCTGGCTGGTCGACTCAAGTCCGGTAATACGCGGAGTTCCCAACGTCGTCAAACTGGAGACTGTTTCTGACCAATCACCTATGGCTGACCCGCTTCGTGCCCGTACCCGGTATACGTGACGGGAGTTAGGCTCCAACCCGCTATGCTCGAAGAGGTTGGATGAGCCGTTGTCTATGAGCTTTCCATCCGCCAGTACCTCGTAGGATTCTGCCCCCTCCACCAAACCCCAGGAAAGTGTAATGGTGTTTTCCGATACGGTCACCTCAACCTGCTGAGGCTGGCCCAATCCTGTGGTTTTGGTAATCTGCTCCGACCAGTCCCCCGAACCTCCCGCATTCCAGGCTCTTACCCGATAGCTATGTGTACTGTTAGGAAGCAGATTTTCATGGGTGTAGATGCCGTGAAGCGGAACCGGAATGATTTCTCCATCGGTTTCCACTTCATAGCCTTGTGCTCCTTTTACCGCCTTCCACGTAAGCGTAATGGTTGAGCTGCCAGCCACAACAGCCTGAAACTGAAGGGGCTTCTCCGGCAAGGTGATGATTCGGGACAAGTCGCACCAATCCCCCGTCGTATAAGCACTTTGGGCACGGACCCGGTAAGTATGCTCCGAGCTGGGCTCCAATTGGCTCACCTTATAATAGTTTGACTGTCCTGCTTCCACGATTTGTCCGTCTATTTCAAGTTCATAAGCCGCAGCTCCGGGGGCCTGCGCCCACTCGAAATAGATGCTGCTTGATCCAGCTATTGCCTTCATCGCTTGGGGGACAGAGGGTTTGACATATACGTCTGCTGCTTGGCTCCATGGGCTTGTTCCGTCCTGATTCACCGATCTTACCCTGAAGCTATGAGCAGAACCGGGATTAACCGGAGCATACACATATTTGGCAGCCTTAATGCCGGAGGATAGAATGCCGTCTACCTCCAAATCATAAGTAAGCGCTCCGGGAACCGGATCCCATGTCAATATCATTGCTGTATCTGAAGGATTGCTTCTCAAATTAGCCGGGATTGCCGGCAAAGTCACACCAACCAATAACTTGCTCCACGCTCCGGGACCACCGGCATTATAGGCTCTAACCCGATAAGTCCGCTGCATGTTGGCTTCCAGATACTTATCCGTATAGGACAAAACAGAGCCAACATTCAAAATCGTGTTGTAGGTTTCCACCTCATAGCCGGTCGCTCCTGCCACAGGGTCCCATAACAATTGCATAGAGTCGGTCGTGCTCTCTAGCCTTATATTCCCCGGCACATCCGGCAATGTCCAAGCCTCCCGGAGTTGACTCCATTCCCCGATGATATCGCCGCTGTTGGCCCTCACCCGGTAGGTATGGCTGGTTCCGGGCTCCAGACCTGCATGCCGGTAGGAAGGAGTGGGACCCACCGGATGGATGACTCCATCCACCTCTACCTCGTGTCCGTCTGCCTGCCATACCGTTGGCCATTGCAGAGTTAATGCATCGGACGCAGCTATGGCGTTGGGCTGAGGAATGCCAAAAGGATACAGATGCTCCTGGGGAATGGGCTCCCGGGGCTGACTGGCGCTTTGCCAATACAGCACGGCCTGGGGATTTCCGTCCTTGCTGGAATATTCGGCGCGCAGATTATACCGCTCACCTGCATATACCCGGGTGGTAACCGATTCTATGCCTGCACTGTTTGATTCCCACCGGTCAATGACCAATTGTCCGTTCAGCCATAAACGTGACGGACCGCGAGACTGCAGCTCCAACGTGTACTCCTCTGAATATTCAGGCTGGAATTGCCCCGACCACCTGACAGAGAAATCCTGGTCATTAAAACCGCCAGCCGGCAAAACAGGTCTGGTTTGTACATTCACCTGTTCATCTACTTTATTCAGCATGGTACCGGCAAAATCGCTGCCGCTGTAATATTCTGCTCGTAGACCGTGAAGCGCATATTTAAGCAGTGTGTATCCGTGACCGCCAGTGCCTGTTTGAATGATCGGCTGCTTATTGGCAGTCAGGTTTCCCCCGACTGCTACCCAACCGCCTGCAGCAATACGGAGATGATTGTTCACCGCAACGTTATTCCTTACAAAAAAGTCTCCCTGTGACACAAGCAGATTGGCCGTTTCATTATTGGATACGAGCTCGCCCACCGTTATTTCGTCTTGTGCGCTCATGTCCACACGGGTATTGATGTTTAAGTTCCCCTTCACCACGATGCTCTTGGCGGAAACCTGAAGTGTTCCGTTGTTATAAACCAAATTGCCGGCTGCCAATTGGCCTGAAGCCTGCACCGTTGAATTCTGGTTCAGATGAAGGCTTCCTCCAACCCATATATGTCCTTCATTCTCCAATTGAAGATTAGACGCCAACGCCTTCAACGTAAGCTCCGTATTGGCATTGAGACCTTGCCGGATGAACAAGCTGCCATACACGGTAATACTCAGTTTTTGATTGGTATTCATGCCATCCACAATAAGAAAAACCGGACGGTCAGGGGATCCGAACACTGCGGATGAGTCCAGATTAAGCTGCCCCGCGCGAATCACCGCCGGAGAGCCGCTGCTGCGGGCAATGGCAGCTTGTATGCCCGGTACATCCTGACCACCATATACCGCCCGTCCTTCGATGGAGGCTACTTGCCCCTCCAGCTCCTGCCACCTGCTATCCAAATGCCCGCTGATTGCTTTGTCCAGTCCGGGTACCCGAATGTATTCAGGTGTGTTGTATATATTGGTGGATTGCCCTGACAGCAATAATTTATTACCGGAACCTGTTCTTGCCTCCTTGGGTAAGGAAATTTGGGGAGCAGCCGGTTCTCCCTTCTCCGGTTCGTCCAGCTTCAGCACCTGCACGGACCGCAAAGCAGTGGCGGAAGCCGGCTGATCTCCGAAGGTCAGTGTTAAATGCCCATCATGCACATATATGGATTGTTTGACCGTATGTATGGCTCCCTCAGCCAAGGCCATGTTTTCAGCAAGAGCTGTATTTTCGGCAAAAACCGTATTCACACTGGAATAAACCGCGTCACCCACGGTAACCGCAATTTCATATTTACCTCTACTCAAGGATAGTTCCCACTGGTCTCCTCCCCGTGTACGGATGTAGCTGTCTTTTCCATTGTAAGTATCCTTAGTAACGGATTGATCCTCCATGGCATGGTTCCAACCAAACTCAAGGCCATCCCGCTGACTGAATACTCCCCCTGAATCCACCACCGGCATCCCTTCAGGAATGCTGGCATCTGAACTTTGAAAGCGGAATTGCCAGGCATCTTGCTCGCCATTGGTTGATGCATGGGCGGTAAAATTACCCGGCATTCCTACGGAAAGTACGAGGATCCAAACAAGCAGCATGGCGCATGTACGCCTGCAACGCATCCATCTTGACGCTTGCATTACTTTTCCTCCTTTTAGAAAATTGCGATTTTTCAGTGATCTGCAAACGCAAAAAAACAAGCCCTATCCGGCGGCCCGGCTGCCATACCAGCTGCATGTGAAATAGCTCATGCAGCGGCTCAGGCCCGTGGCTTTGCGTCCCCAACTTTCGTACGGGTTTGCCTTTTTCAGTTAAAGCTTGTTTTTCTACACAGGGAATCAATTGTGTCTGTCGCAGAATCATGCTTAACTTGATATCATTCCCATGGAATTTTATCCATTTCAAACAACATATTTCTGTTAACCCACCTCTTACTCCTGCTAGGTTGCACGTTATTTGTTACAATTTTGTGTATAAAGTCGAAATTTGGCAGTGCTTTTGGGGATTCCCCTTCTTTCCTGCTCCTTCCTTGTGCCCCGTCCGCGCTTATGGTACGCTGAAAACAAAATAATCCCCGAATAAAAATGCGGATGCTTTTGCCCGAATGAAAGGTGAATCGCTTGAACCTGAAGGCCCGACTCCACTTGTATGAAGCCGACAACCCGCGCCATAAGCATTGGATTCACCGCTTTCTGGGAATTTACTGGCTGGTGATCGCTTTGCACTTTTTCGCACAGTTAGGGGCATTCCTGTTTATCCCCGCATATGAGATCGGGACCCGGGAATTTTACCTTCGCATCCTGCTGTTTCCGCATCTGTTCATGAGCGCCTTCACCATAATTGCCTTTGCCATCTGCCGGTTCTGGCCCCGGCTTTCCTTCCATGCCTTGTCCGTTTGCGGGACCATCATCTCCACGGAGATTATTCACCTAAATGGCGATATCCGGATTATTTCCGCCGCGATGCTTCTCCCGATTATGGCTTCCGCCATCTTTTTCCGGCCGGATGTGACCTGGTTTACCGCGGGGCTTCAGGCTGTGGCGCTGCTGTTCCTGTACAGCACGGATTCCGGGTTCCGGCAGTTTCTGAACCCCTTTGACCTGATTGCCATTCCTCTGTTTCTTTTGGTGGGCACCTTGGTAATGGGGATTATTATCCAGAACGGCCGGGGGATTGCCGAGAATCTGGAGACTACCACCCTGGATAAGCAGGAGCTGATGGTCGAGAATGTGCTGATGACAACCATGGCCAAAACCGACGCGCTGACAGGCCTGTACAACCACATGTCCTTTCATGAGTTCTATGATAAAGCCATTGACTTCGGCGCCCAGGGATATACCTTCCACCTGGCGCTTCTGGATATTGACCACTTCAAGTCGGTCAATGACAAATTCGGCCACCGCACCGGCGATATTGTGCTGGCCCGGGTGGCGCAGGTGATTCGTGAGGCCATTGAGCCTACGGATATTGCAGCCCGCTACGGGGGTGAAGAGTTTGCCGTCTTGCTGTTCGAAAAAAGCTTCGAGCAGGCCTACGCCGTTATGGAAACGGTCCGGGAACGGCTGGCGGCGCTTCATCACGAAGAGCTGCACCATAAAGCGGTAACCATCAGCATCGGCCTGCGGAGCTTCAGCCGCTTCGACACTAAGGAAGCCATGTTCGAGGCCGCGGACGATCTGCTGTACCAGGCCAAACGGGCGGGCCGCAACCGGACGGTGGCGGCGGTTTCCGCCAAGGGCAACAGATAACTCCGTCATCTACAAAAAAAGACTGCACCTTCTTATGAGAAGGCAGCAGTCTCTTTCGCATTTGTATATTTGAGGATTGAATGCATATCTGCAGAGCGGTACGGCAGCACTTAATCGATCAACCGGTGGGCATACCACTTGGTTCCCCGGTAGCGCCACAGGAAGATAGCTCCCCGTACGCCCCATTCGCAGTTCATCGCCAGCCATACGCCGATGATGCCGTATCCCAGCATGATGCCGAGCACGTACCCCAGCACTACCCGGAACAGCCACATGGTGAGCATGGCGATGATCGAGGTGAATTTGGAATCTCCGGCCGCCCGCAGCGCTGCAGGGGTAATGAAGCTGATGGACCAGAGCGGCACCTGGAATACAAAGTTGATCACCGTCAGGATAAAGAGATCATGCATAATTTCATCCGGCGGATTAAACAGGCTGACCAGCGGATAGAACAAAGGAAGCAGGATCAAGGCCATCAGCAGCAGGGACAAGGAGGACAGGAGAATAAAGGATTTGATAAACTTGCGCGCATCCTGTACATCCCGCCGCCCCATACATTGGCCTACGACGGTCACGATAGTCAACGACAAGGCCCCGGATGGAATTTGGGCCAAACCTGCAATGGTATTGCCAATGGCATTGGTAGCGATGGCATACGTTCCAAGGCTTACGATGAAGATCTGGGTCAGCAGCTTACCCCCGTTGAAGAACATTTGCTCCGCGGCGAAGGGCAGTCCGATAAACATGATCTTCTTCAGCATGGAAATCTGCAGCCGGAAAAAATCCGCAAGCCGCAGACCCAGCGTAGTCTCCATCCGCAACAGATAAAAGATAGCGCAGGCCGCACCGAGATACCGGGCGATGTTCACGGCAATGGTCATGCCGGTAACACCCATACCCAGCATGTGAATAAACACACCGTTCAACGCCACATAGGAGATGTTGGTGATCAGCGACAGAGCCAAGGATGCCCGGGTTTTGCCCGTTCCCCGGAGTACGCCGCAGACGGCCTGGACGATACCGGCCCCGCCGAAGGAAATGCCGCTGCCGATGAGATAGGTTCGGGCATTGTCCATTACATCAGGTTCGGCTGTGCCGAAGAGCAGATGCAGGATGGGATTATGGAAGGCCACCACAATTGCGCCTATTACCAGGGCCACCAGAGAAACGACGGTCACAGAGGAGGCCCCCGATCTGGAGACCATCGCATCATTGCCGCTGCCCTTGTATTGGGCCACCACCACGGTACCGCCCGTTGCCAGTGCGATAAACACCTGCATCAGGAAGATATTCAGGGAATCTACCATATTCACCGCACTGATGGCGGCGACGCCGTAGGAGCTGACCATGGCGGTGTTGACCAAATTCAGCCCGATGACGAATAATTGGTCAATCAGGATCGGAATGAACAAGGATATAATCTGCCGGTAATCCATGGATTCCCCGGTAAAATACTTATCCAGGAGACCGGGCTTTTTGCCGGGTAACGCTTGCTGTCCCATGTCATCACATTCTTTTCTGCTTATAATGGTGAATTGGTCCTAATAAAGGAAAAAACTCTTCTCTAGTAAAGAAGAGCAGCGCCGGTTCAACGGGTAAACGGTAAACACCAGCCCAACTGCCGCGGACAATCCGCCGGTTAGGGCATACCTGATTGAGGATACACCGGTTCTACAGGTCTGTCAACGGAACTTTCAGGGAAATCCGAAGCGGCCTGGGATAATTCCGCCGTAGAATTGCCAATACTATGGAACGATAGTAAGATGAGGATGACTCTAAATAAGTTAAGGGAGCTGTGGATATGGCTATCAATCCTTATATCAACTTCAACGGGAATTGCCGGGAAGCTGTCGAATTCTATGCGGATGTTTTCGAGTCGGACAAGCCGGTATTTATGGCCTTCGGTGACGCCCCGGGGGACCCCTCCCACCCGATTCCGGAGGAAGCCAAACATCTGATTATGCACACCCAATTTTTCGTTCACGGCACTCCCGTAATGTGCTCGGATGTATTCCCCGGCCACCCCTACATACAGGGCAATAACATTAGCATCTCGGTCGTAAGCAAGGAAACGGACGAAGTAAAACGTTATTTCGACAAGCTGAAGGTGGGTGGCACTGTTCATATGGAGCTGCAGGAAACCTTCTGGAGCAAGGCTTACGCCAATCTCACAGACAGATTCGGCATCGGCTGGCAGCTGAGCCAGGAGCAGCAGCACTAGAGCCTCCCAAGTATAGCCTCAACAAAAAAGCACACGGACGCCTGGAAGAAGCGTCGTGTGCTTTTTAAATTTCGCGTTCCCACATCTTCCTATCTATATCTACCCTTGCGGGAGCTTGCCGAAACCAGAAGAAGGATTGCCGTGACCAGATGCAGCAGCCAGCCCAGAAAGGGAATCCACGCCAGCACGGATGTGATGATACCCATCACAGACCCGTATACCGGTTCCGATTCGTCCCTGGACATAATCAGGGTGAGAATATGCAGCACCAGCATAATCCCCAATGCCACATACACCGTCGACAGAACGATCAATCCTCCCAAAAAGGGAATGGCCAAAAGCAGCTCCAGTCCGCCTGAAACCCACCGCATCACCCGGGCATTCGACATATACAAGCCCCTCCATTCGTCAGCCTTTCATCCAATTTTTATCATATCATGCTGACAAGCTTGTTGGATATCCTGAACTATCACTTCCAGGAAATCTCCAGCGGGTTCCGGTCCACCAGGCGGGAATACCGGTACTTGGGATAACCGGCCATGATGGCACCTGCCAAATTCCTGCCCTCCGGCAACTCCAGCTCCCGGAGCAGCGGCTCATACCCGCTGAAGGCACAATGCTGGACGAAGCCGCCCCAGCAGGTGCCGAGTCCGAGGCTGGGAGCGTACAGCTCCGCATAAGCCAAGACAAATTCGGCGTTGCTTCTGCCCGTGTGCTGGGTCATTTTTGCCGGGGCCAAGGCCAGGATCAGGTGGGGTGCACCGCGCAGAATGGTATCCTTCCCCCGGCGGGCGGCCGCAATATGCAGCTTCAGGTAGCTGAAGCCTCTTCCCCCGGATGCCTCCACCTGCTCCTCCATCCAGGCAATCACCGTTTGCCAGATCCGGTTCAGCCGCTCCGCACCGCTGATCACCTGAAAGGTAATTCCCTGGGTGTTGCTGGCAGTTGGCGCATACCGGGCAACATCGAGAAGCTCCGTCAGCTCCTCCCGCTTCACCGGCTCCTGCCGGTACACCCGCACGGAACGCCGGGAGCGAAGAAACTGCTTTGCCCCTTCCGCGTTCCACTGGAGCTCCTTGCGTACAGCTGTCTGCGCCGCCAATGGCGTAAGACTGTTATCCAGCGCCTCCGACGGGCAGGCTGCCACACAATGCCCGCAGGCAATGCAGCGTCCACCCTCTGCCTCCTGCGGCCCTTCATCATTCATGAGAATATAGTTCGCGGGACAAACCTCCTCGCAAACTCCACATACCATACATTTCTCCGCATCAACTGTAAGAACGCTCACCGTTATCCGCTTCCTCTCATTCCTATCTCTATACTTACGCTTACCTACTCTTTCACAACAGCTCCACAGCACTTCTTATGCTTTTTGCCGCTGCCGCAGGGACAAGGGTCATTGCGTCCCACCTTGGGCACTGCCGCATTCCGGGCGAAATCCGGCTTAACCATAGTCCCCATGGGGCGGGCAGCCAATGAAGCTGCCGGAGGGGTAAACAGGTTCCTCATTTCCACCGGAGTATACCCGCGGTTTGTCCAGAGCCTTGTGTTGTTGCGCAGCTCCACCAGAAGCGGAAGCAGGCCATCAATCTGCTGCTCGCTGAGCTCAATATCCAAATAAAGAAACTCGTCCAACAGCTCATCCAGCGGCGCCTCCATACTGCTAGCCAACCGGATATTGTCTGCGACTGTCTCTGCAAGCTCCCGGTCACGCACAATATGCCGGGATACATAGGTCTTCAGTTTTTCAAACTGAAGGGTGTTGGGGGTGTACAAGTTGTCGGCATAACGCAAAAACTCCGTTTTCGGAGGGATATAATAAGGTTTGTTCCGGCTTAGCTCCAGCAGCTCCGCCAGTTCTTCCCTGGTATCGTCATCTTCAAAATAATTGCTGATCCAATAGTCTTCATAAATCAGATACTCCCGGTGCGGGTACATAAGCTTGAGTCCGGCCAAGGTCACTTCGTCATCAGTGGCGGCTTCTTTATTCTGATTATTAAATATCTCCAGCAGCTTGCTCCGTTCACAAGCCCCATACAGGTTTGCGGCAGCTGCTATATAATCCGTAATCAGGTTCTGGCGCTCCCATTTTGTCCAAAATTCCCGTAAATCCAAGCCCTCATAAACCTGACGGATTTCCTCCGGCAGCACAAGCGCAAGCTTATCCTCTTGCCAGAAGGTATAGATCAAACCTCCATCCTGCAGAAGCGTGTATTGCGAAGGATAAAACTCATCGTTCTCCAGAACTGGCTGCTTCAGAAGACGCTCCCACAGCTCCCGTTCCGTACGGTTTATGACATCCAGGGTTCGAAGTATAGCCTTTGGCTCCAGCAGAGCCTGACTTAAAGCGGCGGCCAGCTCCTCCTTGTTCATGCGGGATCGGCCGGCCACCTCCAGATCGGAGGCCAGCTGGGACAGCATCGTTTTCTTTTGAAGCACCAGGCATTCCGCCAACGCCGTCCGCGGCTCCCCCGGAACAGCGTATTGTTTATTTAGTTTATCGAAGAATTTTTGATCAGTCGACTTCATCATTTCACTCCATCTATTTATATAATTACCTCTATTTTAAACCATCGCCCCCTACTTTGGTATGAAAAAAGAGTTTTCCGGCCTCGGACTGGTCCCGGAGCCCGACTTTGGTCGGGATAAACAACACATCCCGGGATGGTTTTGCGGTTTACGTTCTCCCTGTATGCTTGAACTACAGAAATCATTATGAACGGGCAGGGGATACCAATGAATAAGGAAGAAAGGCAAGTGTATGTGTTATTAACCGACTCGGGGACGGTGCTGGGACGGATGATCAAATGGTACACCAAGCAGCCGCTCTCCCATGCGTCGCTGGTGCTGGACCAGGAGCTGCAAGAAATCTACAGCTTCGGCCGCAAAAAACCAAGCAATCCGTTTATCGGGGGTTTTGTCCGGGAGAGCTTAAAGAGCAGCCTTCTTCTGGATGCCTCCTGCGCGTTATACCGCTGCTCCGTGAGCTCCTCCGTGTATACGCGGCTGCAGCGCCACGTGGATGAGATGCGCCAACGGCAGGACCAGTACAAATACAGCGTGTGGGGATTGGTGGGCGTGGCCATGAACCGGGCGTGGAGCCGGGATAATGCCTTTTTTTGCTCCCAGTTTGTCGCCACGGTGCTCCAGGAAAACGGTGCAGTCCGTCTGGAGAAGCCTCCGGCCTTAACCACACCGGGGGACCTTGCAGCTCTGGAGGAGCTGGCCCCCATCTTCCGCGGCTCGGTGCGGGAGCTGCTGGAGCAATGGCGTGAGGCAGCCAGCCAGCAGCCTAGCTACACGGGTCCTCAGCGGGCTGCGGGACGCAGCCGTCATGAGCTGGCGGTAACCAGCCCGGCTGCCGTCCTCACTACCGCCGGATGAATCCGGCTTTACGGATAAACGCATACCAAAGGTAAACTAGCCGCCGCAGCGGGCTTCTCCTATAATAGATGCGAAGAATCTCGAAACCAAAGGAGCTCGACATATGAACGGCAAATGGACGGATAAAGCATGGGCCACCCTGGGCGACAGCATCACGGCAGCCAATGGCTACCAGCCCCTAGTACAGGAAGCGCTGGGGTTCTCCACCGTACAAAACCTGGGCAAAGGCGGATGCCCCATGACCGCCGGAGGAGACCGGGATTATGGGGCAACCACGCATATGGGCAAGGCAATTGAAGGTGCCCCGGAATGCATCACCATCTTCGCCGGCACCAACGACTTCCGGCTGGATATGCCCCTGGGCACCATCGAAACACGGAGCATCTATACCTTCTACGGGGCATACACCACCCTGGTAGAGGAAATCCTCACCGCCCATCCCGCTGCACGCCTGAATCTGTGGACCCCGCTGATGCGGGACAAGGATGGCTGGAATATCTTCTCTGTCAACGGAGCGGGTTACCGGTTGTCCGACTATGTGGAAGCCGTCCGGGAGATCGGCCGGCGGTATGCCCTGCCGGTGCTGGACTTGTACGGGCAGAGCGGCATCAACCTGCTGACGCTGGCCCACTTCACCTCCGACCGTCTGCATCCCAACGAGGCGGGCCACCGGCGGATCGCCGATATGGCGGTGCCCTTCCTGAACAGCCTGTAAACCCGGTTCCGGCGGTGAAGGCTCTCCGTCAGCGCAGCGCCTTCACGGCCGCGGCATTGGTAACCCCGAAGGGAACATGGGCCGAGGGCGAAATACCGGCCACACCTTCGATATGTCCGATCTGATCGTCGAAGAAGATATGGGGCTTAAACACCCGCAGCACCCTGCCCTTGTCGATGCCGCCCAGGAAAAAAGCCTCGTCCACCCGGATGCCCAAGCTCCGCAGGGTGGTCACCACCCGCTCATGGGCAGGGGCATTCCGCGCGGTAACGATGGCAATGCGGATCCGCGGCTGATACGCTTCATCCTGCCGCTTCCATTCCCATTCCCGCTGCTGGAGCCGGGCAATTTCCCCGAAAAACTTAAACAACGGCCCGGGCGGCAGCAGCTCCCGGGCTTTTTGCCGTTCATTCTCATGGAACTGGAGCATCCCCAATTCCTGATAGATCCCCTCCGCCGAATCATCAGCAATAATGCCGTCGAAGTCAAAGGCGATCCGCAGCTCCGTCCCGTCCTCCTCATCCACGTATTGGGAGGGGAACACCTGGGCCGCAGGCAGACCGTTAGCCACTGCCTCCCGTACATCCTCCAGGTTAGCCGAGAGAAACAGGGAGGCATTGAAGGCCTCCATATAAATGAAGGGATTGGCCCCTGCCACAAATGCCGCCCGGGATATGGACAGGCCGTAATGCTCAATGGACTTAAACACCCGCAGCCCCGTATCCGGATCGTTCCGCGATAACAGCACCACCTCTACAGGCTGGTCCTCCGGCTCCGTCCCGTTCAGATTCAGCAGCCGCTTGATCAGCGGGAAGGCCACCCCCGGCTGAAGCACCGTTTGCTCATGCTCCCGCTGGTAGGTGCGGTACTCCTCCTCCCCTTTTTCCCGGAACACCTGATCCGCCTCATCCAGTTGGAATAAGGCGCTGGAGGCAACCGCCACAACGAATTTTTGTTCAATGGGATAAGGCAAAGCTACTCCTCCTTTTAATCGCCAGGATCACCCGGATCGCTGGGCTCAGACTTTCTCGTATACAAGCTTCAGGGTGTCGAACACATACTCTACACAGCGGCAGCTGCCGTCCTCCTCCAACCGGAAGAAAAAAGTGCTGTCGCAAACGGCGCATACGAACGACACGATGCCGTTTTCCGCAGAGACCAACCGCAGGGGAAACCGTTTCCGCCCGGCTGCTTGGATGAACAACCGGTCCACCCGCAGCTCCCCTTCCTCCCAGCTGACCGTAAATTCCCAGCCCATGGGAGAGAACACATACTTGCCGGCCAGATGCTTGTACGGCTCCGCATGACCTGCCAACAACTGGCTGGGATTTATGGGCATATCCGGCTCCTCGCCGGCCAATAGCCCTGCAAGCCCCCTTTGGATCCGGTTAACCGGAACGGCATCATTGTTGGCCAGCACAATTACGGTGGTTTCCTCCTGCAGCAGGTGGTGGACGGTACAGGTGTAACCGTAAATATTGCCGTCCATCACTAATTCTTCCGCCGGGTTCCCCTTGACCAGACAACCATAACCCGCATAAGCGCCGAGATATTTCATGAATCCGTACGCCGAGGTCATTCTGCCATAAGAAGCGCCGCTGATGATCTGTCCGCTGCCCAAGGCTTTGGTCCATTGCAGCAAATCACCGGCTGTGGAGTAAAGAAACCCGCTCCCGTAAGCACCGGTCATCTCGTAATAGTCCGCATGCACCGCTCCTTCGCCGGAAACCGAATAGCCGTTGGCCATACCGGGAATTACATCCCCATTGCGGCAGACACCGGTATGCCCGAGCCCCGCAGGACCGAACAGGTTTTTGCTGTAATACTCCTCTATGCCCAAACCGGAGACCTGCTCCACAATCCGGGCCAACAGCACATAATTGGAATTGCTTTTCTCCGTCCGTTCCCCCGGCCCGCATGTCGGTGGATGATCATTCAGCCACCGGAGGATAACCTCCGGCGACAGTTTTATGCGTGTCGTGTATTCCGGCAGTGCCGTGTAATCCGGGATTCCGGAGGCGTGGGAAAGCAGGTGGTGGACGGTGATTCCTCCGCCATGTCTGTACTCTGGCACATAAGCAGCTATATCCTCCTCCAGCGCAAGCTTCCCTTGGTCATGAAGCTGCAGGACAGCAGCAGCCGTAAACAGCTTGGTGATGCTGGCAATTTTGTATATAGTGGCAGCCGTATTGGGGGCCCCAAACTCCAGATTGGCAAACCCGTAGCCTTGATGCAGGAGAACCTGTTCCCCCTGGGCCACCAGAACAGTTCCGCTGAACTGCCCGGCCTCTTCCCAAACCCTCATATACCTGTCCATACGGTCGTGAATAGTATCCATGATAACTCCCTCCCTTTCCTGCCCTCATTATATAAGCCAGCCCGTGAAGCTCTCTTGTAAAAAACGGACAGCTTACCCGGACTGCTTGACATAATCGGATGGGAGCAAGCCGCTGAAAGCAGCGAACTCATGGATAAAATGCGCCTGATCGTAATAGCCGTGCTCCAGGGCCGCACGGATTAACACCGGGTCCGCCTCCTGATTCAGATGCCGGAGGACCTGCTGGAACCGGATAATCTGGGTAAAAGTTTTGGTGCTTAACCCCGTCCGCTCCAGGAAAATCCGCCCCAGCTGTTTGCTGCTGACACATTCCCGTTGGGACAGCTCATGGACCATGAGCCTGCCTTTGGCCAAGTAGATATGCCGGAGCGTATTGCGGAAGGTGTGATTCCAAGGCAGCCGGTCCTGAAGCCTAGCCAAGAGACATTGCTGGACAGCAAGAACAAGCTCCTCTGCCGGGACAGCCGGGCGGACGGAGCAGGTCAGCTCCGTCTCCAAGGATTTGTTTATCTCCGCAAGCGGATAAATCCGGTTCGTGAACAGATGGCCCGGTTCTCTCAGAACATGCTGCAAACCGCCGGGATAAAAGCGTATGCCCAGCCTGTCCCAGCGGGTATCCTCCGCCGGAACAAATACAGGCCGGTCCACGGTCCCCACCACAAAAGCGATAGCCTCCCCCGACATCCTGTCCCACTGCAGGATAAGATCGATACAGCCGTCCGGCACCATTCTCTCGCAGGTTGCCACCACGCTGCCTTCTGGACGCGCAGGCAGATACCAGTAGCAGCAAACCCGGCCTTGCAGGTCTGGACAGGGCTTCCATTCCCGGTAACGTCCGAGTGGATTGTAAATCCGGGAGCGGGTTTGGACAGGGGAAAACAAGGCACTGGAGGCAGCTGCTTTCACGTTCTTTTGTCCGTTGGGATCAGGCATTACTCTTGAACGCCCGCGGCGATACATACACGAACCGCTCGCCTCTGGCCATCACATGGCATTTCTGCCCAGGCGTCCGCTCATACAGCTCCTGAAGGAAATAACCGGGTTTTTCGCTGTTGTTGGCGAAAATATCATAATGCAGCGGGATGACGGTCTCCATCCCTGCTTCTGCCGCAAGCTCCGCTGCCTCACGGATGTTCATGTTACCCACAATATCCCGGCTGTTGCGGAAATAATCCCTGCCATTGATGGGCAGCATGCCCACATCGATCCGCTCCTTACGGAGGAAATCCGGCAACCCGGGATAAACCACCGTGTCCCCGGCATGGTACAGAACAACACCGTTTATGTTCACCAAATACCCCACGAACCGGTGCTCCCTCTCGTCCCCGGTGGTTTCCAGAGACTCATGGGCCGCCGGCACCGGCTGGATGCGGATCTGCTCTCCTTCACGTCCCTCCAGCTCCATCCACTTGCCAGTAAGCGCATCGATAATCCGTTCAGAGGCTATCCCGCACTGCTCCTCCAGAATGGGACGGCAGCAGGCTGGCGCGAGAAACCTCATTTGCGGGCAGGCGGCGGCAAGTGCAGGCAAAGTTTTGACGTCCAGGTGGTCGTCATGCTCATGCGTAATCAGACACAGGTCGCCAACATCCACATCCTCAGGCCGGAGCAGCGACGGATACGTCCGTTTTAGGCCGTGAAGCTGCTCCAAATGATCGGAAAAGAACGGGTCGAAATAAATGACGGTATGCTGTCCTTTCGCTACGACACTTTCCTGTCCAAAAAACCAAAGGGCCGCACAGCCCTCCGGCGGTGCCGTATCCCTGATTTCGGCCATCAGTATCTCCGGGGTGCGGGAAGGTGTGGATGATGG
Organism: Bacillota bacterium; assembly: GCA_023386955.1. Taxonomy (GTDB): domain Bacteria; phylum Bacillota; class Bacilli; order Paenibacillales; family NBRC-103111; genus Paenibacillus_AR; species Paenibacillus_AR mesotrionivorans. The sequence continues at coordinate 296,858 of JAEWIS010000031.1, forward strand.
TTGATTCATTATGCTGCCTCCATTCATGAATTGGCTATATCCCCATTCTAGCAAGTCCGCCTTACAACAGTAAAGAAGCTGCCGGGATATACCCGACAGCTTGGAGTCTTTTCAATAAGTTAGTTAGATCAAACCGGATTTTTGCAAAAGCCGTTGAATGACAGTGGCTACTTCTGCTCTGGTAATGGATTCCTTCGGAGCCAGAACATTGCCGTCCCGGCCTGCGATGAGGCCTGCTTGAACGCTTCCGGCAATACCGTCAGCAGCCCAATCAGAAGCATCTGCTGCATCCAGGTAAGCGGCAAGCACATCGGCTTGTGCCTGAAGCTTATCCTTCAAGCCGGTCAGCTGCATGGCTCTGGATACCATCACCATGGCCTGCTCCCGGGTAATGGACTCGTTGGCACGGAAGGTTCCGTCTTCGAAGCCGCTGATCAAGCCGTAGGAATAAGCGGTTTGAACTGCGCTGCTGTACCAATCCGAAGCGTTCACATCGGAGAAGGCTGCTGCGCCGCTTTCCAGCTTCAAACCAAGGCCGCGGACAAAGATGGCGGCAAATTCCGCACGGGTAATGCTGCGGTCAGGGCTGAAGCTGTTATCGCCGGTACCTTCGATGACCATACGGGAGCCCATATCATTGACGGCAGCTTTGGCCCAATGGGCTTCTACATCACTGAACTCCAGCGGGTGCCATACAACAGAGTAGGAGCTGTTGGTCATGCTGTTCAGCACTGCATAATACTTGCCGTCCAGTACGATGACCTTCGTCGGAATGTGGCGGACTGTTCCGTCAGCATCCACCACAACACCTGTGGTGATTCTGCTGGGGTCCACATCTTCCGGTACGGCGATGGTACGTTCAACAAATGCATCGAACTTCTGCACTTCAACGGAAGCTGCTTCATACGTCGCTGTGATGGTAAAGTCCACAGGCGCAGTCACCAGCGTGAAGTTTCTTGCGCCTGCTGCCTGTTCAGCTGCCTTCACTGCATCCGCGGAAGCCTTGGCAATCTGGATCTGCACCGTAATATCCTGCAGGGCCACGAATTTGCCGAGCTTCTCGGAGATGGAAGCCATGTGAATTTGCTGGGCAGGCAGGGTGTAGGAGGCCTGGCCGGTTTTGATCTCCAGAATAGCTTGTTTGTTCTCCATCTGCTGGATCATTTGACCGTTCAGGGTAGTGACGATCACATCCGAATTTACCGTTACCGGAACTGTTACTACTGCTCCTTGACCTTCGGCTGCAAGCTTGGCTTCCAGCTTGGTTTGGTCGATTTTCAACGTAGAGACGGTTTGGTTGTTCACGTTGTTGGTGTTCAGGGTGCCTGCCTCTTCAGCCTTGCCGTTCACCAGGACACTGACTCCGGATGGTGCAGGGGCCGCAGGGCCACCACCGCCACCGCCCGTAACAACGGGAGCAGCCGGTTCTTCAGAGGAGGAGTCCTCCGGTTGAACAGGGACATTCACCGTCACATTTACGGTACCGGTGGAGCCGTTATAGGTCTTGTCTCCGTTGTAAGTAGCTGTAATGGTTCCTGTCACCAGGGTTGTGGACGTAAAGCTTGCTTGACCCCATTCATCCAAGGCCACAGTCTCATTGAGTCCGCCGGGGCCGGTAAAGGTTACGGTTCCAGCGGGAATGCCCACGTTGGGAATAATGACAGGCACATTGGTAACGGGCAGATCAGTCGGCATACCATAGATATGAAGCGGGCTGTCCTGCGCCACCGTTGCGGTTACCGTTACGGCTTCGCCTGCATTCGTCGGATCCGGTGTGGCGGTTACGGTCGTGAGTGTATCCGTCAACTGTACGGTAACCGGTGTGGTGCCGGTGGAGCTTACGAAGATGCTGTCACCGTTGTAGGTGGCAGTAATGATGCCGGTTTGCATGTTTGTTGTCACAATGCTTGCTTGGCCTGATCCATTCAGGGTCACGGTTTCGTTCAGACCCGGACCGGTGAAGGTTACAGTGCCTGTAGGAATACCCCCATTGGGAATAATGACAGGCCAGTTGATCGGCCAATTCACAGGTGCATTAGACGGCTGCGAATAGACTTGAATAGGTGCATTGGCTGCTACAGTAGCCGTTACCGTTACCGCTTGGCCCACAAAGGACGGATCCGGAGTAGCGGTTACCGTTGTGGTGGTTTCCGGCGTGTTCACCGTAACGGTTGTGGTGCCTGTGGAGCCTTGATAAATATTATCTCCATTATAAACAGCTGTGATGGTGCCGGTTTCCAGCGTTGTGGTGGAAAGGCTGGCTTGCCCCACACCGTTCAACGCCACGGTTTCGTTCAGACCGCCGGGGCCTGTGAAGGTTACCGTACCCGTGGGATTACCTACGATAGGAATCAACGGGAACGGCGGGAAGTTGATGGGATTATTCAATGGATTGCTCAGGACAACCGTTGCCGTAACGCTCACCAATTGACCTGTGTAAGAAGGATCCGGTGTAGCTGTTACAGTCGTTGTGGTTTCCGGAGCATTTACAGTAATCGTTGTTGTACCGGTGGAACCGTTATGCACGGAATCCCCGTTATAAGTTGCAGTAATAGTGCCAGTAACTAATGTATTCGCAAAAATATAGGCTTCCCCGTTCACATTCACACCGGCCAGTTGGTTATAACCATTGGGGCCTGTGAAGGTCACTGTACCGGTAGGAATGGGATTATTACCCGGTTGGGCAGGCAATACAGTAGCAACCAGCATGACATCCTGACCTGGTGCTGCAGGGTTTGGCGATGCAATCACGGAGGTTACGGTATCAGCAAGTGCACCGGGCAAAGTCGTTACGTTGGTTGTGCCGGTGGAGGTATGGTAATAGACACCCCCATTATAAGCGGCAGTTATGGTGCCGCTGCCCATTGTGGAGGTGACGACACTGGCTTGGCCCGCTACATTCAGGTTTACGGTTTCATTCACACCAGGACCGGTAAAGGTAACAGTGCCATCGGGAATTCCCGCACTCGGGTTAAGTGAGGTCACAGCAGCAGTAAGCGTAACGGAATCACCGGCCGTCGACGGGTCAGGTGTGGCGGTCACCATAGTTACCGTAATGGCTGGCTGCACGGTCACCGGTATAGTATCGTCGGAAGGGGTATAGTTTACGTCGCCATTGTAGGCAGCAGTCACAAGACCGGATACCAGCAGATCGGTCATCATGCTGGCTTCGCCGCCCATGCTAACCGGAACAGTTGCATTCAAGCCGTTGGGACCGGTAAAGGTTACAGTGCCGGTTGGTGTCCCGGACCCCGGAGGGGATGCCGTAACGGTTGCCGACAAAATGACGGTTTCTCCCTTTATGGACGGATTCGGAAATACGCTAACCACGGTATGCGAAGCAGCAGCGTTTACCGTAAGGTTAGCCGTTCCCGTTGAGACATCATAATTTACATCCCCATAATAAGTGGCGGTAATGGTGCCGGCAGCCAGATTAGAGGAGGTAAAGCTGGCTTGTCCCGCCGGGTTCAAAAACACATTTTCATTCAGACCGCCAGGCCCGGTGAAGGAGACCATCCCTTCCGGAATGCCTGTAGCCGGAGCATTAGCGGTTACTGTGGCAGTGACGGTCACAGATTCTCCGATGACAGCCGTATTCGGCGTCAAATCCACAGTGGTGGTGGTCGATGCAGGGTTAATGGTAACGGGAGTGCCGTTCATGGAAGGAAGGAAATTTTGGTCTCCGGAGTAGCTGGCAGTAATCATACCGGAGGTGAGGGTGCTGACCATAGTTCCGGCTTCGCCGTTGACCAATACGACCATTTCGTTATAGCCGTTGGGGCCGCTAAAGTAGACCATCCCCGTCGGTTGGCCGGAGCCTGGAGGAAATGCTTCTACCAGCGCACTTACCAGAACGGATTCGCCGTATGCAGAGGGATTGGGTGTTGCGGTTACACTCGTAAAGGTATCAGCCGGGTTTACGGTTACGGTTGTATCCCCGGTGGATGTAAACCTGGCTCCATCTCCGTTATAGGTAGCGGTAACAGTCCCCGTTACCAAGGAGGTGGAGATCAGGTATGCTGTACCTGTACCATCCAGCGGTACGGTATCATTCAAGCCGGCGCCGGTAAAGGTTACTGTGCCGGTCGGTGTCCCGGTATCCGGAGCAACGACTGCTACGTTAGCTGATATAGTGACTGACTCTCCATAGACAGAGGGGTTTGATGAAACAAAAACGCTGGTTGTGGTATCCGCCAGAGCGGCCTTTGCAATATGTAAGGAGCTTCCTATGTAAAAAAACAATAATGCCAAGCTTATGAATACGACAAAAATCTTTTTCAGGCCCGTTACGCTAGATACCATCGATATGATCTCTCCTCTTGTCATGAATGCATGTTATAAAATTGTGGATGGGGAGATAAAACAAAACCTGTTATATATGAGATAGCCTGTACCTCCACCCCCCTATAGATAATTGATTCAACTTTATAATGGTTATTAATTGAAATCTGTTATCAGTATAGCACGAATTTTCGACAATTTTCTACAGAATTTTTCAGAATTCTCTTTTCCAAGTTTAGGATAAAGATAGGTCTGGCGATTCACTTCTCCTTTTGCCCAAAACCCGCTTGACTGCGCCCCGGGGTGACACCCTAAGATGGGGACAGAGGTGAATGAAATGCGTTATTCCATCGGCCAGTTTGCGGGCCTGCACCACGTATCCAAAAAGACACTCCGGTACTACAAGGATATCGGCCTTCTTGAACCGGCCGGCCTTGATCCGGCCAACGGATATGCCTTTTATGAAGAGGAACAGCACCTGCGGATGCAACACATCCAGTACCTGCGCAGGCTGCGTTTCAGTCTGGAGCAAATCGGCCTGCTTCTTTGTACCCAACCGGGAGAGTGGGCGGATATGATCAAGGGGCAGCTTGCCATAATGCGGTCGGAGGCGAGGCTTTTGGCGGGCATTGAGCATGAGCTGCATTCCCTTCAAGGCCGGATTGACGAAGGTCAGGAGCCCTTCCGGATTCCGGCAGCAGCCACAGAATATCAGGTGGATACCTTCCGATTATTTGCTCCCGTCTCCATTATTGGCCGGGGGGAGCGTGTGCCGTATAACCGCCGGGTGGATAAGGAAGCCCGGATCAATCATTTAATCAGCCAATTTTTCGGAAATGATGAAGCCTCCGCCATTCCCAACCAGGCTATCCCGCCTGTTTCCTTCGGTCTTGTCTGTGAATGTGAGGAGGATATGAGCGAAGGCACGTATCTATTGGGAGTGCAGGTGGTAAGCCTGGATACAGTTCCGGAAGGGTTGCGCAGCTTTATTTTGCCGGCCGGACGGTATGTGCGGGTTGCTTTCCAGGCTGTTGACCGGGAGGACCTGACCAATCGCGCCTTGGAGGGCGCTTATTCCCTGCTGTACAATGAGTGGCTGCCTCAGTCGGGATACCCCCGGCCGCCTATGCTGGCTGTTGAGGTGTACCGGGAGCACCATATGGAGGCCCCTGTTCATCCCGGGATGGAGCTGTGGCAGTTTTTACCGGATGAATAAGGAGGAGGTGCTTGCTTGAGTTTCCCACCACTGTACCCCAGTGAACGTTTGGTTTACCGCCCCCTTTCCATGGCGGATCTGGAGGTTTATCTGGCTATGCGCCATGAAGCCACTTACCGGCAGTGGTTTTACTTTCAGGCTCCACCCACATTGGAGAGCGCTGCCAAGGAAATCAGGGTGATGCAGGAAAAAGCATCCCGCAAGATTAATTTGCTTAAGGAGTCGTTCGACACTGGCGTTTATTTAAAAGAGTCCGGCAGCTTGATCGGTACGGTCTCGCTGAACAAATTTCACGGACCCGAGGATGAGCTGGAGTTTGTGGAAATCGGATTCGGCATCGGGGAAGCATATCAGGGCAATGGGTATGCAACGGAGGCGGCAAAGACTGCTGTTGTATGGGGATTGGACCGGCTTCGGGAGTTGGGAGCCGTGCCTGTCATTGAGGGGAATGTGGAGCATGCCAATTGGCCGTCCCGGAAGGTTTTGGAGAAAGCGGGATTCCGTTTGGTCCGCACCCAAAAATATGTGACGGTTTATGAGATAAGGAGCACCTCATCTGGTATACTGGGAGGTTAATACCGAATGAAAGTTTATACAGAATGAAGGAGTATGCGCCTATGAACCCTCCGTATTTCCTGCCGTACAGTGTGGCCATGATTACCCCGTACACCCTTGGGGATGAGATCGATGAGGCGGGCATCCGCCGGATGGTGGAGTATTATAAGGAGCATCAAGTCCCTGCGCTGTTGGTTAGCGGTTCAACGGGAGAGCAGCATTCGTTGTCAGTGGACGAAAGAGTTTTCCTGTACCGTGCGGTGAAGGAGGCCGACTCGGACCAGATGCCTCTGTACGCCGGAGTCGCTTCCATCCGCACGCGGGATGCTGTCCGGCTGGCCAAGGAAGCAGAATTGGCGGGGTACGCCGCGATTATGCTGGGGTTCCCTCCGTATGTCCGCCCCAATCAGGAGGAAGCGGTGCAGTATGTTGGGGCAGTCTGCGCCGCTGTCTCTTTACCGGTGATGCTCTACAATAATCCGCTGCGGACCGGCTTTTCTCTGGAGCCTGAGACCTTGATCCGCCTGGTCGAGCAGCATCCTCAGATTACGGCCCTGAAGGAAGCGGGCAGCCCGGAGCATGTCTTGAGGACGAAAGAGAGGCTTGCGCCCGGCGGCTTCCAGGTGCTGTCCGGCTCTGATCTCACCATTGCGGAATCCTTCGCCAAAGGCTACAACGGACTGACCAGCGTAGCGGGAAATCTGTTCCCGCAGGAGATGGGCCGCGTTATCGTGCTGCTCCGGGAAGAGCGGCAGAGCGAAGCCCGGGAGCTGCTGGCGGAGCTTGAGCCCCGCTTGGCGCTGGCCGGCCGGATCGGATGGGTGCGGGTCATCCGCCACCGCTTTGCGGCCTTGGGTCTGATCAGCGCCAGCTGCCGGGAGCCGCTGACCCCGTTGACGGAAGCGGAACAGGAGGAGTTGGCCGCAGCGGGGATGTGGGGGTGAGCAACTGGCCGCACCCGCTGACTGGTTGATCGTCCACTCTTCCGCACCATACCCCGCCCCGTAACGGACCGACGATCCGTTATTTCTCCCTTTTAGGCGCGTTTTGAGATTTCCCGGACACAGATGACCCTATTCGCCGTTTCGGGAGCCCAAATGGGCTCCTTTTGACTAAATAACGGCTCCTGAGTCCCCACAAATGACCAAACAGACTTTTTTTAGCCAAATAACGGATCGTCTGTCCGGCTGCCAACAGAACCACTCTACAGCAAGCCGCGCAAAAAAAACGGAACTGGTTGCCCAGCTCCTGGCAGGAGTCGTTTTGAGATCACGTTTTTGATCTAACGGCGGTGAAAGCCTTTATTCCTGTAAAAACACCGCATCAAAAAATCTAACGGCGGCCACAGCCGCTATTCTGTCCCGTTGCACCGTCACATGACCATTTTTAGCCCAATAGCGTCTCCTGCTTCCGTTAGATTTTTCAGCCCTCCATTTTGGGGCAAATAGAGTCTCTCACCGCCGTTAGAAACATACGCCTCTGGATAAAAGCAGCCGAAGGCTTGGGGATCGATAATTTGCTTACCTCCCCCACCCGCCGCAGCCCGCAGTCGGCCCGAAACGCCTAAGGCAATAGGCGGGGAGCGGCACCGGCCGAGGGCTAACGAATCTGTCGCACGCTATTGGTCGGTATGAGACCATTTCAGTGCCCATTGCGGACAAATAGCGCTGCTGAGATTCGTTAGATTCCCAAAACGCTCCGAAACGGCCAAATAGCGTTTCACAGATTCGTTAGCATACTGTCCCCGTGTCCCAGGGGCTAGCATGGTATAGTTACAGTAAAAAGAACACCAACTCGGCGGGAGACGATTTCGATGAGCAAATCTGGAACCATCTACTTTGTTGAAGGCTTGCCCGGCAGCGGCAAAACCACACTCTCCATGTGGCTTCAAAATCATCTGCAAGGCCTTTTGGTTACGGAGAGCGATTCCAATTACCCCCATGATTTCAGTGGAATTGCCGGAATCACTCCCCACCTCTACCCCAATTCACGCTGGAATACCTTCAGGGTTTTCTGCTCCGCCGATTTATCCAGGACGGCAAACACGATCCGGTCAAACAGGGCGCCATACCCTTCCTCCACCAGCACCTGTTTAAACCACCCGGCTACCTCGCTGGGGTCATTCCTGAATACGCCGCAGCCGAACGCACCCAAAACAACCACCTTTTCCCCATGATAGGCTGCTACAGATAGAATGTACCGGATGCGCTCCAGCATCACAGGGGCGATTCTCTCCACATGCTCCGGCTCCCGCTCCCTCACCACTCCGGCATTCACCGCCGGCGCTGTGATCATCGACACCGCATACGGAGCCGCCAGCAGCCCGCCATGATCCTCGCGGAACACAGGAACCTGCGGAGAGTAGATCATATGGTCCGAATACAGGCAGGTTTTCAGATTCCGGTTATACCGGTACATCTCTTCCATCTGGGAAATGCAAGGATACAGCGCCGAGGAGCGGGCCAAGCTTTCCTCCTGGGCCTGGCTTCCGCTCATAAACCCGCCGCCCGGATTTTTGGCCGAGGCAAAGTTCAAGCACACGGTCTCTGGCACTCCCTCCACCTGCACCAGCCTTTGTGCGGCAACCAATGTGGATTCGTCTGTTACCTCTATGTCAGGCAAAACAGATCTTCTCTTATAAGCGGCCACCATTCGCTTCGTCTCCTGCAGCGCCGCCGGGGTATACAGCTTGGAATCCCGCACCGCTGCCTCTATTTCCCTCTTCAGATCAATACGAGCCCCATCCTGGTTCAGGTAAACCCCATTTTCAATAATTCCCAAGGTTTCCTGGGCGATTTTGGACCGGACCTCCCGGTTATTGATGTTCATGTTTTCTCCCTCCAATATCCTTCGTTGGAAGTGGAGCGGCCCTTTACTCCAGCCGGTACAGGACAACCTCCACATCCGCAAAAATGTCGTTAATCATTCCCAGCACCGTATCCCAGTCCCCGCCGCCACGGTCGCAGCCGATTTTGTAGGGAAGAGCCACCGTCAACTGATGCTGCTTCGCAAATTCTGACAATCGGATAAACGCCTTCCGAAGGGCGTCATCATCCGTATATTTTTTGCCGCCTCTGCCATAAGTGAGCTGCCCGAACAGGTTGGCCGCATACCTCCCTCTTCCGTCCTCAAGGGGCACAAGCTGACATAAACCCAGCAGCCCCTGCTTTTCCTTCTCCCCGCACATCTGGGCATACGCCGCAAACACCTCCGGATACAGCCGCTTCATTTCCTTGGCGACCCCGGATCCCATCACACCCTGGCAGTTCACCTGGTGTCCAATAATCGGTTCCGCCGCCTGAAACAAATCTCCCGTTACCGTCCGCACTGGCATTCCGGCACCTCCTTCCTACTGGCTACTGCCTGCCAGCAGGTCCTCTCTCAGCTTCGTCAACATCTCACCCAGCCAGTTTGTTCCTCTCCAGGTGGCGCGGTTTCTGATCCGGGGGTCGCTCTCCTCCAGCCCCACACCCCATATCCGGTCCGTAGGACTGGCCTCCACCAGCGTGGTGCCCTTCGTTGCCAGCAGTATTTCCAGCAGCTGCGGATTTTGAGTAAATTTCGCATGGTTGGCTTCATACACAAACTGTCTGCATTGTGCTTCCCATTGGTTTTTATCAAAGCCGCGCACCCTGCGCCCAAGCTCCTTTTGTTCCCTGGGAGTAAGTGCAGCGAGAATCTTCCCCGCCGTCTCCTCATCTCCAAACAGAACGGCCTTCCGGTACATCATATATTGCTCGGCACAATTGTAGTGCACGCCTCCAATTTCGAAATCAGCGGGATGCCATTGGGAAAACGGCGATTCCGTCCGATAAAAAAATGTAAACCTCTCCATTTGTATCCCTCCGCATTCTTATTCCAAACTCCCCCAATGGGGATTAAAGCGGTACAGCTTCGAGGGCCGGTGCCCCGCGTCCTTGGTATATTCGTTGGTCTCCGTGACCAGAGGAGCGATTTTCCGCCGGAAGGCCGCAGCCAGCAGTTCCTTGCCGAGAATGACCTCATACACCTGCTGCAGCTCGGACAGTGTGAACAAAGACGGCATCAGATGGAAGGCAATGTCCGTGTACTCGATTTTGTTGCGCAGCCGTTCGATGGCATATTCGATCAGCTTGGCATGGTCGAATGCCAGCCCCTCCGATTCCACGATCTCCCGGCTGACCCGCTTCGTCCGGCCCACATAGCTGGTCGTCACCTTCACCGTTGCGCCAAGGGACTCCGTTTCATGAACCAGGGAAACGCGGACCAGCCGCTCCAGCTCATATCCGTCCGCCAGCATGGTTTTCTTCTCCTGCACCAGCCGGCAGTCCACCTCAAACCAGCAGGCATCCGCCGCATCATCCCCTGCCTTCACATCCAGCGCCGTCCGGTCCACCAATGCCATATACGATGTGCTGATCACCCGGGTACGGGGATCGCGGTCCACATCTCCCCAGGTAAACAGCTGCTCCATGTACAAATTCCCGATATTGGCCTCACTCAACAGCTCCCGCTGCGCTGCCTGTTCCAGTCCTTCATGCACCGACACAAATCCGCCGGGCAAGGCCCATTGTCCCAGGAATGGATGCTCTCCGCGTTTAATCAATAGCAGCTGCAGGGCCTTCTCCGGCAGCTTCCGGTAGTTGTCCTGTTCCTTATCGAATACGGTAAAAATCAGCATATCCACCGTAACCGACGGCCGTTCATATATTCCGGCATCATAGCGCCGCAGAAATTCCTGTTCCGTCAGTCCGTTCCGGTCACGGAGATTGGAGTCGGCCATATTCATCACCTGTTATTATTATTTTGATATTATCTAAATAATATTATATACCCTCGCTTTCTTATGTCAAGTTGTGGAAAAGAAAAAAGCCCGGCTGCCCGGGCTTATTGCTCCTATTTACTGTATATATTCCGCCATAATCGTGGCGGTATCGAAGGGTGTAATCCCTTTTTTCAGAGAATAGACGGTATCTGCTTCAGCCGGGTTTTCCACCAGCTCGCCTCTGGCCTGGGCATGGAGCATAAACAGCTCATAAAAATTCGCCTTTCGCAGGGAGGTCATGGCCTTGCCCATCAGCACCATCCCGCGTTGGTTGCCCTCTATATTGTTGTAATAGTCCGGCTGCCGGGTCAAGGCAATATCCGTCCAGATCACCATTCTTTCCTTCAGATCCAGAATAACCGGAATGGCGATCTCCGTATCCGCAGCCAGATCCACCTTATCCACCACCGTAGCGGGTTCGAAGATTTCCCCGGAGCCAGGCACCTTCCGCATCATCCACCCGGCGAAGCATTCCGGCAGATCGCAGTAAGGCTGGGCAGTGAAGGAGTTCAGGGAAGCCACCACATACCGGCCCCCATAGTTCAGGACGGAGGGAATATCGATGTCGATGAACTCGCACGCTCCACGGGGCGCAGTAGTAATATCGCCGCTATGCACAGCCCGGTACTTGGCGGACCGGAGATTCGTATACGAAATATGCTCCATATACTGCCAGCGGCTGTCATACATAACGGCAGACAGGTCAATGTCCACCCGTCCCGTAGGCTGGCCATCCACCTCCCCTTCCTTCCACCAAGTGAAGAACCGGATGGTATCACCCTCGGGCAGCTCAAGTCTGCTGCCTCTTACAAGGGTGCGCAGAGACTTGCTGGCGGACCGTTGGGAGTAAGGCACCAGATGATCCTTCAGGCGCTCATCCAGATAGACCTTACCCAACGCGGGCAGCCCGGCGAACCGCTGCACCAGTGCCTCCCGGCAGATAGCGGCCAGTTCTGCGCAGATTGCGGGGCCCAGCTTCGGCAGACGGTTATCTACCGCCACGGCCTTGCCCACATTGCCCTTGGGGAAAAAGATACGCAGCTTCTGTCCATCATTGCGGTGGTCAAAATGCGCCATCACCTGGAGCAGTACAGGAGTGGACACCTCTGGGGCTTTCAGCCGGAAAAACTCCACAATGTCGGCTGCTTCTCCGCTTATCCGCAGCAAGTGATCCAAACGTCTGGCAAACTCGCCGGGGCGGGATTCCAGAAGCTCCACAGCCTCCCATACATCCCCTGACAGCAGGGCCAGCTCCACCTTGCTGTTGAAGGTTTGGTAAGGCAGGTTATTCCGGAGAATGTCGAAGGCCTCCTTGCAGCGGGAAAAGCGCTGCTTGTATTCAGCCGGATGCAGACGCTCGCCAAGCCGGATCCAACGCTCCTTGTAGCGGAGCATATCCTCCGTCATATTGCCGCAGCCCTCCAGCAGACCCAGCAGCAGACGCCGCTCCGGGCGTTTGAAGGCACGGAACCGGGTGGGGGCAGCCAGGCTCACATCCCCCTCGGACATGGCGGCGGCCAGACGGAGTACATCCGTCGCCGTTCTGAAGTAACGCCGGATCAGACCCATGCTTACCCGATTATGCTTCAACAGCGCACCAACAACAAACGCTATATTTTCCTTGGAGGGAATCTCCTCCGGCAGAATGGCCTCCAGGTCCACCACATGGGCAACAGCCCAATCAATCCCCTCTTTATCGCTATCCGAGATAGAGCCGTTGGCCTGGACCAGCTGCCGGATCAACCGGGCAAAGTCCGCTTCGTCCCCAAGACCGATCACCTTCAGGTCAACCCGGTCCAGCAGAGGAAGCCGCGCCTTTGCCCCCTCCCCCGGAAGGGCCAGGGTAATATAATGCAGAATGGCATTGATGTAAAGCTCGATATCATCCGCATCCATAACCTGATCGGGAAATTGCGGATACATGGGTTTATAAGCCACATGCGCGCCCACAATAACCCTTAATTCTTTCACCAACACGGTATACACCGCCGTAAATTCACCTTTGGAAAGCGTCCGGAATACCTCCATCAGCTGCTTGGAAAAGGTGTAGCCCAAGGACTCCACATTTTTCATCGCCGTGGCCAGATAAGACTCCGGGAGCCAGCTTTGGCCCGGATGGACAATGAGCTTCCCCGCTTTTCTCAGATAGATGGAATGATTCATATTTCGGAAACCTCCTTCGTTCAAATGGATAAGCATTGCCGGGAAATCCGCATCTCTATAAGCTCCAATGGTTGTAGAAGGAAGAAACGCGATAGCCCGGCATGCCGTCCTCAGGAAACCGGCCACCCTAGTATCAGTAAAGGGATGGAGAAGGAAGGATGGCCATAGCCTGATTGACCCTATTGTGCCAGATTACCGAGGAGTCCAACAGGGTGAAAGTATTACGAGTTATAAATCAGACACCCTTCACCGCAGCCAGGGGCTTGCACTTGGCCACCACCTGAGCCAGTCCGGCGCCGACCACACTTTCAATAATCTGGTCCACATCCTTGTAGGCTTGTGGAGATTCATCCACCAAGGCCTCCAGAGACTTGTGGTTCACCACCACCTCATCCTCCGTCCCAATCTTCAGGGCGGCGGAGAAGGCATCCACGGTAATCAGCTTTTTGGATTGGCTGCGGGAGCGGATCCGGCCTGCCCCATGGCAGATGGAATAAAAGTTGTCCTTGCCGCCCGGCGCCCCCACCATGATATAAGAGGAGGACCCCATGGAGCCAGGGATTAAGGCAGGATGGCCTGTTTCCCGGTACGGCTCCGGGTTATCCGGATGATGGGCGGGCAGAGCGCGGGTTGCCCCTTTCCGGTGGACAAAATAGTCTTCCCCCTCATGCTCCTCCTGCCAGGCGTAGTTATGCATCAGGTCATAAAGCACGCTCATTTCGAATTTGGACCCGAACACTTCCTTACCCGCTTCCCTTACTGCGTAGGCGATCAGATGCCGGTTGGCTACCGCATAGTTCAAGGCGGAATACAGCAGACTCACATAATTCCGGCCCTCCTGGTGGGCAAGAGGCGCAAACAGCAGATTGGGATCGGCCGTGCCCAAACCTTCCTTCTGCATCATTTTTTTCATCAGACTGCCGCAGTATTGGCTCACCGACCCTCCCCAGTTACGGGAGCCGGAGTGGATCATCACCGCCACCTGGCCGTCGAAGAGACCCCAGGTCTCCGCAATCTGCCGCATGGGCTCGGCAATCTCAATGGACTGGATCTCCACAAAGTGGTTGCCATTTCCCAAGGTGCCCAGCTGACGGTGGGACCGGTGCCAGACCCGCTCGGGAAACAAGTTCAACGCTTCCTCGTCGAGGGTAAACTTGCTCTGCTCCACATGGGTGAGGGAACGGCTTTTGCGCGGCGTGTAGCCATCAGGCAGATATTTCTTCGGCAGGCCATGAAGCCCCTTCAGGACCACATGCTCCAGCCGGATGTCGGAGAAATGCCCACGGGCATGATCCTCCACCGGCAGCAGCCTCTCGATGGCCTTCACCAGCTTGCGGCACAGCTTCACATCCTTCACTTCGTCCTTGTGCAGATTGGTCAGATGCACCCGCATGCCGCAGCCGATATCGCTGCCCACAATAGACGGGGACACATAACCGTCGGCCGCCCGCCATACAGCAGTAGTACCGATGCAGGTTCCCACACCCACATGCACATCGGGAGTATAGCTCATGTAGACCTGGTTAGGAATCTGCAGGTTGTTGTTGGCCATTTCGAACACTTTGTAATTCAGCTCCGCAAACAGGGAATCCCCTGCATACACATGCACATCTCCTGCGGGAAGCTGCACCTTCCGGTAATAGTTGGTATCCATATATTCATTCTTTCCTCTCATGTTTAGGTTAAAAAAAGCATAAAAAAGCCACAGACCATCATGGCCCGTGGCTGCATATTCCGATAGAAATAGGGTGCGTGAAAACACAGGTCCTATTATCTCGTACTGCTCCGAGAGACCGATGGCAGGAATCGCCTATTCAATTGGTGTGCAGAACGTTGAATGCCGGTCATGCTCATCGACTCCTTTCGTTTGAATTAGTTGCATCATACTATCCCGCGTTGGCTTACGTCAATGGGCGGCGGCGGGAGAAAATGGATATAGGCGTTTTATCGGGTGTCCAGAGTAACGGGAGGTCCCGCCTTGGCATAGATGGCCAACGCCAGCTCCGTGGACAGCGCCGCGGCTTCACCGGAGATAAACGGTTCCCGTTCTTCAGCGATAGCAGCGAGAAAATCCTCCAGCAAATCCACAAACAGCTCATCGTTGGGCTTGGCTGCCGGCCAGTCCTGCTTCTCCTCGCCGGGGACATGGAACCCGATAATTCCCCCATAATCCGCCTTCATGCTGCCCCGTGTGCCTGTGATCTCCACGTATTCCTTTTTCAGCCCGGTGCTGGCCGTAGAGGCTTCGATCATACCGACAGCCCCGTTCCCGTAACGGATCACCGCATAACCATGATCCTCCGTCTCAATATCATGGTATGCCCGGAAGGTCCGGGCTGTCAGCACCTCCCGGTATCCGCCGGCCAGCCACAGCACCATATCCAACAGATGGCTGCCCTGCTGCATGAACGGACCTCCCCCGTCCAGCTCCCAAGTGCCATGCCAGGAATCATAATACTCCTTCGGCCGGAAATGCTTGATCACCGCATCCACCACCATGATCCGTCCCAGCTTGCCGGAGTCGATCCAATTCTTCATCTCCCGGATATGGGGAATGAACCGCCGCATATAGGACACGCCCAGCCGGACATTATGGTCCCGGCAGCTTTGCACCATTTCCCGCTGCCGGTCCGGGGAGATATCCATGGGTTTTTCGCAGAGGCAGTGCAGGCCCAGGCGGGAGGCCTCCATCACTCCTTCATAATGGAGGGCATTGGGGGTACAGATAACGGCAGACGTTGCTCCGGAACGCTCTGCCACATCTGCAATCGAGGTGCCATAGACAGAAATGCCGTGTTTCTCAGCAAACACCCGGCACTTCTCCGCATTCCTGCCTACGACTCCCACAAGCTTCACCCGCTCCGGAAAACGGGCAATGGCGGCCACGTATTTTTCGCTGATATTGCCATGACCGATTAATACGATGCGTTGTACAGCTCCCGCCTCAGTCTTGTTCACGATAATCCTCCACAATAATGTCCAGCTTGCCTGTTTCCGAATCCATCACACAGCCATGTACAGGCACGGATTTGGGGAAAAGCGGATGCCTGCGGATCATACGGACGCTATGCATCACACCATCCTCCGCTTTGGCGAAGCCGCGCAGGAATTTTTCCATGCGGATGCCGGAATGCTCCAGAGTTTCGATAACCAAGGGATCGATTCCGAATTCCACGAACTTCTCCACGATGTGTCCCGGGTCAATCTCCGTCATCCCGCAGCCGTGGTGGCCGATCACGATGATTTCCCGCGCCCCCAATTCGTACACCGCCACCAGGATGCTCCTCATGGCGCTCCCGAAGGGCTGGGTCAGGATAGCCCCGGCATTTTTGATAAACTTGGCATCGCCATTTTTGATTCCTAAGGCCTTGGGCAAGAGCTCCATCAGCCTGGTATCCATACAGGTCAGAATGGCCACCTTTTTGTCCGGGTACTTATCCGTCAAGTACGCCTCATACTGCTTCTCTTGGACAAACTGCCGGTTAAACTCCGCCATACCAGGCAAGATCGACATGGTGCTCACCCTTTACATTTTTTATTTTTCATTTTCGCACTCCCGGATGTTTCTGTCCACTGCGGGACATATGGCGACCCATTCCTCTATCCTTTCAAAAATGGATTCTTGTTTACGTTACTTGTCCGTATCCGTTCTCTTAGTAGCTTCATAGACTACAGTATCAAAGCATGAAGGGAGGAAGAAACATGGCGATTCAATTAGTATTCCCCTACAACCAAGCTGCCGGCGTTGGCCAAGGCTATTATGTGGCCCAGGACCCGCTGGGGACCAAGGGGGTCGTAACCGTAGCCAGCACGGCCGGTGCAGTCACCCTGGTTATCACCCGCTACAATGCTCCCACCTTCCAATTTACCGTTCCTGCCGGTTCCACATTCTCCGTCAGCATCGGTAATGTTCAAACCATCGGCCTGCTGGCTCTGGGCGCACCGGTTACTGGCACGCTCACCTATCTGATTGAGCCGTAAGCGAAAGCTCCAGGAAGCTCAAAGAACCACCGCCCTCTCTGAAAGAGGATGGTGGTTCTTTTCCGTAATGCCCTATTATTATATCAGTCCCGATTCCCGCAAAAGCCGCTCGAGCATAACCGCAACCTCTGCCCGTGTTACATAAGCCTGGGGTTCAAGCAGCTGCCCGGTTCTTCCGCCTGCAATACCGCTTTGGAGAATAGACACCAGACTGTCTGCCGCCCAGTCTGAAATCTGCTCTTTATCCCCGAAGCGCTCCAACAGGGAGGATGCATCACCGGGCTGATCCGTCTCCAATCCGGTTACTTCCATCGCTCTGGCGATGATCACCATCGCCTGCTCCCGGGTTATTCTCTCCTCCGGCCGGAAGGAGCCGTCCCCGAAGCCATCCACCAATCCGTAAGCTGCTGCAGTGCGGATGGCGCTGTTATGCCACTCCGCTTGAGCTACGTCTGTATACGCAGATGCCCCTGCCTCCGGCATCAAACCAAGCCCTCTGACCAGCACTGCCGCAAACTCCGCCCGGGTCATCTCCCGGTCCGGGTTATACAAGCCGTTGTCCGTACCGTTCACGATCAGCCTCGAACCCAGGTTATTCACTGTTTCCTGCGCCCAATGTCCGGCCACATCATCGAATGCCACCGGGTGCCGCACAACTGCGTACGTGCTGTTCGACAAGCTGTTCAGACTGGCATAATAGCGGTTTTCCTTCCGGATGATCTTCGTAGGAACAGGGTGGAAGGATCCATCCGCGCCTAAGGCTACACCCGTTATGTTCCCGACCCTATCCGTGCCTTCCGGCAGGGCGATCATTTTCTCCACATAGGCTGCAAAGGTGGCAAGCTCCATCTCCTTGCCCTGGAAAAGTGCTTTTACCGTAAAATGCACCGGTTCTCCCACCAGCTCCAGCTGGTCCTGAGCAGCCGTGCGCTCCACATGCTGTACCGCTTCGGCAGAAGGCTTGCCCATTTCAATCTGAATCCCGACGGTTTGCGGATCAGCACCGCCGCCCAACTGCCGTGCAATTTCCGGCAGATTAATCTGTCCGGCCGGAAGCAGGTAAGAGGCCTGCTCCGATTGAAGCTCAATTACCGCTTTCTTTTCGATAAGCTCCCCAAACATCGCTCCGGTCAGCTCACCGACTACCCGGTCAGATGCCGTATCTACAGGAATGGAAATGACGGCCCCTTCATCCGCCTGTTCAAGCCTTGCCGCCAGCTTCTGCGGATCCAGCTTAATGACCGTAACTGTTTGTCCGTTCTCCTGGCTTGTGACGGCAGAACCTAGCCCGGTTTCCTTAGTGGTTCCGCCGGTATTGCCCCCGCCCCCGGAACCCGACGGGGAGGACGGCTCAGGATCACTTCCGCCTGTATCCCCGTCACCACTTGCTGCTGCGGCGGGTGTAACTGCATTGGAGGCCTCTGAAGCAGCGCCGGTCCCTTCACTGTTAACGGCACGGACTGTAAAGGTGTACGTCTGCCCGTTGACCAACCCCGTTACCGTAACCGGACTCCCTTGGGCTGCCACCATCTTTTCGCCAGGAGAGCTCAACACCTCGTATCCGGTAATCGGACTTCCCCCATCCGCCGGAGCCGTAAAACTGACCACCGCCAGACCATCGGAGGCTGTAGCCGTGACGTTCAAGGGGGCACCCGGCACTGTCTTGGGTTTGGCTTGCACTTCATTGGATGCGGGACTTGCCCCTCCTGTATTGACCGCCTTCACCACAAAATAATAGAGGGTGCCGTTGTTTAATTGGTTTGCGGTATAGCTGTATACCGAACTGTTTACCGTTGCTGATGGAGCAGCTCCATATTTCTGCTCTTCCGTACGCATGAACACCTGGTATTGGTCTGCCCCCTCTACCGGCTTCCACCCCAACGCGGCATAACCATCTCCGGCTTGAGTCAAGCCAAGGACAGGGGCAGCCGGAACAACTGCAACAGGCATGGCGCTGACCTCATTCGAGGCTGTGGCATAACCCATACCATTCAAAGCATCTACACGGAAGGTGTACGTTTCCCCATTGGTCAAACCAGCAGCCGTATAGCTGTAAACGGAGCCGCTCACCGTTGCCAACGGCAATCCGTACGTCCCCTTCGCCAGCCGGGCATACACTGCATAGCCCGCTGCCCCTTCCGCAGGCCCCCAGCTAAGCTCCGCCTGTGAATCCCCCGGAACGGCGGCATTGAGCACAGGCGCTCCCGGCAGGGGCTCCATGGGGGTGGCAGTGAGTTCATTGGATGCCCCGCTGTCCCCTCCCGGATGATTAGCCTTCACCACAAAGGAATACGGTATTCCGTTGGTTAAACCCGTAACCGTATGACTGTAAACGGAGCCTGCCACAGTCTCCAAGGGCGCTTCATAACTGCCGGGAACCTCCGCCGCGAAAATCTGATACCCGGCCGCCCCCTCCACCGGCTTCCACCCCAGCGTCACAGACTGGTCTCCCACTGTAGCCGAAAGCAGCTGGGGCGCCCCGATTTTTTTGACCGTTACAGTGGCTGTTGTTCTCCATTCCCCATTCAGGGTTTTGGCTGTAATTACGGCACTGCCGGGGGCCTTCGCCGTGATCAGGCCGTTATCGTCTACCAAGGCGGCATTGGCATTGCTGCTGCTCCACAATACCTTCCTATTGGTCGCCTCCAAAGGCACTACAGTGGCAGCCATCACAGTTGTATCTCCCGGCAGCAGGGAAACGGTCTTCCTTTCCAGCGTAATCCCCTCCGGCAGCACCTCCGGACCATACACCTCAAATTCCCACATGGAGTACCCGTACTTGGTAGCTCTTTCGGTACCGTACATCCGTACATACCGGGCATCGGTTTCACTGAAGGTAATCTTCTCGGTGCCGCCTTTTCCTGCGGCTGTGCTGTAAACATCGGTCCAATGCTCTGTATCCTCTGAAACCTGAATGTTGTAGCTTTTGGCGTATGCCGCCTCCCATATGATCCGAACCTCATTAACCCGCTTGGTTTCCCCCAAATCTACGTAAAGCCAACCCGGATCCACTTCACGTTTAGTGCCGGAGCGGGTGCTTAACAATCCGTCAACAGCATAATGCGCCGTCTCCGCAGTACTATCATTGGAGGAAATAACAGCCGGCTGCTTCAAGGCCATATTGGACTTGATTCTTGGCTCCTGCCCCTGCACCGGCCGGATGGTCACGCCGCTGTAATACTCCTTATCCACAAAATTCATTTCCGCCAGGGTTTGGGCAGGAGTTGCTTTGCCCGGCATATAGACGTTCTCGAAGGTAAGCCCGGTATACTCCGCCCCCTCCAGCCCTTTAATCTTGCTGAAGCTCTCCCCCGCATCCCGGACGGTAATGTTGCGGATGGTTACATCGTTTACCGGTCCTACACCGTTCCCGCCGCTGTCCACTGTAAACATCGTCATCCAGGCGCTGTTATCGTCATTTTTGCCGCTGATATCCTCCACATCCATGTTTTCAAAAAGGACATGGTCGATTCTGCCCGTCCCATATTTGTGATGGATGGCAAATCCCACAGCAGCCCTGTACACAACCCCATCCCGGAAGATAATATCCGACTGGTCCTGCATGACGCCCTGCCCGATTTTAAATCCGTAACACTTGGTCCAGGCAATGGCATCCTCGAATAACACATTCCGCACCGGCTCCGGGCTTCCCGGCCAAGGCACCCTGCCGGAGGCAATATCCGTGTCCTCCTTCCACGCCTTGGTGGAATACGGATCATCCAGGGCGATCCCGATGGAGTTGCGGATGACGGCATTCTGGGATTCCACAATGTCGATGCCGTCATTTTCGCCCATGCCCAAGCTGTTAAACATCTTCAGATTGGTAAACTCCAGGTCATTGGAGCGCACCGGCATTACGGCCCATGCTGCGGATTCCCGGATAATCACTCCGTCCATCTTAAAGTTGGAGGTGACAATGGGAACCACCAGATTGTTGATCATTCCCTTGCTGTTGGTGGTTTTATCGTCATGAAGCGCCTGGCCGTTCCCGTCGATGGTTCCGCGGCCATAGATCTTGATATTCTCCGAATCGAATGCCGTGGAAATCCACCACGTAGCAGGCCGGCCCATAGAATCCTTATACCAGTGCTCGGTGTAATCTGCCGTTTTTCCCGTCCCGATCAGTGCGGCTCCCGGCTGCAGGTAAAGGGCTGTATTGCTTTTCAGCACCAGATTCCCTACGTAATACTCACCTGCAGGCACGTAGACGATGCCTTGTACCCCATTTCCCTGGGTAGTTCCAAATGCCCCGGCATCATCGATGGCTTGCTGGAGAGCGGCGGTTCTTTCGGTGACACCCGTCTTGCCGCCATTGGGTGCGATATTGTAAGGTGCCTGGCCTACATGAAAAATGCCCGTACCGGACGCAGATGGAGCATCCGTTTCTGCCGGGTCCGCCGCAATCACCAGCCGGGTGGCCCGGTTGTTCATCATCACGATGAGATATTCATCCTTCTGCGTGGTGAAGGTCAGCTTGGTGCCTACCACCGAATCCGCTGTAATGCCCAGCTTCTTCGGACTGATGGAATACTCATGCACCTTGTCCGTGTTCAGAATGGTGACCTCGTAGGTAATGGGCCCCTCCGAAGCGGAAAAGTGGGCATAATCATAATCGCTGAAGGCCTTCACCACGGGGATCTCCACCCCGTTAGCCTTGACCCTGTAGTTGGTGGAAGCCGCATATTTGGACGGCTGCGTATAAGCCGAGATAGAAGCGGGCGCAGCTAACGCCCCGGCGCCTATCGGTGTATCCGCCGAAGCTTCACCGCCTCCCCACTGGAGGGGGATCCCGCCCATCAGCAGAATAACCGCCAACATCATCATTACAGCTTGCCTTATCTTTACCATCGTCTCTTTTCCTCCCTTTCTACTGTTCTGCAAGTCATTGGGCAAGGGGTCTCTGTAACCCCTTACATGAACCTCCACAAAAAGAACGTCCTTCCCACTCCTTTCCAACCGACATCCGTTCAGTGGGTCCAGTATAGCAAACCGCCTCCGCCCGCATAATGCGGTGAATCCGAGTTTGAGGGCAGTAATTCGCAGGCATTCAGACAGCGAAAAAAAAAGCCACCGGATATTATCCGATAGCCTTTAGTCATCCACATCCAACAGAAACACCTGATCCTTGAAACCACCGCGGGCCTGGGCCTTTCTTTCCCGCAGCGCATTCAGCTCCTCCCACGTCGCCCCATGCACAGCCGCCAGCGCCTGGATCACCTCCAGCAGATCCGCCAGCTCCTCCAGTGCTTCCTCCGGTTCCCCGGCAGCAGCGTATTCCTGTGACTCTTCCCGCAGCTTGGCATGAAGCTCTTTCTTATAGTCGTCCTCATTCAAAATCGTAGTCCTGCATTCTTTCCCAGAGGCACGGATAATCTCGGGAATCCGGTCCCGAACCAGTTTATTGTAGATTGGCATGGAGAAACTCCCTTTTAGGATGACTGCCTTTCCGAACGCTACCCTCCACCCTATAAAAAGTGGATTCCACATTATACAGGCTGATCGTCATACAGTACACGTGCGAGCAGGTCCTGGCTGTAGTTGCCGAAGTGCTTGCCGTAAATGGTCATGCCCCGTTTGTTCTTGGACTTCTCCCCGACCTCAAGCCGGAGGATAATATCGCTTTTATGATGGAGTCCGATGTCAGACAAGGTAATGTTGGATATCCGGCAGCCGTCAATAAAGCTGCCTTCGTTATTGATGCGTATTAGCTTGAGCATGCCGTACTGATTGAGGTGGGGAGGCCACCATTCCGGGTTGAAGACTCCCCGGACATCCCCGAAGTCGCCAGGGCTGGTCCAATAGCCGATTTCCATGCCGTTTACGTAAAAATAAATATCGGAAGGATAGTTATTGCAATGACCTGGCGCCTCCGAGCTCAGCTCCATGGAGAACTGAATTTCCTTGAAGGCCTGATTCGGCTTCAGATAGTTCGGGATCCGGTACTCCAGATAACCCTCGAACAGCCAAATCATTTGGGAGTCAATGCGGGCCGGATCTGCAAAATACCGCGGGTCATCGAAATCACCGATGATACTGTCCTTGGTGGCTAACCCGCAGGTAGGGGAAGCAGCATACCCGCTGTAATGCCCTACCTTTATTTCAACCTCATATAAATTCTCCGTATTGATGCTTCGCAAATCCACCATAAGCTTCTCTTCGTTCAAGTAACATATTTTTTGAGTGCCGTGCTTTCCTACCGCTGAGGTGATTTCGATAAGACCGCATTCCTCAAGCTTCTTAATGTGCATGGTAATGGCGCCATTGGTTAAATTCAGATGGGTCGCAATATCGTTTAGATTGAGGCTTTGGTGCTTGGATAACAGCTCCAGAATTTCAATTCGGATTTCGGAGCCGAGTGCTTTGAAGATATTGAGTCCCGATCGTAGCTCCTTAATATATAGCATAGCATTGACTCCTTTTGGGATATGAAGGCACAGAATAAAGGATGACGTGCAGATTTTCACGTTATTTTATTTTAATATAACATAAATTAGTTTGGAGGGTAACCAATTATTCTATGGAAACACCCTGTATTAAGCCGAAAATCAGTACATAAAATACATAGTTTGAAATAACATTAAAATGAAACGTTTACAAAGACGCAATTAATCATTAAAATTGGATTATATAGGGTATTATCGAATTTAATTTTAATAAAATATAAATTAATTTATATTGATATAAAGTAAAAGGCGAGTTATACTGAATCTATACCAAAAAAAGGATAACCTGGGGAGGGTACTCGCTTGACTACGAAAATGAATATCCGCAATCCGCTCATTGTGCAGCGGGCAGATCCATGGATCTACAGGCATACGGACGGATATTATTATTTCACCGCTTCTGTGCCGGAATATGACAGGATCGAGATTAGGAGAGCCCGAACGCTCATGGGTCTTGCAGAGGCAGAACCGGCAATCGTATGGCGGAAGCACGAAACGGGGCCAATGAGTGCCAACATCTGGGCACCGGAGCTTCATTTTATCAATGATGCCTGGTACGTGTATTATGCAGCGGCCAAATCCACAGAAACAGTGGAGGGCTGCTTTGACCACCGTATTTTTGTGCTGGAGAACAAGTCATCCAATCCATTGGAGGGATGTTGGACGGAGAAGGGACAGCTGAGAACCGGCTGGGAATCCTTCAGCCTGGATGCGACTACCTTCGCCCACCAGGGAATCCGGTATTTGGTTTGGGCACAGCGTGACCCTGATATAAAGGGGAATTCGAATCTGTATATGGCCGAAATGGATACCCCCTGGTCCATCACCGGGTCGCCGGTTATGCTGACGATGCCGGAATATGGATGGGAGCAAGAGGGTTTCTTGGTTAACGAGGGTCCGGCAGTTATTCGGCACGGGGAGCATATTTTTATAACATATTCGGCCAGCGCTACGGACCACAGGTATTGTATGGGGCTGCTTTGGGCCTCATGCTCCTCCAATTTGCTCGAAGCCTCGTCCTGGTCCAAGTCGCCGGTTCCGGTATTCCAAACCTGCGAGGCAAACGGGCAATACGGTCCTGGACATAATTCCTTTACCCAAAGTGAGGATGGCCTCCATGATATGATCGTTTACCACGCAAGGAATTATAAGCGGATCGAAGGGGATCCCTTATATGACCCCAACCGGCATACCCGTGTTCAACGCTTCACGTGGACGGCAGACGGAATGCCCGATTTCGGTGAACCTGCAGCCGACAATTAGTAAGCGCATACATGCAAGCTGTCATCATCGGCTCGGGCCGAATGTATCTCTGGCAATAATCCCGTTAGAGGGATTAAGGCATACATTTTATTTATGGGGGTAGGTTGCTATATGAAGAAATGGCATGGTCTGCTTTTGTCCGCAGCCTTATTGGCGTCTACAGCTACAGCTGCAGGTTGCTCGACTGACAAGGACGGCGGCGCTTCTGCAACCGGTAAGACAAAGCTGCAATTCTGGACGTTCAATGAGCTGCACCAGAAGTATTTTGAAAGTATGGCCAAAGCTTGGAACACGGCTAATCCAAATGAAACCATTCAGCTTGAAGCAACCACCTTCCCCTATGATGACATGCATAACAAGCTTCTTGTTGCGCTTCAGTCCGGTACAGGGGCACCGGATCTATCGGATATAGAGATCAGCAAGTTCCCCAACTTCTTAAAGGGAACCCCCCAGCTTGCAGAGCTGAATGCTGTTGTAGAGCCGGAGCTGCCCAATATCGTCCGCTCCCGGGTTGATATTTACTCCAAGGGCGGGAAGTTCTACGGGATTGATTACCATGTAGGAGCCGCCGTTATCTATTATAATAAGGAGATGCTGGATAAGGCTGGCGTCAACCCGGACAGCATCAAGACATGGAATGACTTCTACGAAGCCGGCAAAAAGGTGGTGTCCGCCACCGGCAAGCCCATGACCACGCTGGAAACGACAGAGCAATGGAGTTTCTGGCAGATGATTACCCAGCAGGGCTCTGACTTTACGGATAAAGACGGCAACGTAACGTTGGACAGCAGCAAGAATGTTTCTACGCTAGAATTTATGCAGAAGCTGATCAAAGACAAGGTAGCGGTTGCAGCCCCTGGCGGTTTTCACCATGCAGAGGAGTATTACGGCTTTATGAATAAGGGCGGGGCTGCCTCCATCTTCATGCCCATGTGGTATATGGGGCGGTTCACCGATTATATGCCTGACCTGAAGGGCAAAATTGTCATTAAGCCCATGCCCTCTTGGGCAGCAGGCGGAAACCGCTCTGTCGGTATGGGCGGAACAGGGACGGCCGTCATGAACCAATCGAAAAACAAGGAATTGGCCATGAAGTTCCTGGCTTTCTCCAAGCTTACCAAACAAGCCAATATTGAGCTGTGGCGGCAGCTGGGCTTTGACCCCATTCGGATGGAGGTATGGGAAGCTCCGGAGCTGAAGGAAGCCAATAAGTTCACCGATTATTTCGGCAAGGATATTTTTCAGGTGCTAACCGCTATCAAAAATGAGCTTGGCCCTGTAAACGTCACAGAGAAGATGCCGGCAGTGATTGATGAAGTCAAACGCAATGTCATGTTTAAAACCCTCAATGACATGGAGGACCCTGCAAAGGTACTGAAGGAGTCGGCTAGCCAATTGAGAAAATAAACGCCAGACGCATCACCGTCTGCCTGAAAGGCCTTGTTGGCCCCAGTCAGACGGTGAGGTCTGCCCAGAAAAGGAGCTTGGCCTGAATGGAAACTCCCCATGCAGTCGTCCAGCCAACACCCAAACTCAAACGATCCAACAGCTGGGCCTACTCATCCCGGATCGCGCCTTATGTATTTGTCAGCCCTTTCGTCATTTCCTTTTTGCTGTTTTTTGCTTATCCGGTTGTCTCCACTGTCATCATGAGCTTTCAGGAGGTATTGCCCGGACAATCCCGGTTTATTGGACTGGACAATTACAGCAAACTGCTGAATCCAACCTTCTATAAAGCCATTGGGAACAGCGGAATGTATACCTTTTGGACACTTGCCGTGTTGATTCCGCTTCCTCTCTTGATTGCGGTTATCCTGAATTCTACTGCAATGAAGGCCAAAAACGTCTTTCGTTCTACATTGTTCGTTCCCGCCCTAACCTCTGTGGTTGTTGCGGGGACTATCTTCCGCCTAATTTTCAGTGAATTGGACGGAGCATTGGCCAACTCTATTTTCCGCGCATTAGGCGGGGAAGCACAAAAGTGGATGGCTCAGTCTGGAACTGCAATGATGGTCCTTGTGCTGCTGGCTACCTGGAGATGGCTTGGTGTGAATATCGTGTACTTTCTCTCCGGACTTCAGAGTATACCCGCAGAACTGTATGAGTCCGCGGAAATCGACGGTGCCACCGCCTGGGACAAATTGCTGCGGATCACCCTTCCTCTGTTAAAGCCGGTTACGATCTATGTGTTGACCATTAGCATATACGGCGGCTTGTCCATGTTTACTGAAAGCTTCATGATGTATAACGGAAACCGCTCCCCCAAGGATATGGGCTTGACCATGGTCGGCTATATCTATCAGCAGGGTATGGAGCAGAATAAACTGGGCTTCGGCTCTGCAATCGGACTTTCGCTGTTAGGAATCACCATGTTCTTTAATCTCATTCAATTGAAGTTCTTCGGCTTGTTCCGGAAGGAGGAGTAGAGCATGCCACATTCCAAAGGCTGGTCTTGGCAGACGCTTCTTATGCTTATGCTGCTTCTGGTGTTGTCAGTCTTCGCCCTGTTTCCGCTGTATGCCTTATTTTTGGCTTCACTGAAGCCGTCGCAGGAGCTGCTGCGCTACGGTCTTAACGTAAGGTTTGATGCAGATGTGATGACGTTCAAAAACTACATCTCCATCTTCTCCGGTTCGGCAAAAAACTATTATTTTTGG
Source organism: Bacillota bacterium (assembly GCA_023386955.1). Lineage (GTDB taxonomy): Bacteria > Bacillota > Bacilli > Paenibacillales > NBRC-103111 > Paenibacillus_AR > Paenibacillus_AR mesotrionivorans. Next base: position 324,221 of record JAEWIS010000031.1, read on the forward strand.
TATAAAAACAGCATCGTTATTACGCTGGTCTTTACGGTACTATGCCTGATCCTGTCCTCCATGGTGGGGTACGGTCTGGCCGTGTACCGCTTCAAGGGAAGATCCTTCATATTCCTTCTTGTGCTGGTGGTCATGATGGTTCCCGTGGAAATTATCCTGCTGCCCTTGTACAAACTAATGATTAACTTGAAGCAAATGGACACAATGTGGGGGGTTATCCTGCCGTTCATCGTGGCCCCGCTGCCTGTATTCTTCTTCCGGCAATATGCGGAAGGACTGCCCAAGGAACTGATGGACGCAGGGCGGATCGACGGCTGTACTGAATATGGGATATTTGTCAGGATTATGGCCCCGCTCATGATGCCGGCCTTTGGGGCGATGGCGATTCTTCAGGCGATGGGGGCATGGAACAACTTTCTGTGGCCCTTAATCATCCTCAAAACCAATACCAAGCTGACCCTGCCCATCGGTTTGTCCAGTCTGTTGACACCTTACGGCAACAATTACGATGTACTGATTGCAGGCTCGGTTCTGGCAATCCTGCCGATCCTTATCCTGTTTGTTTTCTTTCAACGGTATTTTGTTTCGGGGCTTACTGTTGGAGGGGTAAAGGGTTAAAGGATTCGGAGATGGGATCCAATTGGGGAGCCGCGAAATCGTGCCGTCCAAAAAGCCCCGAAATAAAAAAGTTGGGCGGAAACGTTTTCCGTCCAACTTTTTTGTGCGTCTGCCTGCCCTGTTGAGGGCAGTTAATATACATAGATTCGTAAATTAAAAAAAGAGACGATCGGGAGTTCCCGTTAATCTCCTATTCGTTCATTGTTTACGCTAAAACAGAGCGGACATTCCGCAAAACAGACCGCAGGAATTCCGATTCTACAGCAACATGACCGACTATCTTTACCTTCCTTTTTCGAACATCCAGGCTTTTAAACTGATCTGTTAACACGACTCCTGTAAAAGGAAGCCCTTCAGGGATCGGTACTTCAAACGGATAATCTTTAACTTGGTTCGTAATCGGGCAAACAACAGCAAATCCCGTCAACTCGTTAAATTCTGTATCTGAAAGGACTATGGCCGGGCGGCGGCCAGCCTGCTCACGACCAGCCTGAGGATCGAAATCCAGCCAAACCAAGTCTCCGCGCGCTGGTATACTCAAATGAGTTCGTCTCCTTCAATGCCCAAATCGATTTCTCCATGGCGGGGTGAATCGGCTTTAATTTGCGATAGGAGTGTTTTCAAATGGCTTCGCAATTCCTCACTTGACTCCTCCGGAGTTTGCAAGGGTCGCAGCAGGATATGGTTCTCCGGTGTAAGAACGATTTCCATTTCCATTCCCTCCACCAGATTCATCCGCTTTAAAAACTGGTTTGGAATGCGAATCCCGCTGCTGTTGCCCCATCGGCTAAGGGTGACTGTCGTCATCAGCATCCTGCTCCCTCTTGGTTTATACCCCAATTGTATCACAACCCCTCACCATTGTATATCCATATGATATACATTATGCAGAAGGATTATACTTGTGCCACTTGCAGGCTACTCCGCTAAAACAACACTTCTTCCCCGACTGTATCCCCAGAAGCCCCTATAGCCACGACTCTATACCATAGGGCCCTTTCTTTCCGGTTAGGCTGGGTGGCAAACCAATACCGCTTGTCTGCATGGGCAACTATTCGGGCTTGGAATGATTGGTTTTCGTTATCCGTTATTTGTATTCGGGTGATATCCGGGCTTAGCACCTCCCCCATAAGAATAGGGATTGTCTCAATACCGGCCGATCCGGCAACAAAACCATCTCCCGTCTTCATTCCTTTTTTATCTTGCGGTATATAGAAACTAACCCTGGACGTTCCTTGCTCCGCGATAAGCAATGCTCCTCCGGTATTTATATCCATAGAAAAAATAATAGGCTGGCCGGATTCCGCCTCCACGGTATAAACTCCTTTTAGTGTGATGGGATCTGACTTAAAGGCAGTCTTTGAATAGATGAAGAATACAAATAAACAAAGCAACAGGCATGCTGTCCCGTATACTACGCCTCGTATTCTTGAGCTTCCTCTTCTGGACTCCAGGGATTGTGCTTTCTGCCTGATCCTTGTGGCCAATTCATCATTGAAAGAAGCACTAGCTAGAGGCTTTTCTTGCAGCGCATCATACCAGCTTGGTCTCATTGACTTCACTTCTATCCACCCCCTCCAAGGATTTCGTGATCATTTTACGGGCCGTAAATAGTCTCGATTTCACCGTCCCCTCCGGAATTTGCAGGACGTTTGAAATCTCTTGAATAGATAATTGATACTTGGCATGAAGCACAAGGGTCTCTCTAAGCTTGGTGGGCAACGCGAATACCTGCCGCCACACCTCATTCGCCGCTTCCTTCTCCAAGAATGCATCCTCCGCGGAGCGGCTGGTTTCATTTGAACTTGCCAGACCGAATAGAAACACCTTGCGGATGAAGGCGGACTTCATATAGTTATAGCTAATATTGCGGGTGATTCGAAGCAGCCAGGTTTTTACGGAGGCTTCACCTCTATAACCTGCAACATGGCGGTATGCCTGGATGAACGTATCTTGGGTAATGTCATCTGCAAGGACATGGTTTTTCGTCAGAAAAAACGAGAAGTTCCATACGTCATGACCGTAATCCCGCATTAACTCCTCCAGCATGCTTTGATCCATTTTTTCCATATATCTTAAGTGGTCATGGCCCAAATGCTTCACCTCCACTCAATTGACAACTCATCCCGGCATGAGGTTCATTTTGCAAAATAAAAAAGTTGAGCGGAAAACGTCATGTTTTCCATCCAACTTCTTTGTGCGAATCTCTCTGTTTATGCCTAGACTATGGGATGTCCATAAAAATATTTCACACCAGCTTCCCAATCCATCTCAGAAAGCGCCTGAACATAATGGTAAACTCCCTCAAGCAGCCTGTCGTCCACAACGGTGTTATATTCAATGGGGCAGTTAATGCCGCTCCATATTGACAGCAAGGAAGGAATAAGATGGGTTCCTAACGGAGCTTGTTCATGCCGCGACGCAGCTGACTTCTCAATCAGCTTCTTGGCCAGCGGCGCCGGAAATACCGGGGCGGAGTAATAATAATACTTGTCCGCATCCACCTTCTTCATCAGATCGAGATAGAACTGTCCAATCTCATCTACAGCCGCATTTTCATCCAGCTCATCGGAATAATTCAGGAAGATATCCAATGCGTTTCGGATGGTCTCCTCTACATTCGTATCCTCCCATTCGTCGAGCATAGCCAACAGATAAGGAACGGCCTCATAAGATAATGTATGAACGGCAGATGAAGCGAAGGTATCGGCATTTTGTTCGGATAAGTCTGAAAGGAAGGCCAGGTTTTCCACTTTCATCAGATCCTGATGGGAGGCAACCAAACAAAATAAGCGTATGTATGCATTCATTAAACCTTCGTTTTTCGTCGTATTCATCTGTTGAATGAACATGGCCTTAGCGGCAAAGTCACCCAATTTGAATAATTCCGTGATGATCAGAGCGATGTCCGTTTCTGCCGATGCTTCTGCAAGAGCAGCTCTTAGTGATGCAATGTCACCGCTCGGATCGCATGTTCCATACCAATTTCCTTTTTCTAATAGATTAGCTGCATTCATGTTTTAGCCTCCTTAGCTGTGAAAGAAAAATGTATTACCTTACCGAACGCTGGTGGTCGTAACAATAAATTTCCCCATGAAACCTATGAGAATTGGCTTTGCAATAATTCCATACCTTCTCACTAACCGCTTTGCCGCAGTAGGCACAGACATGTTCATCTATATAGGAAAGTTCAAGTTCATTATCACCAACAGGTTTGATGGGAGCTGCCTTATTCGATACCTTGGCTTTAAGCACAACGTAACCAACCCGAAGAACCAGTAATGCCCCAAGGCCAAACAAGGCATAATCCAGCTCCGGCACACTAAAAGGAGACTTCATCACATTATTGCCGATTACCCATACAAATACCTTCAACATACAAACTAACGCTATTCCTTCCACCAATAACATGGAAATCGATAGTTTTTTTCTCCTGGACATGGCCTCACCCTTCTCACATTGATTTGGTATGCCGGCAGGCTGGGAAGGTGGTACAGCCATAGAACTCCTCGCCGGTTTTGGTTTTACGTTTGACCATCGCGGCTCCGCACTTGCAGGCAACGGAACTTGCCACTGCTACTTCTTTGCGCGTCGAAGAAAGCTCCTTCTTGACGGAAGTCATCTCCCGATCCTTACCTGACGCCTTTTTTCCCGGTTGCCACTTTCCCCAAGACCGCAGTTTTTGTTCCAGCAGAGCACCGTGCCAATAATCCACTTTAAATTGCTCGGCTTCCTTTTTGGCAGGTCCGGTTAGGTCGGAGGTGGTCACAAGGAGGGTCAGAATACAATCATGGTTCCGTTTGGCTGCAACCAATTCCCTTACCATTTGCACAGGGACCAAATGGTGATCAGCGTAACATTTGGCCTGAACTGCTGTTTTCTCCCCACGTCTATCTCGTATGACCAGGTCCACTCCGCCATCATTCCCGCCAATTCCTACTTCATTAACCTCGTAGCCTTGATCCCGGAAAAATAAAGCCAACAATCGCTCAAACTCCGCCCAAGACATTTCATGAAAGGCACTGCCCAGAATTTCTGCATCCGTTCTACAACCTTTGGAAACGTGTATGGAGGTGGAAGAATGGGGTTTGACTGAAGCAGTCCTTGGAGCTCTGCCACGTTTTTTCTTTTCTTCTCTGCGTTTTTGAGTCCACATGCTCCCTATCATTTCTGCGAATATAAGCCCTCCTAAAAACACTCCAACAGCGACGCCCCAATGGGCTCCGATATAAAATAACCCTACTGCAAGCAGGACTATTATGGCTCTCAGTAAATTAGCAAGCTGTCTTCCTTCTGCATGATAGGTTTTGGCCATCTGTGCCTCCTGTTTTATTTCAAAGTTTATCAAGTCACCATGAAATCATGGCTTTATCATTGATTTTAGTCTGGTAAATAAATTATATAGTCAATAAAAATTGTAATGCCTAACAATAAGTTTCTGTCGAATCTTAGTATAAGCGATCCGGACATTTTTGTGGAGATATTTGTTAATCTTCAGTCACACAACTGGGATTTGAGTGTATATACTTCCGTATCGAGAATTACGTATATACGTACCAAGTGGATAAAGTAAATGTGATATCCTCATTAGGAAGAATGGTTGGATTTATAATAGAGGGTGACGAAATTGGCCGAATTATTGGATGATTACAATGGAATGATTGAAGAGGAAGACCAGCTTTACATAGGGATTCAAGTTTGTGAGGAATGCACCGATCACCTTCTGGATTTGATCTCGGAAAAGGCAGAGGCCATTCATCTCCCAACAGCCAAAGCTATCCTTTCCGCGGTTCAGGTGATCATGAAGGATTTGCAGACAGAACTGCTGCATTTACGAATCGAAAAGAGCATGTTGACGTGGGAGATCAGCAGGCTTAGGGAGATACAAAACAAGGCCTAGCAGACAAAGAAAGGCGCTTCACTGAAAAGCTCAGTTAGCGCCTTTGGGGGTTTATAGTAAATCTAAACCGTCCACTGTCAAAAGCTGAAGGTATGTTTAGGTGAAATATATTCAATGATTAGCCAGTACGTTTAGTTCCTTCGCGTCATTCACCAGACCAGCCGAATGGATAAAATCAAATCCAATTATGCCATCTATCTCCATGCCATAATTCATTTCGCCAATTTCTACTTCAAAAGCTGGCAGTTTGGTTTTCCCAACTTTCACAAAATCAAATAGCTTGGAATACACGACCTCTATTCCCCCTACGCCTCTGATTTTGTTCATAAAATCGTCGGGTTCAACCTTAACCCCAATAACATCCACAGCATCCGCATTAAATATTGTCCTTGCCGAGCCCGTATCAAGCAATACGTTTCCCAAATGCAGTTCTTTGGCGCGGTAACAAATCGTTACCTGTATAAAAGGCAGTCCGTACCTTATATCTATATTCATCTGGGACCTCTCACTCCAGCCCACTTTTCACGTAATCGAAGTTTTTCTCTGGATGTATGGAAAAAGCAGTATTCCCGATAAGGCTGGGCACGATGTAATTCGTAATACCGCTTCATAGCAACGGCGGAATCATCAAAACGATCTATGACGGCCACTTCGTCAACAAGCCAATATCCCTCTTCCAAACGAGATTTTAATGCCTCGCAGACGATCCATTCATTCGGAAACTGTTCACGCACCTCATCCCATCGCATCCCAGTCACCTCCAAACCCGACTTTCCAATATTATAACATATAAGCCAAATGGGTTCAGTTTACAAATATTAATCAAGCTAGAGACATCACCCCTGTTGGCATACTACAAAAGAACCCCCAACCAACTGGCTGGGGGCTTCGCCTTATTATGCGTTCCTTCCCTTACTCCACCTTCATATAAAACAGGTTGGTGGTGTCCGCTTTGGTGATGGTGTGGGAGCCGGCGGCCAGGGAAACGGTAACGATACCGCTTGTCATGCTGTAGCTGGTGCCGTCTACCTTGATTTTCGTGCCATCTGCTGAATTCAGCACCAGGGTTAAGGTAGACGCCTTGGTGGTGGTGAAGCTGATGCTGGTGGAGCTTTCGATTTTCAGGCATTGTGTCAGGGTCAGGCCGTTATAGGCAACGGTGCCTTTGGTGGTAGACAGATTGCCTTGGATGTTGAAAAAGCTGCTGGTGGTGCCGGAGGTGGTGAAGTTATGAACATTGGCACCAGGCACCGGAGTCGGTGTGGCGGTTGGTGTGGCCGTCGGTGTTGCAGTAGGCGTTGCCGTCGGTGTAGCCGTTGGCGTCGGTGTTGGTGTGGCAGTTGGCGTAGCCGTCGGTGTCGGAGTCGGACCTGTACTGGAGTTGCCGCCTACGGATACCAGTTGGGTGGCGTAGCTTGTGATTTTAGCCATCAGCGCTGTATTGAGAGCATAGGAAATATCATCCACCGCGTTGTTAAATGTCCAGGTGAAGTCGCCGCTGCCGAGACGGCCTGCCTTGGCCTTTACAACTTGCTCCACATTAGCCACATTGTCCACGGCCGATGCGCTGACTCCCGTATTCACGGTGGTGTCAAAGTTATTGTACGAGGTCCCGCCAGAAACCGCCTTGTACGAGCTGGGAACAGCTTCATTCCGGGAAGCAGCCAGATAAGCATCGAAGGAGGTTGCATTAGCCGGCGCTGTACCTGCATTAGAGTTGGCGTAGATCAGACCGGTTGCACCAACAATGGTGTTGTTGTAAGCCTTAATCACACCGCCGGGTTCACCGGAGAAGGTGCCTTCACCCAGAGCGTCCGTACCCTGCAGAGAGATCAGCATCGGGTATTTGGTGTTCCGGAAGTAGTTGGATTCCACGAATGCGGAACCGCCAGAGGTCATACCCACCCCATATTTGGAAACACCATCAAAGTAGTTGTTATAGATATGCACCGATGCCACTCTGATCCGCGGGTGGCGGGAGTCGGAATGGTCGAACCAGTTGTGGTGGAAGGTCACATAGAACGGCGAGGACTCGCTCAAGCCCACCAGAGAGGATTTTCCCGAATCCCAGTAGTGGTTGTAGGAAATGGTGATGTACGTGGAGCCGCCCTTCAGATCGGTGGAGCCGTCTCCCTTGGCCTGGTCGGCATCTCCCCCGGCGCTTCCATAGAATACATCGTTGTTATGCACCCATACGTTCACATTGCCGGTATCCATGGAAATTCCGTCATCCGGGAACAGCATCAGACCCAGATTCCGGACCTCCACATTGCCGGTATAACGGAGGAGCATTCCCCATCCGTAGGCATAGGCATCGTTGCCGATCCCTTCCAGGGTCAGATTCATTTCAGCATAGTTGTTCTTCCCCTTTACCTCCAGGTAGCCGCTGCTGTTCAACTGGCCGCTCATGTCGGAGGCGGTAATTTTCCCGATAAAGCGAACAGCAAGAGGAGTGGTATCGTAGCCCTTTTGCCGGAGCTTCAGAATTTCTCCAAGGCCAACAGCGGTTTGTAAGCCGCCAGAGCTATTGATCTTCACATCCAGCGTAACCGTTTTGGCTGTCTGGGAGGTCACATACACCACCTTGGCCCCGGTTCTCAGGGTGCCGTCGTTGTTATAAGCACCTGAGCCTGTCCCATATTGTGAAGTAGGGGAGAAGGCAAACCCCGACCGGTCATGGGCCGCTACAGCCAAAGCACCGGATACGGCCGTGGCAGTGGAACCATCGGACAGCCGTGCTTCCACCTTCATCACATAGCTGCCGGCAGCAAGGCCCACCGCATCCGCTCTCCAGTAGGAAGGATACTTGCGGATCAGTTGGTTATCCAGCTGCTTATACTGGGTATCCGCTGCGCTGGCCGGTTTTACATAGACATTATAACCTTGCGCGTTGCTCACTGGCGACCACTGGACATAAGCCGTTTCATTCCAGCCGCCGCTCCCCGCAATCGTTACACCGGCGGCATGTGTAGTGGAATTGATGAACCCTCCGGACAATAAGGAAATCACAAGGGTAAATAACAGGGCAATGCTAATGGCATGCTTGATCTTCCGGTTCATTAATGATCCCTCCTGGTTTTAGTGTGATACCAGCTTCAATTGAAAGCGCAACCACAAAACCTTGCAGTTCCTTTCCCCACCTCTATTCTCTTCATATTAATAAACGGACAAGCAGCTTCCAAACATCCCCAGATTAGCACAATGGGATATATTTCCGATATAATCATTAGCTCATATTCATGTATTTTTCTATATTTCTGTCCTATTTTTTACCACACGCTTCTTGTTCTCGTACACAAAAATCCGCGGCGTCAGAGTACCCTCTGCTGCCGCGGCATGTCTCGCCTATTCATGACCCCATTGCCGTTTAAACCCCCGCCACCCGCTTCGCAAGAGCGGTTGCCGCCACATAACCGGAGCTCCAGGCCCATTGCAGGTTATACCCGCCGCAGTCCCCGTCTACATCCATGACCTCCCCGGCCAGATACAGTCCCGGCACAAGCCTGGATTCCAGCGTGCCCTCCGTCAGCTCCGTGGTATCGATGCCTCCGGCTGTGGTTTGGGCGTTGGTGAAGCTGTTGGTATCCGTGACCCGGAATGCCCACTGCTTCATTAACCGGATGAAGGTGTGCTTCGTCTCCTCCGTCAGGTCGCGGCACAGCAATCCCGTATCACTTTCGCCAATGCCCGCCTCCTTCAGCAGGATGGGGATGAGCTTTTTGTTGACCACACCGATGAAGGAATTGGCCACCGTCCGGTGCCCGAAGATGCGCCAATGCCCGTTCAGGAACTCCGCCACCTCCTCCTCCGTCCGGTCGGGCATCAGATCAACCGACAGGATGACCTCTTCCCCCTGAGCCAGATAAAAGGCAGCCTTCCGGCTGAGCTGGAGAATAGGCGGACCGGAGAGGCCATAGTCCGTAAACAGAATTTCCCCGAACTCGCTGCGGATGACCTCCCCGTTCACGAGAATCCGGCCTGTCCCGTCGAACTTGACGCCGGACAGCTCCTTCAGATGCGGATAATCCAGCTTCAGCTGCACAATCCCCGGCACCGGGTTGACGAGGGTGTGGCCCAGACGCCCGGCCAGCGTATACCCGGAGCCGTCTGTACCTGTTTTGGGTGCGGTCAATCCTCCCGTACAGAGGATCAGATATTCACTGGTGTAGACATGCTCCTCTCCCGCCTCGTTCTGGCACAGGATCGAAAACCGCGGGTACTCCTCCGAAACCGTCACATCCAACACCTTATTTTTGAAATAAACCGGAACGTTCCGGTCCTCCAACGCCAGCTGGAAGATATCCAGCACCGCTCCTGCCTGCAAGGACATGGGATACATCCGGCCATCCTCCAGGCTGATCAGCGGCAAGCCCAACATAAAGAAAAAATCGATGGTCTGTCGGATGCCGAACTGCTCCAGAACAGGCAGCGGAAAACCCGCGTTATTGCTGTGGTACTTTCGCGCCAGCGCCACCGCTTCCTCGGTTCCCATTGCCGTGGATTCATTAGTAATATTGCAGCGGCCGTTGCCGGTGGTGAGCACCTTTTTGCCGATACGGTCATTGCTATCGATCATCGCCACATCCAGCCCCAGGTCCCGGGCCGTCACCGACGCCATCAGCCCCGCTGCCCCGGCTCCGATCACAAAAACCTGGTGATGGGTGGAATTCTGGTACACCTTCATATCGAAACATCCTTTTGCTTCATAGATTCAGCAACCGCCTTGGCGGCCGCGTAGCCGGAGCTCCAGGCCCATTGCAGATTATATCCCCCAAAATCCCCGTCCACATCCATCACCTCGCCGGCAAAATAAAGTCCCGGAACCAGCTTGGATTCCAGCGTTCCATCTGCAAGCTCGGCTGTATCAATGCCCCCCGCAGTAGTTTGGGCATGAGCGTAGCCGTTGGTATCCGTCACTTTGAATTCCCAATGCTTGAGTATCCGGTAGAAGATCGCCTTTGCCCTCCAGGACAGATCCTGGCATAGCAGATTCGGTTGTTTGTCGATACCGGCTTCCTTCAGCAGCACGGGAGTCAGTTTTTTGTGCAGAATGCCGATGAAGGAATCCGCCACCGTCCGGTGCCCGAAGATGCCCCAATGCATATCCAGGAAATCCACAACCTCTTCCTCGGTGCGCCCCGGCATCAGATCCACAGCCACACTGACCGCGTCGCCTCTGCCAAGATGAACCGAAGCCTCCCGGCTAAGCTGGAGGATAGGCGGCCCGGATAGTCCATACTCCGTAAACTGGATCTCGCCGGATTCGCTGCGGACAATCTCTCCGTTAATCAGAATATGGGCTCTCCCCTGCAGCTTAATCCCGGACAACGCCTTCAGATGCGGATACTGTACCTTGAGCTGCACAATAGCGGGCACAGTGTCCACTACGGTATGACCCAGCCGTTCCGCCATCGTATAACCGGAGCCGTCCGCCCCTGTATGAGGTGCAGTCAGGCCGCCTGTGGCAATAAGCAGGAAGTCACAGGTAAATACGGCCTGCTCCTCCGCTTCCGTGTGACACCGCACCGTAAACCGGGGATGCCCATCTGAAACCGCGATCTCCACCACTTTATGCTGCAAATAAACAGGGACTTCCCGCTCTTCCATTGCGAGCTCGAAGATGTCCGTCACCGACGCAGCTTGCAGGGAGCGGGGATACATCATGCCCTCCTTCAGGTGGGTCAGGGGCAGCCCGAGGGAGTAAAAAAAGTCCATGGTTTCCCGGACACCCAGCTGCTCCAGCACCTTCACAGGAAAACCGGGTCTATTTCCGTGGAATTTAGCGGATAAAGCAGCCGTCTCATCCGTGCCGGAAGCAGTAGAGGTATTGGTCAGGTTGCAGCGGCCGTCGCCGGTCACCAGTATTTTCTTGCCGATCCGGTCATTGCCCTCCAGAATGGCCGTATCAATGCCCAGATCCTTCGCCGTCACCGCGGCCATAAGCCCCGATGCGCCTGCGCCGATAATTAACAACGTGTGGTGCATGGAAGTTCAATCCGCCCTTATCTATAAAATCGTTTCTTCTTTAAATTATAGCACAAGTGACAAAGCTCACGCTCTGAAGGGGCTTAAGCCACCAGACTGCAAGAAAAAACCGCTGTAACTTGCTCAGCGGTTTTGCGGAGTTAAGGACATTGTTACTTTACCACTTTAGCATTGAAGATATTGCCCAGCTTTCCAGTAATTCGTTTGTTTAGAGGACTTTTCATATCCCGTGCCAATTCCCTGAAAAACATATTGGCTTCGTTCGTTTCTGCCTCACAATTGACGTTCAGAACACCAGCCGAAGCGATATCCTGATTATCAATGAGGGGGACAGTGGTAATCACCGTATATTTTTTGGTCAGCGTCTTCATGTGTCGGGAAAAGGACTCAATAAGCTCATGGTTCTCGAATTCATTGATTGCCTTTTGACCATGGGCAGTAAAGCAAAGTTGGATTTTCATCTCTTCTCTCCTTTTGGTATGAGGTGAAAAGGGGAACCCTGCATCATGTTCAGGGCTCCCCTTCTATTAACCGACCATAATTTCTTGTCAACACCATCATAACATGACCATAATTTCTTGTCAAATTAGAGAGCGTTTACCTGTAAAAATAAATTCAATCTATTTTACACCCGAGGGATCCTTTTCCTCCGCGCTTTTCCATTCATCTATATTCTGCATGCCTGATTCCCTCTCATCAAATACAATAAGCTGACCCGGCTGCACATTAAAATATTCACAAAGCTTCTGCAGCAGATCCCGCGGATACTGGACCATTTCATCCTTGTACATTCTACGAACAGAGTCAAAGTGATAATGGATATCCTTCGCAAGCTTGCGTATCGATAACTTGGGATCGTGCACTTCCATAATTTCCTTTAGATTACTGCGTATGATTGACAATGATCTGCACCTCCAATGAACAATATATATGGAGTACAGGTGTGAGTCAACAAAATGACAAGAAAATAAGGTCACACAAAAAACACCCCCGCATTATTCCATGCGGAGATGTTATTAGCCTGCGTTTATTTCTTCAGCTTAGCGTAGGATTCCTTATACTCGGCCATCAGCTTGTCGCCGCCGTTTTTCTTCCACTTGCTGATTTCTTCCTTCCAGCCGGCTTCATCAATCTTGCCCATGATGTATTTGGTTTCCGCATCCATCAGCAGCTGATCCAGCTCCTGGCCACGCTCCGACAAGGTGGCGGATTTCAGGGTCAAGGCAGGGTTGGAGACGATGTACTTGATACCGTCGGATTCCATCTTGGTTCCTTTTTCGCCAATGGGCACATCCTTCAAGGGCTTCACGTTGTAGCCCTCCAGCACCGTCAGGTTATCCCGGTAAGGCTTCACCTCACGTTGGAAAATGTTGAAGCCGTCGCCGATGAATTCCGTCCGTCCATCAGCGGTGTTGCCGAAGTGGGTGCCTTCAATGCCGCGCAGGAGCAGCGTGGAGGCCGCCGGCTCCATGAGGGCGTCGAGGAAGCCCAGCACCCGCTTCATTTCGGCTTCGGTCTTCACAGAGGACTTAGGAATCACGAAGAATCCGTTATTGCCCGCCTCGGAGGAGATCCGGATGCCTTGCGGCCCTTCGAAGCTGGCCACATCCACCACTGCCGCCGGATTGGTCTTGCTCAGCCGGTCCTGCTGGCTTTTGCCATTGGTGGCAACTGCGAAGCGGATACCGGCGCGGCCTGTATCAAACAGCTTCTCCTGCTCCGTGGCATCCAATACGGCAAAGTCCTGGTTGATCAGCTTCTCCGCATACAGCTTGCGGAACAGGTTCAGCACATCCATAAATTCCTTGGTTTCGTGCTCCGGCGTAAAGTTATTGTCCTTGTCCACGCTCCACTTGTTGACCCCGCCCATCATGACGGCGAACCGGGTCAGCCAGGAGGCGACACCTTCGTTATACTTCTTGTTCAGCACAATGCCATAGGTATCATTCTTGCCGTTCTTATCCGGGTCATTCAATGTTAGCGCCTTCACAACATTGTACCAGTCATCCATGGTCTTCGGCAGCTGCAGGTTCAGCGCGTCCATCCAGTCCTTGCGGTAGACATACGCGCCCCGGCCCATGTTACGGTACAGCGGTACGCCATAGATTTTACCCTCAACCGCGATGTTCTGGAAAAACTGCGGGTTCTGCGCACTCAAGTTTTTGTAGTCCTTCAAATGCGGACCTACTTCCCAGAACAATTGGGACTCAATGGCGTTCACCACAGTCGGGCCTTGAACCACCCGCAGGAGCTTGGGCATTTCATTGGAGGCCAGCATGACATTAATTTTATCATTGTAGGCGGTAGACGGAATCCACTGGATATCCAGCTTGGTATTCGTCAGCTTCTCGATGGTTTGCTCCACCACATTGCCCTTGGCGGGAATATCCCCCACCTGGCTGATAGCAATGGTGAGGTTAAGAGGTGCCTGCGCCGTAGCTGTAGCAGGTGCTGCCGAAGCAGCGGACGGAGCCTTCGTGGCCCCTGCCGTTTCCTTGGCCCCGTTATCCGTAGAGCCCCCTGAGCTGCCGCAGGCAACGGACACCAGCATCGTCCCTGCCATAGCCGAACTAACCAAAGCTCTTTTTTTCCATTTTCCCATACTTGTTGACCTCCCAATATTTTTTAGATACAAAGCCTCTCGTCACTTTTGGGGGAAGCTTATCCCTTCACAGACCCCAGCATAACCCCTTTGGCAAAATGCTTCTGCAGGAACGGATACACCGCCATAATCGGCAGGGTAGCGAAGACAATCACCGCCATCTTGATGGTGAGCGGTTGAATATTCATTTCATCCATATTCGTATCGCCTACACGGCTGTTGGCATTGATGACAATTTCCCGAAGCAGCACCTGAATCGGCCACTTCTCATTATTATTGATATACATGACGGCGCTGAAGAACTTATTCCAATGATCCACGGCGTAGAACAGTCCGAAGGTGGCGATGGCGGGCAGGGACAGCGGGATGACGATCCGGAACAGAATGCCCAGATCATTGCAGCCGTCAATCTTGGCGGAGTCCTCAATCCCGTCCGGCATCTGCTGGAAGAAGTTCTTGAGGATAATCAGGTTAAAGGCGCTGATTGCCGTCGGAATCATCAAGGCCCACAGAGAATCGATCAGATGCAGGGACTTCACCACATAATAGGTGGGGATCAGCCCGCCGTTAAACAGCATGGTGAACAGCACCGCCAACAGCATCACGCTCCGGCCCTTGAAGCTTTTCCGGGAGAGCGGATACGCCAATAAAGATGTAAGCACAAGATTGAGGAGTGTGCCGACTACGGTAATGTATATGGATACACCCAGGCTCCGGATTAAGGCATTGGAGGAAAAAATGTACCGGTATGCCGCCAGGGAAACCTCCTTCGGGTACAAGATAAATCCGCCTTCTGCCACAATATGCGGGGCCGTAAAGGATACGGCAAGCACATAGATAAAGGGCAGAACACAGATGATTCCGATCAGGGATAACAATGCGGTATTGACTATATCGAACAGCCGATTGCTCCATGTATGGTCCTGCTTCATGGATGTCGCTCCTCCTTTCCGGTAGATTAATAGACGCCTTCTTCACCGAAGCGTTTGGCCAGCCAGTTGGATGACAAGACGAGGATCAGCCCCACCACCGACTTGAACATGCCCACCGCTGCACTGTAGCTGAACTGCCCCTGCGTCAGCCCTTTGACATAGACGTAGGTATCGAATACCTCTCCGACCTCCCGGTTGGTCGGCGTGAGCATCAGGAAGATATGCTCGAAGCCCGAATCCAGGAAGCTTCCCAGCTTCAGAATCAGCAGAATGATAATGGTGCTGCGGATCGCCGGGAGCGTAACATGCCACATCTGCCTCCAGCGGCCTGCTCCGTCCATCCGGGCTGCTTCATACAGCTGCAAATCCACCCCGGCCAATGCGGCCAGGAAGATAATCGTGCCCCACCCTACCTCTTTCCAGATAGACTGGGAAATAATCATGGTTCGAAACCAGCCTGGCTCCAGCAAAAAAGGAACCTTCTCTCCCGTAATCGAATACAGCAGCTCGTTGACTGCTCCGCCTTCCGTGGTGAACAGAATGTAGAAGATACCCACCACCACCACCCAGGATACGAAGTGGGGAATATAGATCAGGGTTTGGACGAAACGCTTGACCCGGTCCTTCCGCAGCTCATTGAGCATTAAGGAGAGCACGATAGGCAGCGGGAAAAAGAAAAGCAGGTTGTAAATCGCCAATAAGAAGGTGTTGCGGAACAGCATCCAGAACTGCTCTTCCCCGAAGAAGCGGGAGAAGTGCTTGAGCCCGACCCATTGGCTGTCCATAAATCCGAGATGGGGCTTAAAATCCTGGAATGCCATTATTAGCCCGTACATGGGGACGTACTTAAAAACCAGGAAATACAGAAGGCCGGGCAATGCCATGACATACAGCCACCGGTCCTTTAGGAGTTCCTTTATCCACCTGTGCTTGCTTGATACTCTGACTTCTGTTTGCACTTTCGCATCTGCTGGTATACTCACCGGTTAATCTCCTTTCGGCCGTCATCCATTTCACTTGCATGCCCCCATTATCATCCCGGCTGTTATTACATGCTATAGATCGTAACCAACTTCTTCGCGCAAACCCTTGTTATTCCTGGATTTTCCGAAAAAGACCAGAGGAAATGATCATCATCATACCTGCAGGCTACCATCAGACAACGTATAAAATATCCCCCATTTTGATGTAACACTTCATCATGTCCACAAAAAGATCCGCCATAGGCGGCCCGGCGGGGCCTCTATGACGGAATTGGATAATGTCTATGCTAAGCTTGCTTCTGCTGGTTCGTCCGGAACTGCCCCGGCGTAATCCCCACCACCTTGCGGAAGCTGCGGATAAAGGCAGTTGTATTGGAATAATTCAGCCTGTCGGAGATGTCGGACACCTTCATATTGGTGTTTTCCAGCCATTCCTTGGCCAGGGTCATCCGGTAATTGACCAGATATTCGCTGAAGGTCATGCCCGTTTCCCGCTTGAACACCCGGCCCAGATAAACAGGGTGGAATTTCATCTCCTCCGCGCAGCCCTCCAGCGTCATATCCCGGCTGTAGCCTTCCTTGATCAGCTGAATAATCTTGTTGGCAATGCTGACATACTGGGAATCCTCCAGACCGGCCAGGAACAATCCCACCGGCTGGATCAGATCCCGCTTGAACCATGCTGCGATATCATCCACTGCATTCAGCCGCATTAGCCTGGCGTAGGAGGCCCGTTCCCCCAGCACATGATGGACGGTTCCGCCCTTCTCCTGGACAATCTGGTAGATCCGGGAGACTAGCTGCATCATAAACACCGGGTATTCCTTCGAGCTGAGATTGCTCTCCGACAGCTCGGATACATACGTATCGAACCAGTCCGTGGCCTTTTCCGTATCCCCCAGGCTCAGGGCCTGGATCAGCTGATCCTCCGTCCACTTGATCTGGGTGTATGCGGCAGCGGCCATATTGCTTAACCCGGGCTCCGTATCCCCGTAATGGATAATCATACCGCTGCCCAGATAGACACGCCGCTTCAATGCCTCCAAGCTTTCATTATAAGCACGCACCACATAAGAGGTTTGTTCGAAGGGGCTGCTGATGCCGATGCTGATGCTCACCTTCAGAAACTCCATTACCTTGGACTTGATCAGGTCGCACAGCCCATAATAATAGGTCCGCAGCTCTCCCTCGTCCTCCAGGCCGCTGGCCACCATGTTGACCTGGGATTGGTTCACCAGAACGGGACTGAACAGCATCTCCGGAGCGATGAGCTCACCCACCATATTCTGGATGGCAAACAACAGCAGCTCCTTATCATGCTCCCCGTAGCGGGTATCCTGAAGGGTATCGATCTGCAGGGTCAGTACCGCCAGCCGCTTCCACCCGGCGGGGAATCCGAACAGGGCACTCCTATAGGTAAACTCGCTCTCAGATAGTTGGCCGGCCAACAGCTTCAGCATCAGGAACTGCTTCAGCTGCGCCAGCTGGTCCTGCATCTGCTGCTGCATGTTCTGGCTGTTGCTGAACAGAATGTCAAACCGTTTCTCCAGCGAGGAGAACTCATCCTTACCTCCACTCTCCCCAATGGAGACGGCCTCCGTCATCTCGGCCAGCCTGCGGATGGGCGAATACATCCTGCGGGTAATAAACCAGGCCAGCAGCCCCACCACAATCAACACCAGACTGGAAGCAACCACGGTGCCTGTAGCGATCTTGCGGGTTTCCCGGGTCAGCTCCTTCAGAGACACGGCGGATACATAGATCCACTCGTTATACGAGGACTGCCTGTAGGTAAAGACCATATCGCGGTTATCTATCCGGCCGTACATATATCCGGAAGACTGCCCCGAGGAGGCAATGGATTCGGCAATCCGCTTATTCATAGCCGCATAATGGGTGGCTTCCTCATCCCTCCGGTCCAGAAAATCCAGCCCGGTGTAATCCATCACGTAGACCTTGCCCATCTGCTCCTTGGTATTGTCCGTCAGCATAGCCCGAAGCCGCGGCTTGTCAATTTCAATAATCAGGAACCCTTTGGGCTGATGGGTAAAGGGCAATATAGGCAGCTTTTGCACCAACCGGATCGTATCATTCCCCGTACCTGGCGGAGCCGCTCCCCCGTCAGAGGGAAGATAACCCGTGTCCCAGAACATATTATTCGGATGATTGGCATAAACGGGAAGCCGGTCCTTGAAGGATAGTCCGTTCAGGGAATTGACCGAAGTAAAGTTCAGCACCCAATCATGCTGAAGGTCAATGAGATACGCCTCGCTTACACTGGAGAACGTCTGCAGATTATACAAGCCCGAGTACAGGTCCCGGATCTGGATATGCTCCTCCACATCAATAGGCGCGCTCAAGGCCGCCGCCACCAGAGGGGAACGGGCAAATTGATTGCCGGTCAGCTCTGTCGTTTTCTTCAGCTGCTCGATATACATCTGGGTCTGGGACAGCAGCTGCATATTACTCTCCTTGGTCTTCTGCTCCACATCACCCGCCGCCACATAATAAGAATAAAGACCAAGGGACAACACCGGAATAGCCCCGATTAATAACGTAAACGCCAACAAAAGCATCATATACCTGGGAAATCTCCGTGTAATCATTCCCCGCAACCGCATGTCTGTACTCTCCTTACCACTAATTTGCTGCAGCACCTTCTCTCCCATATGATTCGCTACCATTCCATTTAATACCTGTATGTTGGCAAAAGAAAAACGTCTTCGGCCCCCACTTTTCGTGGTGCCGAAGGCGTTTTTGCCTACTTGTCCCTGTTATTGATGCCGTGGCACAACTTGATCACAATAGGGCATCCGGTAACGTTGGTGAGACCCAATATCCTCAATCATCAGACCTTGCTCATAGAAGTCAGCCACCTGGTAGCGGGAAACCTTCATGGCGCTCCACCTTCAGCTGATGTCCGCCTGCTTCTGCCAACAGCATTGCTTATACTTCTTTCCGCTTCCGCAAGGGCAGGGATCATTTCTTCCTACCACGTTTTTCAATCCTCTTCATTTCTCTTTCTTCCTTATCAAACTGGCAGCGGGGGCAAATTTCTGTAAATTGAATCCCGTCCGACTGGTAACAGCTCAAGTCATATTCATCGAAGATAAACGGGTGTCCGCATTCCTGGCAATCGAGGAAAATCGGTTGTTCGGAACGAACAATCAGAGATCTTGTTCGCTGCACCAAAAGGGTTTGCCATTCGGCCACCTCCATAGGGGTAATTCCAGTTTCTATCCAATGGTCCCACTCCTGCAGGAATTCCTTGGCCCGCCGTTCCCGCTCCACCGCCCAGCCCAGTGGTGTAAATTCAAGAATGGGCAGCTTCCCTTCCCACGCTGTCCGGATATAGCGCCTATCGATCAGACTATCGATTTTCTCCATAATCTGCTCCTGCTTCAAATCATGGAAAAAGCCGTAGGCGGGATTCTGGTCCAGCCCCTTCTCAAGCAGCTGCTTTTCCTTAGAGCCTTCAATATCTTGGCTACCTGCGTACTCCTCCCTCGCCAATAACATCATCCGTGGCGCGTAGAACGGCATATAGCTCCTGAACCGGCAACAGCAAAAATGCATGTTGGGGGGCTGCTCAGATCCCGATTTTTTCGAAGCTTTCTTGTGCATGTCATCCTCCCTCCTATCCGCCAACCCACCTGCTTATATGTTAGTTATATCAAACTCACCCAGCTTCACAAGCGGCTTCTTGCCTCTGTTCCCTTTCGTAACTTCTTCCGCTCCCGCTTTATTGGTTCGTTTACTAATATAGTCGCCTGTCAGCAGATTATAATCATCCTCATCAACGCCCATCCCTAATTCTTCACTAATGGGGAAAATGGTTCCCATGGTCGCCCCGATGAGGTACCAATCATTATCCTGGAATCTGAACCGGTACGTATGGTACCACTTCGTGCTGCTGCCTCCGTAATCACTGACCACCACTGAGCCCCGGTCAATAGAGAGTCCACTAAAGGGATCGCCAAAAACGCCTCCCTCCCAAGCGGATAAAATCACATGCTCGGCCAGAATGGACAGAGAGTATGTGTTCTCCTTGGTGCCGAATGCTATCAATAAGGAGCGGGGGGCCTCCAGCCCGCCTTCCGCCCGCTCTATAACCATTGCCACATCCGGAATGCCATCCCTATTCAAATCGCCTTCTGCTATCACATTCTGAGGATCGTTCAACAAGTTCCATCCCGCGGGGATGAGTGAAGCCACATCCTGGGCTGGCCGAGGGGTACGGGCAGGAGAAGGAGAAGCGTCCGGTTGAATAGGGGATGCAGATGAAGGCGTAGTGGTGGCGAGAGGCGGATAACTGGCACCGTTTGGGTCAATCGGGGTATTATCTCCAATTCCTCCGCCGTCGCTGCAAGCGGTCAGAAGCATAAGGCACATGGCACAAGACAGCAGCAGTGACTTCATAACAGCCACTCTGAGGCGTAATCCACTCAATGCTCCGAACCCTCACTTATATCAGGCGCCTCAAACACTTGCCGCAATTCAATCTGGCCCTCTCCAAATCCCTGCGGATCAGGCATCCGCATAGCCCACCGAACAGCTTCTTCCTTCGACTTCACCTCGATCAGGATGAAACCCGCTACCACATCCTCCGTTGCCCCAAACGGGCCCTCCATTACGACTGGCGCTCCCCCTGGCTCCGGAAACGAAATGCGCATCCCATTCGAGCTGGGATGAAGCCCTTTGGCCATCACCCGCACACCAGCCTTCACCAATTCCTCATTATACCGGGTCATGGCTTCCCGAAGCTCCGGGCTTGGAAGCTGTCCCGCTTCCGAATTCGCCGAAGCTTTAACGATGAGCATAAACAGCATGGATGTTCCTCCTTCATGATTGACTTAATAGAACCATAATACTATATCCCATAAGAAAAAACCGCCAACGGAATTCATTCCGTCAGCGGTTTTTCGGTGTCCTTCATGATTTAGTTCACGACCAGCTCCAGCTCCCGGAATACACTGGATACCGCTTCGTCGTAGTCGGATAACCGTTCGGACTTGCGGATTTTCTTCATATACTTGGCCGGGTCCTCAAACATTTGAATCATATACATCCACAGCTCTTTCATCTTATACAGCACATTCTTATCTCCAAACAGCACACCCTGGTAACCCTCATACACTTTATCATGAAAGTCCCGCAGCTGTTGCTTGCCGATTGTCACGTTATTCGTGATTTCACTGATCAGCCCGGGATTCGCCAATAGGCCTCTGCCGATCATCAGGGTATCTACTGTCGGGAAATCCGCCGTAAATGCCCTGTATTCCTTGATGGTAAACAGATCTCCATTATAACAAACCGGGTTTTTGCTTACCTGCAAGGCATCCCGGAAAATGTCAAGATTCGGTGTGTTTTTATAGAAGTCCTTTTGAATCCGGGGATGTATGATCAGCTCTTCCATGGGATATTTATTGAAGATCTCCATTAACGCGTAGAACTCCTCGTGCTGGTCCTTGCCCAGTCTGGTTTTAACGGAGATTTTCGTTACGGAATGGGCAAAAATCTCCTCCAAAAACTGGTCCAGCTCCTCGCGTTTAGCCAGAAATCCGGAGCCCTTGTGCTTGGAAACCACCGTTCCCGAAGGACAGCCCAAATTTAAATTGATCTCATTATAGCCCATGAGCTTTAATTTTTTGGAGGTTTGAACGAAGTCCTTGGCATTGTTAGTCAGCAATTGGGGTATCAACACCAGCCCCTGGTTATGCTCCGGCAGAATATCGTTGATATCCCGGGTTTTGAAGCTTTCGTTCTGCTGCGGGACAATAAAAGGGGAAAAGTACTTATCGATATTATGAAAAAACGCATAGTGGGCATTCCGGTATATATATCCCGTCAACCCCTCCATCGGGGCGTAATAAAATTTCATTGCGTTGATTGCTCCTTCATTCATGTAAAGCCTTGGTTTCAGGCATTTTTAATATACGGAGCATACCCCTTTTCAACAAGCTCGTCAACATCCTCCTGTTAAAAATCCATCCAAATCCATTGGGAGATTGCCAGAACCAGTCCGACCCCGTTGGCTACGATGAAGAACCATCTTTTGGCCTGCCTGCTGACCGGCTCCACCCCGGTGAATAATGTCCAGGCAACAATCCCATTGGCCACTACCATGATGATAAGAGCCAACCACCCATTTGCCACCATATCGGCCCGCCTCCTTTTGTCCCATACGATATCTACTCAGTAGTCTATCTTATCCTACGCGGCGGAGCCAGCCCGAATTCATCCTTCCGGTTGCCGGCGGCTGACATTCAGCCGGATTTTGTTAACCAGGAGCAGAAGTACCGGAAAAAGGAGCGCATGGGTCAGGTTCCAGTCCACCCAGAATTCCGGAATTTCCTTAATATAAAGGATAATATCCTTGGCTATCAGCCTGGAAATGCCAAACAACAGAAATGCGGCAGGAAAAATTAAGGTATGGTAGGTTTTCAGCTTGAGCACCTGTGCAGAGCCCAGGATAAAGGCGTAAAAGAACAGTACGCTTTTGAAATAGGTGCTGATAATCCAGGTTGTAGCCATAAGTGCTTCCAGCCGCTGCAGGAAATTGCCGATGTTAATGGTCTGGGCAAGAATATAGGCCGCATAGAATTCATGCTCCGAGAAGTAGACACCCAATACCGTTAAGGAAAGAAACAGAATTACGTTCAGTCCCAAGGAACCAATCAACAAGGAGATAAACAGCTTCCGGTTGGTGCTCTTTTCTTTTTTGACAAAAGGGAGCACCATCAAAAACACGCACATTTCCCCGAAGGGGTAGAAAACACCGAACATAAGTGTATGAAGAAAGCTGGCAGGCGTTGTATTCATAAACGGTTGAATCCGTCCGATCTTGACCTCGGGAAGCAGCAGCACGAAAAGGCAAACCAGAAAAAAGATGAAGAATGGAAGGAAAACCTGGGCCGCTCTGCCCAAGGTTCCAAGCCCCAGCCGGAGCCCATACACCAACAGGATAATGGTCATCAGCCGAATTACTTCACCCGGAGTCCCCTCATAAATTTGTGTGGTCAAAAAATCCTCCATCTCCCGTACATACGTAGCACAGCAGATCAAAAAAAAGAACAGATAACTGACGGCTACGGCCCCTCCTGCCCATCTGCCCAAAATTTGACTAGATTGCTCAATGATGGTCTGGTTCTGATTCATTTGGGATACGAGCAGCAGCAGCTTAATGATACCGAGGCCCAGCGGAATGCTGATCAATCCTGCTATCCAGGCATCTTGATGGGCCCCTGCCGTCATCGCAGCCGGATATACCAGCGCCATATCTCCAACCACACACAATAGCCCTAACATACTCAACTGGTTAGAGGAGATCTGATCCTTCTCCAGACTCATGCTTTCCGCCCCTTCTCTGCCGCTAATAAGCTGCAGCCTTATGTTTTCCATGAATAGGAAAATTATAAGCAGGGATCCATAGTGAAAAGAATAATAACTGCCTGTTTTTCCCATACTACCCAACAGTAATGGTAAGGATAACGGGGGTGCCCGCGATGAACAAGAGCGTAAACGACAGCTTCTCAACCCATCTGGCGGATAACGCCAACCTGCTGGCCCAACTGCTCGGGAACAGCACCGACTTGGTTATAAAAGAGCTGCAGCCGGATGATTCCACATTCATCAACGTCATCTATATAGATGGATTAGTGCATACACAGGTCCTGCACCAATCCATTCTTTATTCCCTTCAGGACCGTTATATGACGGAACGGCTGGAGGGACTGGATGCGGATCAAAAGCTGGAGCTTCTCTACAAACAGATCCTGATTGCAGGCGACCTTTCCATTACCCGCACTCCCAAACAATTTGTCCACGAGCTTATGTCCGGTAACGTCATGATTATGGTGGATGGAACAGCGGCCGCACTTCGTGTCGGGCTGCCGGGCTGGGAGGACCGTGACGTTGGCGATTCGAATACGCAAGCCGTAGTCAGAGGGCCGATGGAGGGATTTACCGAGAATATCCGCACCAATACCGCGCTGGTTCGGCGTAAAATCAAGGATCCCCAGCTTTGGCTGGAGACCTTCCAAATCGGCAGATTGACCCAGACCAGTGTATCCATCATGTACCTCAACTCTATTGTGAAACCGGGTCTGGTGAAAGAAGTGAAACGCAGGCTGGAGGCAATCGATACGGACAGCATTTTGGAGAGCGGATACATTGAGGAATTTATTCAGGATAAAACCTTTACCCCGTTCCCTACCGTATACAACACGGACCGTCCGGATACGGTTGCAGCAGGAATTCTGGAGGGCAAGGTAGCGATTCTGGTGGATGGAACACCGTTCGTCCTTTTGGTGCCGACCTTTTTTACCGTCTTCTTCCAATCCGCCGAGGATTATTACCAGCGGGCAGATATTTCCACGCTTTTGCGCTTTGTACGTTTTCTGGCTTTTTTCATTACTCTGCTGGCCCCTTCCTTCTATGTAGCGATTACCACCTACCATCAGGAGATGATCCCGACGAATCTGGTGATCAGCCTGGCCGCCCAACGGGAGAATGTTCCCTTTCCTGCTTTTGTGGAGGCGGTACTGATGGAGCTGACCTACGAGATCCTGCGTGAGGCAGGCGTCCGTATTCCCAAGAATGTAGGGCAGGCCATTTCCATCGTGGGAACCTTGGTCATCGGCCAAGCGGCGGTAGCAGCAGGATTTATCTCGTCATCTATGGTCATTATTGTATCCATCACGGCCATTGCCAGCTTTGTCATTCCGGAGATGGGAATGTCGATTGCCGCCCGGATCATCCGGTTTGCCTTGATTGGCCTGGCCGGTTTTATCGGACTGTTCGGAACGTTATTCGGCGTGTTCGTCATTATTCTCCATCTGGCAAGCCTCCAATCCTTCGGGGAACCTTATATGAGTCCGATCGGCCCCTTTCGTTCCCGGGATATCAAGGATTCCATCTTCCGGTTTCCCTGGCCCTACCAGAATACCCGGCCGGCGGAGTCCTCGTTGAACAACACGAGGCGTCAAGGCCACAAACGGAAAAAGGAGCGGCAGCATGAATCCGAAAAGCCTTAAAGCCGTTGCAGGGTTACTTGCCGTTCTTCTGTTGATGATGCCCATTAGCGGATGCTGGGAACGGCGGGAGCTTAATGAAACAGCTTTTGTGTTGGGGCTGGGCCTGGATAAAGCCCCCTCCGGGTACAGGGTAACGCTGCAGGTGGTCATCCCCTCGGCCATTACACCCCAGGCAGCCGGAGGAGGAGGAGGAGTTGGTGTGCCGGTCATCATGTCCTCCTTTAATGTCCCTACTCTCTACGAAACCCAACGGCAATATGCGCTTATCAGCTCCAGAGTCGCCTACTACGGGCACATCCGCGTGCTGGTAATCGGGGAGGAGCTGGCCAGGAGCGGCATTGCCGAGGTGCTTGATGTCTTGAAACGAAGCCGGGAGCCGCGTGACGATTATTATGTAATGGTCGCCCGGAACAACACGGCGGAGAATGTGCTGGGAATCCTCACTCCCCTCAATAAGCTTCCAGCAAGCAAGCTGTTTGAATCGCTGGAGAAATCCCAGAATATTTCGGCCAAAACGGTTGCCGTTCCCTTTCGAAGTCTGCTTGAGAATATGCTATGCCAGGGGAAGAACCCTGTTCTCACCGGGCTGGAGATACTGGGCAACTCCAAAGCGGGAAAAAAGCAAAGCAGCCTGGAGGGTACCTTGCCCCAAGCCAGAATGCGGTTTAGCAATGTGGCTGTTTTCCGGAAGGACAAGATGCTGGGCTGGCTGGATGACAATGAAACCATCGGCTACAATTACGTAACCGATAACGTCGTTCAATCCACAGGCCCCGTAGAGGGAGATGATGGTCAGCCCATCGTGGTCGGGTCGCTGCAAACCTCTACCACCCGAAAGGTGAAGGTTGAGAACGGGAAGCCGCATATTTACCTGCATGTCAAAGCAACCTGTAATGTTCAGGAGTCCGAGAGCCTGGATGACCTAAGCAAGGAAGAGACAATCAAGGAGCTGGAGCGCAAGACGGAGGAACGCATTATTTACCGTATGCGGACAGCTGTGGAGCACATCAATGAGCGTTTTAACGCGGACATTATGGGGTTTGGGGAATCCATCTACCGTTCGAACCCCAAGGCTTGGGCAAGGCTGAAGGAAGAGTATGGAGACGATTATCTGAAATCCTTGCCCATCCATTACAAGGCCACAGTAAGAATTAACCGCATCGGATTGATCGACAAATCCATCATAGGCGATATTAAGGAGTGAACATCCGTGCTGACTATCGCTGTTGTGGTGACCGCAGCCGTTTTTGGAATGATTGACTGGCGGGTGCTCAAGAAGAAGCGGATGCGGCGGGAACGGGTGGTTACGCTTCTCTTCTGGCTTGCCGGACTGGGAGCCGCCCTCTGCTCCCTGTATGGAATGAAGATGCCCAGCCTGCTGCTTGTCCTCAAGGTGGTCTATGAGCCCGTGAACAAGCTGTTCGGGTTATGGTTTCATTGATCATAAAAAAACCTCTGACCGGTTCTGGTCAGAGGTTTTGTATTCATACAATCATGAACGCTTCTATCTATAGCTCCCGATGGGCCTGGAGCATCCCTTGAGCGGGATAAACCTCCGGGTACTCGTAAGGCTGCATCTGTGCCGGCGCAGGCTGGTAAACCTCCACTGGCTGCACTGGGGGTTGCTGATAAAGCTCATCCACATACATGATCCGACGCTGAATTTGCATCAGTCCGTTCACAACACGCAGGGCCACCCAGAACAGAACAACGCCCACACCTACATACAGCAGATATTGCTGATTGTACGTCCAATTGATGTGGAAATAACTGAACACACTATTCTCCAGAATATCCAGCTGCAGCTCATTCATCAGAATGATGTGCACCGCGGGAAGCGCAATAAAACCAAGTCCCAGCGCCAGGAACGTTACCATAACTGCAAAGAATACAACTCCTGTTACAAACCGCAGGATAACCAGCAGCAGATTCCGGATGAAGAGCGTACCATCAAAGCTGCTTATCATTCGCTTAAACCAGTTCCCCGCGGCTTCAGACCGTGGAGAGAATCCAGCCGCGGCAGCAGGAGCCGGCAGCCCCAGAATCTGTCTGATCATGCTCTGTTCAAAATGCACAATCCCGTTCAACAGCTTCGCTACGCCAAAAAACAGCGGAATTCCGATAAATATAGGCGTTAAACCCACAGACAAGGCCAACCCCAATACCGCCACGGTCAAATAGACAATCCCTAACGGGAGAGATAACAATAAGTAAAGAATCGTGGCATAGGTTTTGGGATTAAACAGCACCCACTTTACCTTCCCCGCCTGCGCCATCGACGCCGCATCTGTTGTTGTCTTCACACTTCAACACCCCTTCTGCCTCAATCACACACGTTCCGTGCTATACCTCCATTATATCCGCAGGATAAGCCGGACATAACGGTCTTGGGAGGTAGCTGGGACTGGACCTTAGGCTAGGGTCTGTTGCTATGAGTTATTTTGCTGCTTATTCCTCCCAATTCTCTTTAGCATCCATGAGTCGTTCTAGTAAAAAGCTATAAAAATCATCTGCCCGTTTTTCGCTGGCTCCGCCGTTTCGATCCCATACGACTACCGGACATTCCTTTTCTATTCTATCTCCGGTATAAAGGCAATAAAAGAATTCATCGCAGTTTTCAATGACAATGTAGTTCGAGGGCAGTCCTATATTACGGAGCCTCTCGGTATTCGACACAACAGAAGGAACTGCCGATTTCCCGCATCCGAGGATATCTACGCCAAAAATTCCGCCCGAGCCATAGTGTTTCAAAAACCATGTATAGCTCGGCGGAAATACAACCTTTAGTTTGTCCTCCGTTTGCGCAATGATCGTGTCTGAAACTCCACCTGTAAAATCATCATTCTCAACATGCTCTTGAATAAAGGTACTCAATTGGGATTGCTTCACTTTTTATTCCTCCTTAAGATTCGGTCTAGCTGGACATGGGTAATCTGAGATGTGGCAATCACCCTTTATCCCTATTAAAGGAATATTCTTACACGTAAATTATATACTATAGTTCGACAAAACCATACAAGCACCTTCAAAGCAACAATTAATAATCCTAACAAAACCTCTGGCCCATTTCGGCCAGAGGTTTTGTTTGAAGCATCTACATTTCTCTATTGGCAGGCTATACCCGTCATACCTACAACCCTCTAAACCCCACAAATCGTTTGCTGCTCTCGTCCCATAGTCGATATCGAAGCGCCCGCAGACTCATCCGAATGCCAATGGCCGGAACGTCTTGCATGGCTGCGTTGCTCTCGTGTATTTGCTGCAAATTATAGTTCGAAACTTGAGGGTCCAAATGATGAATATGATGGAAGCCGATGTTCCCTGTCATCCATTGCAGAACTCTCGGCAGCTTATAATAGGAACTGCCGTGTATCGCGGCGCTCACGTAATCCCAGTCGTCCGCATGCTCGTAATACGCACCCTCGAATTGATGCTGCACGTAGAAAAGCCAGATGCCCGCAACGCCGGACAGATAGAGAATCGACCCTTGAATCAGAAGGACCTCCTTCCAGCCCAGCGTCCAGCAGAGCAGCCCCATCAAACCGACCACCATCGCATTGGTGAAATACGTGTTCAAGCGCTCTTGGCGTTTGGCGCCTTTCCGATTCATCCGGTAACCTATCATAAACAGAAAAATAGGGCCAAGTCCGAACATAACAAGCGGGTTGCGATATAATCGGTATCCCAAACGCTTCCTTGGGGAGAGCGCAGCATATTCCGTAGTAGTCAATGTCCAAATATCGCCCGTGCCTTTACGGGTTAAGTTGCCGCTGGTCGCATGATGAATGGAATGCTCATTTTTCCATTGGTCATAAGGGAAGAAGGTGAGGATTCCCGTTATCGTTCCTACAATGGCATTCGCCTTTTTCCCCACGAAAAAGGACTGATGACAGCAATCATGGAAAATAATGAAGATTCGGACCAGAAATCCGGCAGCTGGAATGGCTAGCGCCAATGCAATCCAGACAGACACCGTCAAACTTGCATAAGCGAGACCCCAGAGCAGGATGAAGGGAATGATGCTATTGACCAGCTGCCAGACACTCTTCCTCAAGTCTGATTTACCCAGAGGATTTTTTCCCCTCTTCCAGGGAGTGTAGTCTTGTAATGATTTCATAAAAGCCTCCTTTTCTTAGAGATTATCCGCAGCAATGTACGAATAAACAAAAAGCTGCCTGATATTTAGGCAGCTTGAATAATCTAATACATTCAGAAACATTTTCAGCTTGCGACCCCCCCTTACCGCGGGCCATATTCCATTCAACTGTACCTATATGCATAGGATTCCTCCAAAATGGTTCGGTTAAGATAAGGATACCATTTTGGCTAGTGTAAGTCATTAAGCACTATCGTATTCCCAAGGTTTTCCGATAAAACCCGTCGCCGTATTAAAAAACAGGCCTTGCCATCTCACGATGACAAAGCCTGTTCAATTTCTCCAAGATGCTCGGGGATTAGCTTACCCTCCCGCTCCATCCTGCGGCTGGGGAAGCGTCGGTGCACCCTCTGTGACGGTAATCATAACCTGAGCGCTTCCTTGCTTGCCTGGAGTGAGGGCTGTGCAGGTTAGGCTGGCACCAGGCTTCAGGGGGACAGTGCCCGACTGTTCCTGAACCAATGTGAAGGTTCCGTCCGCTTCAGACGCTTGAATAGAGGTTCGGAACCCGATATCCGGAATGCCAATCTGGTAGATATTAATCTTGGCCCCCGGCTCCGTCTGACCGGAAATGTAAATGTTGCTTCCGTAGACGCTGGCTGTGACTGTAGGAGCGGCTGTCTGGCCGGCAATAGGGAGAACCCGGATCAGAAGAGGCTTGCTGATCAGCTTTCCGGTCTCCTTGGCTGTGATGCGGATGGTGTCCCCTGCCTTGACGGTTCCGGGTACCTCGAAGGTACTATTCCAGGTATAGAAGGTCAGTCGGGTCTGCCCTTCCACATGGTAAACCTCCACATCCGCTGCCGCGGGATATGTGATGAGTACACTGTAGTCCCCTTCGTATACACTTCGGGATACGGTGGGTGTTTCCGTTGTGCCTTGCATTGGAAGCACGGTCAGCACGGCCGGGGCCCCGGCGTTCTTGCCCCCGCTTAAAGGTTTGGCATAGATGCGGAACACATCACCAGCCTTCAACGGATTGGCAAAATCCAGCTTAAGCTTTCCGCTGGTTTCCATTTTGCTCATACCCAGCAATAATTCCTCACTATCCCTTATCACCAGCAGACTGCTTGATGGAAGACTGACATAGACTTCTGTTGTCTCCGTGTAGATTTTTTCAGATACCCAAGGAGATCCGTTATCGGTCTTGTAAGACGATACTTTGACAACCAGAGGTTTGCTGTCCTGAAGGTTGGGCTTCCGGGCATAGAACAGGATTTCATCTCCCGCCAAGACACTTGCCGTATCCAGGGCCAGCTTGAAGCGCCCCTGGTCTGTGGCTTTAACCGTTTCTTTGGAAAGAAGGTTTCCGTAACGGTCCTTAGCCCAAATTTCGGTTCCCGCCTCGGCTGTACCTTCAGCATACGTGCTGTCCTCATACAAGGAACCTGTAAGAACTGGTGCAGGCGTAAGCTGAACAAGGGCTCCAACCGTAACAGCCAGTTTTTCGCTGAGCTGCTGTCCGCGTTTTTTTGCTGTCACATTCAATATATCGTTTGTTTTAATTTTGGACAGCTTTACCGTGTAGAAGCCACTCTTGGTTGTTTTGACGTCCAGAGGACTGCCCTTGGCATCCGCCACCGTCACCTCGCTGAACGGAGCCGCCAGTATGCTCAGCATTCCGTCACTCTCGAGTACGCTGCCCACAAGCACAGGCGTATCCGTTTTCTGGGCAGGCTTCGTGTATTGAATCTTGACGGTACTGCTTGACTGGAGATCTGCTCTGTAGGCAGACACCTTGTACTCTCCTTCTAGAACGAATGGAGTAATATCTCCAACAAAACGGCCACCCATATCCGCCTGGATACTATACAAATGGGTATATCCATAGGGCCCTGTAATGAAAATATCAGCCCCCGGCGCCGCGGTTCCCAGCAAGGTGCCATAATAAATGTCGTTAAGCAGAACAGGGGGTTCCGCCTTGGGCAGACTCGCCAAAACCTGAACCGATGAAGCCTCGCTCACGGTCTTGCCACTAGCCTGGGCTCTTACATTCAAGATTTCGCCCGCTTTCAGGCTCCTGCCCGATGGAATCACTGTTGTACCTTCCTTGGGCGTTGACTTGCTGATTTGAGTGCCAGTGCTGTCATAGACGTAGAAGGTAGACCCGCTTTCGCCTATAACATACAAATCACTGTAATTCGCCTTCGCAATCGGAATTACATAAGGCTTGGCGGTTATACTGCTGGATGCAGCTTCCGCCGTTGCAGGGGCACTCAGCTTCTTTCCTGCCTGCTTGGCATAAATGGTGATGCTGCTCCGGGCTGCCGCTTGTTCAATGGAGAATAGGAAGGTTCCGTCTGCTCCTGCCGTGGCCATTAGAGTCCCGTTCAGCCAAATGGATGCCCCCAGCTCGGCTGTACCCATAAGCTGCTTATCTGTTATGAAATGAATGACGGGCTGTGCTGTAGTACCTTGCAAAGGAAGAATCGGAACCGGGGTTGTGGCGCTTGGCTGCTCTCCCGGTGTTTGGGCAGTCAGGCTAATGGCCTGTTTGCCGGCCATAGGAGCGCCAAGCTCCATAGAGAACGTTCCATCCGCTCCTGCCAAGGCCTTAGCCAGCTTTGCTCCATTCTCTGCATAAGCAGCAACCGCAGCTCCCGGCGCCGCAAATCCTAACAGCTTGGTGTCATCCTCGTATAAGGTTGAGATCAGCACGGGTGCCAAAGAGATTTTCGCCGCCGCGGGATGTACGGTTAGGCTCGCAGCAACGCTTGTCTTGTAGCCGGGCATTCTGGCCTTGACCAGCAGCTTCTCTCCTGCCGCCAAGTCATTCATCAGCGCAATTTCAGTAGCCGTTGAAGAGGCGGTTCCGGTATACAGCCTGCTGCCGTCCGTTTTGGTAATTTGCAGCTCGGCCCCTTGGGCGGTGCTGACAGAGAGGTAATGGGCGCTGCCCGCATACAGCTCTCCATATACAATCGGCGTGTCTGTCCAGGTTGGGGCTTCGGTAACCTTTTCATCCAGAAGAGTTTCCAAATAACCACCGGTGAAAACATAGATATGAACAGTGTCCCCTTTGGATAGAGGCGTGCCCATGTTTAACGGAATTTGAACCTTGCCCTCTCCGCAATAGTCTTTGACAACCGTAATCCCGTTCCTTACGATCTTCAGATGAGACCGGACAGGAATATTTACCGAGAGAACGGTGTCTCCTTCTGTAAGGGGTGTAAGAAGCTGAGGCAACGGCGGAGTGCCTGATTGCGCATAGGGTCTGATGATATAGCTTCTTAAGGGGCTGTTCTTTTTCCCGGGCATTCGAGCTACTAACCAGATATCCTGGGCATTAGGGAGTTCCGCTGTCAGATCCTCAAACAAGAAGGTCCCGTCCCACGCTCTTGTGCGGCTGATAAGGATGGATTGGTCCTTGCCCGTCCACAGTTCGACGATAGCTCCTTTTTCTGCTGTTCCTGTGAACAAGTATCCCTTAGTTGTGGGTTGGGCATGTGTAAGAACAGGTTGTGTGGTGACCCCGCTCAAGGTCTGTACCGGAATTCGAACAGCGGAGCTATTCTCAAAACCCGGTGCTGTTCCCGAGACCTCAATCTCATTTCCTGCTTCAAGACTCAGGCTCCATAGCTCCAATTGGAAGTAGCCGTTGTAGACAGGGGCCGTACCCAACAGACGTCCGTCGGATGCCCTTACCAGCACAAAGCCTTCTCCATCCAGCGTTCCTTCAATAGCGAAGCCTTGCGGGTATGCCCGGGACTGCTGGTACAATACCGGTACTGCAGCTGTTCCGCTTATCGGTTGAACCGTGAAGGTTCTGGGATCGCTTGTTTCTTTGCCAGGTGCAGCAGCCGTTAATTGAACCTGTGTTCCTTCTTTCAACACAGATTCTGCTGTTATGAAGGACAATTCATAATACCCTGTGCTGCCTGCCCTTGTTGCTGTATGCCAGCCGTCCTGGGTAAGCAGAACCTCAGCTCCGGGTTCTGTCCAGCCTGTCAGTTTGCCGCCATTGGCAAACACGGTTCCCACAACCCCGCCAAGCTCTGTCTGTCCGACAGCCGGCTGCACTTGAACCAACACCGGCTCGCTGGGCAGCTTGCCTGCGGCCACAGCAATGAGCTGGACGGTGTCGTTCGCCTGAATGGAAGCCGGAAGAGGATACAGCTCCAGCGTAAATTGCTTTTCCTTGCCTTCCTCACCCTGGCCACGGACAGAAGTGATGACTTGGCCGTTGCTGTCAACCAGGTAGATGGCGGCCTCGAATTCGGCGTTACCTACAATCCGGCTGCTATTGAGATAAAGTTCATCATCCATCGTAGGCTGAGTTGTCTTAATGGCCGGTTCTTGAACCTTCGCCATTAATGGCTCGCTTGTTTTCTTGAGAGGAGTCTTCGCATAGATAGCCAATGCCTCCCCAGGAATCAGGAAAACCCGGGACAGGCTGATCTCCGCTTTTCCCGCTGCATTTGCGGTTCCAGTGGCAATAATCTGGCCATTGGTTCTTCTCACCTCAAGCTTTACGCTGGCCTCCGCCTGCAGTTGCAGCGTGAAGTCACCCGGGAAAAGCTGCTTCACCAGCTCAGGAGTCGCTGCTGTCTCCGTTGGTTCGAACACGTCAACCTGCAGAGGAGGGCTTGCCAACTTGGCCGGGGCCTTGGCTGTAATGCGTACAGGATCAAATCCGGTCAGAGGCTGAAGCAGCTGGATTGTAAACAGCCCGCTCTGATCGGCAATGCCGACTCCGATTGGAACACCCTTACCATTCTCTGCTTTCAAAATGGCGTTTGGCTCAGTTGTGCCGCTGATTGCCTCGGCAAGCTCCAGCAGGAGCTCCTTGACCGCCGGCTGTGCCGTTGCTGCTTCACCGGACAACGGAAGCCGCTGCAGGGTAACAGGGAGACTGGCGGCTTTGCCTTGGAGAGTGGCATATACCTTCAACTCTCCGGCAGGCAATGGGGTGGTCGCTGCCAGCAGGATGGTGAACGGTGCCAAACCATTGGCTAACAGGGTCTTATCCGCGGTGGCTTCCCCATAAACCGCCCCATCCGGACCAATCAGGCGTACCAGTGCATCCGGGTCTGCTGTGCCGTGAACCAGCCAGTCGCCTTCGTAGAAGGGCTGAGGCTTGGGGGCAGCAGCTTGACTGATGGCGGCGATAACAGGCACCTTCAGCTCAGCGCTGTCGCGTTTGCCGTGGAGTTGGGATACGATCACCACGTCTTCCCCAGCCTTCAACACAACCTGAGCGTCATGGATATAGAAGGAACCGCTTGAGGGAATGGAGTAAGAGGATTGGGCAGCTCCCGCTTTTACTTGGAGTGTTCCTCCAGGCTCTGCGGTGCCAACAAGGACCAGCTCCCCAGCGTAAACCGCAGCAGTAAGCTTGGGCATAATCGCTTGTGCCATGCTGTTGAATGCGGCTTCAGCTGCGGTGAGCCTGGAATAATTCGTCAGGTCCGCTTTTTGCGCACCCTTGGCAATCGCCAAATCTGCTAAGCGACGCGCTTCTGTAATAGCAGAACCGTGTGCATTTTGAACCTGGGCGGCCTCCGGCAATGCTTCGATGGCCTTGATGGCGGCAGCAATGGCTTCGGCCTGGCCTTGCTTCAGCAGCAACAACTGCGCTTCCGCTTCCTCCAGTCGATTTACATTCACTACTTGCTCATCGAATACGATGTTTTGTTGGGTTAAGACAGTTACGGCTTGCCGGGCTGCTTGAAACAGCGGCTCATCGCCCAGAGTCAGTGCGTCCTTTGCGGGGAGGGCCTGAATTGCCTTGGCTGCCTGAGCGATCAGCTTCTCATGCCCGGCTTCCAGCTCCTGAAGCTTTTCCTCCAGGGATATCAGCTTGGTCAGGTTCGTAATCTCCTCCTTGCCTCCCTTGGCAATGGCTATATCAGCCAGACGCCGGGCTTCGGTAATAGCCGTTTTGTCCGAGGGGGTTACATTTTCCAGTGCAGGCAATGCCTCGATGGCCTTGATTGCGACAGCAATGGCTTCGGCCTGGCCTTGCTTCAGCAGCAACAACTGCGCTTCCGCTTCCTCCAGCCGCTTCACATTCACCACTTGTTCATCGAATACGATGTCTTGTTGGGTTAAGATAGTCACGGCTTGCCGGGCTGCTTGAACCAGCGGCTCATCGCCCAGGGTCAGTGCATCCTTCGCTGGCAGGGCCTGGATCGCCTTGGCCGCCTGATCAATCAGCTTCTCATGCCCGGCTTCCAGCTCCTGGAGCTTGGCCAGCAGCGATTCCAGCTTAGTGAGGTTCTTGATTTGGCCATCCTCAGCTCCCGCTTCCCGGGCAGCGGTAACCTTGGCATGAGCCTCCTCAACTGCGGTCTTATCCTTCAAGGTAGCTTGGCTGCTTTCCGGAAGCTGTTCAATTACCGCGATAGCCGCTTGGACAGCCTCGTTCATGATGATTCTAAGCTCTGCCAATTTGGCCTCTACAGCAACCAGCACATGCAAATTTGAAATTTGATCATCTGTTATTTGAAAGCGGAGCTTGGCTCCATCTATCTCCACGCGCAGGATGTCCACTGCGAACTGTGCCTTCAAGGTCAACTGGCTCAGAGATGGAAGCTGCAGAATGGAGGTGTTGATAGCGATAATCGCTTGATCCGCCTCGCTTAAACCTCCTTGCAGCTCTTCCACCCGTTTGTTGGCAGCTGTGAGCTTACTCCAGTCGATATAGGTGTCAAAAGACGGTATCCCGGCGGCAGCAGCCAGGGTACTGGCGTTCTCTGCCTTAGCCTCTGCCGCCTGGATCAGGCTGATAATGTCCAGCAATTGCTCGGATCTGATGTCTGCGGCTTCCGGCAGATGATTGATGCTCTCCTGGGCTCCGGCGATAGCAGCAGACAGCTCCTGAAGCTGGGCCAACCGCTGCTCCGTTTTCAGAATCCGGTCCCGATTGGCAAGCACTTCTTCCTTCACTCCAGCCGCTTTGGCAGCCTGGATGGCTTCCCTGGCCGTCTTCAGCTTGGTCTCCGCGTTACTCCGGGATGCTTGGTCCAGGCCGATGACAGCAGCATCCGATGGCAGGGCATTCAGGGCTTCCTGGGCAGGGCCGGCAAGAAGCTTCATGATAGCGGCCTCCACCTCATTCAGCCGCTTCAGGCTTTCGGCAGCCACAGATTTGCCCAAAGCCTTCACTGCGTGTACCTTGGACCAAGCCGCCTCGATAGCGGGCCGGTCGCTTAGTTGAAGGGCAGCAGGACCGGGAAGGGCATTAATGGCCTCTTCCGCCACCTTGATGACGTTATTATAAACATCTTCCTTATTGGTTCCCTCCAATACAAGGGTCACATCTTCGGAAGCCAGCTCCAGGGAATCAATGATCCCGTTGGCTTGCACAGTAGCGCTGGCTTGAAGCACAAGGGAGCCGATTCGTGTATCCTTCATCACCTTGACGGAAGCCCCGGCAGTCTTAACTGTGGCTTTGGTGATATTGCCGGATAGCTCAGCAACTGCCTTGGCGGTCACCTCTGCCTCCGCCACACGGCCTTTTGACACCAAAACCGCATCCGAGGCTATCTCCACCTTGGCAACTGCAGCATCCTGGTCTACTTCCAGCTTGGCTCCGTTGGCAGTCAATTGGACCACGCCTGCTACAATTGCGCCTCGGGCCACCGTTAATTGGGCGCCTGGCGCTTTAATAATTAGGTCCCCTTCAAAATTCCCGCGCAGCTCCACCTTCTGTTGGGCAGCACCCTGCAGCAGGATAGTCCGGCCGAGCGATCCGGATTGCACATCCAGAATAGCCTTGGATTCCACATTGGTTTGGACCACTTCAGTATTGCCTGCAGCAATTATACGAACCGGATTAGGCTGAGCCGCTGCTTTTACGGTCAACAGGCGGGTAACCTGGACGTTCTGCAGCTTGATGGAATTGGAAGCTCCGGAGAGAATCTCAGCTTCCGGCACCTGAATATTCCTTACAAGCAGTTCCTTGTCGGCTCCAGGGTCCAACTGCAGCAGGCCATTAATAACCGCGTTCCCCGATTCAGGTCCAACCTGCTCTACCCCGCTGGCAATCCGGTAGTTGCCATTGTATGTTTTACCCTCTAGTACAGAAAGCACCGTTGCTGTACCGATGATGGTCTTGCCAGTGGCAGTTCCTTTATAGAGGAGGGAATACACCGTCCCTATCTCCTGAATCTCCGTTGTGAGCACAATAGCATTGTTGTTACCGGCTTGTTGTACAGCCGATTTGACAACCAACGCAGGGCTGAAGGAATAGTCCGCTGCGTTAACGCTCATTCCCGATTTATCAAAGATAACTTCTACTTTATCCGTCCCCGTGGACCGGACACTGGCAACAGTGGCTTGGCTTGTTCCGCCTCCGCCACCTCCGCCAACTCCTCCTCCTCCACCAACAGAGGTTGAAGGGGAGGGACTGGGGGAACTGCTTGCAGTTGAGACTGGTGTTGCTGAAGGTGTGCTGCCTGCGAGCTTTTCCGCCGCTGCAAGATAAGCTTCCTTATGGGTCAGAAACTCGTAGGCCAACCGC
Source organism: Bacillota bacterium (assembly GCA_023386955.1). Lineage (GTDB taxonomy): Bacteria > Bacillota > Bacilli > Paenibacillales > NBRC-103111 > Paenibacillus_AR > Paenibacillus_AR mesotrionivorans. The sequence goes on from JAEWIS010000031.1 coordinate 361,896, forward strand.
GCCAACGCTTGACGCTGGGCATGTTGGCCAGGCAGATATTGCATATTTCCGTCTGCTCCTGCAGTTCCCTGAACAAAGCCGATTTCAAAAGCTAACTGCACAGATGCTCTCGCCCAGGGAGATACCTCGTCCAGGTCGGCAATTTTCTTGACCGGCGTCACCTTCGCAGCAGCCGCTTCAAGACCCATTCCGCGAACAAAAAACACCGCAAGCTGCTCCCGTGTTACAGGGCCGTCCGGCGTAAAGAGATCCTCTGAGGTTCCCTCTGTAATACCTGCCTTGACCAGAGCGCCTACGTAGCCTTTATACCAAGCGTCCGGTCCTACGTCCCTAAACTTGGTGGCAGCTTGCGGGTCTTCCGTCAGATTGGCGGATAACACAAGAACCTTGGCAAACTCGGCCCGGGACATGGCTTTTCCCGGACCGAAGCTTCCATCCGCATAACCTGACAAAATCCCCTTTGACTCCAAGACTTGAATTTCCTCTTTTGCATAGGAATCCTCCAAGTCTATAAATGCGGACGCCTTCACACCCTGGTCTTCTTGCTTGGGGGGTGCTGCTGCCAAAGCAGTGCCGCCTAGACCGAAGATTGTCGTGAAAACCATCGTTACCGCAAGCAATAATGACAGTTCCCTCTTAAGCTTGTTAGATCTCATTCATTCTGCTCTCCTCTCTTTATCTACGTGCTAATCGTACAAAAATCAGGCTTATCTCGCGTTCTCCATTTCGTCAAAGAAGAGCTAATAGAAGTATTTAATGGATTATAATGCTATTACGACCAGCCTATCATCTATTATAGGTATATTTTTCCTAAACTCCTAATTGCGATTTTGTGAGGTATTTCGAGGAATTCCGTTAATATTTTATAAAGTCCGACAAAAGAGACAGGAAAGGCCTTCCCGTGACTGTTTTTAGCCCATTCCTCCGTTCTCTGGAACATTTAGATTGCCTAAATCTTTACTTCCAGTAAAATGGATATTAGAGGAAGCAATATGCCCGCTATTCATCTTTCAGTAATGAAACATGCGCAAGGGGATTGTGGAGATTTTGCCAGCAGCAAAATAGCTATACTCACGCTTCGGTGTGCCGCGGACGAAAGCACCATAAAAAGCAAAAGGCCTCTGACCGAATTTGATCAGAGGCACTTTCCTGTGCGTATGGAGGTGAGAGGCAGTATTTATTCCAGCAACGGCTTCTCCGGTACCCATACGATGCCGCTGTAGGTTGAAATGTGGTACCAATTGATTCCTTCCGGAGAAATCCATTTTTCAAACGACAGGGCCTCCTGATGACTAAACGTACCCGCCCCATGGCACACTTCACCTGTTAGCGGAAAATAGTAGCTCTTGGTTTCAGGAGTCAATTGGACGACTTCTTGTGTTCCCGTAATGCCTTGAGGTCTTTCAAGCGGAGCCCGATCCAGGTTGACCACTTTCCAGCCGGATGGAGTTTGGATTCGCGCCCAACCTTCGTTGATTTTATCCGCGGTATAGGTTCCCGGCTGGAGCCAATTCTGCAAACTAAGGCTGGAATCCCCATCAATGTCAAAATAGCGCGTAGCAGTCCGCAGTGTAATCTGTTCATTCGGCAGGTTAAATTGGGTGAGCGGCCTTTGTACCCATTTGAAGGTTCCGTCCTCTTGTTGAAGCTTGAACCATGTGTAATGCTCCGTCTTGATCCTATAACTGGAGATCGCCTCCACTTGAAACATACCAGCATCCGCCTTCGTTCCCTCTCCCGCACCTTCACGAGGGTAATCATAAAGCCGTTCGTTCCCTGTCAGCTTTATGATCCTGTCGCTTGGAATCTCATACTGCTGCATATCCTCCAGAATAAAGGGATCAACAATCCACTTCTGGCCTTCTTCAGTCGTAATGCGATACCAGGTCGGCGCTTCAAGAAATGCCCTTCCCGTGCGGGCGCCACTGTATAAATACCAATACTTTGCAGTCACATGGACCTTCTGCGGTAAAAGGGTTTCCGTAGGCAGAGCATCCTTCCGGTAAATACCAACATTCGGATCATTATATAATGGCATTTTTTCTATTATGGTCATATCCCGTTCGACTTCTTGAAAGGTTCCTGCTGTAATTCGGTCATCGTCCTCGATCCATTTGTCCCCCAGCCATGTTTTTACAAGGACGTAGTCCTTGCCCCCTGCCTTCGCTATACAATCGCCGTTGTCCCCACAAGCAGTAGTCAGCGTCTGCATGCCCGCAATCGAGCCAACCACGGACTCCGGATTGTTGTAATTCTCCAAGAGCTTCGTCTCTGTGAGAACAACCAATGTATGATTAGCCATGGCATCGATTTTTGCTGCTGCTTTATTGCCAAGTACATTCAGACTGCCAAACAATACGAGCATCGCGATGATACACTTACCAGCTATTTTCATGATTTCCCCTCCGGCTGCGTGCGGTTACAATTACCACCATGATTTTGTAGACGCAATCTTTAACTGGAAAGTTTCGGAATTCTATTCATCTTCAATAAAAATCCAACAAAAAAACCGCCGAACTGAGTAATATCAGTCAACGGTTTTCTTCAAGATCCAATTCTTCAAATCAACGATACGCTTTGGGCTAGGTTCAGAATCTGCTCCGGAGATGATCAATGGAACCAGCGAATCCAACTCATGAAGAGAGCCATGGGCACCTCCGCCGACATGGGTAGGCGAGCTTTCACCAACCAGTTCATATCCGGGCTGCACCGTAACCACCACATATCTCCCTTCATGGGAATGGAGGCCCCCATACAATCTCGCAAGCACATCGGGGTATCTTCCATATTGGATCCGGTTATCCGTTACGGTTATATCCAGAACCTCATGATCTCCCGACAAGGTCCACGTTTGCCCAAACTCATCCGAGTATTGTCCGCCAGGAGCATACGAGAGCGTTTTTTCACTATTCCCCTGCATCACCCGGACAAACTCTTTGTCGTTCATGGCGAGGATATCGAATCTTTCTTCTTGTTTTAATTGCGCCATAACCTCCGTTAACTCTACCTTGTCATCAAGGGCATACACATAAGCCATCCGTTCATTCGCGGCAATCACAATTTGGTCCTCAGCACCTACAGGCTGGTTTAATGGGGCGATGCGATACTTCAGAAGCGGCCTTAAATCAATAACGGATTCCTGACGATCATCATAAACATAACTTTGTCCGCTATCACCCATAACAACCCATATAACATCCTTGAGCGCTTGCTCCCAGGTTCCGTAAGCACTGAATATACTCTGTAACGCTTTATCCGCATTTTCTATGCCGCGCAGCTCATCAGGGCCTTTTCGATGAACGAAATTATCATTGGACGGAAAATACAGCAGGGTAAATGGCGGAAGCTGTTTCTGCTTGATCAGATAAACCATCTCTTGCGCCGAGAAATCATCATTCATTCCGAACTTTTTCCAAGGACGGGTATTGGGATTATGAGCAGGATCCTGCTGCGCCAGTGTCGCATAGGATAACCATTTGGGCCCGGTGACTTTGGTTTGCTCCGGTAGCCCGCTGCTTTTGGCTATCCATTGCGGAAGGCGCAAGGTATGTTCCGTGTTTCCTCTGAAAATAACCCCGTTAATCGATGCAGATTCCTTCCCCTTATCGGCTAATTCTTCATGAATGGTTTTCGTTTGTTTATTCAAATGAACCTGGTTCAACTGATAAATCGCATCGATGAATACCTGAGGCTGGTCAATCTTCAACGCTTCCTTCGCGCCATTCCCATAAAAAATCATCCGCTTCTCGTTACTATCGAACCAAACAAGACCCGGCACATGATGTTTGTCCGCATATACCCCAGTCAATAAGGTACTGTCGATTGTCACGGACATGGTGGGGAAGGAGCTGATCATCTTCGGCTCATACTTCCCATTCTGGATCAAATATTGCAATGCAGGAGCGTTGCCTTCTTGGATCGATTTACGTAAGGGCTTGTCCATTAACGAATCAATGACCAGCAGCACGATGGGTTTGCCCGTTTGATGGGCAGGTTCAGACTGGATGCTCAGTTGGTTTATTTGTTTGCCGGAATCGGCCTTGCATCCGGTCAGCAGCACACATACACTCATCATGGTGGTCAGAGCCATTTTATATTTTACTAACACCAGAAACCCCATCCTTCAAAAGGATTATTGTCCAGGTTAGTTTTACTTGGTATGGGTAAATTTATGCGGTTTTATTACCGCCTTCAAGCGGATGTACGAAGAACGGTATCCCCAAGGAATAAGGGACGCCGTTTTAGGCCTGCAAATTCTTGGCCAGTACTTTTACTCAACATCAAACTCTGATACCATTTTCTTATACATCCTGCCGTCGTCTGCACCATGGAGTGGCTGCCATACTTGTGCGAAGAATGGTTCACGTTTTGCACGTTCTTTGTAATTCCAGCTTTCTCGTTCACAGGTCGGGCAAAAATGCCCTCCTTCCAGCACTAGCTTTGGACTGGCGGCAAAACTATGACCAAATGCACATTTGAAGTCAAGTTTGCTTTTCCAATCACCCGTTACCATAACTGTTGACAGGCACTCTCCACCACGGAATTTCGCGGCACCCTTTAAATCCTCAAGATTTAATTCATAAGCCGGTTTGTCTTCATCGTAACCGTGATCGAGTTTGAGTACAGTTTTCCATTCGGAAAATTTCTTCATGATGGATAGCTTTGCTGGAATGGCTTTATAATTCTCCTCACTTCCCCAATAAGCCTCTATTTTCTCCATATCCTGATTCTCAGTGAAATGCAACGTTCCGCGCTCTTTAACTGCTTGCTTTTTAAGTGTTTTCTTAATCATCGCTCCCATGAACCTTTGTCCACCAGGAAATTTCGTAATGACCTTGGCCACGGGGACTAGCATACCCAAGTTTTCCAGATAACTATTGTAGAAATATTCCATCGAATCCCGTCGAAACTGGAAATATTGCTCCAGCTTATCCGAGTCTGTATAGTATTGTCCATGGAAGTTCCGTGTTGCATACCACGTAGGATCAATTACATAATCAAGATTTTTAATCCCGAGCTTACCATACAACTCCTGGTACATCTCAAGTGTGCTGACACGGCAGCTTTCTCCCCCGCCAATGTTGTAGATATGCTGCCAAAATTCATTATTCAATGTCCCATCTATATCACGGATGCATAGATTGCGCATTAATCGTCCAGAATCCCGGTCAGATACATACTCGAGCACATTTTCCAAGCAATTATGGAACATGATTGGATCCTGAATTCTGCTCATAGAAGGTCCCATGATTCCAGTTTGCCGCAGGCTTACCCAGTAGGTTAATCCTGATTCAATCACCAGACGCTCAGCTGCAATTTTTGAAACGGCATAATAGTCATAGACACTTGGCTTAATGGGGTCTCCTACCCGCCCCCAATGGATAGGCGGCATACGATCACCCGTTTCCGCTATTGTCCCGATAAATACCAGACGGGTTAAATCCTCACGCCCACTTTCCTTTATAGCTTCCACAATGTTCTTAACTGAGCCATAATTGACTTGCATGGCCTTTTGCGGCATTTCATCTGCAGCGGGGGAAACGAAGGCTGCTATATGAAGGATAATATCTGATTGTTTAACGCATTCTTGAACCAATTTTCGGTCAAGCAAATCACCATAAACAACAGTAATACCCGCCCGTCCTTCATATTCCCGGAGTTTCCTTCGGCTGTTTGCATGATCCAGATCCAAGAGAAGTAACTCGTAATTAGCTAAATCATTTCTCATCAACTTCACCGTTTCACTGCCCATATTACCAGCAGCTCCCGTTATCATGACACATTTTTTCTTCTTTGTATTATTCATTGTCATCTCCACCTAAATTATCAGTTTGTTGACAAATTGATTCGTCTACCTTTAGACTACTGACACAGTGTCTATTTAGCAACCAACAGTTGATTGTTAAACTGCTTCAATATAGACAAATGAAAACAAAGTGTCGATTGTTCTAAAATGAATATTTGGTGGGGGAGAATGAATATTGAATCAAAGGGAAAAATTAACGAAACTACTATTAAAGCAGAGTCTCATTCGTTTGCTCAATGAAAAAAATATCAGCCAAATTAGTGTGAAGGAATTATGTACTGCTGCTGGAATTAATCGATCTACTTTCTATTTACACTATGCGAATGCCTATGAACTCCTCGATAATGTGGAGCGAGAAATTATGGATAACACTCGTGAATACTTGGGGAAAATTGAATTGGGTGACAATATTACGTATATAACAGCTTTTTTGGATTACATTAAAAAGAATCATGATTTATTTGCCTTAATGTTATTCAAATCTCATGACCAACCATCATTCGCACAACGTTTGACTAATGAAGTGCTTATGAGTATTGACCGTTACGTCCATATCACTGTCCCTGAATCCATGAAACGCTATACATATGCCTATTTAGTCAATGGGAGCTTAGCAATTATACAAGAATGGATTCGAGATGAATTCACGATGTCAAGCAAAGTGCTAGCCCAACTTATCTTCACATTAGCAAATCATTGTTTGATTCCATTTGAATCCAAATAACTAAACCAAAGTTTCGAAAACGGAAACAACCCATTAGACTATTAGACGATGAGAGCCTATTTAGCTCCCATCGTCTTTTTCATCTTCACGGGCAATTTCCTTTCGGCCTCAACAACGCCGGAGAGTATTCCGTGCTTTCTTGGAGCCGAGGGGAGTCGGTACCTAGTAAGTACGGAATAATATTGTTAAGTCTTAATTGTATGTAATGAAAAAATAGCCGGTCGTAGCCGGCTGTTTTACTGTCTATAACCTAAAAACTTTATTAAACTATCCTGCCCGTTAGCTCAATGAAACGGCACAGTCTAATACTTTATTTTCTTTGAACACCGGGCTCATCCGCCTTGGAGGCACAGGCCGTACTTTGACCAAATCGCCCATTCCCCGGCAGGAATCGACCGGGGGCGGGGCGAATTTGAACTACAGAGAATTTTTTGGGGGTAACTATGGAAAATGTACCGAATATAAATCAACCTAAGTCTATCGAAGACCTTTTCAATAACGGTATATCTAAAATGAATACTTTATTTCAATCTACAAGCTATAAAGAATATGAACATCATGAAAAAGAGTTACATGATACCTTAATGCCAATTTTAAATATCTTAGATGATGAAAGCTATCTTAGTTATCGTATATTTTCATTTATCAGTGAGCCTGCTCAAGATGCTAGCAAACAATTAAGCATAGATCAGAAAAGGCTTTCTTATTTCATTACTAAACTGAAATTTCATGATACTCATAAAACTTATCTGGAAGTAATGAGAACGAACTTTGAGAATTCTAAAAGTTACCGTTCTATCTACAATTTATGGTTCAATCGACTTGATAACATCAGTAAAGAACTAAATAAGGTTGACTTAAATTGGCGCTCATCATGGGATGCAATAAAAAGCATACTTCACGCGGGGTTAACCCCTTCAGAGGTATCAGTTGATGATTACTATGCCTATGTAGAGTTATTGTCACAGATTCGAAAGTTAAGCACTTCTTCTTTAGCACAAATCAAGTTGAAAGATAGTGTTTCCATGTTCAATAAACGGCAAGCATTAATTACTAAGAAACTAATCGAACAGGATATAATTCAAGCGGAGAAGGATGTGGATTCTGCTGAGAAAAGATATCGAGAATCCTCAATCATGGGACTGTTTGGAGACAAGGATTATCATAAATGGTGGCAAGAAGAGAAATCCCATCTGAGATGCTTGCAATCAGCTTTTAATGAACTAAATCAAAAAACACACGGAGTGCCAGAGAGTGACATTTTACAACCTGACGCTTCTGCTACAGTGATTCAGGGTTCTGGAAGCATAGAAGAACGTTTGCAATCGATAATAGGACTAGATCAAGTTAAACAATTCGTCCATTCGCTTTATGCTCAAGTTCTTATACAAAATGAACGGAAAAAGCTAGGACTTCCAACGATGAGTGGACAAACTTTACATATGATTTTCAAAGGCAATCCTGGGACAGGCAAAACAACGATTGCACGAATAATAGGAAGTATGTTCTATGAACTCGGTGTTATTAAGTCTCCAAAAGTCGTTGAAACTGATCGGTCTGGGCTTGTCGCCCAATATGTAGGGCAAACAGCAGTTTTGACAAGAGAGACTGTTGAACGGGCTTTAGATGGAATTCTCTTTATAGACGAAGCATACTCGTTGGCAAGCGATGTTGGTGGTTCTAATGGCTTTGGTCAAGAAGCTATTGATACATTAGTCAAATGTATGGAAGATTATCGAAATCGCCTTGTAGTAATCTTAGCTGGGTATAGCCGTGAGATGAACTCTTTCCTGAACACAAATCCGGGGCTTGCTTCCCGTTTTCCTAATATTGTAGAGTTCGAGGACTATACATTAGAAGAGCTTGTCGAGATAGCAGTTCGACTTTACAAGGAACAAGCTTATCAGTTAGAGCCTGACACTGTGGCTAAACTCCAGAGAATATTGGACTTCGATAGAAAACAACCGAACTTCGGGAACGCTCGTCATGTACGAAATATATTCGAGAAAAGTCTTCGTCAACAAGCTATTCGAATTCAAAAGAGTAATAACTTCTCAAAGGAAGCTCTGACCACGATCAAAGCAGATGATATTTGATGAAATGTAGTACTATATTTTCTAAGTTGCAGGAAGACATAATGAAAGGTGCTGATTTTTTTCAGCACCTTTCATTATTGAGTTTAGGTTTCCGTCTAGGGAGAAGGAGCTTATACCATTAAAGCAGTCAGTCGCGAAAATAAGCCGGAAACCGGAAGATTTTCCGCACTTCTTGGAACCGAGGGACACGTATACATAGTTTCTATCTTCACCGGTTTTATTCTTGAAGTGGCGTAAGTGTAATGATTTTTTTCCAGTGTTCAGATCGGCTGACAGAGAAAGGCTGTTTCCCCTCCCCCGGCATGTAAAGAGAGTGGCTGTACCACGGAGATCCCGACCGTTACGCTGTAGGATGTCGAATACCACCACATGTACCGGATTCGACGCCGCGGCTGCCTGGATTCTCGACGCTTTCGCCATCAAGAATCTTTCCATGACCGATTAGGGAGCAGAGGGACATCGGTATCCAGAAAGTACGGAACGGAATCCGCGTTCCGCCGTGCTCACTCTGCGGTTCTTTCGCCGTTGCGTGAAATGAAAAGGGCTGAACTCACTTGCTTCAAAGCCAACCCATTACTCCTCTTCGTTTGCATAGCGGTCTTTAAATTCATCCTTCAGCATGCCAAAGTGAATTTCATCATGGTATTTGCCATTGGAGTAGACCATACGGCGAAGCTGTCCCTCCCGCTGAAATCCTAAGCTCTCATGCAATCGAATGGATCTTTCATTGAAGCTATATACGTGAGGTGTCGCCTTCTGGTACCCCAACTCGAAGAAGTAGTAATGCAGCACGGCAATAATCATTTCTTTGGCATATCCTTGTCCCCAATACTCTCTGGTGATCGTGATGCCATACTTAAACGTACCATGATGACGGTCACATGAAGCCATTGCTTCACTGCTCCAACGACTGTGGAAACCGAATCATATCCACACTGCGGCAAATTTCTTCATCCTGACCCCAGCCATGAAAAACTTCCGCATCCCTTTCCTCCACGGCTCGCAAGCACAGTCTGGGCGTTTGCCAGTATGACTTCATCCTTTATCCCCCCATTTATTTGCATACCGCTTGTTAAGCTCAGAAGATCATTTCCTTGAAATGTGAACGGCTGAACTTATTTCTCTTGATCTTTGAAATCAAAATGCTCATGATGTATCGCATCCATTCCAATCAGTTCAACGCTCTTCTTATGGTGTCCAAGCTCCATGAATCTGTTTTCCCTGTATACAGCCTAATATAACGACAAGGTCACAAATCCACTGATTAATGGCATCGACGTAGGATCATTCTCCTAATAAATGATTGCCTCTACTGACTCATTCGTCTTCAACCCCAAAGGTAATAGAAAGGAAGGCATCCGAGCTTTAGCCTAACACCATTACAAAATGCATATGAAAAGGGGTAAACTGCCGATTACCTCAATTCAAAGAGGTACGATAGACTTCCAGCCCATTTGTATATATAAAGTGATCCTACACCTTCTATTACATTTTAAATCCGCCATTGCTTACCTTAGCGGTAGATTGAGATGCCGTGCTCCCTGCGCTTACGCTCCGGTCCGCGCAAACTGAACCCCTGTCCGAAGATAACGCCACACAGGCTTCTACGGGTGTAGTCACAGTTTTGATGTCACCCGAGCGATGCCCCGTTACCGGCTTCGCGTTGGGTCAGCCTGATTGTCTTCTTCCGCTAGCCCCAGGCGGAGACTAGCCGGCGTATCCCATTAAAGTTGAGTCCCTATCCCGCCACATGGGCGATGGAGAGTAGAAGCCAGGTGACCTTTATTAGGCGGCCAGAGCCAGCATTGATTGTTGTTATAGGCTTTCCGCGTTGATGAAGTAGACGCAACCATCCCCCATCCTCCAGCCGAGCCTACTAACTGCTCGTGTAACTGACCCTTGTCACCCTATTATTCAGAATAAATTAACCCTATTATTACCTTTATTTTCGTAGAATTTTTTTATGTATTTTACGAGAGCAGGTCTCTCTTCTTCCCCCCCGTAACTAAGCCTCCCTACAGCCCTGACCATTTCCCATTTACTAAGCACTGATAGGTCAAGCTGGTTATAGTGTTGATAGGTCCGAAAATAAATATTTGCAAATGCGTTTCGCCCCAATTTTAAAGCGAGTTTAAATAAAAATGAGGTATTTGGAGGAAATTGACCATTTTTTAGTATCAATAATGTATGAGCAACATCAGATGCAGCATCACCCCTACTAACACCGCCCCAATCCAGAAATACAGGACTATCGCCGTTGATAATAACATTTGACGGGTTATAATCACCATGACAAATACAATTTCCATCAGGTAATTCAGACAGTAACTTCAAGGTATATTGAATAATTTCATCGTCCAGACAATGAACTGCAGTTATACTCCTCTCTAAACCTTCCTTTAACAAAGGAATCTCAACCGGAGCTACAAACTTATGTATGTCTGAATGGTACTGACCAAACATCTTTGACACTCTTAACATTATATAAGGTCTTTTTTCAACTGTTGATAAAATACTATTTCCAGTTATTCGCTCCATAACGAATCCGGGTCTACTTGAGATATTTACATATTCATGAACCTTAGGAACAAGCAAGCCACTCCGATACATTGTTTTTAATATCTCCATTTCACGTAGAGCCACTTTTTCATCATTTGCATTTCGAAATAACTTCAATACTTTGTTATCTTCTATGGCATATACTTCTGCATCTTGTCCTTCTCCAATTTTACTGAAGCTATTCATATCCTCCACTTTTACCCCTCCTGAGTAACTCGTAGATAGATTACTTCTAGCAATATTTGTTTCACATTATCATTAAAAGTTCATAGCAATTATACCACTTTCAGGAAGATCTTCATCAAGATCAACATATTTCCATCGCAGCCCTATGATTTCTTCTCTTCTCAAGCCCAAATACCCGGCGAGATGAACCGGCAGCTCCAGCTTTGTATCCTTGACAGCATCAAGCAGTCTATTCAGCTAATCTCTGGTATAAGATTGACCAACAAAACGTTCTTTCTTAGGCTGTGTGACCGCGTCACATACGTTCCTGTGGACGAACTGCTGCTTCAGGCCGTAATCCAACGCCTTGCGAATAGAAGCGTGATGCTTATGTACAGTGTTCGGCTTGAGTCCCTTGTCATCCATCAGATACTTGGAGTATTGTTGAATAAATGCCGGCTGGAGCTTCTGAAGCTCGATAGCACCGAGATAGGGAATCACATGATCATAAATGATGTTTTCATTGGAGCACTTGGTTGTCTCTTCACAGTTGTATATTTCACGTAGTTGTCCATCCAGTGTTCCAAAAACTCGGCAAAGGTCAATTTTGATGTCTGGACGAGCAGATTACGCTGCTGGTTATACTCGAATTCATTCAGCAGCTTCTTGGCTTCCGCTCCGGACGAGGCAGTAGTATATTGATCCAGGAGCGGGTTATGGAGCCGAGGGGAGTATCTCAATCCTGATTTAAGTTGCTGACGAAGCCTATTCGACGAGGACAACCATACAGGTGGATTGAGATGCCGTGCTCCCTGTGCTTGCGCTACGGTCCGCGCGGGCTGAACCCCTGTCCTCTTCGGAAGCGGGGCTGCCTCCCTTTTCGGCTCCGTGAAAAGCAAAAGGCCTCTGACCATGTTCGGTCAGAGGCACTTGCTTTTACTATGGAGCCGAGGGGCATCGGTACCCAGAAAGTACGGAATATTTAAGACTCATTGATCACCAAGCTGCTTGGGCCGTCTGTGGTAGGTTTCAATACGTCGAACCTTGTTCAGTTGTGCTACAGACGAGAGATTTGCTTATACGTACTTATAAAGAATGCCGGATCACAATTCATTCGGTATGGATAAACCCCTTGTTTCGTATGCAGGTAGAAGATACCTTCACCTTCACCCAGTTGCTTAAACGACACGTCATACACTTCCTTCAAGGGAAAGGTCCGGGAATAGGCGGCGATTTCTGTTCGGTGCAAATAGAGATGACGGGTATGCACCACCGTTTCCTGCCCCTGTTCCGTTATGTGTCTTTCAGTTTCAAGATAGGGCAAAACAGCAAGGTATTTCAGGGCGACCCCCTCCTTGTCAAATTCGAGATGCTTTACCCGATCATGATTTTCTCCTCCGGATACCGGAACTTTTGCTTGGTCACTCTTATGAGCCAAGGCAAGGACAAGGGTCAGCGGCCCTAAGCGGCCAATGTACATAACCAGGGTAATAATTAATTTCCCCATTACAGACAGCTCGGGAGTCAGCGACATGGAAAGTCCGACTGTTCCGAAGGCGGATACTGCTTCAAAAAGCAGTGCAAGAAAGTCTCTGTGCAGTTCACGCTCGGTTATAGTCAGCAGGAATGTAGCGGTTATCACCACAATCACAGATGGCCAGAGACCGCAGGATGATGCTTTGGGGGATTCTACGCCCCATCAGCTCTGTATCTCGTTGGCCTTTGACGATAGCAGCTATGGTAAGAGCCAACACCATAAACATGCTGGTTTTGATTCCCCCGCCTGTGGAACCCGGAGAGGCCCCAATAAACATCAGGATGATCATGAAAAATTGGGAAGCGGGCAGCATCCGCGCAATGTCAATGGTATTGACCCCCGCTGTCCGGGTGACGACTCCCTGGAAGTAAGAAGCCCATAATCTCTCTTACCAGCTTAAGGGCCCGAAGGTAGTAGTGTTAAACAGTTCGATCAGGAAAATACCGAGGAATCCCAGCAAACAAAGCACTCCGGAGGTTACTAACACCAGCTTGGAATGTAGGGCAAGCCGCTTCCAGCTGCGTTTTCGAAACACATCGAGAATGACTGTAAAACCGATTCCCCCGGTAATAAATAAAACGGTAATCACCACATTCACTAATGGATCGCCAACGTAACGGCTTAAATTATCCGGCCACAATCCGAACCCCGCATTATTAAAAGCAGATATGGAATGAAAGATTCCATAATACATGGCATTTTTCATCCCCAGATGAGAAGCCCAACGAAGTGTCAGAAAGAGGGCATCCAGAATTTCCACAATGAAGGCAATCAGAAAAATACTAAGGGAAAGCCTGACTACCCCTTGAGTAGCCAGCGAATTGGCCGATTCCTGAATAAGCAGCCGTTCCTTAAGCCCGATCTTCTTTCCCATCACCACTGCAATCATCACACCGAAGGTCATAAAACCCAAACCGCCGATTTGAATGAGTATCATCAAGACCACTTGTCCAAATATGGAGAAGTCGGAGCCGGTGTCCACTACTGCCAATCCTGTAACACAAACGGCGGAGGTGGAGGTGAACAAGGCATCCAGCCAGGAAATGCTGTCCCCTTTTGATGAAACCGGCAAGGCCAGCAAGATGGAGCCGATTAAGATGAGAGCGACAAAACCTGTCAGAATAATTCTGGAGGAACTGAGTGTAAAGGTTTTAATGGAATACTTTTTTAGTAAACATGGTATGGACTCCTGGGCAATTGATTTCGAAATTGTGTCCGTTTCCCAATTATACCGATCATCTGAGTTTAAAGAAAGAGCCGCGGCTTGTGGGCAATTTCTTTAGGACTGCCATAAGATTCATGAGTAACCACTTTCCCCGTATGGGGCCAAACTCTGTTTGCTTGATACTTGGGGGCATTGGGTATGGTTAGGAAAGGGCTCGGAGAATCTTTATCCTGGACTCCTGGTGTTTCTAGCTCAGCTGAAAACCTGTAAACCGGAATAGCCAACAACGGTCCCGCTCAGACGTTGTTGGCTTTTTGATTTCATCCTTATGGAATAGTTCCCATCGCCTTTACGAAGAATAACCCTAATCGCTGGAAATGAACAACCCGAAAATCAAGGGGCGCTCCTATGCTCAAGAAAAGAATCTTGATGATTACAATAATCCTGACCTCTATACTGTTGAGCGGCTGTTGGGACCGGATGGAATTGAACGAATTATCTATTACATCTGCATCTTCCATGGATATCAATAAAGAAGGAAAATGGGTGATTTCCTTTCAGGTCGTAGTTCCCTCCGCTATTCCCGCAGCCGCAGGAACTGTCGGCCGGTCAAATGGCCACGTACCTATCGAAGTGTATTCCACAGAAGGAGTCACGATTAAGGATGCTGTTTCCAAAAGCTATCTGGAGGCTTCCCGAAAGCTTTATTTCGGGCATAACCGGGTGCTGATTATTGGGGAAGACGCGGCCAAAGCGGGAATCAATCAAATGATCGATCTTTACCTCCGCAATTCAGACTCCCGGGAAACGGTAAATGTTCTGATTGCTTCCGGAGACGGAAGATCCATACTGGAGCAGCTTCTCAGCGTGCAGCCCATCCCAGGCATCGGGATGGAACGAATTCTGGAGAAGCAGCAGCAATATTTATCCAAAATTCCATACGTCAGAATGTATGATTTAATTAAACACCAACTCAGTCCCTCTCACAGCGTACTCGTCCCGGAAATTACGATTTCCGGAGGGAAAGAAGTCACCAACCTCGACCAGTTGCATCAAACTACTGTTCCCTCCAAGTTAAGATTAAAACGGGCTGCCATAATCAAACATAATAAACTTGTTGGATGGATGAGTGAAAATGAAGCACTGGGCGTTTCCTTCTTAAGGGATAAGGTCAACTATTCCAGTATTTCTTTTGCCTGCAATCCGGAGAAGAGCGCAGCCAAGGACTCGAATTATATGGTATCCCATTCCAAGACCACCATTTCCATTAAACAAACGGAAGGTAAATATGAGGTGACAGCCTCTATCAAAATTAAAGGGTGGTTGGATGAAACAGGGTGTTCCGAAAATTTATTAGATCCGGAGATTATTGATAACATGGAGAAAAGTCTGGCAAAAGAAGTGGAGTCCCTCTGCAGCAAAGCCTGGACTGCCATTTTGAAGTCAGACGCAGATGTCGCGGGAATCTCCGACGTGATATATAGAAAATTCCCAACACAATGGAAGCAGATGGAGGATGATAACATCAACGTCCTGCCAAAAATTAATTTGAAGGTAAAAGCAAAAGTCCATATGAAAAAGGTTGGTTTAAGTAATAAAGGTTATAACAAGTTGCTTAAAAAGGATCAATAGGATGAATACGGATATCGGTTTGAACGCTTTGCATCTGACATAGCTGGCACGGATCCATTTACTGGTTGTGTAAATCAAAAAAAGACACATATCTCTGTTATTAGAGAATGTGTCTTTCTTGGTCCTGTCCGATATTTTCGGACAGGGAAATGGAGCCGAGGGAGTATCTCAATCTTGATTTAAGTTGCTGACGAAGCCTAATCTGCGAGGACAACCTTAGCGGTAGATTGAGATGCCGTGCTCCCTGCGCTTACGCTCCGGTCCGCGCGGGCTGAACCCCTGTCCTTCTTCGGAAGTGGGGCTGCCTCCCCTTTCACAGCAAAAGGCCTCTAACCTGAACTGGTTAGAGGCACTTTGCTTATTTCGTATGGAGCCGAGGGGAGTCGAACCCCTGTCCGAAGGCAACGCCACATAGGCTTCTACGGGTGTAGTCACAGTTTTGATGTCACCCGAGCGACGCCCCGTAACCGGCTTCGCGTTGGGTCAGCCTGATTGTCTTCTTCCGTTAGCCCCAGGCGGAGACTAGACGGCGTATCCCACTAAAGTTGAGCCCTTATCCCGCTACATGGGCGATAGAGAGTAAGAGCCTGGTGACCGTTATTAGGCGGCCAGAGCCAGAGTTGGTTGTTGTTTGCCGTTTAATAGGCTTTAGCGTTGATAAAGCGGACGCTCCCCACTACCCGCTACCCATGCTCGAACTACCCCCGTCGAATCCAAAAACGGCCCCGCGAAGGGATCGTCCCTGCCTGACCGGTGGCCCAAAGGCGTTGCGTCCCTGCAGTTGGATTAACCAGGCTCAGCTGAGCCGGATGCTTATCGATCATGCTGCCAACCAGTGCAGCCGTGATGCGATGTAAATCTATTATATCACAGCCTTGCTAGGAACGCTAAGGAGGTGCATGGAAGCATACCCGGGCGCTGACAAGGCAAAGGCTGGAGATATCGCTTTTGCTGCAAAAGAGGTGTGAATCAGGTTATTCGTCTTACCGTGCAACCTTCTGCCGTTCACGGAGGGCCCGCTGGATATCCCGCGTTGCATCCCGCTTGGCTTCGGTGTCGCGTTTATCGTAGTTCTTCTTACCGCGGCCCAGGCCGATCAAGAGCTTGGCGTAGCCGTTCTTGATGTAGATCTTGAGAGGCACCAGCGTGTAGCCATCCCGCTTGGACTCGCCCAGGAGCTTGTGAATCTGCTGCTTATGAAGAAGCAGCTTCCGTGCCCGGGTGGGGTCAGTAGGATTATAGCGGTTGCCTTCTTCAAAAGGGCTAATGTGCATGTTGTGAATGAAGGCTTCCCCGTTCCGGATGGTCGCGAAGCTGTCCGAAATGTTGGCTTTACCCCTGCGTAGAGATTTGATCTCCGTGCCACTCAATACCATACCGCATTCGTAGGTCTCTTCAATAAAATAGTCATGGGATGCTTTTTTGTTCTGGGCCAGCACCTTATCATCATGTTTCTTGCCCATCTGCTTCACACTCCCATCCTCCGGCAGCCGGCAAGGAGGCGGTCGGAAGCTTGATCATCAGTGGGGCTCTAACGAAGCACCCAGGAGCTAATTGTAGCAACTCCCGCCTGATAAATCAAGATTCCTCCGCCTCCGATAGACGGCTATATCCGTTTTTTCCGGTGGCCCGGTCACTATGACCAGGCGACGCCAAACTAATACTACTTTTTGCGGTTCTTCATAGCTCCCACGTAGAACGGCGTACCGCCATTGCCGTCGAAGCCGGTGCCCTGGCGCTTGCGCGACGGAGCACCCTCCTCAGCGCCGGTGTCATCCTTGCTCCGGTCCTGACGGCCCTCGGAGCTGCTGATCATCTCCCAGGAGCGCGGGGCAGGCTCCCGCTCCTGCCGGCCGCGGCCGCCGCGGCGCTCACCGCCGCCACGCTTCCGCTCGCCCGGCTCCTTCCGGTCGCCGCGCTGCCCGCGGCGGCCTCCTTCGGCGGGTGCCGCTCCCGCCGCAGCTCCGCCTGCGGCCACAGCGCTACCGCCGGCCGCGCCCGCTTCCACGGCGCCGCCCTTGCCGCTGGCGCCCTTGCGCTTGCGCTTCTTGCCGAAGCGCTCCGCCGGCAAGACGCCCGGCGCCGCCGCAGCTGCGCCGCCTGCGGCAAAACCCGCGTCCGCCGCCACGCTGCCGGACGCAACCCCAGCGTCGCCGCCTTCTACCGGCGACAACCGCACACCGCCGCCCTGCCCCGGGCGGCGCTTCTTCTTGCCGCGCCCGCCTTCGGCTGCGGCACGCTCTACCGCCGCCCCGTCCACAGGCGGCGTATACAACAGCGGCCCGCCACTGTTACCGGCGGCCCCACCACTCCGGCCACTCTTACCCGCTTGGCCGGCAGCCTTCTTCTTCTTTGGCTCCCGGTGGCCTTGCATACTATTAGCGCCTTTTTTACCGCCGGCCTTGCCACGTCCGTCAGCAGCCTGCTTGCGCCGCCCGTCGCCGAAACCGCCGCCGGGACGCTGCTGCCGTGGCTTCATATCCACCATCTCAAAATCGATGGTATGATCGCTCATATTCACCCGCGCTACCCGCACCTTGACTTCGTCTCCGATGCGGAACATGCGGGAGGTGCGTTCACCCACCAGCGCATGGATCTTTTCGTGGAAGTGGTAGTAGTCGTCGGCCAGATCGCTTAACCGGATCAGCCCCTCCACCGTATTGCCCAGCTCCACAAAAATCCCGAAGCTGGTCACACTGCTGATCATACCCTCGAATTCCTCGCCCACCTTATCCAGCATGAACTCGGCTTTTTTCAGCGCATCCGTATCCCGTTCGGCATCAACGGCCACACGCTCACGTTCAGAGGATTGGCGGGCAATATCCGCCATCCGCGCAGTCAGATATTCATGCCGCGCATCCGTGAGTCCGCCATTCTCCAGCACCTCCCGCATTACGCGGTGGATGATCAGGTCGGGATAACGGCGGATCGGCGAGGTAAAGTGGGAGTAAAACTCCGTCGCCAGACCAAAGTGGCCCATACTCTCCGCTTCGTAGCGGGCCTGCTTCATGGAGCGCAGCAGCACGGTGCTGATGACCGTTTCTTCCTTGGTATCCTTGATTTCCTCCAGAATGGATTGAAGCGCCCGGGGATGAACCGAATTGCCCTTGCCACCCCGCACCGTATAGCCGAAGTTGCCTATAAACTCCATAAAGTGAAGCAGCTTCTCGGCATCCGGGTCCTCGTGAATCCGGTACAGGAACGGTACCTTCATCCAATAGAAATGCTCCGCCACCGTTTCATTGGCCGCCAGCATAAATTCCTCAATAATCTGCTCCGCAATGGTCCGTTCACGTTTGATAATCGCGGTGGGCTTGCCCTTTTCGTCCACCAGAATCTTCGATTCCTGAAAGTCAAAGTCGATAGCTCCGCGGCGCATCCGCTTATTCCGCAGCTTCAGAGCCAGCTCCTCCATCAGCAAGAAATCATCCACAAGTCCCGCATACCGGTCCGCCAGCTGGCGTCCTTCTTCCATCAGCGCTGCTTCATCAATGGCTTGTCCTTCCGAAGCTTCGGGTGCAGCCTTGGCTTCCGTCTCTGTGCCTGCTTCGGCAGACAAACCGCCTAAGAATCCATCTGTAGGTTCTCCCTCCAGAATGCTAAGTTCAGCCGCAGACTCCGTCCCGAAAGTACCGGACAGTTCATTTTCCGCAGGGGAGAGGGACGCATCCGACAGATTTTGACCGGCCGTGTCCTTATTGCGCATATAATGAAGGATTTTGCGGACATTCGTGTACGTCATCCGCTCCGTCGTCTTAATAACGCTTGTAAAAATCTCATGATCCACCACATTGGCGTTGGCATCAATCTCCATCTCGCAGGACATGGTCAGCCTGTCCACCTGGGGGTTCAGACTGCAGATCCCGTTGGACAGCCGGTGTGGCAGCATGGGAATCACCCGGTCCACCAGATAGACGCTGGTGCCCCGCATGTACGCTTCCCGGTCCAGAGCGGAATTCTCCGTCACATAAAAACTGACATCCGCAATATGGACGCCCAGCTTGTAATTCCCGTTCGGCAGCCGCTCTACATTCACCGCATCATCCAGGTCCTTGGCATCCTCGCCGTCAATGGTCACGATCCGTTTGCCCCGCAGATCACGCCGGCCAACCAGATCCTCCTCGCGGATCACATCGGGTACCTGCTCGGCTTCGGCCATTACGTCGTCCCCGAAGGATTCCGGCAGCTGATGCTTGCGGATAATAGAGATAATGTCCACACCCGGGTCATCCTTATGCCCCAGCACCTCTACCACTTCGCCGGTGGCGGCAGCCCGTCCCTCCGGATAGGTCAGAAGCTTCACCACAACCTTCATGCCGGTAACGGCACCGTTGATTTTTTCCTGCGGAATAAAAATATCCCGGTTGATCCGCTTATCGTCAGGCAGCAGGAAGCCATAGGTTTCGTGGTTTTCGAAGGTGCCCACCAGCTGGGTTACCGCCCGGGACACAATCTTCACCACTTCCCCTTCCATCCGTCCGCCGGATGGTCCCTTGGTGCTCACCCGCACCAGAACCGTGTCGCGGTTCATGGCGCCGCCCATGTCGTTGGCGTTAATGTACACATCTGGATGATCCTTATCCTCAGGCAAAAGAAAGCCGAAGCCCTTGGCATGGACCTGCATCCGGCCTTTCAATAAATTCATCCGCTCCGGAATCCCGTAATGCTCCGTGCGGGTGCGGTAGATTTCACCGCTTTCCTCCAATGCGTTCAAGAGCTTCAGAAAATCCCGGAATTCCTGGGCGTTCTCCAGCTCAAAATGTTTCTCCAGCTCTTGATATGTCAACGGCTTGTACGCCGTTTCCCGCATAAAATCAAGCAATTGCTGCTCCGTAACCAAACGCGTCACCCTTCCCTTTTTGTATTAGTATGCACACATCTGCCGGAGAATAACGAAGGCAAGGCGTAAGCCGCACGGAACCTCAAGCAATTTTTCAAATTCAAGCTGATTATGTAAAATCCGGCCTTCAACGGGCACGGACATCAGTGATCCCAACCTATTTATACCCGACAAATTAACCAAACAAACCTGATAACGGACCTGCCGTCTTCTTAACCCAATTGAGCGATAAACATACTGATATCCTGATACACTTCCTCACGGTCGGAATCCAGCAGGATGCCATGGGAGCTGTTGGGGTAAACCTTCATTTCCTTCTTTTGGGAGGAGACCCGGTTGTAGATGTACGGCGCACTGGCAGGCAAGGCGGCCCGGTCCAGCTCTCCTTGGGCAATAAAAAGAGGCACGTTCACAAGGTCCAGCTTCTTCTTGACGTTAAACAGCAGCTTGCGGAAGTGGACTACACAAGGCACGGGCGTACGGTCATAGGCGAGAGATTCGTTGACCATGTTTTCCCATCCGGCCGGGCGGCGTTTGGAGATATACTTGACGAAGAATTGGACCCACGCGGCGAACATCAGAGACCGGCTGCCCAGATGAATCGGTGTAGCCAAGGTGACCACACCCGGCACCTGCTCCTCCATAGCCAGCTTCAGGGACAGAAGCCCGCCCATGGAATGGCCGATGGGGATAACCCGTTCATAGCCCTTCCGGACCAGGACGGCAAACTCATCCTTCACACAGCTCCACCAGTCCCGGAAGCCTGTCCGGATCATATCCTCCGGCGAGGTACCGTGTCCGGGCAGCAGAATGGCTTTGACCGTATATCCCAAATCATTGAGATAGTACCCCAACCGGCGGAATTCGGAAGGGGACCCGGTAAACCCGTGGATCAGAAGTGCCACGGTATCCTTATGCTCGCCCCAACCCTCCAGAAAAAACGGCTCCGGTGTGCCGAACAATCTGGCTGCCGGATCTTTGTCTGCCAACCCTTGCGCTTCGGTGATGAGTGCTTGCATCAATTCCGTTTCCTCCTTCTCCGTGCCCCCCGCTTCTTGGCGTCCTGTCCTTGTACAGCAATATATGCCCACGCCCGGCAAGGTGTGCCCATCTCTATTTATGGATAAATAAAAACAGCAGGAGTATGCCCCTGCTGCGTATCATCTATGTTGGTTGATGAACCCAATCCTTACTTCACGCAAAATAAGCAACCAGAAGAGCCACTACGATAAAGGCAATGGCCAGTCCCATTGTTACACGTGAGAGGAGAAGATCCATGCCGCGGGCTTTTTGTTTGCCGAACAGATGCTCAGCGCCGCCGGTAATAGCACCCGACAAACCTGCGCTTTTGCCTTTCTGAAGCAGAACAACCGCGATCAGACCAATGGATACGATAATCAGGACTACCTTCAAAAAGACATCCATTACATGTGTACCTCCCAAAGTTTCAAGAGCCTTCAGTAGGCCCAAACAAAGTGTCGTCGTTATAGACAGCAAGAGTATTGTACCACAGCAGGTGTAAAATTACAACGTCTGGGCAAAGTTCCAGTTCAGGCTTTAGATTCCCTTCCAATTGCCTCCGGTAAATCCGCTTTTCTCTGCAAAATGCCACCCTTAGCGGCGTTCATAACCGGCATAGGCATTGCCCACTTCCCGTTCACCCGGACGGGAGCGGGAGCGGCGTTTGCCGAAGAAGCATTGCAGCGCGCGTTTGGCACACCACAGGGCGAACAGGAGGAACCAGGCACCCCATACGGGGGCGGGAATGCCGCTGGCCTGCGCCAGCAGAGTGCTGTCTCCAGCCTGGCCCGGGCGGTTTATCGCCAATATGAGGATATACAGCGCGCCGGATACCGATTCCTCCAGCGTCAGAAAAGCCAGCACCAGGTAGTACCACTTCATGACCACCCGGTTGCCCCACAGCAGCACCACCACGTTCAGGGCGATAAAACCGGCCAGCCACATCATGCCATAGCCATTGCGCACGAACAAAACCAGAGAAATCACCGCCAGCAGGGTGATGGTGTACAAGCCTTCTTTTTGCCGGCTGCGGCCATTCAGGGCAAACAGCAGCCACGCGAACAAGGAGGCGCTCATATACCCCGCCAGCCCCACGGGAATGCGGGACCAGGGTTTGGTGATGAGGCTCCGGGTGACGCCGCTGTGGTCCGCGTACAGCTCGATATACATGACCTTGCCGGATAGCAGCAGGGTTGCCGCCGCATGGCCGAATTCATGGATCATGGTGTCCAGATAGCGGAAGAAGGAGGAGAACGGAATGAGATTGGTGACAAACACAGAGCCAATCAAAAACAACACTGTCAGCATCCATTTGCTCATCTACTGTTCCTCCTATAAGCGGGCCGTCTTGGCTGAACGCCTGATCCGCCAGCGCTGCCGTCATTTCCTTTATCCTAGCTTATATGGGAAAAGGATGCAAATAGCGGGAAGGCTGCGAATAGTGCAGGTCTAGTCTACCAGCAGAAGCGATAGGCGCCGCCGAGGCTTTGCCGGGTGCCAGCGGAAGCGATCTGCAATGCCCAGGCTTGTGCCGGGGCGAATAACGGAAACATTTTTCCGTTATGCCGCACGGACCTTGCCCCGATCACTCCATTAGCGGAAGCGATCTTCCGCTATAGCCTCCTCTGGAGGCATCCCCCACCGTCATCAGGACCATTAACGGAAATCAGCTTCCGCTATTGCTCTCATTCTCCTGAACAGCGCTGGTTAGCGGAAATCCCCTTCCGTTATCAGAAGCCCCCGCGTTAAACATCAGCCAATCCGGCTCCCTTACGCTGGACTCCACACAGTAACCGGTCACATCCATTCATTTACAAGCTGCTCTATACGGTAAACCGCCGCCCCACACTTACCCGAACTTCTCCCCAGGCAAATAGCGGAAGCATCTCTTCCGCTATCCGGCGTCCCCTCCTCATTTTGGGTGGGATAAGGGAACCCTGGTTACCTCTATTGCCTCTAAAACCGCCTGCTCCCCCCGACTGACTGCCCGATAGCGGATCTTTCCCTTCCTTTATCGACCTCCATTCTGCCTTCGACCCGACAATAGCGAAAACTCTGCTTCCTCTATCCCTCCACACACCAGCCCCCCGTTCCCCAAACACCCCAAAACAAAAAAGCATGCAGCAGGAAATAATCCTGCCGCATGCCCCAACGCTCCGCCGCGAAGCGGAAGCTGTTATATTACTTGAATTTCTTGAGGTTGTAGAATGCTTTCTTGCCGGCATATTGAGCTACATAGGACAGCTCGTCTTCGATGCGCAGCAATTGGTTGTACTTGGCCACACGGTCAGTACGGGAAGGCGCGCCAGTCTTGATTTGGCCGGCGTTGGTAGCTACAGCGATGTCAGCGATGGTGCTGTCTTCGGACTCACCGGAACGGTGGGAAACAACAGCAGTGTAGCCGGCGCGCTTAGCCATTTCGATAGCGTCGAAGGTTTCAGTCAAGGTACCGATTTGGTTAACCTTGATCAGGATGGAGTTACCGATGTTTTCGTCGATACCCTTCTCCAGACGGGTGGTGTTGGTTACGAACAGGTCGTCGCCAACCAGTTGAACCTTGCTGCCCAGCTTCTCGGTAAGCAGCTTCCAACCTTCCCAGTCATCTTCAGAGCAGCCGTCTTCGATGGTAACGATCGGGTACTTGTCAACCCAGGAAGCCAACAGGTCAACGAACTCAGCGGAGGTGAAGGATTTGCCTTCGCCTTCCAGGTGGTACTTGCCATCCTTGAAGAACTCGGTGGAAGCAACGTCCATACCCAGGAATACGTCAACGCCCGGCTTGTAGCCAGCGCGCTCGATAGCCACGAGGATGGTGGAGAGAGCTTCTTCGTTGGAGCCGAAGTTCGGAGCGAAGCCGCCTTCGTCGCCTACTGCAGTGTTCAAGCCCTTTTCCTTCAGAACGGTCTTCAGGTTGTGGAAGATTTCTGCGCCGGTGCGGAGAGCTTCCTTGAAGGACTCAGCGCCAACAGGCAGGATCATGAATTCTTGAACGTCTACGTTGTTGTCGGCATGTGCGCCGCCGTTAACGATGTTCATCATCGGAACCGGCAGAGTCTTGGCGTTGAAGCCGCCCAGGTACACATACAGCGGGATGTCCAGTGCGTCTGCAGCAGCGCGTGCTACAGCCATGGATACAGCCAGGATCGCGTTGGCGCCCAGCTTGCCCTTGTTGTGGGTGCCGTCCAGCTCGATCATCTTAGTGTCGATGCCGACTTGGTCAAGAGCGTCCAAACCGATGATTTCGGGAGCGATCACGTCGTTCACGTTTTCAACAGCCTTCAGAACGCCTTTGCCCAGGTAACGGGACTTGTCGTTGTCACGAAGCTCAACAGCTTCGTGTGCGCCTGTGGAAGCGCCGGAGGGAACGATAGCGCGGCCTACTGCGCCGGATTCCAAATATACTTCTACTTCTACTGTCGGATTGCCGCGGGAGTCCAATACTTCCCGTGCGTATACGTCGGAGATAATGGTCATGATGGGTAATCGCTCCTTCTATAGAGATATGTGTGTTGTACCGGCGGATGCTGCTCTCGAGCGCAAACCTCCAAGCCGGGCCTTTCGCCTTGCCATAAAGCTTACTTGCTTTCGATCAAGGTGGTGCCGGTCATTTCGGCAGGAGCCGCAACGCCCAGAATATCCAGCATGGTCGGTGCGATATCCGCCAGGATGCCGCCGGAGCGCAGAGTGAAGGTCCGGTCAGTAATGATAAACGGAACCGGGCTAGTGGTATGTGCCGTGTTCGGGCTGTCATCCGGATTGCGGACGGTTTCGGCGTTGCCGTGGTCGGCTGTGATCAGCGCAACCCCGCCGGCGGCGTGAATGGCATCCAGCACCTGGCCGAGGCATTCGTCAACAGCTTCCACCGCTTTGATGGCGGGCTCCAGCATACCGGAGTGACCGACCATGTCCGCGTTGGCGAAGTTCAGGATAATCACGTCATGCTCACCGGACTGGATTTCCTTCACGGTGGAAGCAGCCAGCTCGTATGCGCTCATCTCCGGCTGCAGGTCATAAGTGGCAACCTTCGGCGAGTTGATCAGCACACGCTTCTCTCCCGGCAGCTCCACATCACGTCCGCCGCTGAAGAAGAAGGTCACGTGAGGATATTTTTCCGTTTCTGCTGTACGCAGCTGCTTGAGTCCGTTTTGAACCAGCACTTCACCCAGGGTGTTGTCCAGGTTCTTAGGGGAATAGGCCACGAAGCCCTTCACCGTTTCGGCAAAAACAGTCATACATACATAGTGCAGGTTCAGCGGACGTCCCGGACCACGGTCGAAGCCTTGGAAGTCTTCGTTGGTGAACACCAGGGACAGCTGAATGGCACGGTCGGGACGGAAGTTGAAGAAAATAACGGAATCATTGGATTCTACTGTAGTCAGCGGCTTGCCTTCGCCATCCACAATGACGGTAGGCAGCACGAACTCGTCGTAGATCGCCTTTTCGTAATTTTCCTCAATCGCCTTAACCGGATCGGTATGGGTTGGGCCTTCACCGTACACCATAGCGCGGTAGGATTTCTCCACGCGCTCCCAGCGCTTGTCACGGTCCATGGCATAATAGCGGCCTTGGACAGTGGCGATGTGGCCAACACCCAGCTCCTCCGTCTTGGCAACCAGCTGCTCCATGTACTTCTTGGCGCTGTCCGGTGCAACGTCGCGGCCGTCCAGGAAAGCATGGATGTAAACTTCCTTCAGATCTTCCTTCTTGGCCAGCTCCAGAAGCGCGAACAGATGCGCAATGTGGCTGTGTACACCGCCGTCGGACAACAGCCCGTACAGGTGAAGCTTGGTGCCGTTTTGCTTGGCGTGGCGGACCGCGCCCAGCAGGGTTTCATTATCGTAGAAATCTCCGTCGCGGACAGACTTGGTGATGCGGGTCAGATCCTGATACACGATCCGGCCTGCGCCGATATTCAAGTGCCCCACTTCAGAGTTGCCCATTTGGCCTTCCGGCAAACCTACAGCCTCGCCGCAAGCGGTGAGGGTGGTATACGGAAATTCAGCCTTGATGCGGTCGTAATTGGGCTTCTTGGCTTGTTCGACAGCATTCCCCTGAACGCCGTCGCGCAATCCGAAGCCGTCCAGAATAATCAATGCTACCGGTTTGGGTCTTGCCATCTTACTTCGCTCCTTCCACCAGCGCGATGTAGGAAGCCGGCTCCAGGCTGGCGCCGCCTACAAGGGCTCCGTCAATATCGGCCTTGGCCATATATTCGCTGATGTTGTTCGGCTTCACGCTGCCGCCGTATTGGATACGGACAGCCTGCGCCACTTCGCCGTTGAATTGTTCGGCCACCACGCTGCGGATGTAGCTAATCACTTCATTAGCATCCTCTGCAGTGGAGGACTTGCCGGTGCCGATGGCCCAGATGGGCTCATAAGCGATGACGGTTTGGGCAGCTTGCTCGGCAGTAAGACCGGCGAGAGCGGCCACGGTTTGCACCCGGCACACTTCCTTGGTTTCGCCTGCTTCGCGCTCCTCCAGCTTCTCGCCTACGCAGAGAATCGGAGTCAAGCCGTGCTTGAAGGCTGCCAGAACCTTCTTGTTGACGATTTCGTCGGTTTCCGCAAAATAAGCTCTGCGCTCGGAGTGGCCGATAATCACATACTCCACGCCCAGATCCTTCAGCATGATCCCGCTGATTTCGCCGGTGTAAGCGCCATTGTCCTCGAAGTGAAGATTTTGCGCGCCAACCTTGATGGTGGTGCCTTGGAAAGCCTGTACAAGGGCCGGCAGGTTGGTGAACGGGGCGCAAACCACGCTCTCCACGCCTGCAAGCTCAGCCTTGCCCTTCACTTCATCAGCGAAGGCTACCGCTTCCTTGACGGTTTTAAACATTTTCCAGTTGCCGGCAATGATAGGTGTTCTGCTCACAGAGGTCCCCTCCTTATCCATAAATTCCCCACAAAGTGAAGCATAACCTTCGAAGTTTAATCCTATTACTTTGCGGGGACCCCGAAATTCGAAACTTCTTACTTGTCGTTAAGAGCTACAACGCCCGGAAGAGCCTTGCCTTCCATGAACTCCAGGGAAGCGCCGCCGCCAGTGGAGATGTGGTCCATCTTGCTGCCCAGGTTGAACTTCTCAACCGCAGCTGCAGAGTCGCCGCCGCCGATAACGGTGTAGCCTGCGGTTTCCGCACAAGCTTCGCCTACAGCCTTGGTGCCGGCTGCGAAAGCGTCCATTTCGAATACGCCCATCGGTCCGTTCCAAACAACCAGCTTGGAGTTCTTGATGGTGTCGGCATAGATCTTGGAGGTTTTCGGTCCGATGTCCAGACCCAACCAGCCGTCAGGAATCGCGTCCACGTCAACAATCTTGGTTTCAGCGTTGGCATCGAACTTGTCGGCTACCACAACGTCGATCGGGATGAGGAGGTTGATGCCCTTTTCCTTGGCCTTATTAATGAAGGTCTTGGCCAATTCGATCTTCTCTTCATCCAGCATGGAAGCGCCAATGCTGTAGCCTTGGGCTTTCAGGAAGGTGAAGCACAGACCGCCGCCCAGGATCAGGTTGTCGGACAGGTTGATCAGGTTGTCGATAACATCGATCTTGTCCTTTACCTTAGCGCCGCCGATGATGGCGGTGAAAGGGCGCTCCGGATTGGACAGAGCCTTACCCAATACGTCCAATTCCTTCTCCATCAGGAGACCGGAAACGGCCGGCAGGTATTGTGCGATGCCTGCAGTGGAGGAGTGCGCACGGTGAGCAGCACCGAAGGCATCGTTCACGAACAGGTCAGCCAGCTCAGCGAATTGCTTCGCCAGCTCGGCATCGTTCTTTTCTTCGCCCTTGTAGAAACGGACGTTTTCCAGAACCAGCACGTCGCCGTTTTTCAGTTCTGCGATTTGAGCCTTTACCGCATCACCAACAGCTTCATCAGCCTTGGCAACCGGCTTGCCCAGCAGCTCGCCCAGACGGACGGCAGCAGGAGTCAGACGCATGCTGTCTACGAACTCACCCTTGGGACGGCCCATATGGGAAGCCAGGATAACCTTGGCTCCTTGCTCGATCAGGTACTTGATGGTGGGAAGGGTTTCCCGGATCCGGGTATCGTCAGTGATGACGCCGTTTTCCAGCGGTACGTTGAAGTCAACGCGGACAAACACGCGTTTGCCGGCCAGATCGGCCACGTCACGAATGCTCTTCTTGTTCATTTGTCTAACCTCCGCCTAAAAAGTGAAAAATCAAGTATCCGGGTATGGATACCTTCATTCAGTTTGAAGAGCGGAAGAGACTACCGTCTGTTCCGCTCTTTGGTTGTTCACCCAATTATGGTTTTACTTAACCAGCTTTGCGAAGTATTCCAAGGTACGGATCAATTGGGCGGTGTAGGACATTTCGTTGTCGTACCAAGAAACAGTCTTAACCAGTTGCTTGTCGCCAACAGTCAGGATCTTGGTTTGAGTAGCGTCGAACAGGGAGCCGTAGGTGCAGCCGATTACGTCGGAGGACACGATTTCGTCTTCGGTGTAGCCGAAGGATTCGTTGGCAGCAGCCTTCATCACAGCGTTGATTTCGTCAACAGTTGCTTTCTTCTCCAGAACAGTAACCAGCTCAGTCAAGGAGCCTGTCGGAGTCGGTACACGTTGAGCAGCGCCGTCCAGCTTGCCCTTCAGTTCCGGAATGACCAGGCCGATCGCCTTAGCAGCACCGGTGGTGTTCGGGATGATGTTTTCAGCAGCGGCACGGGCACGACGGAAGTCGCCCTTGCGGTGCGGAGCATCCAGGGTGTTTTGGTCGCCAGTGTATGCATGGATGGTGGTCATCAAGCCTTGAACGATACCGAAGTTATCATTCAGAGCCTTAGCCATCGGAGCCAGGCAGTTCGTGGTGCAGGATGCGCCGGAGATTACAGTCTCGGAGCCGTCCAGGATTTCATGGTTGGTGTTGTAAACAACAGTCTTGATTTCGCCTGTAGCAGGAGCGGAGATAACAACCTTCTTAGCGCCGCCCTTCAGGTGCTTCTCAGCAGCTTCTTGAGTTACGAAGAAGCCTGTGCATTCCAGAACGATTTCAACGCCCAGGTCGCCCCAAGGAAGCTCTTCCGGCTTAGCGTTAGCCAGAACCTTAACTTCCTTGCCGTTAACCTTGAAGAAACCGTCATGTACTTCAACTTCGCCCTTGAAAGGACCTTGGGTAGTATCATATTTCAAAAGATGAGCCAGCATTTTCGCGTCAGTCAAGTCGTTGATTGCAACAACTTCGATTCCTTCTACTTCTTGAATGCGACGGAATGCCAGACGGCCGATACGTCCAAAACCGTTAATGCCCACTTTAACACTCATTGTTTGTTTCCTCCTAAAAATAAATTATTATCTCAAGACGGATTCGTTAGAACCGTCAGGATAACGCTCTTAAACGCTGCGCTTTAGTTGGTCTCCAGAATGGAGATGGCTGCAGCCTCGTCGGTCACCAGCACATGACAGCCGAATTTCAAAACGGCGGCAATGCTGGGAGCCTTGGAGCGCCCGCCCGCCACTGCGATAACCGCCTGGGTCTGCTGGATATCCTCCAGCTTGAGCCCAACTGTCGGCATGCGGTGGACCACCTTGCCAGACGCGTCAAAATAATAGCCAAATGCTTCGGCCAGCGCACCCTCCCGCTTCAGGGACTCAATGGTGGCGCTGTCGATCTTCCTTCTTCTGGCCATAACACTAGCTTCCCCGATTCCATGCACAAGCATTCTGGCTTGGTGAATCACCTGGATAATTTCCTGGATATGAGGCTCCTGAATCAAAGACAGGTACGCCTCTTCCCCCAGATGATCGGGGACATGCATCAACCTGTACTGGCCGCCGGTTTTCTTCGCCATGGTGGAGGCAATGGTATTGGCCTGGAAATCCAGGCTTTCACCCAAGCCGCCCCGCGCCGGAACAAACAGGCTTGCCTTTAACTGTGGACTGGGGCCCATATGAGCAGCCACCTCAGCCATAGTGGAACCGCCGGTAACGGCGATAACACCCTCGCGGACCGCCATCTTGCGGACCGCCGCCGCGCCAGCCCGTCCCAATTCGATCTTCGCATACGGCGAAGTATCCGAATCGCCCGGAACCACCACAGCCTGTTCCATGCCGAAGCGCTCCTTCAGCCGATCCTCCAGCTCAGAGAGCCCGAACAGCTCCCTTACCATAGGCTCAATAGCCTCCAGCAGGCTGCGGCCGGATTCGCTGATCCGCATGCCGTAGCTTTCCACATCAAGAAGGCCTTGGGCTTTGAGAAAATCCACTTCACTTCGCAAAACTCTCTCCGTCATATCCAGCGAGGAAGCGAGCGTTCTCCGTCCGACTACCTTGGAGAGCATGATGTGATGCAGGATCGTGTAGCGCTTCCTCATGGTGTCCATTAAATCCGGCAGAAGCTGCTTCTGAATATCGAGCACGGACCTCATCTTCTCACTCCTGGACAGGGTATTGGACCGGAAATGTCCCGCTCTTACATCTTTAGTCCCAGCTAGGAATGGCGGCGCCATTCGACAGAGACTCTCTAGCCTCTTACATTGTATTCCTCTTCCTTGGAAAATGCAAGAATTCGGTGACGCTTTCAATTGTAAAGTTTTTAACCACGGGCGAATTGAACAGGGCGTATTTTTCCCATAATACAGGGCTCCCAAGGGTGTAAGCGGCATCAAACACAGGCCGAATGGAGCAAGAATATTTATTCTAATGTAGCTGGCAGAACGCCTCCAACGGGAAGGGCTTCAGAACGGTCCCCGGGTGGACTAAAGTTTGCGAGTGGGCTGTTCTTGAGGCGGGATTTGGAGCAAATCTTCAGCTAAACATGACTCATATCTGAACGGGTATGTCTCCTCCTTGACGGGTAATGGAAAAATTTAATTCTTAAAACATGATGTAGAGTATGCTCCAGCCGGAACGCATATATGCGGCACTGGTAAGCAGGGTTTTTGACAGTTCCTCCAGTTGTAACGGAACTGAGCGACTCTTAGAACACGATTTAGCTTGATTTCCAACTGTAACGGAACTGAGCAACTCTTAGAGCACAAATTTACTGGTAAACCGCGCCTTGAAGAGCTGTAAGGGTGTTTGAGTTCCGTTATAAAGTAAATACACGGGTTTTCGGCCGCTAAGGGCTTCTCAGTTCCGCTAGCGCTCCAGCCCGTCTGCCTGCCCCCATGCGCACTCCCCCATCCTCCCGCTCATCCCTTCCACTCTCCCATCCGTCCCACCTTGTCCATAGTCCTGTTACATCTACCCTTCCCCTTTCCCATCCATCCTATTGCCTGTCCAACTTTTCCCCGCCATCCCTTCCTCCCGCCCATCCCTTCCATCCTCCTGCCCGGGACATCTCCTATTCCCTTGCCCAGGCCATCTCCCAGTCGGCCGCCGCAAAAGTTCCTCCTGGGATTCTTCGAACAAGCACTTGCAATTTGTCACAGGCTATCATATAATAACACTTGCCGCCAAAAACGCCTGCCAAGGGCGATATGGCCGTTACACCTCTATGCACCCGTGGTCCAATGGATATGACGCAGGCCTCCGAAGCCTGAGATCGAGGTTCAATTCCTCGCGGGTGCGCCATAATATTCCTTCAAAACCAAGCAGCCGCAAGGCTGTTTTTTTGTATATTTTACCGCGCTGCAGATTTCTTTGACCTTAATTGACTTTTGACCTTCGTTGACTTAATATGGTCTTAACGTGAAGGGAAACACCCTTCACACCGGCATATGATCCACCTGAAGATGAACATTTTAAAGGAGGGAATTGCAACATGAGTTTGATACCTATGGTCGTAGAACAAGACGGACGAGGCGAAAGAGCCTATGACATTTATTCGCGCCTGTTGAAGGACCGCATCATCTTTTTGGGCAGCGCCATCAACGACGCCGTAGCCAACGCCATTGTCGCCCAGCTGTTGTTCCTGGATGCCCAGGACCCCGAGAAGGACATCCATCTGTACATTAACTCCCCCGGCGGTTCCATCACCTCCGGTATGGCTATCTATGATACCATGCAGTTCATCAAAGCGGATGTCTCCACCATCTGTGTCGGTATGGCCGCCTCCATGGGCGCATTCCTGCTGACCGCGGGTGCCAAAGGCAAACGCTTCGCCCTTCCCAACAGCGAAGTGATGATCCACCAGCCGCTGGGCGGCGCCGAAGGCCAGGCCTCGGACATCCAAATCCGCGCCAACCGCATCATCAAGATGCGCGACAAGCTCAACCACATCCTGGCGGAGCGCAGCGGACAGCCCTTCGAGCGCATCGAGAAAGACACCGACCGCGACAACTTCATGAGCGCCGAAGAAGCGCTGAAGTACGGCCTGATTGATAAAGTCATTGAGCCGACCCGCGCCAAATAAGCTTCTTTCCCTTAATACCCCAACCCCCGGTTCCTGAACCGGGGGTTTTTGGGCTTTATAGAAGCAGAACCGGTGAGCCTTCACCCTTCCGCGGAGCCTGCTGCAGCCGTCACAGACGCAGAGCCCTCCGCGGCAATACGGCTTTTCCTGCTGTCGGATAACAGCCCGGCCACAATCCCCGCCAGCAGAACGGCTCCACCCAGATGGAAGGCCCTGGCGAAGGAAGCGGCTGATGCCTCCTGCATCCTGCCGCCGATCCGGGCGGCAAGCTCCGCTCCTGCGGGATAATGCTCCACCCAGCTCCGCAGGGCCGCTTCTCCAGCTTCACCCGAACCTCCAACCTCCTTCATCTGCACCGCCAGCTCCGTCTTTGCTCCGGCGGGCAGCCTCTCATCGGCAGAAACCCAAGCGGCAATATCCGCACCCGCCTTCACCGTATTGTCCGCCACAGCCTGATTCAGCACCATCACCAGCAAGGCCACGCCCATGACGGAGCCCAACGCCCGGGTCATATTGGTTACGCCGGAGGCGATACCGATTTTCTCTTCGGGTACATTGCGGATCACTGAGCCCATCACCGGAGCCATAGCTAAGCCCATGCCCACTCCGAACAAAGCGAGCCGCCAGACGATGGCGGAGAGAGGCGAGGCTGCAGTAAGATCACCCAGCAGCCAGGTAGAGGCGGCCAGCACTGCCATGCCGGTACCCACAAACAACCGGCTGCCGAAGCGGTTGGCCAACGCCCCCACACTGGCGGAAACCACCATGGAGGCCAATGGCATAGCCGAGATGATCAGCCCCGCTTGAAGCACACTTTTGCCCAGCAGCCCCGTCAGAAAATAGGACATCAAGAAGCTTGGTGCCATTACACCGGCACCGATCAAGAGCAATGTCAGACAAGCCCAGTTGAAGGTGCCGATCCGGAACAGCCGCAAGGGCAGCATCGGGTTTCGCAGCCGGCTCTCCACCATCAGGAAAATTACAAGCAACACTGCTGCCGCCCCCAGGAGAACTAACAGCTTCGGGGAACTCCAGCCCCATTCGTTAGCCTGGATCAGCGCATACGTAAGGCTGAACATGGCCCCGGTAAGCAGACCCATACCCAGCCAGTCGATCCCTCTGCCCGCCGACGGATCGACGGACTCCCGCAGCAGCCGCACCGACAGCAGCAGGCAGATCAGCCCTATGGGCAAATTGACATAAAATACGGCCTGCCAGCCCATAGCATCCGTGAGAATTCCGCCCAGGGTCGGGCCGCTGGCTGCAGCCAGCCCGGAGATACCGCCCCATATCCCCATGATCATCCCCCGCATCTGCGGCGGGAACAGATCCACCGCCAGAGGAATCGTGACCGGGACCACAATGGCCGCCGCCATTCCCTGGATAACCCGAAACGTCACCAGCATAGGCAGCGAATCTGACAGCCCCACCAATGCGGAGGCGATCACAAATCCGGTTACCCCGATCATAAACAGCCTTTTCCGTCCGAATTGGTCAGCCAGCCGCGACGCCGTAATCAGGCAAACGGCAAAGGCGAGATTATACCCGTTTACCACCCACGACATATGGTCCATACCGGAATGGAAGGATCGGGTCATATCCGGCAAAGCCACATTCACAATAGTGGCATCCAACAGAGCCATAAAAAATCCCATAATAATTGCAACAAAAGCAACCGTGCGTCTCCAGCCTGTTAATTGCATGTTCATCACCCCTACACAAAAATTGAACCAAAGTTCATATTTTGATTATAGGAGCGGCCATAACCGGTGTCAACAAAAAGTTGAACTTTAGTTCATATTCTAATTTGACAAAAACCGGCCTGTGTCTACAATAAGAAGTAGGTGATGCGCACATGCAAACGGAAGAACCGAAAAAAGAAAAAAAGCCGGATAAATTCCGGCTTCCCCAACAACAGCGGAGTGTCGAAACCAAACAGAAGCTGATGGAAGCAGGTTTGCAGCTGTTCCGGGAGAAGGGGTACTTCCAAACCAACGCCAAGGAAATCGCCAAAACGGCGGGAGTCGCTACCGGAAGCTTTTACTCCTATTACACCGACAAGCGTCAGCTTTTCGTTGAGGTATACCGGAGCTGCTTTACCACCTTCCAGCGGATGCTGGATGACGGAATCAACAGCCTGCTGGCCTTGCAATTGGAAAAAAGGGAATTGGTGCAACGGGTGATTCTGCTAATTTTGGAGGCTCATCATCAATTCGACTTCCTGGAGCCGGATCTCAATATTCTGGGGGAGGGAGACGAGGAGCTCCAGCAGATTTTTGTGGACATCAACGAACAAGGCATCCTCCTGTGCAGGATCTTTTTAGGGAAAATTAACCAAGAGCTGCAGGTGGAGGATTCCGCGGCCTCCGCAGCAGTCGTATATTTTTCGACCCGGCGGATCATCGACCTTATCGCCCATTCCCAAACCACCATACCCGAAGAGGCGCTGATCGGCAGCCTCACGGACATGATGACGGCTTATTTGTTCGGCAGTAAACCATCGGCAACAAAGTAATCGGCGGTTACCCCGGCTCCTGTCCCCTTGGCCGAGATTCGCGGTACTGTCCGGGGGACATGCCAACTGTTTTGCGGAATACCCGGATGAAGGAGGTGGTATTCAGATACCCAACCGCCTCGGAGATATCCTGCACCGATTGGTCGGACTCCAGAAGCAGCTGCTTAGCCCGTTCAATCCGCAGCCCGATCAGGAAATCCAGGAAGTTCTGGCCGATGCTCTCCTTGAACAGCTGGCTCAGGTACTTGCCGTTGATTTGGAACCGGTCGCTGAGCATGGTTAAGGACAGATTGGGGTCGGTGTAATGGGCCGCCACATAGTCCCTCACCTCCTTCATCAGGGTGATATGGCGCCGGCTTTGGGCCAAGTCCTCCACATGCCCGGCGATCCTCCGGAGGGTTGCCGTAAAACAGCCCTCCAGTTGCTTCAGCGTGTCTGCCTGCTTCAGCGCAAGCAGCAGCTCCGGCTTCGCTTCCAGGAACCAAGTCTTTGCCTCCCCCGGGAGCGTCCCCTCCAGTTCAAACTCCAGTTGAAACACCAGGTAATTCAACAGCCGTTCCACATCCTCCTTGCGGAGCTGATGCACCGCCATCTCATTGAACAGCAGCTCCAGCTCACCAATCCACTCCGTCTCCAGCATGCGGATTTTGCGAACGATGGTGCGGATCATCTCCAGATAAGCGAACCACTCGCTGTCCGTTTTGTCCTTGGCCTCCACCGTATGGATAATCCGGTTAACGCCCAAAGTCACCTTCCGACTCACCGCAGCCATAGCCTCGTGGAAGGACCGGCTGATGGCCTCCTCACTGTCTGCCGCCAGCCCGATCCCGATGGTAACCGTAAAGTCCAAATACCTTTCCACCCAAGCCCGGATCTGCTCGGCGATCTGCAGGATATGATGCTCCAGCCCTGCGCCATCCCGGGAAATCAGAAGCAGAATAAACTGGTTCTTGGAGATCCATTCCGAAACCACCCGCTGGTCGTTCTGCTCCGCCACCTCCACCGCCACACTGCTGATAATAAACTTGAACAGAGACTGGTCGCTAGGGTTATATTTCAGGCCGAACTGCACATAATGGTCCAGCTCCAGAAGTGCGACAATATATTGCCCCTCCGCCAGGCCAAAATGCTGCCACTCCTGCTCCCAAAGAGCCCGTTCCTCCTCATAATCTCCCTTGAGCAGCATCTGCAAAAACTGCTGCCGCCGGATTACCAGATGCTCCTGCTGCTTTTCCTGAAAATCCATATTGTTCGTAATCAACCGTTCGATGGCCTGATCAATAAAGGCAAACTCGTTCTTGCTCACCTTCGTTTCGCCGGGCCGGACAATGGAGGAGAACCGGTCAATGCGGTGCAGGATCGCTTCAATGGGCTTATAGCTTCTCCGGGTCACATACAGCGTGGAGCTGATCGCAAATACGATGGACATTACACCTAAGGCCAGCCAGACAGTATTGCCGTGGAACAAATAATCCAGCCATTTGCCGTTTTTGATGCTGATGGTGTATTTCCAGTTGGTGTATTCGGATATCTTATCCGCATTCAGGCCATTATGGGCTATTCCGCCGCGTTCCGTAAAAAAGGCCCTCCCCTGGGCATCCGTCACCTGGGCCTGCGCCACATCCTCGTTGATCATCTGGCGGATGAAGGATTCCAAAGCCGAGATTTTGATATTCACCGTTACCAGTCCAAGACTCCCCGAATCCCGCGGGACCTTGAGTACCAGGGACGTAACAGAGGCCGACCGCTCAATCCCGTCGGTTTGCTTCAGCCGGGGTGAGGTCCAGCCTGACGGCACAATCTGTTCAATGGAGCTGCGGATATACGCCTTATCGGGAAATTCCTCGATGGGGCGGATGGCACTCTGATCCAGCACCCTGCCATCCTTGGCCCGGTAGACATAGATGGAATCGATGAGCCCATACCGGACGATGATGGTGGTTAAGAGATTGGACACATCATATTCCAGCTCCCGGTCAGAGGGCGCTTCGAAATACCGGCGGAGCCTGTCGTCGGTTTCCGTCAATTTTTGCGTATCCATCAAGATACCCTTCAGCGTGCTGTCCACCGTGTTCACGATAAAAGCTGCCGTCACACGGTTGGCCTGCATGGCATTGCGGCCATAAATACCGTTAATGATGGACATGAAGATAAAGATCAGCATGCTGACGGTCACAAACAGGATGGGGAGATAAGAAAGCAGCATGCGCTTGATGTAGCTGGACCCACGTGGTGCCTTCATCTCCCCACTCCTTTTTCGTTACTTTTTCATTTCCTTATACGCGGCTCTGCGCTCATCGATAACCGACTGCCCGCCCAGCTTGAGGTACTCCTGGGACATGGTGTCGAAGGTTTTGCTGAACTCCTCCGGCTTCGCCAGAATGCTCTTGACGAGAATCTCCTGCAGCTTGTCGTTTAAGGTTTTGTTATATTTCAGCTCTGCGTCAATCGGCCGTTCGAAACGCGGGTTCGTAAAACCGTCCTTCAGCCCGTTTAACATGGTTTGTTTGGCCAGATCCTTATAGGCGGGGAAGGAGAGCGCCACCGCTTCAAGGTTTTTGTCCAGGGATCCGAAATCCTTACCGTTAATGACAATGGCGATATCGCTGTTATTATAAAAGGTCTTTTTGGCCTCGTCCGTGGTGATGGCCTTAGGCAAGCCGTTTTCCAGAGTGTAGTGCTGCCCTTCCATCCCATTGGTCAGGGTGAACAAGACATCCGGCTTCGACATCCAGTCCAGGTATTTGACGGCTTCCACCGCATGTTTGCTGTTCTTCGGCACCATCATAAACACCCCGGTCGGATCATAAATCGCCTTGGGATGTTTGCCGTCTGCATCCGTGAAGGGGTCCATGGCCACATACTCGGCGCCCGGAGCATTCTTTTTCATGGTGTCGAAAACATTGCCGGTTCCCATCAGGTTTACATGGGCAGCCAAGGCGGTAAAGGAGCCCACCAGTCCGTTGGCGATGTCCCGCTCGAAGCTTTTGCCGTCCTTATCCAAGGCGAAGTCCGGATTGATTAAGCCCTCCGCATTCATCTTGTTGACAAACTGGAGCCCTTCCTTATAACCGGGCTTCATAATTTCCGGCATATTGGTGGCAGATAAAGCGTAACGGTCCTCTTCGGACATTTTCTTCACGAAGGAGTTGATCAGCACGGACGGGGTGGTGATGACGGTGCCGTTTAATGCGGCGAAATCATAAGGAATAACCTTGCCGCCGGTTTGGCCCGGGTCCTTCTCCTTAAACGCTTTCATCGCATTGTAAAATTGCTCGGTGGTGGTGGGCACGGGCAGCCCCAGCTTATCCAGCCAATCCTTGCGGATATAGGAGGATTGGGTGAACTGGAGCGTTCTCTTCGCGGGGATGGTATACTGCTTGCCGCTGAAAATCCCGTATTTCAACACGTCATCACCAAGGAATTTCTTCAGGTTCGGTCCATGCTCATCGATGAGCTTGCCCAGATCGGTCAAACCGCCGCTTTTTACATAATTATTGATGGTGTTGAGATCGTACGTAAACACAATATCGGGAGCATCGTTGGTGGACATCAGCACATTCAGCTTATCCACCTCCTGATTCCGGGGAACCGGCACAAATTGCAGCTTGATGTTATTCGGATCTCCGAAATTCTTCTGGATCCACTGGGTCCAGAAATTATTGTCCACGGGACCGGCGCCGGCCGGAGCATTCCCCCGGTCGAACACCTCCACCTTCAGGGTGACGGGATCCTTGCTTGCCGTTGATCCGCTGCCGGGACTAGCTGTTGCGGGCGATGCGGAATCATCCTTGCCGGAGCAGGCAGACAGCAAACCGGCCAACAAGAGAACTGAGGTGGAAATCCCAAACCATTTTTTGTGCTTCAGTTGCATTGGTGAACTCCCCTTTACTTATAATTTCAACGCGTTGGTTATTTTACCTCCAGGAAACGGAGGGGCAACCCTGTAAGAACAATCTTCCACGACCGTTATCCCTTCACGGCGCCGATCATAATCCCGGACACAAAGTACCGCTGAAGCCACGGATATACCAAAAGAATCGGCACCGTAGCGAACATGATGCTGGCGGCCTTGATGCCTTCGGGCACTACCTCCACCTGCGAGGCCCCCTCCTGTGCCGTCAGATCCGTCACCATGCTGTTCATGACCACCTGGTACAGCTTCAATTGGATGGGATACAAATCGGCTTTGGTGATATAGAACAGCGCATCCATAAAGCCGTTCCACCGGGACACCGCATAGAACAGGCTTAAGGTGGCCAGCACCGGCAGGGAGAGCGGCAGCACGATGCGGAGCAGGGTGCCGATATGGGAGCTGCCGTCGATATAGGCGGATTCCTCCAAGCTGGCGGGAATGGACAGGAAGAAGGTCCTCAGAATAATCAGGTTGAAGGCGCTGATCATTCCGGGAAAAATCAGCGCATTCAGGCTGTCCAGCAGCCCCAGCTGCTTCACCAGCAGATATTCGGGAATCATCCCGCCGCTGAAGAACATGGTGAACACAATCAGCATCATAAAAAAGGTTCTGCCCTTCAGCCGGTCCTTGGTGAGCGGATAGGCAGCGGCAATGCTCATCACCATGCTGATCACGGTATAGGCTACGGTCAGTACAATGGTCAGCCCCATGGACCACAGCATTCTTGCATCAGTGAAGACGATCTGGTAGGGATGCAGGTCCAGCCCCCTCGGGAAAAAGGTCACCTTGTTGGACAGGATATACTGCTTTTCGCTTAAGGAGATGGCGATGATATGCAGAAACGGCAGGAGGCACAGCAGAATAGCCAGGCCGATGACCAGCATGATAACCCCATCGGAGAGCCGGAAGCGCGGTTGTTTCTTTAGCACAGTGGTTGACATGGATCTTCCTCCTTACCAGATGCCTTGTTCGCCGAAGCGCTTGGCGATTGTATTGGCCATAATGACGAACACCAGTCCCACCAGCGCCTGGAACAAACCCATAGCCGTAGCCAGAGAGAACTGCGCCGATTGCAGGCCCGCTTTGTACACGAAGGTGCTGATAACCTCGGCATAATCCATCACCAGGGTATTGCCCATGACGAAGGGGCGTTCGAAGCCGATGGTCATGATTTTGCCCAACTGCATAATCAGCATCACCACCACCGTGGAGCGGATGCCCGGCAGGGTAATATGCCAGATTTTCTTTAACCGGCCTGCGCCGTCCACATCCGCCGCCTCATACAGCTCCTTGTTGATGCCGGTTAACGCCGCCAGATAGATGATGGTTCCCCACCCGGCGCTCTGCCAGATGCCCGTCCCCAGATAAACCAGCAGCCAAGCCTGTTTATTGGTGAGGAACGGAACGGCGTCGAAGCCCATTGCGGTAATCATATTGTTGACCAAACCGCCGTTGTTGGAGAACATCTGATACACAAGACCGCCGATAATGATCCATGAAATAAAGTGAGGCAGGTATAGAATGGTCTGAGCGATTTTCTTGTACCAGGCCACACTTAGCTCATTCAGGAGAATAGCCAGCAGGATCGGTGCGGGGAAGGAAAACACCAGGTCCAGGAAGTTCAGAATCAATGTGTTCCGGACCACAATATAGAACTGGCTCATGGCAAAAAGCTGCCGGAAATTCTCGAAGCCGATCCATTCACTTCCGGTTACCCCCTGGAAGATGTTGTAGTCCTGGAAGGCAATGGCTGCTCCGTACATGGGAATGTACTTGAATAGAACAAAGTAGATAATTGGCAGCGTAAGCAGCAGGTATAGCTGGTAATCCCGTACAAACGACCATCCGCGGCGGCGTTTGAGGGCGGTTCCGGTTAGGGCCGGGTTCCTTTGGGCAGTTCCTCTGTCCATCTGGTTTCCTTCTTTCTGCAACGTGATCTTAGCCGTGGCCGATGCACCTTCATACTAAAGGGGCCGGTACGGCCGCGACAATAGACTCCTTTCTGTCGATCAGCAGAATTCAGAAACTCTTGATATGACTGGTTTTTTGGGGAGCTGCCCCCGGAGCATTGACCATTTTCCGCTGATGCACCGATTTCTGCAGCAACAAAAAAAACCAACCGGCCGTGTTTTCGGCAGGTTGGTTATCGGGAGTTTATTCTCGTCAAATGCGAAAAAAAGCTTCCCTATTCAGGAAGCTTGGTTGGTGTTGGTTGATGCATCGGAAAATCAACCGCCTGTTATTGATTCTCCAGCTCTTCCTTGCTGACCAGAGTGACAAGCGCATTAACAGCTTGCTCGGCATCTGTTCCCTCCGCACTGATGTGAACCTCAGTGCCAGTGCTGATGGCAAGGCTCATAATGCCCATGATGCTTTTTGCATTCACCTTTTTATCATCCTTCTCCACGAAAATCTCGGAAGAAAATTTATTAGCTTCTTGCACGAACAAGGCGGCGGGCCTAGCATGAAGACCTGTTTTCAACTTAACGACGACGGGACGCCTCGACATGAACCAATACCCCCTAAAAAATGACTTATTCCATCTATTATATGAGTTGAAGCGCTTGCGCCTCATAAGAGGAAATCCGTGTTGGAAAACGCAAAAAACCTCTGTCACATTATGGAAATTAAAATGAGACAACAGAAAAGAACACGATTTTCTACCATTATAGCATCATTTCCGGAAGTAAACTAGAGAAAGAACCGATTTTCAGCGGTATGTTCCTGATTGCTTCCGTCATGGGCCGATTTGGGCTGCTTTTGGACCCGGCATTTACGATTGGCGAAGCTTCTCCGCCATTTCATCTATTTTGCGAAGGCGGTGGTTGACGCCGGATTTGCTCACATTGCCCTTCAAATAGTCGCCGATTTCATTCAGGTTCACGTCGGGATACTGCAGCCGGATTTCCGCCACCTCCCGCAGCTTTTCCGGCAGGCTCTCCAGCCCCACCTCCCGCTGCAGGAACTTGATGTTCTCAATCTGCCGCAGCGCCGCGCCGATGGTTTTGTTTAAATTCGCCGTTTCGCAATTGACGATGCGGTTAACCGAATTGCGCATATCCTTCATGATCCGGATATCCTCAAACCGCAGGAGTGCCTGATGGGCGCCGATGAGGCTTAAGAATTCGATAATCTTCTGGCCTTCCTTGATGTAGAACACAAACCCCTTCTTGCGTTCGATGCAGCGTGCATTCAGGTGAAACCGGTTCGCCAGGTCAACCAGGGCCTGGCAATGCTCCTCGTACATGGACGAAATCTCCAGATGATACGATGACCCTTCTGGGTTATTGACGGAACCTCCCGCCAAAAAAGCCCCACGCAGGTAGGAACGCTTGCAGCAGTTGCCTTTGATGATGCTTTTATCGATGCCTGTTGTAAATTGGAACCCTTCGGAGACGATCCTCAGATCGGACAGAATGCCCTGCACCCCGGCCGGGATGCGGACGATGTAGACGTTGTTTTTCTTCAGGCGCATTTTTTTGCGGACCAGAAGCTCAATGTGGATATGGTACGTCTTCTTCAGCAGGGAATAAATCCGCCGGGCAATAGCCGCATTCTCTGTGGAAATATCCAGAACCACCTTCTGGCTGGATACTTGGACTGCGCCGTTCATCCGGATCATGCTGGATAATTCCGCCTTCTCGCAGCAGGCCTCTGTCTCCATTAGCGTAAGCTCCTTCTTCGTCTGCGCCGCGAAGGACATGGCCTCTCACCTCTTCTTTGACATCCAGCTCTCCACCAGCTGATAAATATGGTGGCTCAACCGTTCGGCGTCATGCCGCAGGTAGGTCCGGAACAATACAAGCCTGTCGGCAATCACCTGATAGCCTCTGCGCTTGACCTCGTCCAGATCCAGCTCTACGGCGCTTGCGCCCTGTTCGGCGTATTTCGACTCCACTTGGGGAGGAATATCGCCATTATTCACTATAACATAATCAAACAGATGATGCCCAACATGATCATGAATCGCCTGCAGATGATCGCTGACGGAATAGCCGTCGGTTTCCCCCGGCTGGGTCATGACGTTGCAGATGAAGATCTTGATGGCATCGGATTCCACCAGGGCATCGGCCACCCCAGGAACAATCAGATTCGGCAAAATACTGGTGTACAAGCTGCCCGGTCCGACCAGAATCGCATCCGTCTCACGGATGGCCTCCAGCACCTCCGGCAAGGGCTCCACATTATCCGGCTCCAGGAATACCCGCTTGATGCGGCCGCCTGCAAGTGGAATCTTGGACTCCCCTTCCACAATGGTGCCGTCCTGCATCTCCGCCTTCAGGACAATCGCCTGATTAGCGGTTGGCAGCACCCGGCCGCGTACGGCAAGCACCCGGGACAACGCCTTGATGCCGGATACGAAATCCCCCGTAATGTCATGCATCGCCGCCAAAATTAGGTTACCCAAGCTGTGGCCTGCCAATCCATTCCCGGCCGTAAACCGGTACTCCAGCATGCGGGAGAGCATCGGCTCCACATCCGCAAGCGCATTCAAAACATTCCGGATATCGCCCGGCGGCGGCATCTGCAGCTCGGACCGGAGGATGCCGGAGCTTCCTCCGTCATCGGCAACAGTAACAATGGCGGTGATATCCAGAGGCTTTTCTTTAAGTCCACGCAGCATTACGGATAATCCCGTTCCTCCGCCGATCACCACGATCCGCGGCAGCCGCCCATTGCGCTGTTGCATATAGCCCACCCCAATCTGAATAACATGGGTCCATGCCAAATGTCCA
Organism: Bacillota bacterium; assembly: GCA_023386955.1. GTDB lineage: Bacteria > Bacillota > Bacilli > Paenibacillales > NBRC-103111 > Paenibacillus_AR > Paenibacillus_AR mesotrionivorans. The sequence goes on from JAEWIS010000031.1 coordinate 405,926, forward strand.
TAACGCGATCCCTGCCGAAGGCTGGATGCGTTATCGGACTCTTCGAATTTGTCAAAGACAAATTGAAGGCAGAAAGGCCGGATATGTTATGTAAGCCTCGAATTTGTCAAAGACAAATTGAGGGTAAATCCTTTGAACCCCTACACCTTGCGGTCCCGGTCGGCATCCCGGTGGCGGACCCGGACATCCTCCGTTTCGCTCTCCCCAAGAACCTTGCCCAGATATTCGGCAATGGCCACCGAACGGTGTTTGCCGCCGGTACAGCCGATGCCGATGACCACCTGGCTTTTGCCTTCCTTGCGGTATTGGGGAATCAGGAAGTGCAGCATATCCAGAAGCTTCACCAGGAATTCCTGGGTTTCGCTCCACTTCATCACGTATTCATAGACTTCCGAATCCATCCCGGTATTGGGGCGCAATGCCTCCACATAATGGGGATTCGGCAAAAACCGCACATCAAAAATCAGATCCGCATCAATGGGAACGCCATATTTAAAGCCGAAGGAAATCACATTTAAGGACAGCTTGCTTTCCTCGACATTGGTAAACCGGGCCGCTATCCGCTCCTTCAGCTGGGCCGGCTTCAAATTGGAGGTATCGATGACCTGGTTGGCCAGGCCCTTCAGCTCCTCCAACAGCTTGCGCTCCTGGCTGATTCCCTCCAACGGGGCATCGCCTGGGGCAAGGGGGTGTCTGCGCCGGGTTTCCTTATAACGCTGCACCAGCACCGTATCCGTCGCATCCAGAAACAGAATCTCGGAACGCAGGGTGTAATTGTCCTTCACGTCCTGCAGAGATTGGGACAGGGCCTTAAAGAACTCTCTGCCCCGGAGATCGATTACAAGGGCCACACGGCCGATTTTGCCGTTGGATTGCTGGATCAGCTCGGCAAATTTGGGTATCAGGACAGGAGGCAGGTTATCTACGCAAAAGAAACCCAGGTCCTCCATGCTTTGCACGGCAATGGTTTTGCCGGCGCCTGACATGCCGGTAATGATGACAAGCATCGCCTGCTCCATCCGGTCCTCCATGGCGGGCTTCCTCCTCTTTCCTAACATTGTATGCTACGCGGACCAATGTATAACTAGTCTATTCCAGCATCAAACCGGCTGCACCTACTACACCGGCATCATTGCCCAAAGTGGCAGGAACAATGTCCACGCCGGTCTGCGCATGCTCGGGTGTATACTTCCGGAAGGTTTCGCGGATAGGCTCAAACAGGATGTCCCCAGCCTTAGAGACGCCGCCGCCAACAATAAACCGTTGGGGATTCACAATAACGGCCATGCCGGCCATAGCGCGGCCCAGGTAATAGGCAGCCCGGTTAATTATCCGCAGCGCAACCTCATCGCCGGCCTTACCGGCATCGAATACATCCTTGGCAGTAATAGGGTTCACCAGCGCCAACGCCGTGCGGTCACCACGCTCAACAGCATCCTTGGCCATCCGCACAATACCAGTAGCCGACGACACGGTTTCCAAGCAGCCTTTTTGACCGCAGGTGCAGGCTACCGCCTCCAGATCGGAAACAATGGACACATGGCCCAGCTCTCCGGCCATCCCGCCGAAGCCCTCGTAAATTTTACCATTAATTATAATGCCGCCGCCGACGCCTGTCCCCAGGGTGTAGCACACACAATTGTCGATGCCCCGTCCTGCTCCGCCCCAAGCTTCGCCCAGAGCTGCCACATTGGCATCATTGTTGATCTTAACCGGTACACCCAGCTTCTCCTCCAGAATCTGCTTGGCCGGCACATTGCGCCAGTTCAGATTGTTGGAGAACTTGATAAACCCGTTGGGGATATCCAAAAAACCGGCCATACCTGCGCCTACCCCTGCTACCTGCTCCCACTCATACACGGATTCGGCCACTGCCGTACGTACATACTCGGCGATGCGCTCCATACCCGCTTCTGCGCCTTCCTCCGCTTTGGTCGGTGCTTCATAGGTATGCACCAGCTTGCCTTCCGAGTCACATACGCCTACCTTAATGGTGGTTCCGCCCAAATCCACACCCACATAAATCTTCTCCGACATCGAGACCGTCACCTCAAACGAATAATAGTTTTGCATCTGTTCCCACTATAAGCCAAGGCCTCCGGCAGGTCAAGAAGCGATCCTGTGCCATTTCTACGGTATTTTAACATAGCAAAAAAGCCGCCCGAAGGCGGCTCCTGCAGATGGAACCAGCAGCGGAATGCCGGTTTATCCTTGCCCCCGGTCTCCGTTGTTCGGCCTAAACGCTAAAATTCCTGCTCCGGATACGGCGGGAGCACCGGCTTACGATTATTGGCCCAATGGTCAAATCCGTTGTAGCCGTACTCGTGGCTGCGGGTGTACCGGCGGAACGGTTCATCCGGACGGGGATCCCAATCCGCCAAACCGCCGGGTGCTGTGCTGCGGGGCGGGGAAGCGGCGCCTTCACCGTTGCCATTGCAGGCGGCAGCACAATATTCAAACACGCGCGCGTCACTTACAACGGCATCGTTATAGGCAAGCTGTTCCCCTTCATAAATGAGGGCAAAGCTGCCCCCGCCTTGCTCACGGCGGTATAAGCGGTAGCCCGTTGCCCCCAGCTGCCAGCCCCATGTCAAACGGAACCCCTGCTCCGTCCGCATCACCCGAAGCCCGTCCGCCCGCTCCGGCGGCTCCCCGGTGAAGTAGACGGGATATTCCCCGCTCCAGGGCCCCTTCCGGTCACGGTTGATCCCCCGGAGCCGTATATGGCATTTGGTGCCATTGGTTCCGTTAAGCCGCCACCGTAAGGGAAACGCCGTGCTGCCCGCAATAACTGCTGCCGCCTCCGTCCAGTCCGCACCGCCGTTATGACTTACAGCGATTTCATAACCGTTCGCTCCGGCGGCAGGCTCCCAAAGCAGCTCGGCTGAGCCGGACACAACCCGGTAGCCTGCTACCTGCACCGCTGCCGGGACCGGCAGCCGGTCCGTCCATTCCCACCGGCCGCATCCTTCCGGCAGGCGGAATGTAATACACCTGCCGCTGATGCCCGACAGCTCCACAGCAGCGCCGTCCACATACAGCCGGTACGCTCCCCTGCACAACAGGTCCGGCAGCGTGAGCTTCACCTCGGCTCCGCCGCAGCCGGCATACCCGCCTGTGAGCGCTGCGCCATTGCGGGCGAAGGAGAAGCCGGCAAAGGGCAGCTCCCCGTCCACGTCGCCATCTGAACCGGTGCGAAGAACCTCCAGCACAACGCCAGCGGCGCCGATCCGTGAGCCGGCGAACAACGCCGCCTCCGCCTTCTCCTCGCTGTATAGACGAACAATACCGGCATGGCCGGTGAAGGATATCCCGCCCTCATCAAAAACAACGGCGGCTTCATCCCGGAATACATAGTCCCGCCGGTCATTCAGTGTCACCAAAGCGCCGTACGCTGTCGCTTCTACACCCAGCAAATACCCGTAATCTCCCTTGCCGTGGGGGGAAACCAACGTCAGGAAGTGCCCATTACCGTCGTAATATTTCCCCTTGGATTCATCGTTGGTATTGCGGTAAGCACCCGGACCAAGCTCGGCGGGAATACCCGGCGAAACATCGTAGCCCGGCACCCCCGGCTTCAGCTGGCAAATAGTCGGGAACGGGTCGCGCTCCTGCACGAACCAGGAAAACCGGCCCCTGACCCGCATATCACCCACTTGGTCGTAGATGATGATGTAATCGCTCCCGGACATCAACACACTCCGGGAATGGTAAGCAGGCCTGGAGTACGGGCCTGCCAGCACACGGGCAAACTGGGCGAAGCCAAGATCCAACAGGGGATCGGTCAAGTCTCGGCGGCCTACACTGCGGAACTCATGCCCGTACAGAACGCCGAAATTGCAGCAGGCCTGTACATCCCCCATGTTATCGTCGCCCACATCCTCCTTGCGGTTGAAGCTGAGACGCTTTCCGCCTGCATAGTAGGTAATGACACCGCAGCCCCCTTGCCCTGCACGCCCCCACCGGTAATTCGGCCCTTCGTCAATCTGCTGCAGGTGAACGGAGGCTTCCGCCGCCCTGCCCACCTCAGCCCGCAGGACAAAGCCATGCCCGGTATACTTGGCTGACTGCAAGGGTGGCCGCGTCCCTGTATTGCTGTCGAAGGGCGCCTCATAGGCCGCCCGCCAAATATCCGTATCCGGCTGCCGTTCGGCAAAGCTCCGGGCATCGGCCGGACTCACATGAAGCAGATGCTCGGCCAGCAGCGGGTCAATGGCGCGCAGGCCAAACCCCGCTATGCGCAGCTCCAACGGAGCGGCGTAGTCGTCCACGTGCCCGCCTGCATGGGCGCCTTGAGTCGGAACATGGCGGCGGCCCGCCACCGGGGCGGTCAGTGCATTCAGGAGCCAGGACAGCCATTTGCTGTAATGGGGATATGCAACCGGATGCTCCCCCCACACCTTCTGGAGTGCCATAACCGGACTCAGCATCGCTCTCAGGTTATACAGGGTGTAACAAGCCAGATTTTCCGTGTGTCTGCCTCCCCGGGCACCCCAAGCAGGCACATCGGGCCGGACATGGTACTTCATATTGCGCGCCATAGCCCGCTCAAAATCCTCTTTCCAGCGGCGTGCATGGGGATGATCCGGAAACAGCGCCGCCGCCAAGGCAGGCACACTCCTCACATCCACGAGAAAATTGGGATGGCCGGCCAGCATGTTCTCCACCGGCATAAAGCACTCCTCATTATGGGCATATGCCATAAAGGCAAAAGCGGCCTTCAGCCTGCGGAACAGATCCGGCTCCATGTCCGGGGCAGCCAGATCGAAGGTAGCCGCCCAGGTATAAAACTCCCGGGCCGCAACAGGACTGAGCTCTCCGGGCTGATGCAGGCAAAACGACAACCGGTCCACAATCGCCTCCATATCCTCGGGCACCGGCTTGTGTGTCCTGTAGCCAAACCAGGTATGCATCCGCTTCGGCAGCCGATTTCCGGAGAACACCCGCGGATATTCCGTCTGCCGTTCGTCCCAGTCCAACGTCCAATCCTTCACCTTATCCAGGGAAAGAAACTCATGCCACAGCCACAGCTCATCCGCATAGGAGCCGCCCGCCACGGCAAGGTCCCGGTCCGCCGGGTACAACGCCACAGCCGTACACCGGCTTCCCGCCGCCAGCGGATACTCCCAGCAGAGCCGCCCGCTGCGCCGGGACCAGCGGAAACGGACCGCCATCGTTTCCGGCGTGCCCCATAAGGCATAACCGCTGTCGTCCCAGCTCCCGCTGTCCTTCACGAATACAGCAGCCGTCACCCCGCCCCCGGAGAAAGCCGCCGCCTTGGCCTGCTGCCAGCAGACAGCATTATCGTAGGGCTTCAGCCGGAACGGCAAACCACCGGTTTCGTCCAGATAACGGTCAATGGGCTCTTCCCCCCGCGGCTTGGTGTACCGCCGCACCGGTGCAAACCCGTGCCACTCCACCCGCAGCACTGCATCTTCACCGGCGGCAAACCCGGACATCTCCTCCCGCAGCCCGATATACTCCATTCCGGCCGCAACCGTTATGGTGGCAAAGTACTCTGCGCCTCCTTCGAACCGGCAGATGATTTCGCACTCGGCAAAAACAGGTCCCTCCGCCGTTACCTTGCCCTCTGCGGCAAGCAGTCTGCGGCCGCCCCCGTCTATGTGGGCAACTCCCACTGCCCCAGTGTCCGCCAGGCGCAGTGAGAACAGCTCACCGTCCACCAGCCGCCCCTCCGTGAGCATTACCTGCAGCTTTCCGTTATCCGCCCTCACACCTCCGTGCTCCCGTACCACCGACACCCGGCTGTACCTCGCCCCGGCAGCCGGAGCCGGACCATCGCACCATTCAAACCGTCTCCGTGCGCCGGCAGGCAGGTCGGCAACCAGACAGACCTGCATACCCGCTTCCGTCCTTCTCCATTGGAAGGGCACCGCTTCCCCGTCAACGTCCGCCAGCCAGAGAGACCCCGCCGCCGCTTCCACGCACCAGGGAAAGCGGAGCAGCGTAGACGGCCATGCGTATCCGGTTATTTGGAGCCGGTCCTCCATCACAATAGACTTGCCTTTCATCCTCCCCATCCCCTTCCCCGGCAAAGCCGGAAATAGCGGCGCACCGCGATGCGCCGCCATTTCCGCCATTGTTTATTTGCTGCCCTGCACAGATTTATACAGCTCGTTGGCTTCCTTCTCCAGCTGCGCCCCGCCCATGTCGTTCCATTGTTTAACGAATTCGTCGAAGTAGGATACCGGCTTGTCGCCTCTCACAATCTGAACATAAGCATCCAGCTTCAGCTTGGTGAGATCGCCCCAATATTTGCCGGAGGATGGCAGTACATCCGACTTGCCGAAGATATCCGAAACCGGTATGTTGTACTTCTTTAAGAGCTCCACACTGCTTTTGCCCAGCGCATTCTCAAAAATAACGGGGGCCGGACCTCCGGCAAAGAGGGTATCGAAATTGTTCCGAAGCCCTTCTGTGGCAAGCTTGGCCGTGTCGTCATAAGGCGGAATAAACTTAATGCCGCTCTGCGGATCAGAAAGGGTCGAGTAATCCCAATGTTTGCCCTTCACCCCAACGGCGGAGTCAAGGAATACCTGCTCATCGTTGCGGATGGCCTCCATGATCTCAAGCACCTTCTTCACCTTCTCCGGCTGCTGCTCCATGTGCTTGCCGAAGGCAAAGGCGCTGCCCGCCGTACCCCATGCCCAGCCCCCTTGTTGGCCACGAGGCCCCTTGGGCAGCGGCGCCACCTGGAAATCCGCCTCAGGGTTGGCTTTTTTCATGGAGCTGAAGACCGATTGCGGGTTATTCAGGTCAAATGAGGACACCGCTGTACTGTGTGTATATGCAACCTTGCCCTCCACCAGCTTCTTATCCAGATCCTTGCCGGTCACGAACTCCGGATCGATATAGCCTTTTTTGTACCAGTCCGCCAGCAGCGTCAGCGCCTCCTTAGCCTCCGGCACAACCGCTCCGTTGACCACCTTGCCGTCCTTCAGCATCCATTGGGTCGGCATTACGCCGTAGGCGCCGAAGATGGACCAGAACTGGAAGTAATACGAGTTCCCGTTGGTGGTCATGCCGTACACGCCGTTTTGCTTCAGCTTGGCGAAGGCGGCCGTCATTTCATCCAGAGTTTCCGGGATTTTCTCCACCCCCGCCTTCTTCAGCAGATCCATGCGCCAGCCTTGCTTGGCATTAAATTGTCCGGTGAAATAGGTTGTGGGCAGCCCGTAGTTTTTACCGTTCAGGTTGGTGTAAAACCAGCCCTGCTTGGCGAAGCTGTCCAGCACCGCTTTTGTCTTGGGGGCACTCTGCTCAATGGTTTTCACCGGCAGCTCGGCCAGCAGCCCCTGACTGGCATATTTAAACAGCTGGTTGGGATCATATATGAACATCACATCCGGCACATCCCCCGACGTGAGCAGAATCTGCTGCTTCTGGACGTAATCGGCCTGGGGAATGGAATAATAGTTGATTTTGACATTAAACTTCTCCTGCAAATACTGGATAACATAGGAATTGGCGTTTAAATCGGCCGTAGGCACCATCCACTTGATCTCCATCGGCTTGACCTGTGCTGCAGTGGCTCCCGGCGAAGCCGACGGCCCTGCGGCCTCCCCTCCACCATTGGAGCATCCAACAAGCGCCAGCGAACAGGCAGCCGCCAGCGGCAGCCATCCTTTAACCCCGATTTTTGTAAACATCGCATTACCCCCTGTGTGGAAATGGTTTTATTCGAGCAAACCGGTTGCGGACCGCCAAGCTGCGGTCGTACGTTAGCCCTTAACTGAGCCGAGCATGATGCCTTTGACAAAATACCGCTGGATAAACGGGTACAAAAACAGAATCGGCAGCGTCACCGCCACAATGGTAGCCGCCTTCAGCGACTCCGGGGTATACTCCTCCCGGATCCGGTTGATGTCCTCACCGGGCGTCAGCGACACCGTGGCATCCACAACCGTCCGGCGCAGAAACAGCTGCAGCACCTGCCAGCGGTTATCCTGGGTATAGATCATGGCGTCAAACCAGTGGTTCCAGTGGGCCACCCCCACCCAAAGAGCCATCACCGCCATAACAGGCACGGACAGCGGCAGTACAATCCGAAGGAGCACCCGCATCTCCGATGCACCGTCCATACGCGCCGACTCGATAATCTCCCCGGGAATACTTTCGAAGAAATTCCGCATCACAATCATATTAAAGGCCGACACCGCCCCCGGCAGAACAAGCGCCCACAGGGTATTCAGCATGCCGAGATTTTTCACCAGCAAAAACATCGGTATGGTGCCTCCGCTAAACAGCATGCTGAACACAAACAGCTTCATAATGAACCCCCGGTGCGGGAAGGTGCGCCTGGACAACGGGTATGCCACCATTGCGGTCATGGTCAGAGAAATGGCAATCCCCACACCGGTACGGATGATGGTATTACTATAAGCCGCCAACAGATCAGGATGCGCCAATACCTTCTGGTAGGACATCAGCGTAGGATGCAGCGGGAACCAATAGAACTTCATAGCCAGCGCATCCGCCGGTGTGCTGAGCGACAAGGTGATGATATACAACAGCGGGTAAAGCGTGGTAAGCCCAAATAGCGTCAATACTGCGGCATTCAGCACATCGAAGGTCTTTTCGCCCCAGGTTGCTTTCATCGTATCCGCCTCCCTTCCGTTACCATAGTCCCCGCTCCTTGTCGTACAGCTTCACCAGGGTATTGGCGATCAGCACCAGCACCAGCCCCACTGTGGAATTAAACAATCCGGCGGCTGTGCCCAGCTCATAATCCATGGTCAGCAGCCGGCGCAGCACGTAGGTATCGAGAATCTCCCCCACCCCCGAGGTAGGCGGCGTCACCAGGTTATAGATCTGGTCGAAGCCCACTGACAGGAAGTGGCCGATATTCAGCAGGTACATAATAATGACGGTAGGCGCAATGGATGGCAGGCTGATATGCCAGATCCGCCGCCAGCGGCTTGCCCCGTCGGCAATAGCCGCCTCATAGAGGCTTGGGTCGATGGAGGCCAGCGCCGCAAAGTAGACAATGGACCCCCAGCCTGCGGATTGCCAGATGTTCGTCAGGGCCACCATGCCGTAGAAGTAGTCCGGCTCCAGCAGCCACAATTGCTGTGAGATGCCGAACATGCCCAACAGCTTGTTGAAGCCGCCTTCATTGCCCAGAAACGGGAACAGGATGCCGGCCAGCACCACCCATGAGAAAAAGTGGGGTAAATACGTCACCGTCTGGATGGTCCGCCGGAACCAGGTGACCCGCAGCTCGTTGAGCAGCAGCGCCAGTATAATCGGGGCGGGAAAAACCAGCACCATTTTCAGAAAGGCGATGACCACTGAGTTCCGCAGGGCGTTCATAAAGCCATTCCCCTGGAACAGGCGCTGGAAGTTCTCCCACCCGGCCCACGGGCTGCCGAGTATACCCTCCGTAATTTGAAAATTCTTGAATGCGATGACTACGCCGTACATCGGCACGTAGCTGAACAGCAGGAATAACGCCAGCCCGGGCAGCAGCATGATGATCAGCGCACGATGCTGCTTGTATATGCGCCATTGCCGCTGCCACCGGGCTGCGGCACCCGGATGTTGGGCTTCTGGCACTGCGCGCGGGATTTCCAGCCTGTTCGCTCCTCCTTTTTGCATGACCTCGCTCCTTCCTTGTGCAGCCTCTCCCGGGTTTTGGGATACACCGGGAACAACCGGCTGCCGATGACCACAGCTTACGGTGCCCCGGATATCATCACAATCATCACTTTTTCGTGGAGGCCGGAATGAAAAACGCCGTAGCTTTGAGGGGCTGCGGCGTACTGCTGCACAGTTTAAGAGCGGTTCTGCTGGCGGTATTCTCCCGGCGTCACACCCTCCGATTTTTTGAATACCCGAATGAGATGGGTGGCATTGCCGTATCCGATCTCGGAGGCTATGTCGGCGATGTTCAGCTCTGTTTTGAGCAGCAGGCTTTTCGCTTTATCCACCCGGTAACGGGTGACATATTGAATGAAGGTTTCCCCCCAATGCTGCTTGATCAGCTCGCTTAAGTAGGAAGGGCTGATGCCCAACTGCTCGGCGGCCAGCTGCAGGGACAAGTCCTGCCGGTACCGCTCTTCAATCAGTTTTTTGGTACGGTCCATAATGGTCTCCATGCGCAGCCGCTTCAGTCCGTTTAGGAAGTCGATTCCCGGCTCTACAACGGTTTCGCCAAACCAGCTGCACATGGGAGGTGAAGCATTCAATTGGGCAAATTCGGCGTACAGGCTTCGGCCGGGGAAGGTCAGAGCCAGGTCCGGATCATACTCCTGAAGCAGCCTGATAATGGAAACAAGCAGCTGCATGGCATAGGTTTTGATCAGTGCAAAAGGAAGGCGGCTGCCGTTCAGCCCGTCGAAGAAGGTTTCCAGCTCCTGAGCAGCCTGCGGTCGGTCGCCCTCGCGGATGGCCGCCAGCAGCGCCGCTTCGCATTCGGCGGGGTACGGCACAAACATGGGAGCCTCCGGTGCCTGCCCTCCGCGGATAACCTCGTTCCCGGCCTTGGGCCAATGCTCCTGAAGAGCATGCAGCGCATCCTGATACGAAACCGACAGCTCGCGGAAATCGCCAACAATCCGGCCTACGGCAATGGTCACCGTTTGCTTCAGATACGAGGATACTGCATAACGGAGCTTCTCCGCAGCCCGGACCGTCTCCCGGTCGGCCTCCGTCTCCGGCATATTCAGGATGATGGCCACATGCTGCCGGGAGAGGACCGTTTCAGTGGCGAACTTATCCCGCAGCAGCTCCTGGCTGATATTCCCCACGGCGAAAAGGAACAGCCAGGCATCCTCTCCGCTGCGGAAGCGGGCGCTTTCGCCGGTGGCATCCATCTCCGCCACCAGCACACAGAAGACCGGATCCGGGAACAGCGCCGGCTCCGCCGTTTTGTGGCGCAGCCACGGATCCATCCCGGCATGGTTGCCAAGCAGGGCGGACAGCAGGAAGTGGTCCCGCAGTACCGGCAGCTGGCTCTTCCATTGGGAGCGAACCTCACCCATCTCCTTCAACAGCGCGGCGATTCTATTCTCAATGCGGGCGAACCCCCCGGCGTAGTCGGCGTCGAAGGGTTCTTGCTCCGTCTCCCCGCCTGCTTCCTCCTTGCCGCGCAGGGTCAGGAAAATCCGGCGCAGACCGGCTTGGAACTGGCGGACGTTGAAATAAGCGACAAATACGGATAACAGGGATAAGACCACAGTAGCCACTACCATCCACAGCTTGAGCAGCTGGGCGTTGCGGGATGCGGCATCTACAGGGATCAGCATAGCGTAGAGAAAGCCGTAGGCCTCCGAACGTTCGGTGGTCACGTACATGGCGCCGGCCTCCGTATCCAGCTTGACCGGACGGCTGTCAGCCGCAGCTGCTTTCCCACCCAGCGTAGCGCCGATGTTGTCCGGCTCTCCCAGCCGCAGCTGGCCCGCTTGCACAATCGTCTGCCCCGCCGGAGAAAATACAAGCAGCCCGCCTCTGCTGTCAAAGGGGAAGGAACGAATCATATCGGCAATAACACCGGCCTTGACGTTAACAATAAGCGCCGCCTCGGGCTCGTCATAGAAATAAGGCAGCGGCAGCATATACGTGAGGACCTGGGAGCCTGGAGCCGCTTCAAAGCCTGTATCACGGGGAGTAATCCACAGCTTGGATTTGCGCTCCGCCGCTGCATGCTGCAAGGCTGGCAGCCAGGAGGTATCGGAAAAGCTCTCCATGTCCAGCAGGGCATTGGAGGTCAGCACCAGCTGCTGCTTCCGGTGATAAAGATACACCGAATCCACCGCATGGATGGAGGTGGAGAAATTGGACAGGTCGCGTCTAATATCATTGGCTGCCTGCAGCGTGCCCAAGAGCGGGGTTTCCTGGATCTTGACAAGCTGGAGCATCCCCGCCTGGAGCGAGAGCTGCCCCGTTACCTCCTCCGTCTGCCGGAGCAGCTGGTCCACCTGCTCCTTCATCTGGGCGATGGCCACCTCGGAGGTCCGTTTTACCTCCGCCTCGATCAGCCGGAGGCTCATGGAATAGCTGAACGTTCCAAACCCCAGCACAGGCACAATGGAAAGAAGCAAAAGCAAGGCGAGAGACCTCTGCCTAACCAGCTTGCGGACAAGTTTCATAGATGTCTCCCCTTCTTTCACATCGGGTTTTTGCCGCTTCATTATATCAAAACCATCCCAAGCAGGTGGCGGAAGCCTTCATTCACAGGGTCTGCTATTCTGCCGGTTCCTTCATAAGCTCTTCAGCCAAAATAAGAAAAACACTGGCAGTCCATGTGTAGGCGGGATCACCCAGCCCTTCCCCGGTAAACGGATGGAAGTTTTCCGCCATGCCGCCTTTTTGGCATAATGCGCAAAACCTGGCGGCAATCTCTCCGGACAGCTCATGTTCACTTGCATTCCGCAATCCGTCCACCATCATGAACGTAGGCGGTGCCCAGACGGGCCCTCTCCAATAGCCCCTTTCCCGGAAGAGGCCGCTGTCCGGCCGTTCTGTGGCCAAGCCCCACTCTGTAAGAAAGGATCTTAGTTGCGCTGCTCCCTTTTGTACAATATCAGCGGGCAGCCGCGACCCGAGGAGCAGGGGCATGAGCAGAATCAGACTGGCACTGTCAATAACTGCCCCCGTATCACTCCTTTTGGCGACAAATCCGTTTCCATCCCAAAAGGAAGAGACCAGCCGTCCAATCAGCTCCCGGGACCGCCGCCTCCACTCCCCGGCTTCCGTCTCCAGATCAAGTGCTTCCGCTATGACGGAGAGCGCTTCCATTTGTAAGGCCAGATAAGACAGCAAGTCAGGACTTTCCACCGCCCCCGCTTCCTTAAAAATAGTAGCGTTATCCCAGCCGCTGTCATTCCCATGATTATACTGGGGGATTCCGTTGCGGTTGTCATCCCGGTAACGGAACCACCACTCGGTCCATTTGATTAATCGGGGATAAAAACCCCTCAAGGCCTTGTGGCCGATGCTCATCCGTTCCATTAATTTTAACAGGGCCCATCCGTGAATGGGAGGTTTGGTAAAATTATATACCGCCTCGCGGTCATTGGCATAATCCGGCAATGCCCCGTCCTCATTCTGGTAATCGAACGGCGCAATGAACTGCTCCCACGCGAGCTCCGGCTGCCTGCAGCTTAAGGCAATGGCATTAAAGCAATGATCCCAGCTCCAGATTCCATTAAAGCTCGGAGAGATGAGCATCAGCGGACGGGTAAACAACCGGTATGGCTCCACCAGGGGGATATATTGGGTATACGCTGCCAAGATCCTTGTTTCGCTAAGTAACCCCTGCACACCCGGGGTTGCATCCAGCCATTCCCGGAATAGTTTCCCGCAGGACCGGGCACATTCCTCGAATGCGTCAGGCTGGCTCCGGGCCTCTCCCTTCCAGCTTGATTCGAATCCTTCCACAGATAGTTCCCCTATCCCCGAATTTACATCCGGGACACAATCCACCTCAATGAACGCACAGGTTATTTGCTCCCACGGCGCATGCGCCTGCAGGCTGCCGGATAGAAGGGACAGCATGTACTGCTCCTTGGCCCGATAGGCGTTCACTTGAAGATGGCGCTCATCGCGGAAAAACAGAGAGTCCACATTATATTCCCCGTCATCGGGCCTCCGGCGCCGGAGGCGGACACCCACATTCCTGCTGCGCAGCCGGATCCCGTCGGCGGAATCCATAGTGATCTGAACCTCACCGCCCGCTGCCGTAAGTGTGATCTTCTCCGGCGAAGCCTCTTCCGTAAATTCGGCCGGCGTCCCGTCCACGATCACCAGTATCTCGAATATTTCCCTGGGATGGGCCGATGCCCGCAGCGTGCGGATGAACAAACCCGTTGTACCGTCGGCTTTGCGCCTGCGGGCAATGAGATAATGGGAGCCGCGGCGGCTAAAGGGGGTTTTCTCCAGGTTTAACCGTATCATGCCGTTGTTACCCCCTGCCGGTTTTCGGATGCGCCGCATCTTCGGCCAGCATGGCCGACAGCAGCATCAAGAGCAAACCCTGCCCGTACCCCTCCGCCCGGTGCTGGGCAATGACGTGGTATTCACCGGGATGCTTCTGCACTCCCGTGCCGGCGGATACGCCGCGGAGCACACCCTCCCAGTCCACGTGAGACAATACGGCGCGTGAAGCGCGGTCAGCCATCTGCGCATACGCCTCATCCACACTGCCAGACTGCAGTGCACGTTTGACCGCATACGCAATGCCCGCAGCGGCGGAGGTTTCGACATAGGTTTCCGGCACATCGATCACCGTAGTCCATAAGCCGGAAATATCCTGGTAGCGCAGCAAACCAGCCAGCTGTTGGAACAGGGCGGCTTTGATCCGCTCCCGTGCCGGCTCCGTCTCCGGAAGCAGAACCAGCAGCTCCGCCGACACAATGGCGGCCCAAGCGTTGCCCCGCGCCCATAAACAGCCGATGGGGCTATTCTTCTTTTCATCCCAGCCATGATAATACAAACCGTTCTCCTGCTGCAGCTGGCGCACATGCAGGAAATATTGGTTAAGCCCTTCCTCTACTGCCTCCCGGTCCTCCAGCAAAAGCCCCGCCTTGACCAAAAACAGTCCAGCCATAAACAGCGTATCCACCCACATCTGTCCGCCGAAGCTGGTTTCCACCAGCGTGTGCTCGAATGCGCCGTTCTCCAGCCGTTCCGCCCGGCGGAGCAGAAATTCCACCCTCGACTTAATAATGCCCGCATAACGGGACTCCCCGGAAGCCGCATACAGCTCAATCAGCGAAAAACAGGGCGCCGTGGCATTAACGGTTTCAAACACCTGCCCCCGGTCTAATTGACCGTCAATCCAGCTCTTCAAATAGTGAAGAAGCGATTCGTCCGCCGTGGCCTTCCATAAGGAAACCAACCCGTACAGCGCCACTCCCTCGCTCCAGTTCCATTCCGCCATCGGCATCCGTTTTGTTGCCTGCGAGACTTGCTCAACGATTGCGGACAAGCTGCGTGACATCCCCATTCCCCCTTAAATTTCTTATACGGCTCCACCGTAAGCAAAAGCCGGTTTCGTTTCAATAGTCATTTTTTTGGAGCCTTGCACGGCAATGCCCCCAGACCGGAAAGTCTGGGGGCACAGTGTATCGCAGCAGGCGTTAAGGAAGGGTTTCAGCGGCTGCAAACAGCCGTTCCCGGGATCTGTTCCCTGCTGCGTCTACAGCCTCCACTTCAAAGGTATAGTCTGTTCCCGGCAACAATCCGTCCGCCGCGGCAACGGTACCCTGCGAAACGGTTTCATAGAGGACACCGTTTACGTAAATGCGGTACGAAACCGCCGCTCCGGAAGTATCCGCAGCCTCCGGCCAGCTGAGCTGCGCTTCTGTGGACGTCACCGCCGTGACAGACAAGCCGCTGCTGCCTGCGGGATAATAGGGCGCTCTCACATCTGCGTATGCGCTGCCGGTTGTAACCGTGTTGTCCGAACCTGCGTCCGCTATCGGCGTTGCCACATTGTTGAAGCGGTTTCCGCTGAGCACCTGGCCGTATATGGCCTGTGTCAGGGAAATGCCGGTTTTGAGCTCCTCCAGCTGGTTATTCTCGATTAACGTATTCCGGACCACCGGTACATCGAAGGTCGTACCCTTCACAGTCCGCAGGAACAGGCCGGAGGCGTCCGCATTCTGTTGGGCCACCACACGGTTGTTGCGGAATTCCCCGCCGTATGCCAGCACCGCATAACCCGTATTGTCCGCCTGCAGGCCCAAGCCGAATACTGCACCGGGCAAAGCGTCGATAATCGTATTGTTGTCAAACCGGACAAAGTAGGCATTGTTCAAGCGGGGCTGCTGCAGAGAATGGAAGCCGAACATAACCGCTCCTCCCGTATGGGTCAGCATATTATTGGCCACAGCATTGTCGAAGGTATTGCCGTACATGGAGATGGGTCCTCCGCTGTCCAAGCCGGTATTGCCGTAAACAGTCCCGTTATTGTTGGGAACAATGAGGGTGAAGCGGCTGGTGCGGTCCGGCGCGATATCCCACAGCGCCTTCACAGTGATGGTATTCCCGCTGACCTGCTCCACCTCGCGGAGCTGGCCGGTTCCCCGTCCTCCCACAATAACCACAGCCAGCCGGCCGTAGCGGAGAGGAAAGGAGTAAACGTGACCGGTTACTGTGGCTCCCGTGCTGAGAGGAGCCATTGCGGCCACCTTCAGCTCCTTGCCTGAAGCGCCCAGCACCTCCCCATAGTTAAAAACGCCGCTGGGCGATTCGTTCAATACCATTTCGCCGTCATTATTTGCGTGGTCCAGGGTGCCGATGCCCTGAAACACATTGTTGGCCACATAATAATTGGATTTCACATTAATCCCGTGTATGACCAAATTTTGCTCCGGATGCCCGGTGAACCGGTTCTGCTCGACAATCGCGTAACGCGCCAGCATATTGGTGGCACCGCTGGAATATTCGATGGTGTTGTGAAGCACCTGGCTGTATTCATTGATATAACCGGTGGCAATGGTTGCGGCTTGGCCCTTGAAGGAATTGCGGATCAACAGCGTACGTTCCTTGGCAATAAACCCAACCCCATTCCCTCTGCCCGTCAGCCCCCCCAAGGGGGTATCAATGGCAACCTCAGCCACAAACAGCTCACTTGCCGTACGAAGTGTTTGGTCTGCAACCGCTGGCCCCCACGGATGACCCAGCCAGATGAAAAAATCGGGATATGCCGACGGATCGGCCACATCCAGCTTCATCCGCGCCACCCCCGCCTGTCCTACGGTTTGACCGTCCCCGGACGAAACGATCAGTGTGCCGCTGGCCGTCCCGGAATAAGCAAGCACTGTGTGCTCCCGGCTCTCCCCCAACAGCACAACGCCCGCCGGCAATAAAATCGTCGAAACCCGGTAGGTGCCATCCGGAAACCACACCACCCCGCCGCCATCGTGATGTGCCTGATCCACAGCATGTTGCACAGAAGCGGTATCGTCTGTCAGACCGTCGGCAGCGGCTCCGTAGTCTCCCACATCATATACCCGGCTCCAGCTGAAGTGCTTCGCCCAGGCTACGCCTAAACCCAGCGGATCGTCTCCCGCCTCTGTCACGGTTAGCTGCTGGCCATTGTCCAACCGTACCCAATTGCCCCCTGCATGGTTGCGCACCTCCACCCAGTAGGTTTGCGGCGGAGCCTGGTCCAGACTAAAGGCAACTGCGAAGGGATTTAGCTCGACAATGGGCATTTCGTACACATTTCCATCCGCACTCTTCAGCCTTACCGCGGTGTCCTGTGCCTCGGCTCCGAATTCCCGCAGGTCAAAATTGCGGCCGACCAGCTTGATCTGCTGCCCCGGAAAAGCCTCCCGCTCCGAAATAAACTGCGGACGCGGCTCATTAAGCGGCGCTGCCGCACTCCAGCCATATTCGTTGCGGACCCATACCGCATACGCTCCCGGCGGGACATCCTGGGGAAGACGGGCCACAGCAAAGCCCCCCTGGTCATCCGTTTGTACAAGCTCAAGCAGACGTGCACCGGCAGACGGTGTACCGGCGCCAAGCTGTGCGTAATCGTCAAGCGCGATTTGGACAGCGGAGGAGGTCATCCCGTAGCCGGTGGCTGTGAACAGTCCGCCGGGAGCCACGCCGTCGGTAACCGAAGCACAACAGGAGGCTGCTCCCAGGCCTCGGCCTTTACCAAAAGCGGAACAGCGGCAGTGCTGCCGTTCAACAACAGGGCATCGTTCACGGCAAACACCGCCTTCACCGTATACGAGCCTGCATATAAGGGTGTATAGTCTACAGCAGCCACCCCCTCCCCGTCCGTCACAGCGGAGCCAGCGCTGCTGCTGATATGGGTGCCGACATAATCGCCTTCCAGCTCAAACACTACCATCTGTCCGGCCAGAGGGGCCCCTCCGCTATCCTTCAGCACCGCACGGAGCTGCACCGGTTCGTTGGGGCGGTCAAGCATTAACGCTCCGCCCCCGAAGGTCAGGCTTGTGGACGGGTATGCGGGTATCGCAACCGCTGCCCGGGACGCGATGTCCGAATAGCGGTAGTGGCGGACATTGCGGATGGCATACAGGTAGACGGCTCCCGGCTCCAGACCGGAATCGGTGTAGGCGTTATCCCCTGCGCCTGCTTCAGCGACTGTGGCAAAGTCCGCCTCCCCCTGCTTTTTGCGGAGAATAACCACTGGATCGCTGCCGGCATTGCTCCAGGTTAAGGATACCTGACGGGTGCCGGCCGGAACAGCCTGCAGCCCCGATACGCCCGGCGTCAGCGGGGCATCGAAGAAAATCCCCTCTACAAAGGCCTGCGTACCTTCAAGCTTGGTAAACCGCAGCTTGAAGCTGCCCCTCACCACATAGGACACATATTTCCCGCCGTTGATGGTATCCACCACACGCGCATCCAGTACACGGCCGCTGCCGTCCAGCAGTTCAAACTGCTGGACATTCAACTCCCGGGCCCCAAAGTCAGTGGTGTAGAAGCTGATCTGATGGGGGTTGTTATCCGTCAACGTAAAGGAATGGGTCAGCGTTCCGTAGGTATACGCCGTCAGCTTCTTGCGGATGCCGCCGTCCGGCATACGGAGGGCGCGAACATCGGTGGATGGGTTCTGCAGGATGTTATACCCGCTGCCTCCCAGTGAATAAGTGCTCACATATGAGGGCAGGCTGGCCACGTGAGCCGGTGTTGTCTCATCCTTGCCGGAGGCAGACCCTGCCGCAAAGAACGGCAGAATATAACCGTCGCTGCCATAAACGCCGATCCAGTCTCCTTTGGTTGCCGTGTCCTGGCCCAAATAGGTGGTGGGAGCCGGGGCGGTAGCCACAGTGACGGAGGGTCCCGTCCCGCTCCAGTTGCCGGCGGCATCCCCTGCCAACACGCGGAAGGTATACTCTGTTTCCGGGGCAAGCCCCATGGCCCCATAGGTATAGACGCTGCCCCCCACCGTGGCCAACGGTGCCCCGTCCCGGTAAATGCGGTATTGGGTGACAGCCGTGTTGTCGGCAGCCGCGTCCCAATCCAGCCGCAGCCCCTCCGGCGTCACCTGGGAGGGGGTCAGTGCACTCCCGGACGGCCAAACCGGAGCCTCCGTATCCGCTTCTGCCGTTGTGGTCAAGGGTACCGTCAACCTTCGGCCCCAATGGCCGCTGCCATTGCCCGGCTCAACAGCGAGGGTGTAGGCTGCGCCCGGAGACAAGCCGGTCACCTGATAGGCATAAACCGATCCGCTGACGGTATCCAGCAGGAGATTGTCCTTGTAGATGCGGTAAGCAGCCACACCTTCGTTGTCCATCGCCGCAGGCCAGCTAAGTTCCCCTCCGGCGGTGCTTATATTGGCGACTGCAGCTACGCCTCCTTCAGGCCATACGGGTCCAGGCGCATCGAAGAAAAACCCTTGGGCAAACGCCTGCTGGCCTGTTAACAGGGTAACGTTCAGCTTGAAGCTGCCCTGTACCCGGTAGGTCACATATTTGCCTCCGTTAATGCCTGCAACTGTCCGGGAATCCAGCAGTGCCCCGGAGGAATCGCGGATTTCGAATCCCATGCTGACAGTCTCCGCCGAGCCGAAATCGGTGCTGTAAACGGAGAATTGATGGCTCTTTTGATCGGAGAGGGTAAAGGAAAAGGACATGGTGCTGTACGTATACACGGTAAACCGTTTGCGGACACTGCCGTCGGGAGACTGCAGCCCCCGGGGATCCGACTGATTGCCGGACACCCAATAATTGGACCCGGTTTTATTGTAAGCGCTAACATAAGAAGGCAGCTGAACCAGATCCGCAGCAGGCGGCGTTTCCCTGTTGTTCGTGGCGGTTGTGGTGTAATAGGGCAGCACATACCCTTCCTTGCCATACGCGCCCACCCAACTGCCCTGTGTGGAGGTGTCCGTTCCCGCAAACCATGCGGCAGATGCCCGGACGGCCTGCGGCCCCAGGCTCACCCCCCCGAACATAAGGGAAACAACCAATCCATAAACCAACCAGCTCCATTTCTTTGTTCTTCGGATCCATCCCATGACTTTTACTCTCCTCCTTTTTGGTCCACCCTCAAGCAGCCCTATTCTACAGCGGACCCCATCGCAAAGATATCATCAATAATTCGGCTTCAGCGAGAGGCTTTTGATGTTATCCGGCTGCTGCTTACCGCATGCCAAAAAACCGCCCTCAGGCGGTTTTTTGACGAGGTTTCCTTGGTGTTTCTCCCTGCACTCCTTCGATTAGGCCGAGGGACGGCCTGCCCGGGCCGCAGGAGCATGGGGGACGCGGGCTTTCAGAAGCATCACTGCATTGGCGGCAAACAGTCCGATAAACAGATATAAGAGTCCGCCCGCAGTTCCATAAACCGCGGTGCCCACTGCGGCGGCCACAATGCCGAACACGATCTGTTCCCCCGGTTTGGCGGGAGATGTAGGTGGGTCCGTCAGCATAAAAAAGCCAAAAAACAGCAGAGCATTAATAAACGGGGGACGGTATGCATCATATGCCACTGCCGGATCGAACCAGGCCACTATGGGCAGCAGCAGCAAAAAGGTTCCCAGATATGCGAAGACCAGCGGAAGCTTGTTTACTCTGCCGGCTACGGCAAAACCGCCTATAAGCAGCAGCCCAATGGTCCAGGGGGGCAAGTCGCTGAAGGCGCCCCACCAGCTTTCCCCTGCGTGGAACAGAAGCACGGATAACAGCAGTCCCATGGCCGCCGGATTAAATATCGGCTTTTTGCGCAGGCTGAGCACATATTTGAAGAGAATGGACAGCACCGCTGTAACCTCCGTTATCCAAAACGCGGTAGAGGTGCCCAGTATCAATGCCAAAAGCAAACCTGTGATTACCGCGCCGTCAGGCACATTCCGTTTTTTGCCGGAGGCCGCACCCATTAACACATCCAATACCGAACAAACGGCAACGGCTATTGCTGCATTCTGTATCCCATTCCAGGTATGCGCTCCGGCAGAGGCAATAGCCAGCAATACCAAGAGCGTGACGGTGATGTATCCTTTAGGAGTTTTTACCCATTTCATCTTCCATTCCTCCTGTCCGTACCACATTCAACTCCGGGCTAATCCAGATTCCGGCCAGCCCCTCCTGCTTCACAAGCTCCAGGCTTTCCTGTTTATCCAGCAGGAGAGCCGCTGTGGCAAAAACATCCGCCAGCATGGCATAAGGAGCCACAATGCTGGAGCTCAGCCAATGCCCGGGGGATTTTCCGATCCGGGCATTCAAGATATGATGATTGCCCTGAGAGGCGTTATGGGGCCGCTCATAGCCCCCTGAGGTGCAAACAGCCGCATCAGTGATCCGGAGACTGGTGATGATATCCGCCTTATCCAGCGGGTGCCGAATCCCAATTTCCCAAGGCTCCCCGTCCGGACCGGTGCCTCCTGCGTACAGATCTCCGCCCGCATTTACCAGGCAGCCGGAAAATCCCTTTAGCCGCTCGACCGCCAGATCAACGGCAAATCCCTTCGCCACGGCGCCCAGGTCGATGACCATGGGCTTAAGCAGCTCCAAAGTGCCCTGCTCCGCATCGAAGCGGATATCCCGGTAGGTGGCTCCTTCGCCGCAGCCGCTGTCCATTTCCGCTCCTGTCAAATAATACTTGTTGAAGCCCTGCAGTTCCATGCAGCCGCCTATAGCGGGATCGAAGACACCGTGGGTGCGTTCCGCCATCATCAATGCCAAGCCCAGAGGCGCCTGGATCAGGGGGCTCACCGGCACCGGAGCGCCAACCGCTGCCCGGCAGGCTTGCAGCAGTTCACTGCCGGGGGTAAACCGGCTTACGGCATCCTCCACCAGTCGGAAAGCATGGAAGGCCTCCTCTATGGCCGCCACCGCTTCCTTGTTCGCCCCCCGGCCCTGTCCGGGCATAACCTGAATGTCCACCACCGTGTCCATATAAAAGCGGGTTTTTCTAAGCATGGCCGCGGCTTACCCGTTCTGCGCCCGGCTTAGCGCATTTTGGACGGCATCCGTAAAGGCCTGGACGCTGTAGGTGGCGCCACTGACATTTTTGACCTTGGCGCTCTGGTTGGCGATGACCTCTTGGGGCAGATTCACAATATCGTTTTGCGAATAGTGCATGGCATAACGGCTGACCTCCACCGCATTAATCTGGCCTCCTTTAATGGTCACATCCACCTGGATCGAGCCGCGGCGGTTGCTGCCGGTTCCAGTGTAGGTCCCGTCCTTATAGGCAGCGGCCGTTTGGTTTGCGGAGCTGACGCTATTGGGCGATGCCGCCGGGTTTAGGGCTGACCCGCTTTGGGCACCCGCGGTTGGGGCTACCGGTACAGCCTTCTGCTCCCCGCTGGCCCCAGCCGTTGCCTGCGGTGACGGCGATGCCGCAGAAGGCGCAGTCTGCTTGGCCGCGGATTGAGCTGGCGAAGGGGAGGGCTGCGGGTTTGCAGGTGGGACGGCCGGGCTGTTGGCTGCATACGGGGCTGGAGCTGTCTCCTGCGGACTGGCCTGTCCGGGAATGGACATATATCCGGCGGTATAAACCGCGGCAATCGCAGCCGAACAAAGCACAGCCCACTTTTTATCCATTTTTGCCATATCGGTTCACTCCATTTCTGCTTGGATAGTACTTGCGGTAACTGTACTATAACGGGTGAAGCTTTAAGATTTCTTAAATGCGGGTTTGGGCAGGCTAACGGAACTCAACGACACTTACAAGCCAGATTTCGAAGCATCATGGAATCTTACGGAACTGAGCGACCGTTAAAGCCCTCTTTTCCGATTAATCGGCTCTCCGCCGCCTTCTAAGGGTTCGATAGTTCCGTTAAAACTCCGGCAGCTGGTTTTTCGGCGTTTAAGAGTCGCTGAGTTCCGTTAGCGCCCCAACCTCCACCCACTACCCACGCCAAAAAAGACAGCCCCGCCAACGCGGCAGCTGTCCCCTTCCCTAACTCCTCCTGACCGTCTCGCTCGTCACATAAAATCATTCAGCACCACCGAATAGATATCCTCGGTGAGATGCAGCGCCCCGTCATATCCCACATAGGATTTGCTCATAACCAGATGGTTGCCCACCGGTGCAGCGATGGACAGCTGGTACGCCTTCAGGTCCCGGGCCACTACCCGCTCCCAGGAGCTGCCCAGAATCAGCGGCCGGCTCCTGATCTTGATTTTGCGCAGCTCCTCCTCCACAAAACCTCCATCGTTGGAGAAAACCGTTTCCGCTGTAATGCCGTTGTTGAACCTGGCAAACTCCGCCGCCACTCCCGCCTGATGCCGCTGTGGGGTGTCCTCGGTAATAAACTGCTTCTCCGGGATCAGCCCCAGATCATTGGTCAGAAACCGGGCCATCCCCAGTGCATACAAACTGTCTGCCACCGTGATAAACCGCCGTGGCAGGAGCCGGGTCTCCAGCAGCGTGTCCGCCGCCCGCTCCAGATAATAATAGTAGCGGTTCTCCTTAGCTTCTGCACAATTTCCTCCAGTTCAGGGGCGGCAAGCTCCTTTTGCTCGGCCAAATACTTCTCTACTTCCTGCTGCTTGCCCACCACGCTGCCCAGCCTCCGGAGCCAATCGTCGAACCCGTTGATTCCATGGGGCTGCAGTGCCGTCACATAAGGAACGCCGAACTTCTGCTCCAGCCCGTTGCCCAGGTATCCGCCCAGCGTACCGCAAATGCTGATGGTTGCTGCCGATTCTGACCATCGTTCAATTTGTTCAATGGAGCTGTAGGGAATCCCGAACTGGGGCACCAAGCCCAGCCGTCCGAAAATTTCCGTCACCGCTGCCCGGCCGCTGGCCGTAAAGTTAATCACATTCACCACCTCGGGACGTTTCCGCTCCGGCGGCTGAATCACCCGGGTGAGTAGCGCATGGAAGGCCGAATCAAAGCCGGAAGCCCAGATTTGAGAGCGGAAGCCGTCGCAGAACACGGGAACCACCGGAATGCCAATCTCCGCTTCGGCATCCTTCAGCGTGGCCTCAATATCGTCCCCGATAATTCCCGAGGCACAGGAGGTCGTAACGAAGATCACTCTGGGGTGAAACCGTTCATAGGCCGCATGAACCGCCTCCTTGAGGATTTTGTCCCCGCCGAACACAACGGCCTTTTCCGTCATGTTGGTATTGATAATCTGCACATTCTTCTTCTCCCAGCCCCGGATATGCTGTCCCCATTGATAACCGGCATTGGCTCCCGCCACATCTCCGGCGCAGCCTACAGGCCCGTGATTAACAATCGCCGCATCGGTAATGCTGGACAAATACCCCTGGGCGCAGCCGGCATTGCAATTGGTAGCTTGGCTGAATCCCCGGTTGGCATTCTTCAGGCAGCCGGATTGGGATTTCTCCGCCAGGTCCTTGATGCTCCCCCGGTAGCCTACCACCGACTTCAACCGTTTTTCCCGGATGACCACCTGTGACCGTTTCAAATTTATCGCCATGTATACGCCTCCTTCTCCTCATCCTCCACCACACCGAAATCAATCAATAGCCGCTCCAGCTCATCCATATCGATGGGAGTGGGAATCGTCAGCTTGTCGTTGTACAGGATTTTCTCCGCCAGCTGCCGGTATTGGCCGGTCTGGTCATGGCCCGGATTGTATTGGGTAACCGTCATCCGCCTCAGCTCTGCATGCTGCACCACATTGTTGCGGGGGACAAAATGGATCATCTGGGTATTGAGCCGCCGGGCCAGCTCCGTGATCAGCTCATCCTCCCGGTCCGTATTGCGGCTGTTGCAGATGAGCCCGCCCAGCCGCACACCTCCGCTGTGGGCATACTTCAGAATGCCACGGGCGATATTATTGGCGGCATACATGGCCATCATCTCCCCGGAGCAAACAATGTAGATTTCCTGCGCCTTGTTTTCCCGGATGGGCATGGCGAATCCCCCACAAACCACATCACCGAGCACATCATAAGAGATGAAATCCATCTCGTCATACGCACCCTGCTCCTCCAGAAAGTTAATGGATGTGATGATGCCCCGTCCTGCACAGCCTACCCCAGGCTCCGGCCCCCCAGATTCCACGCAGCGGATGCCGCCGAAGCCGGTGGCGACTACATCCTCCAGCTCCAGATCCTCTACCGTCCCCCGCTCCGCCGCCAAATGAAGCACCGTCTGCTGGGCTTTGGTATTCAAAATCAGCCGGGTGGAGTCCGCCTTGGGATCGCAGCCCACAATCATAATTTGTTGGCCGAAGGATGTGGCCAGCTGGGCCAGCGTATTCTGTGACGTGGTGGATTTGCCGATGCCGCCTTTTCCGTAAAATGCGATTTGCCTCAGTTTTTTGGTCATGACAGTCTCCCTCGCTTAGCTGTATGGTTAGTCCGCCTTATCAAAATCAGTGACAATCAGATCAGCTACCTTCAACTGATCCTTCTTCAATGCTCCCGACACCACCAGATCGTCGATCCACGGCTGGATCAGCTTATCCGCAAATCTCTTGCCGGTATAATAATAGTGAACGGCATTGACGGGCTGGCCAATATAATCGGCTGTGAGTTGGATCGCTTCCTCTTCATGCTTCGTATCGACAATCCAGGATTGGGCTTTTTTCACGGCTCTTACGAAGCCTTGCACGGCCTCCGGGTTTTCCTTAATGAATTTTTCGGTGAAATAATAGAAGGTTGTTCCCGCTGCTTCTCCCAGACCCGTATCCGCCGTATCGAAGATTTCAATCAGGCCGGAATCCTTGGCCAGCTTGTAGAACGGGGGATGTACCCCCACAATGTCGATATTGCCCTGCTGATTGGCCTGCAAAGCGGCAGTATCACTGTCGAAGGCAACGAACTTGATTTGATTCCGGTTAAAGCCCAGATGGTCAAACGCACGGGTGGCGATGAAGGTGGTGCAGCTGGGAACGGTGCCGTTGATGGTGATTTTCTCCCCCTTTTTCTTCTGTACCAGCTCCTCCAGGGACTTTACCCCCAGCTTGGGGCTGACATAATACTTCATATGGTGGTACTTGTCATCCACGCCCTCCACAGGCTCCGATCCGCCGATGGTGACCCCCTTGATCTTCGCCCCGCCTGCAATGAAGGTGGCAATCTGATTGACATGCGCTGTGGATACGTTATTGGTGCCGTTCAGGATGGAGGGCAGCACCTGAGCGGTGGTCAGCTCTCCCGTATACTCCACATTGATTCCTTCCTCGGCAAAAAAGCCTTTTTTCTCGGCAATTACCCATAGGGTGGAGGAGCAGTTTTTCTTGGTATCCGTTTTGATGGTATACACCGGCTTGCCGGATTTGGCCGGGTCGAAGCTGGCATTCTTCAGCTCCTTAAAGCCGGCAGCCCCCTCAATATCGATTCCTTTTTTGGTCTTGCCAAAATAACTCCCCGCCCCGATGCCGACACCAATTAACGCCACCACTGAAAGAATCACCGCTTGTTTTTTTACTGAATCTCGCCATCTCCACTTCACCTATCATTTAATTCTTTTTAAGTTAAAATATTACATAATTATGCGCATGAATTCCCCTCCGCTGCCCTCCTCTCCGGCGGTTCTCTATTTATGTAAATTAAAAAGAGACTAATCCATCTTCCACAGGGAAGGGAATAGTCTCCAGCTAACTGGTCAACTTATTATATTCCGATAATTTTGATGTGTTTTATGTATATTAGCTTAGCCTACGGATATAGCTTTGTCAACGTTGGAAACAAGCCCAAACCATCATTTCGATTAATTGTAACTTTTTCCTGAACCTATGGTGGGAGGCCTGGGGCACCCTCGATGATGTCCGATGGCCGAGTTTGAAGAGCCGTTGTTACGGACTGGGGAGCCGTTATTCCCCGAAACTTGCTGCTTCTGATGCTCTTATGGACACACGATACGCTATTTACATCTAGACCCGCCCAAATCGGCTCATGTCCGGTATATAGCGGCTTCTGGGTCCGCTCAGCTGAAAAAACACCGTAATTTCGCCAAATAACGGCTCCTGGGTCCGTTTTGGCGGCAACCCGCCGTCCATATTCGCAGCCCGACTACATCTGCAGGGAGCAAGGTGAAACCACCCACATTGACGGAGCAAAAAAAACCGCCCCCATTACGGGGCGGCTCAGATAAACATGCTTCAGCATGCTCTTACAAGCTCTGGCTCCAGTCATGCACCATGCTGCCTTCCAGGAACTTCTCGCAATCCAGAGCGGCCATACAGCCGCTGCCTGCGGCGGTAATCGCCTGGCGGTAGCGGTGGTCCTGTACATCGCCGCAGGCGAACACGCCGGGGATGTTGGTTTCGGTGGTGCCCGGCTTCACCTTGATGTAGCCGGTCTCGTCGGTTTCGATCTGGCCGCCCAGGAATCCGGTGTTGGGAGTATGACCGATGGCAACGAAGATGCCGTCGGTTTCAATAACCTCCTCCTGTCCGGTGGCATTGTTCTTGACCTTAAGTCCTGTAACGCCTTTGTCGCCTGCCAGCACTTCCAGCGGCGTATTGTTCAGGCCCCAGCTAACCTTGGGGTTCTCGCGGGCACGGTCTTGCATAATCTTGGACGCCCGCAGCTCGTCGCGGCGGTGGACCAGCTTCACTTCCGTAGCGAAGCGGGTCAGGAAGTTGGCCTCCTCCATGGCGGAGTCGCCGCCGCCCACTACGATAATCTTCTTCCCGCGGAAGAAGAAGCCGTCACAGGTGGCACAGGTGCTAACGCCGCGGCCCACATTCTCGCGCTCGCCGGCGATGCCCAGATATTTGGCAGAGGCGCCGGTGGAGATAATCACCGATTCGGCCTCCAGCGTTTCTACGCCTTCCATTACGATCTTGAAGGGACGGGAGCCGAACTCTACACCCTTCACCCAGCCGGTTTTGAAGGTGGCACCGAAGCGCTGCGCCTGCTTGCGCATATTGTCCATCAGCTCCGGACCCATAATTCCCTCCGGAAACCCAGGGAAATTTTCGATCTCTGTGGTGGTGGTTAGCTGTCCGCCCGGCTCCGGTCCTTCAATCACCAGCGGGTTCATATTGGCCCGGGCCAGGTAGATGGCCGCCGTAAGGCCCGAAGGGCCGGTTCCGATAATAATGCTTTTGTACATTGCAGGTTCATCCTCCCTAAGGGTTTTGCCGTAAGCAAAACCGGCATCGTAAGCTTATACTTCCCTTATTGTTCCTCTGTCGTTGCTCCGGCTCCTGTGCTCCCGTCCGGCCGGGTTCCCTCATAGATGGCCTTCATCTTCTGACGGAGGCCGCAGGCATCGTCAATATGCTTTACACAGGTACGCGCTGCGCTGATGGAGATCTGGTAACGCGCCGCAATCTCCTCATAGGTCACAGACCGGCGGTGCATCTTGGCCGTCAGATATTCCAGCGCTGCCGCCCAGCTTTCCGGCTTCGCCATACGGGGTTTGGCCGGAAACACTCGGGATAAGTATTCCACCCAGAGCGTTTCCAAGTCATGCTGCTGCACAAGATCATACCGTTTGTTCATGCTGGAGAAGGCCAGATCCAGAACCGCAGTCCATTCCGCTTCCCAACCGGGAAGGGCGGGGGCGTAGGGCTGGGCGGGCTGCTCGGTAAGCTCACCCTCCAGCATAACCGTATACGGTCCGGACACCTTCATGGTCCGCAGCACAAACATGGCGACGCGCTTCAAGTAGTCATTTTCCAACGGGTCCAAAAGAAACTCTGTCAGCGCTTCCTTCACCTCATGATCCGCAATCAGCCCGAAGGCCTGGATCACCTGGAGCTTGGTCTCCATATCCCCGTGGCGCAGCGCCCAGAAGAAGGAGGACCGGACCAGCGGGTCCTTGCGGATGGTTTCCGGCAGTAGCTCCCCCTCCTCCTTCTCCATGGAGCGGAACTGCTCCTCGAAGGGAAGGTGGTAGTGGTAGCTCAAGAAGGGACGCGCCAGGCCTTGACCCTCGGGGGCATCACGCCGTTCCATCATCGTCAGATAGAAGGGCGGAATCTTGGAGGCCGGGTCCAGCCGCGCCGCTTGCTGCCAGTGCCGCTCCGCCTCCGCATACCGTCCGGTATTCACGCAGGCCACCGCAATGTAATGGAACAGAGAAGGATCCTCCTCCACGCCGCACAAGCCGCCTTTGGTCAGACGGCGGAACAGCTGGTAAGCAGCCTCATGCTCGCCGAGAATCCCCATGGTGGTAGCCAGCTTGAACACATGCTCCTGGTGGTAGGGGTAGGTTTTGCGCAGCAAAGCCGCCAGCCGCTCCAGCCGCTCCCGGTCACCCAGGTTCTGATAGAAGATAGCCAGATTGCACAGCGCGTGGAGATTGCCCTCCTCCTGATCCAGGACCTGGCTGATGGTCTCCATAGCCTTGGTGAAATGCCCCATATAATAGTAAGCCAGCGCCAAATTGTTCTTGGCTGCCAGAAACTCGGGATATTTCTTGATGACCCGCTTCAAAAGCTTCACCGCTTCGCCAAATTGTCCCTGCTCCAGCAGACTGCGGGCCTTATCATGCTCAAACAGCCCCTCACGGCTTTTGATAAAAGCCGGCTCCGAGGGACGCTCCAGCTCGTAGCTCAGGTACTCCATCATTTCCTCGGATTCCTGAACGAACTGGCCCTCCTCATCATTCTCCAGATAGTGGATAATGGCCTTTTCCGCCGCCTCGAAATCCTCCATATTGGCAAAATTATTGGCCATATAGAAGTAACATTCCGTCATGGTCGGATCAACCTCATCCACAATACGCTGCAGAATCTGATTGGATTCGCTATATTTCCCAATCTCGGACAGGATGCCCGCCAGATTGCAGTGATTCACAGGATTCTCCGGCTCATAATCAACCGCCCGCCGGAAATACTTAATCGCCTTATCGTATCGGTAACGGTCCAAGGAACGGACCGCTCTTTCGAAAAAGAACGTGGCATCCATATGCAGTGGGATGATTTTCTGGTTTCCTGGAGCCGCCACACACTTTTTCTTGCCCATTATAAGGCACCTCCGGATCTCGCAGTTCAATACGGGACATTGCCCGTTAAAATCAAGTATAGCCAAGTGCCATTTGGAAGTAAAGGCGAGTCTGCACAGGAGGATTCAGGAAAATCCCTTCCAGATCCCTCCAGAATCCGGAAGCCCAAAAAAAGCGCCCCCGGCTGAAAACCGCCGCAGGACGCTTTGCTGATTTTACCCTTTAGACCCCGCCGTATTTGAAAAGAGAGCTGATGGAGCCCCCGCTGGTATTAATGCGGATGGCATTGGAGAGCAGCCCCGCTACAGAAAGCACGTGGAAGCGGGAGGAATGCTCCTCGGGAATGGCAATGGAGTCGGTAATGACGACCTCCATAATATTCGGGTGGTCCAGACGCTCCAGAGCCGGTGGTGAAAATACCGGATGGGTGGCGCAGATCAGCACGTCGTTGGCTCCCCGCTCCTTCAGGCTCTCCACCACATTGACAATGGTTGTGCCCGTATCGATCAAATCCTCAATAATAATAGGGGTGTGCCCCTCCACCTCGCCGATGACGTGGGTAATCACCGATTGGTTATGCTCCGGGCGTTTTTTGATCATAATGGCAAACGGGGCATTCAATATATTCGCCAGATTCTCCGCTGTCGTAGCCCGTCCCGCATCAGGGGATACCACAATGGGATTCACAATATTTTTCTTGCGGATGTAATCGCTGATCAGATCCAAAGCCGTCAGATGATCCACCGGAATGTTGAAGAAACCCTGGATGGCGGGCGCATGGAGATCGATGGTAATGACCCTGTCGGCTCCTGCCGTAGTCAGTACATCCGCTACCATTTTCGCCGAAATGGGCTCCCGCGGTGCTGCCTTGCGTTCCTGTCTCGAGTAACCATAGTACGGAATCACCAGGTTGATTGTCCTTGCCGAAGCACGTTTGGCGGCATCCATCATAACCAGAAGCTCGACAAAGTGTTCGTTGATGGGCCGGGAAAAGGTTTGGACCAGGAACACATCGCAGTTGCGGATCGTTTCCTCGTACAAGCAATAATGCTCCCCGCTTTTGAAGCGGGACAGCTTGACCCGTCCGAGCGGACGACCCAGCTCTCCGCAGATCTTCGCCGCCAATTGCGGATTCGAAGAACCGGAGAAAATTTTCACGTTTTCGGAAATCATGGTTACCCTCCTGAGCTTTTTTGCCGATGCGGCATGAACCTTCCGGGTGAAACGGCACTTCTATTATACATCCTTGAGAACGCTTTTGTTAGTCTCAAAAATGAACGTTTTCCTATGGCTTCCCATCACACGACGGCTAGTTGATCGGTAAAGAATATATAACTTTGTTCGGAAATTGAACAAACTAACGCCAATTTTTATAACCGCTTTGTTTTATAATAAGGTAGAAATCATGAGCCGGCCTTCCCCGGAGGGCTGTTGCAGGGAGGAACTGTTATGGCGACGTATCAAAATCCGATTTTGCCGGGTTTTTATCCGGACCCGTCCGTATGCCGGGTGGGAGAAGACTATTATCTTGTGACCTCCAGCTTTGAATATTTCCCGGGTGTTCCCGTGTTCCACAGCCGGGATCTGGTCCACTGGCGGCAGCTGGGCCATGTGCTGGACCGCCCCTCACAGCTGAATATGGACGGCATTCTGCCCTCCAAGGCGATCTGGGCCCCCACCATCCGTTACCATCAGGGAACCTTCTATATGATTACCACCTTTGTCGATAACCAAGGGGAGCAGCACAATTTCTATGTGACGGCGCAGGATCCGGCCGGCCCCTGGTCCGATCCCGTCTGGCTGGAGGACGCCCCCGGCATTGATCCGTCCCTTCTCTTCGATGACGATGGCAAGGTTTATTACACCGGCAACCGGGTCCCCCCGGAGGGTCAGGTCCATGCCAAGAATATGGACATCTGGATTTCCGAGCTGGATGTGGCGACAGGCAAGCTGACCGGGGAAAAAAGGAGCCTCTGGCAGGGCGCTCTGAAGGTGGCCCATGCCCAGGAAAGCCCCCATCTGTACAAAATCGGCGGCTACTATTATCTCATGATCGCCGAGGGCGGTACCGGCTTCACCCATGCCGTGACCATTGCCCGGAGTGAGCATGTATATGGCCCCTATGAAGGCTATAAGGGCAACCCCATTCTGACCCACCGGCATCTGGGCCGGGAAGCGGCCATCGTGAATGTGGGGCATGCAGATATTTTCGTTACTCAAGACGGCGACTGGTGGATGGTGTGTCTGGCCTCCCGCCCTTACGGCGGCTACTACCGCAATCTGGGCCGGGAAACCTTCCTGGTGCCGGTCAAATGGGAGGATGGCTGGCCGGTGGTCAATCCTGGCAAGGGGATCGTGGAAGCGGTGATGCCCGCTCCGAAGCTGCCGGCCCACCCGTTCCCGGCGGTATCCGGTTTTGACCCCTTCGACGGGGAACGGCTGGGGGATACCTGGAACTTCCTGCGCACTCCACGGGGTGATTTCTGGAGCCTGTCCGAACGTCCTGGCTATTTGCAGCTCCGGCTGAAGCAGGAAACGCTGGCGGATTACGCCAATCCCGCATTTGTTTGCCGCCGGCAGCAGCACATGAGCTTCAGCGCCCGCACCGTGATGGAGTTCGCTCCCCAAGCTGAGGGTGAAGCAGCGGGAATGGCATTGCTGCAGAATGCCCATTACCAGTTCCGTATGGTATACGGGATGTTCGGCGGGGAGCGCTCTCTCAGACTGATGGAACGCAAAGGCGGAGAGGATAAGCCGCTGGCTTCTGCAGCATTGGAAACGGAGCGCCTCTTCCTGAAGGTTGAGGCCCGGGGTCAGGCCTATTCCTTCTATTACAGCCTGGACGGAGCAGAGTGGCTGACCCTGTTTGCCGATGCGGACGGCACCATTCTCAGCACCGATGTGGCAGGGGGCTTCGTAGGGGCCTATCTGGGCCTGTACGCCACCTCCCACGGCCAATCAAGCAGTAATGCCGCGGACTTCGACTGGTTCGAATATTTGCCGCTTAACTAAAGGAGGATTTCCTTTGAATATACCAACCTATACCAACCCTATTCTGCCAGGCTTCCATCCGGACCCGTCTATTGTGCGGGTAGGCGAGGATTATTATTTAGCCAACTCCACCTTCCAATTCTTCCCCGGCATGGTACTGTCCCATTCCCGGGATTTGGTGAACTGGCGTTATATCGGACACGGCCTTACACGGAGTGAGGACCTTCCCCTCCGTGGACTTCCGGACTCCTTCGGCATTTGGGCTCCGGATATTTCCTATGTGGACGGGATGTTCTACCTGATGGCTACCCTCCGGCTGGCGGGAGCGGGCCGGGCCAATATTGTGGTCCGGTCGGAGCGCCCCGAGGGACCGTATTCCGCTCCCTCGGTACTAAACCATGAGGGGATTGATCCCTCCCACTTTGTGGATGCCGATGGCCGGCGCTACATGGTGTATGGCCGGGGCGGCGCCTGGCTGCTTCCTTTATCCGACGACAGCTTGTCGCCGGCGGGCGAAGCAGTGAAGCTGTGGGACGGAACCGGCCGGGCTTCCCCGGAGGGTCCCCATCTGCTGCGGAAGGACGGCTGGTATTATCTGATTCTCGCCGAAGGCGGCACGGAATACGGCCACTGCATCACAGTCGCCCGTTCCCGGGGGCTGCTGGGGCCGTATGAGGCCTGTCCGACGAATCCGGTGCACACACAGACCGACCCTGCAGCTGTTATCCAACGTGCCGGCCACGGCAAGCTGGTGGAGACCCAACATGGGGAATGGTGGATGGTCCATTTGGGCGGAAGACCCCTGCGGGGAGGCTTCTGCACCCTGGGCCGGGAAACCTATCTGGAGCCAGTCCAATGGACAGAGGACGGCTGGTTTACGGTGAACGGCGGCCAAGGGCCCAGCCTGGTGCAGCAGGCTCCCGCTTTACCCGAGACAGTGTGGGACGCGCCTCCTGCCCGGGATGAGTTCGAAGCGGCAGACCTTCCCCTTCATTGGTGCTTCGCCTGGAATCCCGTGGAGGAAAACTGGTCTCTTACGGAACGCCCCGGCTTCCTGCGCCTGTATACCGGTGATGCTGATCTGGACTCCACCGATGCGGAGAACGTCCTGGTGCGGCGGGAAACCGCCCACCGGTATACGGCCGGATTGAAGCTGGAGTTCACTCCGGGTGTAGCGGGGGAACAAGCGGGGGTAACCTGCTATTACGACTCCCGCTGCTTCATCAAGCTGGCACTGACGGCTGTAGACAGCGGTCTCGCGGTGAAGCTGACAGAGAACCGGGCACGCAGCCTGCGGGAACTGGCCTCCCATCCGGTTCCTGCGGGAACCGGGACCCTGTACTTGCAGGTCCGGGTGGACGGGGAAACACGGAGCTTCTATTACAGCCTGGACGGGACGGAATGGCTGGAGGCTGGCACCGTAGAGGATGCCCGCTTCCTCAGCGATGAAGGCACCCAAGAGAAAAAAGCCTTCACCGGCGCCATGGTAGGCCTATTCGCCGTCAACGGCGGCTCCGGCCGGCATATCCCCGCAGACTTCGACTGGTTCGAGTACCGCGCCGGAGATTGATCCGAGTCCCAGCCTAGAGCGTGTTTGTATACTTCGGGGGCCCTCATGCGGGTTGCAGAAAGGGCCTAAGGAAACGAAGGAAACTATCCGTTGAAATTTCCGGTGGGTGGTTTCGTCTACTTCCAAAAGACAAATCCCGTATTTTGTCTTTCATACAGTGGGCACTGGCATTCTCCCACGGAAAAATGCTCAGCCAAACACAATATATAGAACTTATGTTCGATACAATAACAATATATGGGCCTCTACCTCCGGGAGCCTCTATCTCCCCGAGTGTCCACTTCTCGACGGACATTCTATTCAGTTTTGTCCTTCTACAGCGAACATCCCGGCCCCCTAGTCAGCACAAAAAGAGCTTCCCCATGCGGAAAGCTCTTTTTGCGCCTGTACTTCTCTTTTTGGCCAATACTTCTCTTTTTTCATCTGTACTTCTCTTTTTTCGTCTGTACTTCTCTTTGTGCGCCTATACCACTCTTTTTACCAAAAAAAGTGATCCTCTATTTATTGTACCTGCGGTCCAGCTCAGCCAAAACGTCGTCCAACGGCAGCTTCTGCTCCTGCAGCAGCACCAGCAGATGATAGATCAGGTCGCTTACCTCATACCTGAGCTCCTCCGGACTGCGGTTTTTGGCGGCGATAATCACCTCTCCGGCTTCCTCGCCCACCTTCTTCAGAATCTTGTCCACTCCCTTGTCGAACAGGTACGTGGTATATGCACCCTCCGGCCGCTCCAGCTCGCGCTCCGCAATGGTGGACTCCAGCTTAGCGAGAATGGCGAAGCGGTCCTGGGCATCCACTGCCCCATCCTTCCGCCAGCCCTTGGCCTCCTCGCGCTCCACACCCCGCAGGCTGCTTCCCACATACTCCTCTGTCCCGCGATCCGCTGCCGCAAGGGTTTCTCCGCCACCGGATTTCCCGTTGTCCGCATTCTGTCCAGAGTGGAAGGTCGCGTTATCGGCCCGGCTCCGGCTCTGGGAAGCTTCGCCAGCAGCGCCACCCAGCGGCAGCTCCCGGTAGAAGCAGCTGTTGCTGCCCGTATGGCAGGCCGGTCCCTGCGGAACCACCTTCAGCAGCAGCGTGTCGGCATCACAGTCGT
This sequence comes from Bacillota bacterium, assembly GCA_023386955.1. GTDB lineage: Bacteria > Bacillota > Bacilli > Paenibacillales > NBRC-103111 > Paenibacillus_AR > Paenibacillus_AR mesotrionivorans. The sequence goes on from JAEWIS010000031.1 coordinate 441,364, forward strand.
ACGCCAAACTCTTCACCTTTTGCACGTTGCCGGAGGTAGCTCCTTTATGCCACAGCTCCTTGCGCGACCGGCTCCAAAACCAGGTATCGCCAGACTCCACCGTCAGCTTGAGCGCCTCCCGGTTCATATAGGCCACCATCAGCACATCCTTGCTGGCCGCATCCTGTACTACCGCCGTCACCAAACCGTCCGGCGACCAGCGGATCAGCTCCGCCAGCTCCTCAACCGTTGCCGCCCGCTTTTGCTCCGTTCCGCTGCTGCTCATCGCACCTCTACCCCTTTGTCCCGCAAATCCTGCTTCACTTCATGTATGGTCAATTCCTTATAGTGAAAAATCGTCGCCGCCAGCCCTGCATCGGCCTTGGCCGCCGTGAAGACCTCATAAAAATCCTCTTTTTTGCCGGCGCCTCCGGAGGCAATGACCGGAATGCCTACCGCTTCGGACACCGCCCGGGTCAGCTTCACGTCGAAGCCATCCTTGGTGCCGTCGGCATCCATGCTGGTCAGGAGAATCTCTCCCGCCCCCAGAGTCTCCACCCTCCTGGCCCACTCCAGCGCCTTAATGCCTGTCGGGGTGCGGCCACCGTGGATATAAACCTCCCATTCGCCCCACGTTGGGTTAAACCGGGCATCTATGGCCACCACAATACATTGAGAGCCGAACCGCCGGGCTCCATCCGAGATCAGCTGCGGATTTTTCACTGCCGCCGTGTTAATCCCGGTTTTGTCGGCACCCGCCCGCAGAAGCCGGGTCATATCCTCCACGCTGGAGATGCCGCCGCCTACGGTGAAGGGAATGGTAATCTCCCCCGCAGTCTGGCGGACCACCTCCACCATGGTGGAGCGACCTTCCACAGAAGCGGATATATCCAGAAACACCAGCTCATCGGCGCCTTCCCGATCATAGATAGCCGCCAGCTCCACCGGATCCCCGGCATCCCGCAGATTCACGAAATTTACTCCCTTAACCACCCGCCCGTCCTTCACATCCAGGCAGGGGATGATGCGTTTTGCCAGCATAGCCGTCGCTCCTTTCCTCATGCCGCCTCTTTCTCCGGAACTTCACTCGAAGGAACGCGATACCTGGCGGTTAATCCGCGCGCATCCCGCTCCTGCCAAGCCGTCCCACTGCGGCGTTCCTTACGCCATCCCCAGACGCCGGTGCGCCTCCGCCAGCTCAATGCTGCCGGTGTACAGCGCCTTGCCGATAATCGCGCCGGCTACTCCCTTTTCCGCATGAGCGGCCAAAGCCTCCAGATCCTCGTACCGGCTCACGCCTCCGGACGCAATCACCGACTGCCCGGATACCTGAGCCAGCCGGACGATGGCCTCCACATTCGGCCCCTGCATCATGCCGTCCCGGGAGATATCCGTAAAGATAAACGTCTTTGCTCCCAGCTCTGCCAGCTGCACTGCCAGATCCTCCGCCTTCACCTCGGAGGTCTCCAGCCAGCCCCTGGTGGCCACGTAGCCGTTCCGGGCATCGATACCGATGGCTACCTGCTCCCCGAACCGCCGAAGCACCTCTTCCACAAACGGACGGTCCTCAATCGCCGCCGTCCCGATAATCACCCGAGAGACGCCCAGCGACAGAAGCCGCTCCACGTTCTCCACCGTGCGCAGGCCGCCTCCTGTTTGCACCGGAGCCTTCACGCTGCGGGCGATGTCCCCGATCAACTGATGGTTCACGGGCTCTCCCGCCTTGGCTCCGTCCAGATCCACCAGATGAATCCACTTGCCCCCCTGCTCCGCCCAGGCCAATGCCGCCTCCAGAGGACTGTCGTTGTAGACCGTCTCCTGATTGTAATCCCCTTGAATCAGGCGGACACACTTGCCGCCGCGGATATCGATTGCCGGATATAAAGTAAACATGACCGCATTTCCTCGCTTTCTGTTATCCCCGGACGGTGAGCTTCAGGAAATTCTCCAGAAGCCGCATGCCCAGCTCTCCGCTTTTTTCCGGGTGGAACTGGGTTCCATACACATTGTCCCGGCCCACTACCGCCGTCACCGGACCGTAATAGTCCGTATCCGCCAAGAGGTCCTGCTCACGCTCCGGCAATGCCTTGTACGAGTGGACAAAATAGGCATGCCCCTCGTCCAGCCCCGCCAACAGCGGTGACGGCTGCTTGAAGCTAAGCCGGTTCCAGCCCATATGAGGTACCTTGAAGTCCCCGACGATCCGCACCACTCTGCCGGGCAAAAGCCCCAGGCCTTCATGCTGACCGTGCTCCTCGCTGGAAGAGAACAAGAGCTGCATGCCCAGGCAGATGCCCAATAGGGGTTTGCCGCTAGCCGCATACCGCACCGCAACCTGCCCAAGCCCGGTATCATTCAAGAACTGCATGGCATCGCCGAAGGCGCCTACACCCGGAAGAATGGCCCCCTCAGCGGCCATTATCTCGTCCTCCCAGGAGGTCACCTGCGCTTCATAACCAAGGCGCTCCACCGCCTTTTGCACACTGTGGAGGTTGCCCATACCATAATCGATAATCGCGATCACGGCTACAGAACCCCCTTCGTGGAGGGCACTCCCTGCACCCGGGGATCGATGGAGGTCGCTTCATCCAGCGCCCGGCCCAAGGCCTTAAACACCGCCTCAATCATATGGTGGGTGTTCTTGCCGTAGTGGACAATCACATGCAGGGTGATCCGCGCCTCCAGCGCCAGCTTCCACAAGAATTCATGCACCATCTCCGTGGAAAAGGTACCCACCATCTGGGACGGATACTCCGCCCGGTATTCGAAGTGCGGCCGGTTGCTGATGTCGATGACCACCTGGGCCAGCGCTTCATCCATGGGAATGAACACGCTGGAGTAGCGTTTGATGCCCCGCTTGTCGCCAAGCGCCTCCCGCAGACATTGACCCAGACAAATCCCGATATCCTCCACCGTGTGGTGGTCGTCAATATACACGTCACCGTCTGCCTGTACCTTCAGGTTGAACTGGCCGTGTTTGGTGAACAGATCCAGCATGTGGTCGAGGAACGGCACCTTCGTCTCAATCAGCGAGGTCCCGTTGCCGTCAATGCCGAAGCTGAGCTCAATGTCCGTCTCATTGGTTTTGCGGGCCACGAAGGCCGTACGCCCGGCTGTCAGAATTCCCTCATCGTTGCCTTGCGGATTCCCTGTGAATGCGTCTGTCATCCTTGTCCGCCCTCCTTTTCCACCCGAATTTCCACGGCACGGGCGTGAGCCTGCAGCCCCTCAAACCGTGCCAATGCAGAAATCTGCGGCGCATCCCGCAGCAAGGCTTCCTTGCTGTAATAGATCACACTGGATTTCTTCACAAAATCGTCCACCGACAGCGCCGAGGAAAACCGGGCTGTTCCGTTGGTAGGCAGGACGTGGTTCGGTCCGGCAAAATAATCCCCTACCGACTCCGAGCTGTACGGACCCAGGAAAATAGCTCCCGCATTCTCGATTTTGCCCAAGTAGCGGAACGGCTCCTCCACGATAACCTCCAGATGCTCCGGGGCCATCCGGTTCACTACGGCAATCCCCTCCTCCAGCGTATTTACGGTGAGAATAGCGCCGTAATCGGCCAGGGACTGGCCGGCAATCTCGCGCCGGGGCAGCAGCGCCAGTTGGCTCTCCAGCTCTGCCTCTACCGCCTGGGCCAATGCCGCCGACGGCGTCACCAGTACCGCTGAGGCCATCTCGTCATGCTCCGCCTGGGACAGCAGGTCCGCCGCCACATAAGCCGGATCGGCGGTATCGTCCGCCAGCACAATAATCTCGCTGGGACCGGCGATGCTGTCGATGTCCACCACGCCGTATACATATCGTTTGGCCAGGGCCACATAGATATTGCCTGGCCCCACAATCTTGTCCACGGCGGGAATCTGCTCCGTGCCGTAAGCTAAGGCTGCTACCGCCTGGGCGCCGCCCACCCGGTAAATCTCCTTCACGCCCGCTTCTGCGGCGGCAACGAGTATATACGGATTGACGCCCTCCACCCCTGCGGTGGCAGGCGGCGTCACAATGGCAATCTCCGGCACTCCGGCCACCAGGGCTGGAATGGCATTCATCAGCACGGATGACGGATAAGCTGCCTTGCCGCCGGGCACATACAGCCCTACCCGCTTCAAGGGCCGGTACACCTGCCCCAGCATGGTGCCGTCCGGCTGGAGGTCCATCCAGGTTTCCCGCTTCTGCTTCTCGTGAAAAGCGCGGATACGCACTGCCGCCGCCCGGATGGCCTCCACAAACTCCGGCTCCACCTGGTTGTATGCCCCTTCAATCTCCTCTTCCGTCAGCCGGAAGCTCTCCACCTTCGTCCGGTCGAACTCCTCCGAGTACCGGCGCAGGGCAGCATCCCCTTCCATCCGCACCGCTTCAATAATGGCCTTCGCCGCCTCATTCTGCTCCGGCGAGCCGTACTCCACCTCACGGCTGATGGCAAATTCCGCCGCCGGCATAATCCGCACCACTGCCATATGTGCACCCTCCTACTCTGTAATAACTTGGTCCGAGCCACAGGCCGGATAAGTTATGGAAGCCTCGAAATTGGCAAAGCCAATTTGAGGGAATCTTTTCAACGTCGCTCTTTACTTCACCTGCACCGTGTCCCGGCCGGTTATGACCTCCTGCAGCCGGTCGCACAGATCCTGAATCCGCTCATTCTTCATCCGGTAGCTGACCCGGTTGGCAATCAACCGGCTGGTGATAGAGAAAATCTGCTCCATCTCCACCAGCCCGTTCTCCACGATGGTCGCCCCGGTCTCCACCATATCCACAATCCGGTCGGCCAGCCCGATCAGGGGTGCCAGCTCGATGGAGCCGTTCAGCTTAATCACATTCACCTGCTGGCCCCGCTCCCGGAAATATTGGGAGGCCACATTGGGGTATTTGGTAGCTACCTTCAGATTAATGGCAGGCTTCCAGTCCGGCAGCCCGATCACCGACATCCGGCAGCGGGCTATACCCAGGTCCAGGAGCTCATACACATCGCGGTTATCCTCCATCAGCACATCCTTGCCCACAATGCCGATGTCCGCTGCGCCGTATTCCACATAGGTGGCCACATCCACCGGCTTCGCCATTATAAATTCCAACGCCGCATCCGGCACAGTAATAATCAGCTTGCGGGAGTCCTCCAGATCATCCGGCACTGCAAAACCCGCTTCCTGAAACAGCTTGATGGCCGGGCGGTTAATCCTGCCCTTGGGCATGGCAATTTTGAGCAGTTCCTTCGTGTTTTCCTTATGGGAAGCCTGCGTCGTAAGCATCGGCTGTTTTCCTCCTATACATGCATCTATCCGGAGCAACTATGCCCCCGTCCGGGCTTCGTCCCTCCCCGTCCTACACCAGGGCGATCACGTCCCGGTACACACTGCCGTTTACACGGATATAACCGTCCGCATCCTTCTCAAGCGAAGGAGCCTCCGCCACACACCGCGTCTCCACCTGCACCCGGGGAGCGGCCCGCAGCTCAGCGGCCTTCGCCAATCCCTCGCAGCGGCGCTCCTCGCTGTACAGCACCAGAAGCCGGCGGGTCTCTTCCGGCAGCTCACGGACTGCCTCCAGAATCCGCGTCGTCTTCAAGGCAAAGCCTGTAGCCGGCGCCTCCCGTCCGAACTGGCGGAGCAGATTGTCATACCGCCCCCCGCTGACCACGGGAAAACCCAGATTGGCTGCATATCCCTCGAAGGTCATGCCGGTATAATACGAAAAATCCCCAATCATGGTCAGATCGATCAGCACATGATCACTGACGCCATACGCCTTCAGCACCTCGTATACCCGGCATAGATGGTCCAAGGATTCCCTAGCCAACGGATTCTCGGTAATACCTGAAGCCTGCTCGCAGATTTCCTCTCCGCCCCGCAGCCTAAGGATCGCCTCCAGCTCCTTCTCAACCGCCGGCGCCAAGCCGAAGCCCTTCAGCTGCTGGCGGTAGCCCACATAGTCCCGGTTCAGGAGGCATTCCTTCAGCGCTTTTTGCTTTTCCTCCCCATCGCACAGGGTTTCATGGAATAGCCCATTCAGGAAGCCCGTATGCCCTAGGGCCATCTTAAAGCTGTCTACACCCGCCGCCTGCAGAGAGGCGATAGCCAACGCAATAACCTCTGCATCCGCCTCAGGAGAAGGATCGCCGACCAGCTCCGCACCCGTCTGAAAAAACTCCGATTCCCGGCCCGCCTCCTCCTCGAAGGCCCGGAATACATTGGCATGGTACGACAGCCGGACAGGAAGGGTCTCCTCCTTCATCAGGGATGCCACCACCCGGGCGATGGGCGCTGTAATATCCGGTCGCAGCACCAGGGTTCTGCCATTCTGGTCCAGCAGCTTAAACATCTTCTTGTCTTCCGTGGAGCTGGCCACGCCCACTGTATCGTAGAACTCCAGTGTAGGTGTGATGATCTGGGTGTAGCCCCATTTTTCCATACACTCCAGCACTCTGGATTCAATCCTTCTTAATCTGGCAGCCGCCCCCGGCAGGTAGTCCTTTACGCCGGTCGGCTTTTCAAACCCTTTCGGTTTGGACACCATCCTTCACCTCACGCCGAAAGCCTGCCCTTCTTCCTGCAGCTTCCGATATCTTGTACAAGCACATAAGCCTATTCTATCACATGGCCAAAATCATTCCAGCCTGACCTATACCCAAAACGCTTTAGTGTGTTACCATGCTACCAAAGTAAAGAGTTTAGTCGTAACTATACCACCTCGTTCCGGCTGCGTCAATGCTTTCTGCCCATTTTCCCCTGCTTTACCCTCCCGCCAAAAAAACACAAAAAGCAGGCATTAGCGCCTGCTTCCTCAATAAAGCCAGCTATATCCCTCGGGGCTCTGCAGGATCTGTGTCCTTCCCACACGGCAAACAGTCTGAAGGCTGCCGCTGCGGCTTCGCTTCTCCGCCTACTGCTCCAGCTCCTCCACCGGCTCACCAGGCCGGATCACCTGCAGCGGATTGCCAGCCACAAAGCTGCCCGGGGCCACATTGCGGTGCACCACCGCTCCCGCGGCCACTACTGCACGGTCCCCGATAGTGACACCGGGCAGAATGGTACAGTTGGCCCCGATCATCACATGGTTGCCGATCCGCACATCGCCGAGACGGTACTCGTCGATCAGGTACTCATGAGCCAGAATCGTGGTATTGTACCCGATGACGCAATTATCCCCCACATAAATCCGCTCCGGAAAAAACACATCCACCATCACCATCAAGCCGAAGGAGGTTTCCTTGCCTACCTTCATGCCCAATATTCTGCGGTAGATGGCATTTTTGAGGGGCAGATACGGGCAGTACCGGGCCAGTTGGATAAAGATGAAATTCTTCACCGACTTCCAGGGATTAACCGTTTTGTATACCTGCCACAGGGCATTAGGTCCTTCTGTGGGATACCGTTCCAGCTTTCTCAATCCGCTCCCCCACTTTTGACACCGCAAATCTCCAAGAGCTCCCGCATATCCCGGATCATATAGTCCGGTCCGATCCCCAACAAATAATCCTCGCCCTTGGCCGTCCAAGCCACTCCCGCCGAACGGGTGCCCGCATGTTTGGCCGCGAGAATATCATACTGGCTGTCCCCGACCATCAGCGTTTCCTCCGGCTTCACACCCAGCAGGGCTGCTGCCTTTAGAATCCCTTCCCCATGGGGCTTGGGCTCCACCACATCCTCCACCGTTACGATAGCTTCCAGATACGGCGTCAGTCCAAAACGCTCCAAACCCATCAGCGAGGTTCTGCGGATTTTGCTGGTGACCACGCCGAGCCTCAGTCCCGCCCCGCTTAATGCCTCTAGCACCTCTTTCACATAGGGGAAGTCCATAATCAGCTCATCATGGCGTTCGATGTTGAATTCCCGGTATTTCGCAATATACCGCTCCACATCCTGCAGCCCCGTATACTCCCGCATCTGGTCCACCAGCGTACGGCCGAAATTACGGATAATATCCTCACGGGTATAAACCCGGGGTGTTTCGCCCTCCAGTGTATGGAGGAAGCTGGCCACAATCAGCTCATTGGTGTTCAATATGGTTCCGTCCAGATCAAACAGAACAGCCTTAAACATGCTTGTCCTCCCGGGCTATTTTGTCCTCGGCAGGTGCTGGCCGGCCAGAGCTGGCCGGTGCCTGAGCAGCGGGAGCCGCTTCAACGGCCTTGGAGGAAACAATGGGATCCGCGTAATACGGCAGCGCCGTACCATATTTCTTCCGCCGGAAAATGATGTAGCCGATCGCCGCAAGGATAAGCAATACCGCTACCACCTGAGACGTCCGGATGTTGCCGTAGTCCATGCTTCCGGGTTCAAAATACAGCTGCATCGGCGACCACAGGCCGTTCATCAAAGCACGCAGCCAAGCCGGGCCATCAAAGGCAAGGCTGTCGGTGCGCAATCCTTCGATAAAGAAACGCCCTACCGAATAACCGATGAAATAACCGGCGAAGAGCTCACCGGACTTCAGCCAAGGCCTGCGCCGCAGCCAGAACAGAATCAGCAATACTAGCAGATTCCACAAGGATTCATACAGGAAGGTGGGATGATAAAAAATCCCGTCGATGTTCATTTGGTTCACGATAAAATCCGGCAGAAACAGCTTGTCCCGCAGGAAGGATTCGGCAACCGGCCCGCCATGGGCCTCCTGGTTGATGAAGTTCCCCCAGCGACCGATCATCTGGCCTGCAATCAGGGACGGTGCACAAATATCCGCAATCCGGATAAAGGAATATCCCTTCCTCCGGCAATAAATACTGACGGCAATAATCGCCCCGATTAAAGCCCCGTAGATGGCGATGCCGCCCTCCCAGATAGCGAACACATCCATCAGGTTGTTCTTGTAATCATCCCACTTGAAGGCGACGTAATAAATCCGCGCACCAATGATCGCGGAAGGCACACCCAGCAGAATAACATCCATAAAAAAATCGGGGATAATCTTGAAGCGTTTCCCCTCGTAAATGGCCAGATACAGCCCGATCAGAGCCGCCGTACCCAAAATAATCCCGTACCAGTGTACGTCAATCGGCCCTAATGAAAAAGCAATCCGTTTCAGTGCCAAAGGCATGCTTGTGCTCCTTCCCTCCCCCGGCTTCCTGCCGGGAGGTTTCCATCAATTATTCCACATCGTCCAAATCTTCATTGATGGTTTCCGTCAGCTTGTTAGTAAACTGCAATGCCGCATTAAAGCCCATCCGCTTCAAACGGTAGTTCATGGCCGCTACCTCGATAATCACCGCCAGGTTCCGTCCGGGACGGACGGGGATGGTCACCAACGGCACATCCGTTTCAATAATCCGGGTGGTTTCCTCATCCAGACCCAGTCGGTCATACTGCTTGTCCTGCTGCCAGGTTTCCAGCTTAATGACCACATTGATCTTGGTGTTATTGCGTACTGCGCCTGCACCAAAAAGTGTCATTACATTAATGATGCCCACGCCGCGGATCTCAAGCAGATGTTTAATCAGCTCCGGCGCATTGCCGATAAGCACATTTTCCGCCGTTTGGCGGATTTCCACCGCATCATCGGCGATCAGCCGGTGGCCGCGTTTAACCAGCTCCAGGGCCGTTTCACTTTTGCCGATACCGCTGGATCCGGAAATCAGCATGCCGATGCCATACACGTCCACCAATACCCCATGGATGGTTGTGGAGGGCGCCAGCTTATGCTCGAGAAAATCGGTAATTTGTCCGGCCAGCATGGTGGTATTTACATTGCTGCGCATGACGGTAATACCGTTTGCATCGGAAGCTTCCACCAGCTCCATCGGCACATCCAACCCACGGGTGATGACAATACAAGGCGTCTCATCCAGGCAAAGCCGTTTCATTCTGTCCTTGCGCTCCGCTTCGGGCAGCCGTTCAAAAAAAGCCAGCTCCGTCTTGCCGAGGATTTGCACCCGGTCCTCCGGGTGATATTCAAAGTAACCTGCCATTTCAAGGCCGGGACGGCATAAATCGGCAACTTCAATGGTCCGCTTCAGCCCAGGCTCCCCACTTATGATTTCCATCTGGAACTTATTTGCCAATTCGCTGACTTTCACTTTTTTGGGCATGTTCCTCGTTCTCCTTTATATACCAATAGTACCATGGTATAAGAATTGTCCGCATAAATCAACACTGGGGACATGAATCCTCGTATGTTCCGGGCCATACCAAGACAAAAAAATAAAAAGCCGGCTGCATCAGCCGGCTTTTGTCTCTATGTGGGAAAACTTATTTGATCAAGATGGACTCAGTGGAATCCTTGTCGAAGAAGTGAACCTTGTTCATGTCGAATGCCAGCTTCACAGAAGTGCCGTCCTTGATGGCGGAACGTCCGTCAACACGGGCAACTACAGTTTCTGTACCCAGACCGGCCAAGTGAAGGAACATTTCGTGACCGAGGTTTTCGGTTACTTCCACGTTTGCATTCACGATGGTGTTCGGGGAGCCTTCCAGGAAGATCGGCTCATCATGGATGTCTTCGGAACGAAGGCCCATCACTACTTCCTTACCGATGTAACCCTTGTCGCGGAGGGACTTAGCTTTGCCACCCGGAACTTCAACGCGGATGCCGTTAGCCTTGAAGAATACAGCGCCGCCTTCGTCAGTCAGGGTACCATTGATGAAGTTCATGGAAGGAGTTCCGATGAAACCTGCAACGAACATGTTAACCGGGAAATTGTACATTTCGTCCGGAGTAGCAGCTTGTTGGATAACGCCTTGCTCCATAACTACGATCCGGTCGCCCATGGTCAAGGCTTCGGTTTGGTCATGCGTTACGTAGATGAAGGTGGTTTCCAGACGCTTGTGCAGCTTCAGGATTTCTGTACGCATCGCTACACGCAGCTTGGCGTCCAAGTTGGAGAGCGGTTCGTCCATCAGGAACACTTGCGGTTCACGCACGATGGCGCGGCCCAGAGCAACACGTTGACGTTGACCACCGGACAAAGCCTTAGGCTTACGGTCCAGCAGGTGCTCGATGTCGAGGATTTTGGCAGCTTGACGAACGCGTGCGTCAATGTCGGCTTTCTTGAACTTACGCAGCTTCAAGCCGAATGCCATGTTTTGGTATACGTTCATGTGCGGGTACAGAGCGTAGGATTGGAACACCATTGCGATGTCGCGGTCCTTAGGAGCTACGTCATTCACCAGACGGTCACCGATGTACAGTTCGCCGGAAGTGATTTCTTCCAGGCCGGCAATCATACGAAGGGTGGTGGACTTACCGCAGCCGGAGCCGCCAACCAGTACTACGAATTCTTTATCTTTAATATCCAGATGGAAGTCTTTAACGGTCGGTTCGGTGTTTCCCGGATAAGTTTTTACGATATGGTGTAAGCGCACGCCTGCCATATTTAATTCCTCCCACATGATCATTTCTTGTCGTTCTTGATAGTCTTATCTTACCCTATCCCGGGTCTTGTGACTATGCACAAACCTTACAAAAAAACTACTTCCTTTTCGTCACTTTGTACAATAAAAGCGCTGTCTTTACCAAGACCGCATCGTTGAAGGTCCTGACGTCCTTGCCGGTCTCCTGCTTAAACTTGTCCAGCCTGTACAGAAGGGTGTTGCGGTGAATATACAGCCGCTTGGCCGTTTCGCTGACATTGCAGTCCAGCGCGAAGAAATTCTCCAGGGTGGACAGCATCTCCTGATCCAGCACATGGTCGATGCCGCGGAGAATATGGTCGACAAACTGCAGTCTGTCCTGATCAGGAACGGCGTACAGCAGCCTCTCCATATGCATGGTCCAAGGCAAATGCAGATTGCTTCCTACATGGTACATTTTGCCCAGACGGATGGCCTCCCGCATCTCCTGGACCGAGGACAGCAATGACGCGGCAGGGGTTTTCGGATAATTGGTGGTGACATGGCACTCGCCAACCCACTCATTGGACAGCATCTCGTACAGGGCGCTACAGAGGGAAAACAAAGCCTCTTCCTGGGTTTCCTCCACGTCGAGCTCCCGGTCCTCATCCTGGCTTGCAGTCAAGAGCCCCTCCGAGCCAAGAATCAGCCACTCTTTTTCCATCAAGGGGATCAGCAGGATCTCCTCATCAAAAAAGGACTCCAAAAGACGCTTCAGCTCCACATAGGATACCTTGCGCATACCGGTATAATCCCCATTCAGCAGGAATGGGATCCGCGGGGTATAAAGGGACAGCTGCGTAGCCAGCGGCTCCGGCATATCGGCACGGAAGTCTCCGGATTCCAGCCGCTCCAACATCCATTCCCGCACCAGCAAGGCTTTGCGCTCGTCCTCATTGGCAGGCTGCACCGGCTCATCGTGCTTGACGGGGGTTTTTCCTCCCCATGCCTCCAGTAGCATCTCCACCAGCCTCAGCTCAGAGGGAGTCACAAGCGCCTCTTCCAGCTCCAGCACATCTACCTGCTCCGGATCGGGGGCCCCCAGAGCCACATAGACCTTCCCGTTTTTACCTGCCTTCCGTATCAGACCTTCCTGTGTCTGCCGCCGTCCCGCCAGCCGGTCCCAATCGTCTGCGGACATAACCTCCCTTTTCAAGGGGATTTGGAGAATCTCCTTCAGCTCTTCCACAATATGATCCCAGTCCATAACCACTGCTCCTATGCCGCCTAATTGAAATCTGCGGGGTATCTCTTTCTATTGTAACATATGAGGCTTGCCTTCACAGCATGTCCCAAAACACTGCCCCTTCCCCCAAAAAAGAAATCCCCCGAGGCAGTGGCCCAGGGGGATCATGGGGATATTCTTATTTGAGCAGCCGGCGGGCCGTTACATAATGGTCGTTCCACCAGCCCTTTTCTATCGTAGAGTATTTTACGCCGCCGTCGCCGTAGGTATGGATCATGTTTCCGTCACCCACATAGATCCCGACATGCCCTATTTTCCCGTTGGAGTCCTTGGTTGTAAAAAACACCAAATCCCCCACCTGCAGATTTGCCCGGCTGACGTAGGATCCCTCCAAAGCCTGGTTGCGGGATACCCGGGGAAGCGTAATGCCATTCTGGGCAAAAACAGTTTTGACAAAGGAGGAGCAATCGAAGGTGGCTGTCTGGCCGTATTTGGCGCCGAATACATAAGGAGTTCCCAAATACTTGCGGGCATCAAGAATCAGCTTCACCTTCAGTTGGTCTTCCTTGGAGAGTACGCGTCTGGCTCCAATAAATTGGTCGGCGTAAGCACTCATCTTGCGGATAACCACCTCATCCTCCGACTTGGAGGACATGGCAAATTCATTGTTGCCCATATAAATCCCGTTAAAGGAGATATAGCCGTTGCTTCCGAAGAAGACGATATCCCCAGGCTGCACATTGCCGGACTCCTTTACGAAGGGCTTGTCCATTTTGTATTGGGCGTTCATGTATCGGGGAATCTCATAATCAAGCGTCTGGTAAATGTAATACACCAGGCCGGATGCATCAAAGCCCCTCGAGGGGGTCGCTTGGCCCTTGGCAAAATCCTGTCCTGCCATCTCACGAGCGATGGATACCGCATCCATGTCTGCCGCTGCTCCATGGGCCGTGCCTGCGCCACCTCCGGCATAAATCGCTGCTGCCGTCAATGTAACTGCCACAACCTGCTTTACTTTACGAGTAAACAAGAATTGATCCCTCCAAGGCTGCCTAGGCCGTGTCTGAAAACTCGTTGAGGGCATCCTTCAAATCTGCTCCCCTGGGAGTTTTCAGAACACGCCCTAAGATTGTGTGAATTGTGTAGAATCTCCCGATTTGGCAAAACCATGATCGGTTATACTAAGGTTACCATGGTAAAGACGCCTTCTCCCATACAAAAATACTGGTACAAGAGCCACCAAAAACATACCGGTGCCAATTGATGCCTGGTCTGGCAACGATTCCACACACAACAATCATAAGGATGGCTTATCAGCAGCCATTCTATTACAAAATAAAAAGAATTTACTTGAGGAAAAATAAGACTACAATAGATAGATAAAGCAGAGGTTTGCCAAAAGATTGATTGGAGGAGGATCAGACATGGCTATTGTGGAGGTTACCATTGTTCCGCTGGGCACAGGAAGCCCAAGCGTCAGCCATTACGTGGCGGAGGTACATAAGGTGCTGGAGCAGGCGGAGGAGGCGGTGAAGTTTCAGCTGACGCCGATGAGCACCATTATAGAAGGAGAGCTGGACCAGCTTTTGGCCGTTGTCCGGCGTATGCATGAGGTTCCGTTTCTGAAGGGGGCGGCCCGGGTGAGTACGACGATAAAGATTGACGACCGAAGGGACAAGGCCGCCACGATGGAGTCCAAACTTCAATCCGTCAGGGACAAGCTAGAGTAGAGGACTACGCTTCTTTATCCTCTTTTAATGTAGGGGGCAGCATGCTCCTTTAACCAGCACGCGACGCCATCCTCGCTGTTGGCTCCGATAATCCCGGTTGCAGCCGCTTTGAGCGTCTCCACTGCGTTGGACACAGCATAACACTCATCCGCTACCGCAAACATCGGAAGATCGTTCAAGCCGTCGCCGAAGCAAACGACCCGGGTACATCCCAGCTTTTCCTTCAGCTTCAGAATAGCGTTTGCTTTGGTGGCCGGCTTGGGCATAATTTCACACCAATATTCAGTCCGGTAGAGCTCCTGTTGGAGGATACATTGGTAATGGGGATGATCCCGGAGGGCTTCATATACGGGCAGCAGGGTATCCCGTTCCCCCATGCAAATTAAGTAAAACACGTCCCCCGCATAAAGCCCCTCTGGTGAAGACAAGGGTTGAAACCGCTTGTCCCCTGGACGCTGGCTGAAGTAATACCTCATGCCTTCATTTTCTTTGCCTGTTAACCAGCAGACCCTCTCCACACCCTCCTGTTGGCTGTATACCAAAGGAAAGAGCTGATGCCGGGCCAGAAGGCGGGCTACCTCCATTTTTTCCTCCTGCTGAAAATAAGCCGAGAACAATGGAACGCCTGTAGCCGGATCCATAATAAATGCACCGTTGTTTACAATAACGGGCAGACGGGTCCTAAGTCCAGCGGTAACGGCTTGTGCGGAGGCAAAGGAGCGGGCAGTTGCATATGTAAAATGGATGTGGTTGTCTATCAAGTCTTGAATCACCCCTGCGCTGAAGGGGCTGATTTCATGATTCCGGGTAAGCAGAGTACCGTCAAGATCGGATACATACAAAGTTGTCACTTTCCAGTCCTCCTCATACAAAAAAACCGCTGCCCCTTGGTAGGAAGCTGCGGTTGGTTAGTTATACATATGGTGGAGGGCGATGGATTTGAACCACCGAACCCGAAGGAAGAGATTTACAGTCTCCCGCGTTTGGCCACTTCGCTAGCCCTCCATGGGCGATAGACCACGTAGAAATAAAAAAATGGTGGCTCGGGACGGAATCGAACCGCCGACACGAGGATTTTCAGTCCTCTGCTCTACCGACTGAGCTACCGAGCCACATGGACAAAAGATATAAATGGCGGAGCCGACGAGATTCGAACTCGCGGTCTCCTGCGTGACAGGCAGGCATGTTAGGCCTCTACACCACGGCTCCGCGTAAAGTGAAATGGTGGGCGCTGAGGGGATCGAACCCCCGACCCTCTGCTTGTAAGGCAGATGCTCTCCCGGCTGAGCTAAGCGCCCGGGTAAATATGGTAGCGGCGAAGGGAATCGAACCCCCGACCTTTCGGGTATGAACCGAACGCTCTAGCCAGCTGAGCTACACCGCCATATTCAATCAAAAAAAGAGGTAATACGGAGAGAGAGGGATTCGAACCCTCGCACCGCTAACGCAGTCTAACCCCTTAGCAGAGGGTCCCCTTACAGCCACTTGGGTATCTCTCCATAGCTTACAAATGCAGAGCTTGCGCCCTGAAAACCGGATGCGAAACGAGGTCACCGAAACCTCTTAAATCATATATCTTACCGCCCTTGTGAAGTTCCCGGTTTCCCGGGGTCCCCGCAAAGTACCTGCGTACTCTACGAAGCCTTTGCTTCACT